>JAVBMA010000007.1:0-92173 GCA_031553005.1 Paludibacteraceae bacterium | reverse complement strand
CCCCGATTTTGTACATAAATCATGGAAAAATCGGGAGAATTTTGCCGTAAAAAGTACCTCCAACTATACATTCTAAGATTCCTCACTACGTTCGGAATGACACCTTGGTGGTTATATAAAGAAACGCAGAAGGGGGAAGCGGCGGCTGTCTCAAAAGCCTATATTCTTTACCACAAAGTACACAAAGAAAATTCACAAAGTTCACAATATCCTGATAATCAACCCGTATTCTTTGTGTCCCTTAGTGTAAAACTTTGTGTCCTTTGTGGTTAAAGGACTTTTGGGACAGCCTCTTCCCCCTCCTATATCCCAACCTTTAGATACCAGTCATTCCGAACGCAACAAAGTGGAGTGAGGAATCCCTCTAGATATTACTATCAAAAACAAAAAATATATTTTTCCGCATTTACAGAATTTCCCTATTTATGGATATTTTTGCGGATAAGCGTATCTTTATTAAAGTTGTGGCACAATACAACCCATCCTTTCCGGGTTACCCGCATTAATAAATTTTTCAAGGAACTCCGTATGAGTCAAAACATAAACAATCCTGCACGAATAAATGTAATGCGCCAACAGTTTCCAAGATAAATAGCAAAATAGCAATTTCAACCTCTTCTTATCCTTTTGGCACTTATTTTATTTGTAAGAAAGAGTTTTAAGAAACAAAAATGAAATAACAAGATTCTTTTTTTGTCAAATTGCAAACTCTATTTGTTATTATTCGGATAAAATTGCAAAGTAGAGATTACAAAACAAGAGTTTTTTTATATATTTGCAGAAAAAATAAGAGAAATAAGCATATCAATGGATTTAATAGAAGGTATTATTGCACGTGCGAAATCAAACCCGCAACGTATTGTTCTCCCTGAAGGAACTGAAGAACGGACTATCAAAGCAGCCGATATCATTATAGAGAAGGGAATTGCGGATATCATTTTACTGGGAAATAAAGAGGAGATAGCAAAGTTAGCAGCCGATTACGGTTTGAAAAATATAAGCAGAGCTACAATTATAGATCCTGAAAATAATCCGGAAAGCAATAAATATGCTGATTTATTATTTCAATTGAGACAGAAAAAGGGAATGACTCCCGAAAAAGCTGCCCAATTGGTGAAAGATCCGTTATATCTGGGATGCTTATTGATCAAAAACGGAGATGCAGACGGGGAGGTTTCGGGAGCGAACAATTATACCGGAAACGTACTTCGCCCCGCATTCCAAATCATAAAGACAAAGCCGGGCGTCAATGTTGTTTCAGGTGCATTCCTGATGATTCTGAAAGACAAGACATACGGACATAACGGTATGTTGCTTTTTGCCGATTGTGCGGCAACTCCGAATCCGAGTGCCGAAGAGCTTGGACAAATTGCGGTATGCAGCGGTGAAACGGCAAAATATATTTACGGATTTCCGGAACCGAGAGTTGCCATACTGAGCTTTTCTACAAAAGGAAGCGCACACCACGAAATGGTCGATAAGGTAATTAAGGCGACTGAAATAGCCCATAAGATAAATCCAAACCTAAAAATCGACGGAGAGCTACAGGCAGATGCTGCCATTGTTCCTTCGGTTGCCAAAAGCAAAGCGCCTGAGAGCGAGGTTGCCGGAACAGCCAACGTCCTGATATTCCCTTCGCTTGAAACAGGAAATATTGCTTACAAACTGGTACAACGCCTTGCCGGAGCCGAAGCTATCGGCCCGTTGCTGCAAGGATTGGCAGCTCCGGTTAATGACCTTTCCCGCGGTTGTTCGGTAGAAGATATTGTAAAATTGGTAGCAATAACCGTTAATCAGGCAATAGAAGCAAAAAATACAAGGCTAAATTAAAACATACTTCCTTCTGTTTTACGTATGAGGCCATGTTGAAATTTCATATATAGATTGAATGCCAATCTAATGTATTACCTTTTTCGAATTTATAAAGATTACACCATGAAGATATTAGTATTGAATTGCGGCAGTTCTTCTGTTAAGTACAAATTGATTGATATGCCTGCGGCTAAAGTTCTGGCACAGGGAGGACTTGAGAAACTCGGATTGAAAGACTCTTTTCTGAAATATGCCAAGGAGGACGGAGAGAAGAAAATTATACAAAAAGAGATTTCCGAGCATTCTGCCGGAATCGAATTTATTCTTGAGATCCTTACCGATTCGGAAAATGGAGTTATCCGTTCGCTTTCCGAAATCGATGCGGTAGGACACCGCGTTGTGCATGGCGGTGAAAAATTCAATAGCAGTGTTCTTATTACAGACGAAGTAATCGAGAAAATCGAAGAGTGCATAAAAATTGCCCCTCTTCATAATTTACCCAATTTGAAAGGTATACGTGCTATTGAAAAGTTGATGCCGGATATTCCTCAGGTAGCAGTATTCGATACCGCATTTCACCAGACAATGCCTCAGGAAGCGTTTATGTATGCTCTTCCGTATGAATTTTATGAAGAAAAAGGAGTACGCCGTTACGGCTTTCATGGAACCAGCCATCATTATGTTTCGAAAAAAGCATTTGAAGTCCTTAATATAAAACCGGAAGGCAGCCGGATGATTACCTGCCACATCGGGAATGGTGGTTCTATTACTGCCATTAAGGATGGAAAATCAATAGATACTTCTATGGGAATGACTCCTCTCGAAGGTCTTGTAATGGGAACTCGCGTCGGAGATATTGATGCCGGAACCGTTCTTTATCTAATGGAGGAGAATAAATACGATGTTAAAGAGATGTCTTCCATATTGAACAGTAAAAGCGGATTGCTGGGAATATCCGGAGTCTCTTCTGATATGCGCGATGTTCAGTCGAAAATCGAACAGGGAAATAAACGCGCTGCTCTGGCAGTAGAGATGTTCCAGTACCGTGTAAAAAAATATATCGGCTCTTATGTTGCAGCCTTAGGAGGATTGGATGTGTTGATATTTACCGGAGGTATCGGTGAAAATAACTACCGCGTTCGCGAATTAATCTGTGAAAATATGGAAAGCCTGGGCATCCGGATAGATAAAAGCGTAAACGCCGGAACAATCGGGGAAGAACGTATTTTGAGTCCCGAAGGATCGAAAGTTACGGTTATTGTCATCCCAACCGACGAAGAGCTTATGATTGCTTCGGATACGTTGGAAATAGTCAATGCCTGAAAATAAATTCTAAAGAATTATATAAAATAACCGAAGTTCGGGATAAGCGGGATTTCTTACTCCAATATATTTCGCCCGGAATGACTGGTATTTAACAATATACGAGAGGATAAACAAGCAGCAAAGGCACTTGTTTATCCTCTCTGGCTTTTTCAATTATAAAGATAGCGGAACAGAGAATTGAAAATGAGTGTAATAAGAATTTTTTATCCTCAGTTCAAAACAAGAGCTTATTGGAAATTGATTCAAATGATATTCTCAAAAACGGGGAAACAACCACGCGAAAATGCTGTTTTTATATCCCGTACAAAGTTGATGGTAAAAATCTTTTAAACTTTCATTATTTAAAATATGCGCCCGAAGTAAAGGGCGTTTTCTTTTCCAAGGCCATGAATTAATCCCTTTGCGTGTTCCGTAATCAAGTGAATAACCTGCTTTAAATACCAGTTTACGAACCCTCCCGTCGAAAGATCCGTAAGGATAACAAAAGCTCTTAACCGGCTCTTTAAATATTTCCTCCAGTTCTTTTTTGCTTCCGGTCAACTCAGATAGCACCTCTTCATCGGTCAATTTCCTCAATCTTTTGTGATTTACACCGTGGGAAGCAAATTGTACCAGTCCTGTTTTTTTCATTTCGTCTATCTGTTCCCACGAAAGGAAATCGGGATTGTTTCCTATTGAACCAGTGCTCAGGAAAATTGTTACGGGAATTTTTTTTTCTTTTATAACCGGAAATGCGTAATCATAGTTATCCCGCCATCCGTCGTCCAAAGTGATGAGAACCGATCGTTTGGGAAGTTTCTTGTTATGTTCACAGGCATTTTCAAATTCGGATAAAGTCAAGGCATTAAATCCCTTTTCATTTATCATGTCAAGTTGCTTCGCAAAAGTCTCTTTATGAACAAAAAATTCTGTTTGATCCGGAGTCTCCGGAGAAACGATATGATGATACATGAATATGCGGATGCCATTATCCATTTTGCAGCGAACAATAGCCAACAATATCACAAACAATATTAGAACAACAGGAATAAAATAATATAACATATTTACTTTTTATTAAAATGATTTACTAAATCATTAATAGTCAAATAAAATAAAAAGCTTATCCATAATTATTACCACTAATACCAATGTCAATGGATTTTGTAAACACAAAGTCATAAAGTACGCAAAGTTTTTTTATTTTATTTCCTTTGTGTACTTTGTGTCTTTGTGTTTATTATTTTTCATTAGTGGTAATATTGCGGATAATCATTTAAAATAATTTATACCAATACTTAAGAAATGTATTATATACAGACACCGAATCCCGGATTTAGACCTTCTCCAGCGCTGCTTTGTCCTTAGCCCAATAAACGAGCAGCAGGCAAAAGGCGAACATATATGTAGAAGTGCTTGTTATCCCGATGGTTTCTATCAGCAGGAACAAAAACCATACAACCCCGATATTGAGCGTAAAAAACCTTGCATTTTTACTTTTATTATTTACTACAACCGAAATTAGTATTGCTATCAGCAACAGGGTTCCTACTATTCCCAATTCCAGTTGTGTCTTTAAGAATTCATTATGAGGGCTTTCGGTTTCATAATAATACTTCCGGAATTCCGGCTTTTGATGATTTTCCACAAAAACATTTTCACAATCGCCTACTCCTGTGCCGGATAAAATATTTGAGTTTTGGATACATTGTATTGTATTTCTCCACAATTCATAGCGGGGATCGAATTGTTGGAGTTTTTCTTGTGTTAGCTCCAAATGTTGCATCCGGGAGTGATTTTTCAATACGATGACAGAGGAGAATAAGGCTGTTAACAAAAATAGAACAATCAGTTTATAATACCCTTTTTCCCAAAGGAATTTAAACCCGGTCAGAATCAATATAATAAAAAATATTATCAATGACATCCTGCCTCCCGTGAAGTAGACCACTTCCCAGTACAGGACAATTAAAAGCAAAAATGTTATGTAATAAAAGATAGAGGAAGTTCTTTTTATGATAAAATCTTTCAGGTATATGTAAGATATAACACCTAGTACCAGGCAAATATCAAAATATGTACGGTGCTTATATATTGATATCGTATATTGCCCCAACTGATTCAAATTTGAAAACCATTCCGGATTCTTTGTGTAATTAACATAACAAAAAGCAATAAATGCCAGGGTAGACAAGATTGTCCCTAATAAAAAAGCTAATAAAATCTGTTTCAGATTGTAAAGCCTGTTAACCCCAAAAAAAGCAAAAAGGGGAAAAATAAGAAAAGATATCCTTTTCATCAGTATTTTTTGTCCTTCGCCCAGATCGCTTGTCCAAAACAAAGAGATCACCATCCATAAATAGAATGCAAGCAGGAAGTATAAATGGATATTATTTTTATTCGGGAGTTCAAAATTATATTTTCCTCTGAGCAGCAGGTCTGCACCATTAAAAACCATCCATGTAAACAGAAATATATTTATATAATGGGTAGGAAAGCTTAATGCTACCGCCGCCAATAAAAAAGACAAATAAGAAAGAACCTGAAAAACTGTTCTGGTTGCAGAAAGATATCGGTTCATATTTTTATTCATAAACATTATCACATTGATGTTTTTACTTTACAACTTCAATCAATTTTCATTTGTAAATTGAATCTGTGAATCATATCAAATTGTCGCAATGGAATCGAAACGATCCATTTGCCTTAAATTTTTTACGCAATGCAATTTACTTGAAAACTACTAAACAATAATAAATCTGTGAAAACAATTTAGGAAGATTAATGATCCGGATATTTCTGTTTGTTTAAATCGACAACAGATCCTATGCCGTTAGGACTATGAAAAAATATCATTGACCGGTAAAAAAACGGGCATGCAATTTTAGTAATAATTCATAACACACACAACTGCTTAGTGTGCAAAATGTGTTGAATATTCATATTGAATATATTTATTTCATTTGCAAACCACAATTGCAGAAACTTTTGAAATTCAGGCTTATAATAAGCAGTTACAAGCTACCTGTCTATTAATGAGATAATAAACACCTGAAAACACGTCATTAAATATTTAAAATTAATGCGAACCAGTAGCTGAAAAAGGCTTGAAAAGCCAAATATTCATTACTTAATTGTATATATTCGGGATATTCATCTGAATCGGTATACATCAATTTACCCTGCTTAAAGGTGTTTCTCCATGAAAAAAACGGATGATATTTTCCGCAGCATAGCGGCTCATTGCATTTCGTCCGTCAATTGTAGCAGTGCCATTATGAGGGGCAAGCACGACATTGTCCATCGTAAGCAGTTCAGGAGAAATAACGGGCTCATGCTCGTAAACATCCAAAGCAGCTCCGCCGAGATGCCCTGATTGCAAGCTCCGGACAAGCGCCTTTTCATCGACAACAGCCCCACGGGCAGTATTGACAAGGATCGCGCCTTTTTTCATACGGCTTAATTCGTTTTCTCCTATCAAATGATATGTATTGCTTGATAGAGGCATATTAAGCGAAATGTAGTCCGAAGAGGATAATAAGTCTTCGAAAGAGAGGTAATTTGCCCCATACTCCTGTTCGGTTTTTGAATCCAATCTGTTCCGGTTATGGTAAGAAACTTTCATTCCGGAGGCTTGTGCGCGCCGGGCAATTGCCTGCCCGATTCTTCCCATTCCGATTATCCCGAGTGTTTTCCCATAAAGACCTATCCCAAGATTTTCCAACGGTCCCCATTTTAGGGCATCCTTTTCACGTAGTTTCCGGTCGCACTCCGGAATCCGGCGGGCAACAGCAGACATCAACGCAAAAGCAAGCTCTGCGGTTGGTTCCACTACGGGGTCGGGAGTATTTGTCACCACAATTCCTTTTTGAGATGCATAAGCAACGTCTATATTATCATAACCTACTCCGTAGTTTGCAATGATTTTCAGGTTATTCCCGGCGTCTATCAATTCTTTGTTTACCGGCAAATTGAACATGGACAATAAGGCATCGCTATCTTTTATATGTGCAAATAGTTCTTCTTTGCTGAACGTTTTTCCTGTTGGAAAGATCAAATCGAATTCTGTTGCAAGTTTTTCAAGTCCCTCGCGGAAAAGATTATATGTGACTAATACTTTTTTCTTCATTTTAAGATAGTTGAGTATAAAATTGAGAGAATATTTAATTAAAAAAACAGCTGTTCGATTTTAATCAGACAGCTGTTTTCAGTTGATTCTTATTCTTCTTATTCAGATTTGAAAAGAACCTGATTGCCTTGTTTAACCACAAACTCAACGCGCCTGTTCAATGCTCTTCCTTCAGCAGTACTGTTGGTTGCGACAGGTTCGGACTCCCCTTTACCGAAAGATGTAAGCCGGGTGTTTTCAATTCCCTTATTTATTAAATACATACGCACGGCATGAACCCTCCTGTCCGACAGATCCAGATTATATTTTGCATCTCCTACGTTATCAGTATGCCCGATAATATCCAACTCATATTTAGGGTTTTCGTTCATAACTGCTACAATATTATCCAGAATCGGATACGAAATAAGTTTTATATCATTTTTGGCTGTTTCAAACTGGATACCCCGTAATGCTTCATTGAATACTCGTTTGGTTCTTTCATCGACTTTCGGAACAGGACAGGCTTCCGGTGTAGCCGCTGCTATTTTCCGTACAACAAACCCGGTATCTGCCTTTGAGTTCATTACTACTGCTAATTGGTTGATTTTTTCGCTATTGACCATACAGCAGGAGTCTGCATTAGACATATTCCTGATAATATCTTCCATATCGGCTAGCCGGCGGTTGATCTCTTTCATGTTCAAATCGCCATAACTGATGTTCCGGACGTGATATTCTTTTCCGAAATGAGGTTTGTACCGGAATGTCAGGAATAAAAGTTCAAACGCATCGTTCCAGTTCCCTTGTCTTATATTTACAGTATGCCCTTCAAAATTATCTTTGTTATGCAAGCGGTACTCGCCTTTCAATCCGAGGGCAAAATATTTGCTGAGGTTGTATTCAAGAACCATGGCAACGGGAAAGATTAAAGCTGTTCCGTCTTCCAGATCCATTGAATGACCGTTGTATACAACCACCTCTCCGGTAGTCCTGTCCGTCATTTTTGCATTGTAGTATGATATCCCTATACCCGTATTCAAAAATAGTCCCCATTTTTGCGGCCTGTATCTGTAAAACAAGTTCAACATGTTCACGGATAAATAAATGTTACCTTCGTGGGCAGACCCTTTCACTTTGTAATTAGTCCCTTCTTCATTCGCTTTATAAGGAATAAAAGTATATTCTATACCTAATCCGAAAATCGGATTGAAAGACCTTTCTATATTTGCATTCAGTGTATAACCTGCCTCTGCATTGGGCAATATTCTTTTGGTACTTTCATTTAAATCCCCGTCAAACACACTTACTCCTGCGCCGACCCCGATTGACCAATGAGCAAAAGACCTATCCTCTTCTAATGTATAGTTAGGAACTCCTTCTTTCTTTGTTTGGGAAGAATTATTCTGATTATCAGATTTTTGATTATTTGTCACCTGTGCCTGGGCAGAGGCAAATTCCGGCATACAAAAGAGTGCCAAAGAAAGAACTGATGCGTATAATTTATTTTTCATAAACGCTAAATAAAAAAATTATATACTAATTGCATTAGATTCTGCACAAAGCATAACTAACACTTTTATTACGGAACTAAAAGTAAAATTAATAATCATTAAGAAAAAATCAAGTGAAAAGACAAAAAAACATTACAGGTTATCTAAATTGTTTATTTTTCAATTGTTACGGTTTTAATAGTCTTTGTTTCTACCTTTATGCCGGAATATAGAGATATTTCACAGCATTATATAAATAACACATATCGAATGCAAATTGTTCCATGATCAAGTTTATAAATTGAAAGGTGAAAGATGAAAATTGAAAGGTGGAAGATGGAAATGTTTTTGCAAAATCAGCCTGAAGGCGATATTTTTATTTAGGATAAAAAGACAGATCGCACAATAAGAAGAAAAACAGAAACGTTCTATATGTTATCCGGATTGAAAGATTAATCCGATTAAAATAAAACCAAAATGAATTATTCTTATGGAATTAAATTTTTTTTGAATTTTAATTCTAAATTTGTACGTTCTCTAAAAATCAACATAAAACATGTTATCATAAATTAATTATATATATAACTAAAAACAATTTATTGTCGTATGAAATTCGGACATTTTGATGACCAACGTCGCGAGTACGTTATCACAAACCCACGCACTCCGTGGCCTTGGATCAACTATTTAGGAAACGAAGATTTCTTTTCATTAATCTCTAACACAGCAGGTGGATATTCTTTCTACAAAGATGCTAAGTTCCGCCGCATCACTCGCTACCGTTACAACAATGTCCCTATGGACAACGGCGGCCGTTATTTTTATATTAACGACAACGGAACAGTCTGGTCTCCGGGTTGGAAACCTTGCAAAACGGAATTGGACAAGTATGAGTGCCGCCACGGGATGAATTATACGATCATCACCGGAGAGAAAAATGGTATTGAAGCAGAAACATTGTTTTTCGTTCCTTTGAAAACATTGGCTGAAGTTCAGAAAGTAAAGCTGACAAACAAAAACAAGGAAGCTAAAAAGGTAAAACTATTCTCTTTTGCCGAATGGTGCTTGTGGAATGCCGCAACGGATATGGAAAACTTCCAGCGTAACTTCTCTACCGGAGAGGTGGAAATCGAAGATTCCGTTATTTACCACAAAACAGAATATAAAGAGAGACGTAACCACTATGCTTATTATAGCGTAAACGTTCCTGTTCAAGGATATGACACAGACCGTGAAACATTTATCGGTTTATACAACGAATTCCGTGATCCGCAAGCTGTAATGGCAGGAAAACCGGGTATGTCCGAAGCTCATGGATGGTCGCCTATCGCATCTCACTACATCGAAGTGGAATTGCAACCGGGTGAATCCAAAGAGTTTGTTTTCGTATTGGGATATGTTGAATTTGAAAACCGTGACGATAAATGGGAATCAAAAGGCATAATCAATAAGAAACCGGCAAAAGCAACTATTGCAAAATTCGATACTGCTGCTAAAGTTGACGCTGCATTCATGGAATTACGTGCATACTGGGATAACCTTCTTGATATGTATGTATTGAAGAGTGGAGAAGAAAAATTAGACCGTATGGTAAACATCTGGAATCAATACCAATGTATGATTACCTTTAATTTCTCCCGTTCGGCTTCTTTCTTCGAATCAGGTATCGGACGCGGTATGGGATTCCGCGATTCAAACCAAGACTTGGTTGGTTTCGTTCACCAGATTCCTGCCCGCGCACGCGAAAGAATTATCGATATTGCTTCTACCCAGTTTCCAGACGGTGGATGCTATCACCAATACCAACCGCTTACAAAACGTGGTAACAACGATGTTGGCGGTGGATTCAACGATGACCCGATGTGGTTGATTTTCGGTACTGTAGCTTATATTAAAGAATCCGGAGACTTCTCTATCTTAGACGAAGCGGTTCCATTTGATAACCAACCGGGATCTGAGAAATCATTGTTCCATCACCTGACGGTTTCGTTCAACCACGTGATCGAAAACCTCGGGCCTCACATGTTGCCGCTTATCGGACGTGCAGACTGGAATGACTGTTTGAATTTGAACTGTTTCTCATGGGATCCGAACGAATCGTTCCAAACTACCGAAAACAAAACTGAAGGATCTAAGGCTGAATCATTAATGATTGCCGGATTATTCGTGGTTTGCGGTCGCGATTACGTAGAACTTTGCCGTCAGATTGGCAATAACGAAGAAGCTGCCCGTGCCGAAAAATTTGTAAATGAGATGATCGAAGCCGTTAAGAAACACGGTTGGGACGGAGATTGGTACTTGCGTGCATACGACTTCTACGGTAAGAAAATCGGTAGCAACGAAAATAAAGAAGGTAAAATATTCATTGAATCACAAGGATGGTGTACTATGGCCGGAATCGGACTCGAAGAAGGTATGGTTAAAAAATCATTGGATTCGGTAAAAAAACACCTCGATTGCGAACACGGTATCGTATTGAATAATCCGGCATTTACCGAATATGTCGTTGAATACGGAGAAATTTCAACTTATCCTGCCGGTTACAAAGAAAACGCAGGTATCTTCTGCCACAACAACCCTTGGGTTATTATCGGTGAAACCATTTTAGGACGTGGAGATATGGCATGGGATTATTTCCGCAAAATATGTCCTTCCTATACTGAAGAAATTTCAGACTTGCACAAAGTTGAGCCTTATGTATATGCTCAGATGATTGCAGGAAAAGACGCGTTCAAACCGGGTGAAGCTAAAAACTCATGGTTGACCGGTACTGCTGCATGGAACTATTATACTATTACCCAATTCATCTTAGGTATCAAACCTGCTTATAGCGGATTAGAAGTAAATCCTTGTATCCCTGCCGATTGGAAAGGCTTTAGCGTATCGCGTAAATTCCGCAACGCTACTTATAAAATCGAAGTGAAAAACAATGGTGTAATGAAAGGAGTTAAAAAACTGGTTGTCAATGGAAAAGAAGTTGCAGGAAATATCATTCCTATGCAACCTGCCGGATCTGTTAACACAGTTGAAGTTATTATGGGGTAAAACCCTCACCCTTTCCCTTAAAGAGAGGGGGATATAATAAATGATTTAACATATTAATATTCAATAATCCGAATCCCGTTAGTCCCCCACTCTTTTGGAGAGGGGGACTGGGGTGAGGGTAAATGAATAGGTTAGTCCCAAACAACAGACCTTTCAGTAAAATGAGAGTACCATGTAAAGCATGACAAAGGTGAACGAACCGGGAAATGCGGAATTTATTATGGGAAATGCTTAGGAACCGTAAAACCGGATATAAATTCAGACGACAACATCCGATTAATATTTTCATTGTTCAATTTCATTAGTCGTTTTTCGTGGCTTGGCATAGTCAAAATACTTTTTGCCTATGCTCTGACTACTTAAAACGTTGATTTTGTTTGCTTATAGAAAAATTTAATCATTGAAGCCGGCGGAAACATTCATCAAAAAAAATATTTTCCAGTATGATGCAGAAAGAACAAAAATTCTGAATTTGTTGCATGAATTTAATGTTCTCCGTTTCTCTGATGAAAAATAAGAACCAATCCGGAAAACATTTTTATACAAATAAAAAACTCATTGAAAACAATAATTTAATATTATGAAAAAACTTTTTATCGGCATCATGATGATTGCAGTAGTATTATCATCGTGTGGCACAAAAACACAAGAAGAAGACACCTCTGGTGTTGTAACCTTGCCTTCGGGAAACACTTACCCGAAAAATTCTCCGGTTGCAAAATTTGGAGCATTGCAGGTTAAAGGGTTACAGTTAAGCGACAAAGACGGAAATCCGGCACAATTGGCAGGAATGAGCTCAGCCGGATTGCATTGGTTTGAAAACTGTTATACCCGCGAATCAATAGAAACATTGGCAAAAGATTGGAACATCAGTGTATTCCGTATTGCAAACTATGTGGGCGTTGAAGATCAGGATGGATATAACAAAGATCCCGAAAAAATGCGCAACTTTATCTCTCAAATTGTAGACTGGTGTGGCGAATTCGGAGTTTACGCCCTTATCGACTGGCACGTTTTACAACCGGGTAATCCATTAGCTCCGGAATATGCAGGCGCAGAAGATTTTTTCAACTACTTCGCAACGAAATATGCAGGTAAAGAGCACGTTCTATACGAAATTTGCAACGAGCCGAATAACTGCCAGAGAAAAGGTAACAAAGAGCAACCTTGGGTATGTACAGAAGAAAAGAATGTTACTTGGGAGATGATTGCAGAATATGCAAACAAAATTATTCCGGTTATTCACGCGGCTTACGATAAAGTAAACGCTCCGAAACCGATCGTTATCGTAGGTACACCTCAATGGTGTCAGTTGGTTGACGCCCCTTTGAAAGAAGGACGCTACCAAGGAAACGGAAAAGATTTGAGTGATCCGTTGACCGACCGCGATGCAACGTTGAAATACGATAACATCATGTACACTTTCCACTTCTATGCTGCCGAACACAACGAAGGTTTCAGACAAGACGGGAAAACTTTCTACTACAATTTCTATGCCTATATGAACGAAGTATTGGGCAAACTTCCGGTTTTCTGTACCGAATTCGGAATAGCAAGAGCTGACGGAGACGGTTTTATGGATACAGGCAGAGCTGATTCCTGGTTGCACATGTTTAACGGCAAGAATAAAGGAAATCAAAAAGTATCTTGGGTTAACTGGAGCTACAACGACAAAGAAGAGTTGATCTCAGCATTGGAAGAAGGCGCTTGCTCAAAACAAGCATGGAATGACCTTAGCATATCGGGCGATTACGCCAAAAGAGCCATCACAGTTGTAAACACCGGGAAGGAAGACAGCCAAGTGCTCACAGCGGAATCACTTGTAAACTTAGAGCGTTTTCTGCAATTAAACTGGTAAATAAAACAAACGTTTTGAGTAGTCAGAGCAGAGGCAAAAAATATTTTTGACTATGCCAAGTCACGAAAAACGACTAATAAAATTAATTAATAAAAAATCATGGAAAATAACTCACAGAAACTCTCCGTTTTAGAGAAATGCGCCTACGGAGTAGGAGATATGGCATGCAACCTTTTTTGGGGGTTGATCGTATTATCCTCTGTCTTTTACACCGATTATTTTGGTATTGCACCTGCGGCAGCAGGTTTAATGATGCTCATCGTACGTTGTCTTGATATCACGTTTGATGTATTTGTCGGAGCCATTGCCGATAGAAAAAACACTAAATACGGACGTTTTCGTCCGTGGATCCTCTATGGAGTAGTTCCGTTCTGCGTTATCGGTTTTTTCACTTTCTATACTCCCGATTTCTCCGAACCGATGAAGTTGGTTTACGCTTATGTAACTTACCTTCTTTTCATGTTGATGTATTCGGTTGTGAATGTTCCTTACGGAGCATTGATGGGCGTAATTTCCGAAGACCCGAAAGAGAGAACCGCCGTTTCCGCTTACCGTAATATTTTTGCGCAAGTAGGATGCCTTGTTGTTTACGGAACTCTGTTTTCTACCGTTTCCCTGTTCCAGACATCGTACAATATGGCTCCGCAAAAAGCATTTTCTTCAGTGGTATTTATCTATGCTATCATTGTACTTATCTCATTAATCGGTACATTCTTCTTCACAAGAGAACGTGTAGCTCCGGTAAAGGAAGAAAAAAACAAACTGTCGGACGATATAAAAGACCTTGTATCCAACAGGCCTTGGATTATTTTGACTATCGCCGGAATTATGATGTTGGTATTTATTTTCTGCCATAACGGTTTGACCGCTTATTACGCAAAATATTATATCGCCTCTATGTCATTGAATGAAGCGGGAGAGACTATTTTCACTGTGGACGGTAAATTCCTTGGATTTGAGTTGAACTGGGAAATCCTTTCCACACTCCTACTTTCAATCTCATCTATCGTAACCATTATCGGAACATTATTAATCCGTCCGGTTGTGGCTAAATTCGGAAAAAAACCGACATGGATCGCATGTTTCATACTGGCATCTATTGCATCAATCACGTTTTATTTCATACCGAAAGAATCGTTGGGAACAATCATCATACTTCAAACTCTCTTTACGTTGTTTATCGGCCCTGCCGGATTCATCATGTGGAGTATGTATGCCGACGTTGCCGACTATGCCGAAGTGAAAACAGGACGCCGTGCTACGGGCTTGATCTTCTCTTCTGCTACAATGGCTCAAAAATTAGGTAATACTTTGGCTAATACTTTGCCTTTATTTGCCCTTGGAGCTATCGGATTTGTAGCAAATGATGTCAATATGACGGAGGAAACAAGTAATGCTATTTTGGCAATTTTTGCATTATTCCCGTTGGTTGGTTCCGTTACTGCTGTTATCGCACTTCTTTTCTATAACATAGATGAAAAGATGATACAGGAAAACGCGGATAAACTGGCTGCTCTGAAAGCTGAAAAAGAAGGAAAATAATTTCCGGAAGAATAATCTCAAAGAGGATATCTTAAAAGTAACTTTATCGCAAGGTTTTTAACTTTTAAGGTATCCTCTTTTTTTATGTAAAAAAAATTAAAGATCAAGTGATTATAAATATTTAATACGCTTATCCGTAAAAATAACCCTACATTTCAAACTTTCATGTCGGGGATTCCTCATTTCACTACGTTCTATTCGGAATAACATACATCTCCTACTTGTTCTTATATACGATTCCGAACGTAGTGAGGAACCTATGAATATATACTTGGGGATATTTTTGCAGATAGGAACTATATTAATAATCTATTTTTTAGATGTTTATTATCTCATCAAGTTTTATAAAGAATTTACTTGTCTACTTTTATAAATATATCATTAGGGATATTCAGCAAATAAATAACAAGCAGATAATAATCTTGTTACAAGGTATTATTTCCCGAAAAATTTCCCCGGTTTTGTATACAAATATGGAAAAATCAGGGGAATCTAATATAATAGAGTACACACGTTCAAAATATTTGTCAAAACTATGATATAGAGACAGCTTCGCGTCTTTCCGGACTTGGCGTCTTTGCGTTAAAAAAGAGCGCTCGCGCTTAATCCTGAACGCGAAGGTGCGAAGGACACAAAGACGCGAAATTTAATAACAAATGGAGGAATCAAATCATTGGAGGAAAATTCTATGAACTTTCCTAAATAAATCAAATCATACTTACGGTTAAATATGAAGCTGTAAAGATAAGAAGTCATAAAAGAAATAAACTTTACATTTTTACGTTCTAAATAATAAAAATTATATAACGACTGTTGCCTGATTATTTCTTATGTGCTACTTACATAATTAGTAATTGGGATATTTGCAACCTAAATGATTCTGTGAAACTTTATGAAACTATTCTTAACGTCACCATACATTTATCCGCGTAATCCGAACGAAGAGGCCGGCGATAAAGAGATTGAATCCTCAGACAGGGAGCCTGTAAATATTGCAACCATGGATATGGGCGCTGTTATCCGCAAAAAAATGAGCGAACAAGGCACAACCATTGCATGGCTCGCACAAAAGGTAAATTGCGACCGGAGCAATTTACGTAAACATTTATATAATACGCATATTTATCCTGAACTCCTGCTAAAAATCTCCATTGCACTGAGAACCGACTTTTTTGTCTATTATTCAGACTATTTCCGGCAGGTTTTTGAAGAAGAAAACAATATTCTTTGAGGTAAAATTTACCACAAACGGTGTAAAAATCACTTCGTGATTATTTTCATAAGCTGGTAAATAGTAAGACATTTGAGAATGTTAATTTTCAAAAACTATTTATATATTATGAAAAACACAAATCAAAGCAAACTCTCTATTCTTGAAAAATGCTCCTATGGTATAGGAGACATGGCATGTAATCTTTTTTGGATGACTTTCGTTTATTTCGGAATGTTCTTTTATACGGATGTTTTCGGGATTCCGGCAGCAGCAGCGGGTACTATGTTATTTGTTGTCCGTATTATTGATATCCTTTTTGACGTGGGTATTGGAGTTGCAGCAGACCGCACAAAAACCAAATACGGCAGATTCCGCCCATGGATACTCTGGTTTGGAATTCCTTTCGGAGTCATCGGATTCCTCGCTTTCTATACGCCTGATCTTGTAACGGATGCAAAAATGGTATATGCGTATATTACGTATACAGCCATGATGCTTATTTATTCGACTGTTAACGTGCCATACGGTGCATTGATGGGAGTAATGTCTTCCGATTCTGACCAACGTACCAGTTTGTCTGCTTACCGCGCCATTTTTGCCCAACTGGGAGGATTGATCGTATTACTATGTACAATGAATCTTGCTGACTATTTTACCGCAACTTATCAGGCCAAGTTTGGTGTAGAATTAGTACGCGCTACACAATTTGGTTTTTCTACGGTAATGGCTATTTATTCGATTTTGGCAATTATCATGTTCCTTGTATGCTTTTTCTATACACACGAACGCATTGAGCCTATCTCCGAAGAGAAAAGCAAATTATCAGACGATATTAAGGATTTGGTTACCAATATTCCTTGGATTATTCTTACCCTTGTCGGAATTTTAACATTAATATATGTTTCCGTACGTAACGGATCATTAATTTATTACCTCAAATATTATGTGGTTAGTGGTACGGATTTATTAGGGTTTGAAGTAAGCAATGCCATGTTATTTACGATCTTCGGATTTATCGGTACAGGATTTACTATTTTAGGTACAATGGCTTTAAAACCTGTTGCCGCTATTATTGGAAAGAAAAATACATATATAGGAGCAATGGGACTGGGATCATTGTTTAGTGTCATTTATTTTTTCCTTAATCCTTCTCAAATCTGGACGATGTTGTTTTTGCAGGCAGCTTGCAATTTTGTGGTTGGTCCGGCAATGGCAATGATGTGGAGTATGTATGCAGACATAGCGGATTATTCCGAATTAAAAACCGGAAGGCGCGCAACCGGACTGATTTATTCGTCGGCAACTATGGCTCAAAAATTCGGATGGAGTATAGCCTCTTTCATTATGGGTTTATTGATGGCAGCTTTCGGCTTTGTTGCAAATACGGATCTTGGGACTGATGCTGTTGAAGGTATAAAAATATTATTTAGCTGGGCGCCCCTTATCGGATCTGTGTTAGCTATTATTGTATTGCTTTTCTATAAACTGGACGAAAAAACAGTCGCGGAAAACTCGGCTAAATTGGCTGCAATAAAAGCTAAAAAAGAAGGAAAATAAATTTCGAAAAAAGATATATTTCTATATAAAATGCCTTAGAAGTTCTCTTGAACGCGGATTTACAACGATAATAACAGATTTAATATATCTCTAATTATCAGTGTAAATCCGCGTTGTTTTAAGATAGCCTGTTTCTTTGTGGATTCCCCGACAAGATACCTTCAATTTCATTCAAATTATAAAAGCATTGCATTTTATTTAGCGAATGATACAATTTACTATATTTGTAATCAGTATCATAAAAAAATGAAACTGTAAAGAAACGCAAATTTATTTTAGTAGATCAAATTGCAGCAACCGGCTGATTAGAAGTAAACGAAAGGACAATCTTACCGCATGAAACATATTTTTTATATTTCCATATTTTTTATATCCTCATTTTTTCTTGCAAACGCTGTGCCGTCCACACTCACCGGAGTGGCAAAGAGTTATGCCGGAAAAACGCTTACATTGAAAATGTATACGGATCAATTGGTGAAAGACGAACGGATCTTGTCGGAAGTAAATATCGATTCTACCGGATTTTTTTCGTTTGTTGTTGATATTGTATCTCCTATCCAGGTGCATATTCCGATGGATTTATACAACGGCTTCATTTATCTTGAGCCGGGAAAGCAGTATAAAATAAAATTGCCCGAATATGTTGAGAAATCACTGCCCCAAAAGTTAGATCCCTATTTTGTCCCGACGGATTATTTATTGGAGATAGAAGGGTTGGAAAGAGGCGATTTCAATTATCAAATGATGGAGTTTGAAGAGGCGTTTGACTTTTTCACAATGAAGCATTTGGTATATGGTAGCGATCCGGATTCTATACAGGCATCTATTGCGGAATTGAAAAACCTGTTTTCAGATCTTAACAACAGGTTTCAGATCCGGTTTAAAGAGTATCGTTACCTCCTTTTGACCAATCTTTCCCCTCAAAATCCGCAAGACAGTATTATTTTGCAAATCAACCAATTGGGTGCGGACGTGGAAAATCCCGCTTTCTGGGATACGTTTGATAATGTTTTTTCCGATTTTATCCAGAAATCCGGAGACAATAAGGAAGAATATGCCATATTCCGTAAAATTGTAGAGGATGGTAATGCAAAAATGCTGTTTGCACTCCTGAAAAACCGATATGGGATAACCGACAATTATTTAAGGGAACTGGTTGCGATCAAATGGGTTTCCGACCTTATAAATGTAGACGATTTTGATAAGTTCAAAGTAATTGAATTGCTCCGTAAACTCGGAGGAGGTATTCAGATGGAACAAAACCGGGAACTTCTGGCTTCCGTTATTACAAAAGCGGCGGCTAACTCTATTGGTTTTCCCGCCCCCGATTTTATGGGTACGGATCCCAAAGGAAAGCAACACTTCTTATCCGATTACAAAGGGAAATATGTATACCTCAATTTTGGAAATACCCGGATAGATCAAACTCAAAAAGACTTGAACGTACTGTTGCGTTTTTATGATAATTATAAAAAGGATCTCGTTATTATTAACCTGTTCCTCTATGATACGCCTGAACAAGTCACTCGTATCGCTGCCCCGTATAAGGATAAAATGATATTCCTGTATATTGCAGAGCCCGATTTATTGAGGAAAAGTTACAACGTCCAGAATATTCCTTCATTCTTTTTACTGGATAAATCCGGCAATTTCCTTATGACAAAAGGAGCCGATCCAAATGATGAACTACGTGTTTTTTTGCAGCATATTATTTCGGGGAAATAAAAGAGGTGAAAGGGGAAAAGGGAAAAGGGAAAGTTAGAGAAACGGTAGGTTTTGGATTGAGTAGTTATTGGGTAAAATATGTTTGTAACGTTTTAAATAAAGGAAATACAAGCCATAAGTTAAAATCTGCATTATAAGTTTTAAAAAAAGCTTTAATTACCAACCTTATTTGTAAATTTGCACAATTTTTTACTTTATGAAGGATTTTTAAATATTTTTCTAAAATGAAGACATCCTTTTCGGAGATATTTTATCCGAGTTTATTTTCTTCTCTTAAAGATTATAACAAAAAAAAGTTTACGGCAGACGCCATTTCCGGTGTTATCGTCGGAATTGTAGCTATTCCGTTAGCCATTGCTTTTGCCATTGCATGCGGCCCCAAAATCAGTCCGGCCCAAGGTTTAATAACTGCTATCATCGCGGGATTCCTGATCTCTCTTTTAGGCGGTTCAAGAGTGCAGATAGGCGGACCGACCGGAGCGTTCGTTCCCGTTATCGCACTGATAATCCAGCAAAATGGCGTTGGCGGATTAATGATTGCAACGATTATTGCCGGAATTATATTAATCGTAATGGGATTTTGCAAGCTCGGAAGTATAATAAAGTTTGTCCCTTATCCGGTAATCGTCGGTTTCACCGGAGGAATTGCCCTTATTATCTTCTCCCAGCAAATGAATAACCTCTTCGGATGGGGTATTGATCCGGACGAAATTCCTGCCGATTTCATCAATCAATGGATATGCTATTTCCGTTATTTTACACAGATCAATTGGTGGTCGTTTGGTATCGGAATTGCCAGTTTGGCTATCATTATCTTATCGCCTAAATTCTCAAAGAAAATTCCGGGATCATTTATTGCCATCATCATTATTACCACTTTAGTCTGGGTATTGAAAACCTATTGGAATATAGATGATATCAAGACTATTGGAGATTTATACCAATTACCGAACAGAATTCCAGCTCCCAGTTTGCCGACTGTTGACATTGAACAGGGAAAAACAATATTCGATGTCATTCAACAACTCTTTCCTGCCGCCTTTACCATTGCGATATTAGGGGCAATTGAGGCATTGCTCTCTGCTACCGTTGCCGACGGGGCAATTGGGGATAAGCATAATTCGAATACCGAATTAATCGGGCAAGGGGTAGCAAACGTAGTCGTTCCTTTCTTCGGAGGAATCCCAGCTACCGGAGCTATTGCCCGTACGATGACAAATATAAACAATGGCGGCCGTACTCCTGTTGCAGGAATCATTCATGCAATCGTACTGTTGCTTGTCTTGCTTTTCTTTACAAAACTGGTAGCATTTATTCCAATGACATGCCTTGCGGCGGTATTGATTATCGTTTGCTATAACATGAGCGGATGGAAAACATTTGTTTCACTTGCCAAAAATCCGAAATCGGATTTTACCGTCTTGATCGTTACATTTATACTGACACTTGTTTTCGGGCTTACAATTGGTATCAGCATCGGATTGTTGCTAGCGGTTGTACTCTTTATCAAACGGACAAATGAGGCTTCGGTAATCCGTATTTTTCAAAATGAAATCGACCCCAACGAAAACCTTGATATTTCGTTGCACGAAGAAAAACTGACTATTCCGAAAGGGGTGGAAGTGTATGAAATAGATGGCCCTTATTTCTTCGGGGTTGCCAACAAGTTTGATGAAATTATGCAAACCATAGCAGATAAACCGAAAGTCCGGATTATTCGTATGCGCAAGGTCCCTTTCATCGATTCGACGGGTATACATAACTTGGAGACATTATGTAAACAATCTAAAAGAGATGGCATACATGTCATTCTTTCGGGTGTAAATAAACATGTGCAGGCTACGCTGAAAAAAGCGGGCTTTGACAAACTTTTGGGAAACGAAAATATTTGCTCCAACATTAACGAAGCATTGGAAAGAGCGACAAAGCTTACTTCAAACTCATAATTCAGAACACCGAAAATCCCAATCATTTTATCATGTATAAAATGATTGGGATTTCTTAACATAAAATTCAGAACCCAATTACAAAAAGATTTTCTATGAGCAGTAAAGAATCAGATATTCGCTACTCTTTTATAAATAAACTTCGCTCTTTGATGTTGGAAGAATCATTGGTCGAAGACTTGGACCGGGTTTATATACCAATGGCAAACCTTATTTCAGAAGGATTGAATACGGCTACAAAAACCCAGATCATCGGAATAAACGGGGCTCAGGGCGCTGGGAAAACAACCTTTTGTAACCTGCTTAAAGTTGTATTGGAAACAAGTTATGAAATGAAAGTCGTACTTCTGAGCATCGACGATCTTTACTTTAAGCGTGCCGAAAGGGAAAAGTTGGCGCAAAAAATACATCCTTTATTAATTACTAGAGGCGTCCCCGGAACGCATGATATAAATTTGGGCGAGCAGGTTCTAAGCAAGTTGTGCAATGCCGGACCTAAGGACATAACACGTATACCTCGTTTCAATAAGGCAATCGACGACCAATATCCCGAATCCGAATGGGATAAATTTGTGGGCAGGCCGGATGTTATTCTTTTTGACGGATGGTTTATGGGAGCTGTCGAGCAAGCAGAATCCGACTTACAAGAACCTATCAATAAACTCGAAGCATTTGAAGATCCCGATGCCGTATGGAGATCATATGTAAACAACCAACTTAAAACGGTTTACAAAACTTTTTTCGAACATCTTGACCTGCTGGTAATGTTGAAAGTTCCTTCCTTCGATAAAGTGTATGAATGGAGATCGTTGCAGGAAAATAAATTGAGGATCCGTAATCAGGGACAAAAGAAACTACGGATTATGGATGCGAAAGAACTGGAACGTTTCATAGCCCATTATGAAAGGCTCACAAGGCACATTCTTGAGGAGATGCCTAAGCGGGCGGATATGCTTTTCAAGGTAAACGACAACCACCGTATTTGTATCTAGCATAAACGCTTGCATTTTTATCGTTTGAAAGAGTGAAGAATTACAAGAGAGTAGACAAGTAAACAAAAAAAACTGAAAAGGCGACATATCCCGGCGTAGGGCAACGTCCTATGAAAGAGTAAACGCATGAAGTCCTGATTCCCGGATCCTGACTCCTGGTTCTTTTTTAAAAACAGATTCTCAGATATCTCATATTCTTTGTACCTTCGCATTCAAAATACCAGCATGAAGATTTGTTTTTTTAATTGTGCCCATGTATGGGGAGGAGGTGAAAAATGGCATCTTGACCATGCCCTTGCTTTCCGGCAGGAAGGGCACGAAACAGTTATTGTATCCAATAAAAACAGTGAACTGCTAAAGCGCGCCTGTGCCTCTGACATTAGGACAAAAAACTATTCCATAAGCAACCTGAGCTTCCTGAATCCATTTAAAATCTACTCGCTTTACTCTTTTTTCAAAAAAGAGAAGTTTGATGTCATCGTAATGAATTTTTCCAAGGATTTAAAGATCGCCGCTCCGGCAGCCAAGTTGGCTGGTATTCCAAAGATCGTCTATCGCAGGGGAAGTGCAATTCCTATAAAAAATAGTTTCCTGAACAGGTTTTTATTCGGAAAGTGCCTCACAGATGTTCTGGCAAACTCGGAAGCAACCAAAAACACCGTTCTTGAAAATAATCCGGATTTATTTCCGCGCGAAAAAATAAAAGTGATCTATAACGGAATAAACACCCACGTACCCGAAACCGGGAAAGTGGAAAATAAAATCCCTGTTGTAGGTACATTAGGACGGTTAGTTCCCCAAAAAGGAATGGATATTTTACTGGATATTACTTCCATTCTTAAAAAAAGGCAAGTAGCCTGCAAAATCAAAATAGGAGGAGACGGAGTCCTGATGAAAGAGCTTCAGGAAAAAGTAAAAGAGAAGGATTTGTCCGGTTATGTGGATTTTGCCGGATTTATAGATAACCCATATCAATTTATAAACCAACTGGATATCTTTGTATTAACTTCCCGGTGGGAAGGATTCGGATATGTCCTGGCAGAAGCAATGCTTCTAAAAAAACCGTTGGTTGCCTTTGATATCAGCAGTAATCCTGAATTAGTTTTCGATAAAGTGAATGGCGCATTGATTCCGTTTGAAGATAAAGAGGCTTTTGCCGATGCTATTCAGGAATTAATTGTTCAACCTTCGAGAAGAGAAGAGTTGGGTAACAACGGATTTAATATCGTTCAGGAGAAGTTTTCCTTTGAAAAGAATAAGAAACTAGTCATAGAATACCTTACGGCAAAATAAGCGGGTTAGTTTTACATTAACGAGAGTTAAAAATGTATCCATAATCAACGTTTAAGAAATTCCCCACTCCACTATGTTTCATTCGGAATCTTGCTTATCGAACGAAAGATTATAATCTACACTTCTTTTGCCAAAATCTCTTTAACAACCTGTTTATCATAAATCAGTTGTTCTTTGAGAATCTCTAAATCCTGAAACTTCTTTTGATTCCGTGTCTTATCTACAAATGTTACTGAGAGTTCTTTTCCATATAAATCGCCTTCAAAATCAAATATATTCACTTCGATGGAAGGTTCTTCTCCATTGGCAACCGTAGGGCGGTTTCCGATATAGAGCATTCCTCCGTATTTTACCTTTTCTATTTCTACCCATACGGCGTAAACGCCAACATCGGGAACACATTTGTATTTAAAAGATAAACGAAGGTTGGCAGTAGGAAAACCTATTTTTCGTCCCAACTTAAAACCTTCAATCACAACCCCTTTAAAAGTATAAGGATAACGAAGATAACGGTTAGCTGATTTTATATCTCCCGAAATCAATAATCTGCGGATAAACGAAGAACTAATTGTACAACCGTCCTCTTCATAAGGTTGGATACGGGTTAGTTGCATTCCAAGATCTTCACCATACCGGCAATAATCATCAAAACCCTCTTCCCTGTTCTTTCCGAAACGATGGTCATAACCGATTAGTAAATGCTTCACATTCAGTTTTTTTTGTAATATTTCCTGCATAAATTCATATGCCGGATAATTGGAAAATTCTTGCGTAAAATTTATCCGTATACAATAATCTAAGGGAAGTTCATTCAGCAAATCAACTTTTTCCGGAAAGCTATTTAACAGGCGGGGTTTATACTCTTCATCCAATACGAGCCGTGGATGAGGCCAGAAAGTCAGGATAGCCGGTTGCAAACCTTCCTGCTTTGATATTTCCGCCATTTGGCGGATCAGAAACTGATGACCGGCATGTACGCCGTCAAAAAAACCGATGGTCAACACCAGTCCGTTATTTTCAAAATTTTCTATATTTTCAATCAGTTTCATATCCGGATATTGAGCCGCTAAGATACTCTAAAAGTGGTAAATGATAAAGAAAAAATAGTGTTAAGTGATAAGTGTTAAGTATTAAAAATCGCCCATCATTTATCACTTAACATTCATCACTTAAGATATCATTTTCGTAAAGTCTTCCCCATCCGATACCAAATAGGTTTGAAATCCCAAACCTTGCGCACATTTTATGTTTTGCTCATTGTCATCCAGAAACAGGCTCTCTGCGGGCAATACTCCCGAATCACCGATTACAGCCTCAAAAATGGACTTATCCGGCTTGGATAAATGGAGCTCATAAGAAAGGTAACATTTCTCAAAATAATCGTCTATCGACAATCCCTTTTTGCGGCTAAAGTCATGGGATTTCATATAATCAAAATGAATTTTGTTCGTATTACTCAACATAAATACCCGGTAATGTTTTCGTAATTCCAACAGAAGTTCCAATTTAGAAAATGGAATATCCAACAAAAAAGAGTTCCAAGCAAGATCTATCTCATTATCTGTTACCTCCATACTTGTCATTTGCCGTATTTCGTTCCGAAAATCCCCGGGAGTAATCGTTCCCTCTTCCAGTTGTAAGAATAGCCCGGACTTAAAACTCCTCCCTATTTGCTCTTCGATTCTTTGAACACCGATCTTTTGAAACTCATTCAAACATTTCTCCATATTGAGATCTATTAAAACTCCACCCAAATCGAAGAAAATATTTTTTATACCCTTTAAATTTATCATTTCTAAAAAATTGCCTGAAAAAAATTTTGATTTTACGCAGAAATATTTACTTTTGCATTCGATTTACAAAGATATAAATTCTTATGTAAACGGGCCCATAGCTCAGTTGGTTAGTAGCACCTGACTCATAATCAGGGGGTCACTGGTTCAAGCCCAGTTGGGCCCACATAAAAAAGCGCTTAAAATAAATATTTTAGGCGCTTTTTCTTTTTTGAATTTCTTTCTATTCTGCTTGTAAAACGGGAAGCCCGCTTGTAGTGTAAAATTTATGGGCAAAAAAATAAAAAGCCAGAACAAAGGACAAGTGAAAGATGAAAGGTTAATATAGGAAGAGTTGTTTGGGGTATTTTAGGAGTTCGTTTGAATTAGGGGGAAATAGGGAAATGCATATAATCTTTTTTAATACGTAAATAACTATCTTTGCACATCAGTAATTAAATCATAATGGCACAACATATATATATCGGCGATAATCTGAAAGCGGAGTTGGCAAAAGAACTTAGCGGGCGTAATCCCGGTAGTATTTTTATTTTGGTCGATTCGACGACAAAAGAGTTATGTCTTCCGTTGTTATCAGAAGAGTATATAAAACAATCTAAAATAATTGAAATCCCCTCGGGAGATTCGCACAAGACGCTTGAAACATTGGCAAAAATCTGGTTGTTTTTAAGCGAAAACAATGCTTCACGCAAATCATTGATGATTAATCTTGGTGGTGGAATGGTTACCGATCTTGGTGGTTTTGCAGCCTCTACCTTCAAGCGGGGAATTGAATATATTAATATTCCGACAACCCTTTTGGGAGCCGTAGATGCAGCTGTCGGAGGAAAAACGGGAATCAATTTCAACGGATTGAAAAACGAGATAGGAGTTATCAATCCCGCTAAAAGTGTGCTGATTGACGTTACTTTTTTTAAAACGTTAGACAGGCAGAATTTTTTATCCGGCTTTGCCGAGATGATTAAACACGGTTTGATATCTTCTCCGGAGGTTTGGAATAATATTCTCCGCTTTTCATTGGATGAAATCGATTATCAACGTTTCTCTGTTTTGCTACAGGAATCAATACAGGTAAAGGAGGCTTTTGTAGAAAAAGACCCCACGGAAAAAAATATCCGTAAAGCGTTGAATTTCGGTCATACTATCGGACATGCATTTGAAAGTTATGCGTTGGAATCGGGAACTCCTGTTTTACACGGATATGCCGTAGCATGGGGAATGATTGCCGAGCTTTATTTATCATATAAAAAAACAGGTTTTCCGAAAGAGCACCTGCACGAAGCAGTCTCCTTGATCAAGGAAAATTACGGAATGCTGCCTGTTACCTGTAAACAGTACGACTTGCTATATGACTTTATGACCCACGACAAAAAGAACGAAGGAGACGGACGTATTCTTTTTTCTTTGCTGGGTGAAATCGGAGATATACGCATTAATATAAACGTAGAGAAAAAAGAGATTTTCGAAGCATTGGATTTCTATCGGGATTCGGTAGGGATATAATTTTAATGTGCAAATTGGTTAATGTGTAAATTAGCAAATGAATACACTCTCAGCCTGATTATAGTCATTTGCTAATTTGCTAATTTGCTAATTTGCTAATTTGCTAATTTGCTAATTTTTATGATTTATTCCATTTCCCCATCTGATAACAAGGAAGTCAAAGGTGAGATTCAACTTCCCGCTTCCAAAAGTATAAGCAACAGAGCCCTTATTATTGATGCGTTGAGTTACGCCGGAGGGCAAATACACAACCTTGCCAATTGTGACGACACAAACGTATTGGTGAATGCCCTTCATTCCAATGCACGGGTATTCGATATCGGAGCAGCAGGCACTGCAATGCGTTTCCTTACGGCATTTTTATCCAAAATCGTTGGAGAGTGGGTGATTACCGGGAGCGAGCGGATGAAGCAACGGCCTATCTCCATCCTTGTGGATGCATTGAACAAACTGGGCGCCAAAATCGAATACATGGAAAAAGAAGGTTTTCCCCCTCTGCGAATACACGGAAGTGCACTGCTGGGAGGAAAAATAGAACTGGACGGAAGCGTCAGCAGCCAGTATATTTCGGCGTTGCTTATGATTGCCCCTACTATGAGGGATGGACTGACGTTGAGGCTGACAGGGAAAATTATTTCAAAGCCATATATCTTTTTAACATTGAAGTTGATGGAAGATTTTGACATCAAATCCACGTGGGCAAATGACCTTATCATAATACATCCGCAGGAGTACAAACCTGTCGATTACACTGTAGAATCGGACTGGTCGGCCGCTTCCTATTGGTATCAGATGTGCGCCCTTTCACCGAAAAGCGAGATTAAACTGTTGGGACTGAATAAGAATAGCTTTCAGGGAGACTCCAAGGTTACAGAGATATTTTCTTCGTTGGGAGTCCGCACAAAATTTCAAAAAGGAGAAGTTGTCCTAACAAAAAACAACGAATTGACCGATAAATTGGTCTATAATTTTACCGATCAGCCCGATTTGGCACAAACCGTAGTGGTAACCTGCTGTTGTTTGCAGGTTCCTTTCCGTTTTTCCGGATTACAAAGCCTTAAAATAAAAGAGACAAACCGTGTCGAGGCATTACAAAATGAGTGTAAGAAACTCGGCTTTTTGCTCGAAGAACCCGCCGAAGGCATTCTTGAATGGAACGGAAAACGATGTGAAACCGATCCCGCTCCGGTTATAAAAACATACGAAGATCATCGCATGGCGATGGCTTTTGCTCCCGCATGCCTGAAAACAGGAAATA
Organism: Paludibacteraceae bacterium; assembly: GCA_031553005.1. Taxonomy (GTDB): domain Bacteria; phylum Bacteroidota; class Bacteroidia; order Bacteroidales; family Paludibacteraceae; genus RGIG9379. Next base: position 63,730 of record JAVBMA010000007.1, on the reverse strand, counting down.
TACAAATTGAAAATCCGATGGTTGTCACAAAATCATATCCGAATTACTGGGATGATTTGCAATCAGCAGGGCTTAAAATAGTGCTTAACGATTAGTGATTAGTGGTTAATAAAATCACTTTATCGCGTTAATCACTAATCACTAATCGTTAACCACTAATCACTATTTCTTGATCTCCGGTATTTTCATATCATTCCTCCTTATCTACACCGTCCTGATTATTCTTTTCGAAAAAGGCTGGACGCAAACTCCTTTGTTTTCGGTAGATAAAAAAAATAAGGTAGAAACGCCATTTCTCTCTGTAATTGTTTGTGCCCGCAATGAAGAAGACAATTTGCCCAGCTTATTGTCTGCAATCGAAAAACAATCATACAAAAATTTCGAACTCATAATTGTAAATGACCATTCTTCCGATGAAACCGGATCCGTTATTCGCCGTTTTATAGTTGCAAATCCGAATTTTAGAATTGTGAATGCAGAAGGCGAAGGGAAAAAAAGTGCATTAAAAGAGGGAATCGCCATAAGTAGCGGAGAAATCATTGTGCAGATTGATGCCGACTGTATTCCTCCGGAAAAATGGCTTGAGACGATTGCCGCCTATTTTGAAAAAAGTAAGAGCGAATTTATTATCGGTGCTGTAAAAATGGAATCCTCTTCTCCATTCGAAGAGATGCAGGCGTTGGAGTTTATGAGTCTGGTTGCCTCGGGAGCAGGAGCCGCAGGCATTGATATGCCGATTATGTGCAACGGAGCTAATCTCGCCTACAAACGCTCTCTCTGGGATGATGCCGCCCATGCGCAACATCAGGAGTTTGCTTCCGGAGATGATATGTTCCTGTTATTATCCGCAAAAAAATCCAAAAAGAAAATTACTTTTTTGAAATCGGCAGATGCGGTTGTTACAACAAAAGCCCAACCTACCCTTTCCGGTTTTTTAAACCAACGCCGGCGTTGGGCATCCAAAAGTCCGGGGTATCGCGATTTTGCAGTATTGCTTACCGCTTTTACCGTATTGGGATTGTCTGTTTTTTTTCTTTTACTGCTGTTTACCGCAAAATTTAAATTATTGCTGCTTGTTTTCCTATGGAAAGCATTAGTTGATTTCTTTTTTCTATCTACCGTTGCTCCCTTTTTTGGCCTGAAAAAGTGTTTGAAATGGGTACTTCCCGTTGCTGCAATTTATCCTTTCTATATTGCTTGGAGTGCTTTTAGCGGAATTTTCAGAAAAAATAAATGGTAAATTATGTCATATTGTAGAGACGGGGCATGCCCCGTCTCTACATCCTATCGCTCTAAAAATCAAATAAACAAAAAGTTTTTTTAGTAATAAAAAGCTATATTTTATTTCTAAAACCGAGTTATATTTTATATTTTTGCAATATTCAAAAAAATGGTATAACTAAATGGCTGATTCTAAAAAAATTAAAAACGCATTAGTCTCTGTTTATCACAAGGATAAATTGGACGAAATTATTAAAAAATTACATGCAGAAGGGGTGAATTTTATCTCAACAGGTGGAACCCAAACGTTTATTGAGTCGCTTGGCATCCCTTGTCAATCTGTCGAATCACTTACCGGTTATCCTTCTATTCTTGGAGGAAGAGTAAAAACATTGCATCCGAAAGTTTTCGGAGGTATTCTCGGCAGACGCGAAAATCCTAAAGATTTGGCTCAGCTATCCGAATATGAAATCCCCGAGATCGATTTAGTTATTGTCGATTTGTATCCGTTTGAAGATACAGTTGCATCAGGCGCTGAAGAACAAGATATCATAGAAAAAATAGATATAGGCGGTATCTCCCTAATCAGGGCTGCTGCTAAAAATTTCAAAGACGTGGTTATCGTAGCTTCTCAAGCACAATACGAACCGCTTTTGGATATATTGAACGAACAGGGAGCCGAAACTTCCCTTGAAACCCGCAAATGGTTTGCTAAAGAAGCTTTTGCCGTTTCTTCACACTACGACTCAGCTATATTCAATTATTTCGACGGAGAGGAAGGTTCTGCCCTTCGTTGCACAGCCAACAATATGAAAGCCCTTCGTTACGGAGAAAATCCGCATCAAAAGGGATTGTTCTATGGCAACTTTGAAGATATGTTCGAACAATTGCAAGGAAAAGAAATCTCATACAACAATTTGCTCGATATCGATGCAGCAGTTAATCTTATTGCCGATTTTGAGGATATTACTTTTGCCATTCTTAAGCACAACAACGCATGCGGAGTAGCTTCCCGTTCCAAATTGGTTGATGCATGGAAAGACGCACTTGCAGGCGATCCTGTTTCTGCATTCGGAGGAGTTCTTATCACCAATGCTGTTGTTGATAAAGAGACTGCCGAAGAGATTAACAAACTTTTCTTTGAAGTAATCATTGCTCCCGATTATGATTTGGATGCATTGGAAATCCTTACACAAAAGAAGAACCGTATTATTCTGGTTCAAAAAGATACAAAATTACCAGCCAAACAAGTTCGCTCCTTGCTGAACGGATTTTTGGTGCAAGATAAAGACCTGAAGACAGAAACTGCCGAAGACTTTAAAATTGTTACCGAAGAAAATCCGACAGCAGGAGAAATTGAAGACATGATTTTTGCCAACAAAATCGTAAAACATTCCAAATCGAATGCTATCGTATTGGCGAAAAACAAACAACTATGTGCAAGCGGAGTAGGGCAAACATCACGTGTAGATGCGTTGAAACACGCCATTGAAAAAGCAGCCTCTTTTGACATGGATCTGAAAGATGCAGTGATGGCATCAGATGCCTTTTTCCCATTTGCCGACTGTGTTGAGATTGCTAAGAACGCAGGCATTTCAGCAGTAGTTCAACCGGGAGGTTCTATTAAAGACCAAGATTCAATCGACTATTGCAATGCCAATCAAGTGGCAATGGTAATGACAGGTTTCAGACATTTTAAACACTAATTATAAAGTTGAAAAGTGAAAGTTGAAAAGTGAAAAGTATGTTGAAAAACTCCGGAGAATCGGACATTATATCCTGAATTCTTCCAATTTTTTCACCCATTTACCTCTCTTAATTAATTTTCACCTTTCACTTTTCACCTTTCACCTAATCAAATATGGGATTATTTTCATTCACTCAAGAAATAGCAATTGACCTCGGGACAGCTAACACCATTATTATCCATAACGATAAGATTGTTGTAGACGAGCCTTCCGTGGTTGCCCTTGACCGCCGTACGGACAAGATGATTGCCATCGGGGATAAGGCACGCCAGATGCACGGTAAAACACATGAGAATATACGCACGGTACGTCCGTTGCGCGATGGTGTTATTGCTGACTTCTACGCTGCCGAACAAATGTTGCGGGGCATGATCAAAATGGCCTCATCCGGCAACAGATGGTTTTCACCTTCCCTCAAAATGGTCGTTTGTATACCTTCGGGAAGTACCGAAGTTGAAATCAGGGCTGTACGTGACTCTTCCGAACATGCCGGAGGACGCGAGGTTTATATGATTTACGAACCAATGGCGGCAGCTATCGGTATTGGTATCGATGTAGAAGCTCCGGAAGGTAACATGATCGTTGATATCGGTGGTGGAACAACAGAAATTGCGGTTATCTCCCTCGGAGGAATCGTATCGAATAAATCTATCCGTATTGCCGGGGACGATTTAACAGCCGATGTGATCGAATATATGCGCCGTCAGCACAATATAAAAGTCGGAGAACGTACGGCAGAGCTAATCAAAATAAACGTAGGATCGGCATTGACCAGTTTGGATGATGCTCCGGACGACTATATTGTTCGCGGGCCAAACCAAATGACAGCCCTTCCGGTTGAAGTTCCCGTATCTTATCAGGAGATAGCCCATTGCCTTGAAAAGTCCATATCGAAAATCGAAGCGGCTGTATTGAGCGCATTGGAGCAAACACCGCCCGAATTGTATGCCGATATCGTAACCAAAGGTATATGGCTGGCAGGAGGTGGAGCACAACTCCGTGGATTAGACAAACGTTTGACAAACAAAATAGGCATTCCGTTCCATATTGCAGATGATCCGTTGCATGCAGTTGCCCGCGGAACAGGTGTTGCCCTTAAAAATGTAGACAGATTTTCATTCCTTATGCGCTAATCAGATATTGGCGCCCGGTCAAGGATAAAGTAAATAAAGCATAGAGACGCGGAGAACACGGAACATACTTCGTGTTTCCGTGTCTCTTGGGTTTTAATAAATCGATTTGATAACAGATTCCTATGAGGACGTTAATTCGTTTCTTACTTACGTTTAAAATACTATTTCTATTCTTGTTTTTAGAAGCCATTTCGTTAATTCTTGTAATCGATTACAATCAATTTCAACGAAGCCGGTTTCTGAATTCAAGCAATATGGTTGTAGGTGAGATCTATCGTTTTTCCAATTCCGTTTCCGAATATTTTAAACTGAAAACGATAAACGATGAACTTGCCGGAGAGAATGCTTCATTGAAAAATGAACTCTACGCAATTGAAAACGAATTGAATTTTATCAAACAGGACTCTAATTTCCAAGTCCGCCAAAACCGTGCTGCCGAAAAGAATTATACTTTTATTACAGCAAAAGTAATCAATGCATCTGCCAATAAATATAAAAACTATTTGACCCTTGACAAGGGATCCGATGATGGCATCCTTCCCGAAATGGGAGTGATAAACGAATCGGGCGTGGTGGGGATTGTGAGCAGCGTCTCCAGACACTTCTCGGTTGTATTGCCGGTTCTGAACCCCTCTTCGCGCATCAGCGCAAAAATCAAGAACCGTAGCAAGACGGGCTCTCTTGTCTGGGACGGCAAGGATGCGCGCAAAGCATTGCTCGAAGAGGTTCCTCTATATATCCCTGTCGAAGTAGGAGATACGGTTGTAACCAGCGGTTATTCTTCCATTTTTCCAGAAGGGATAAATATAGGTATTGTACGTTCTTTCCGGAAGGACAATGATAATTTTTTCTTTATAGAAGTAAACCTGTTTACCGATTTTAACCAGCTCTCTTATGTTGACGTAATCAACTATAAGAATGCGGAAGAACGGAAGGAACTGGAAAGAAAGGAGGGAATAAGCAATGATTAATCTGTTTTTAAAATACTCTCTTTATTTCGTTTTATACATATTAGTTCAGGTATTGATATTGAATAATATCCTGTTTTTCGGATTTGTCAATCCTTACCTTTACATCCTTTTTATTATCACACTTCCCTCTACGGTGACGCGTGGCGCAACCCTGCTGATCGGTTTTTTCATGGGGCTTATAATTGATATATTTTCCGGAACGCCTGGATTCAATGCCTTTGCAACGGTATTGATAGCATATATCAAACCGTTTTTCCAGAAAGCCTTCGGCCCGCGCGAAGAACATGATTTCCTTATCCCCTCTATTAAAACTTACGGAGTGGGAATGTTTTTGCAATATGCGGGGTATCTCGTACTTATACACCATTTTATGTTTTTCCTTATAGAAGCGGGAACATTCTCCCATATAGGAACTGTTTTAATAAAAACCTTTTGCAGCGCTATATTTACCATGGCGCTTATTGTCGGTATCGAAGTTTTTAAACTCAAACGTTAAGTACTGCTGAAAGGTGAAAGGTGAAAGTTAAGAAGCGTTTTGGTGCAATGCCGAAGATTTTTAGTGGAGGACCCACAGTGGAGTTTTTTTCTTACTTTTTTCATCTGTAGCAGAAAAAAGAGCCTGTCCGGCTTGAGGACATCTAATTACTTTATGATAAGAATTTTAAACAATCTCTAATGATCAACGACCAATTCCAGAATCGAAGATTAATTATCGGCGGATTGATGATACTTGTTGTAGCCATCTATATCGTCCGGTTATTTAATTTGCAGATTGTTGATGATTCCTATCAGGATAAAGCCGATAGCAATGCTTTCCTGAAAAGGGTAGAGTTTCCGGTCAGGGGATTGATAAAAGACCGGAACGGAAAAGTATTGGTATTTAATAAACCTGCCTACGATGTGATGATTGTGATGAAAGAAATAAGGGGGCTGGATACGCTTGACTTTTGCAATACGTTGGGAATTACCGTCGAGAATTTCAATAACCGCATCAGAGATATAAGAAACAAAGCCGGATATTCAAGTTATACTCCACAGGCGTTTATGAGCCAATTGTCTTCGGCAGAATACGGCGTTTTGCAGGAAAAATTATTTAAGTTTCCCGGAGTTTATATTCAGAAACGAACACTACGCGAATACAGCTACCCTAATGCCGCCCTGTTGCTCGGGTCAATCGGCGAAGTTTCAAAAAAAACGGTTGCCAATGATGAATTCTATATAGCAGGCGATTTTGCCGGGCAAAACGGGATAGAACTTACTTATGAAAAGGAGTTGCGTGGAGAAAAAGGAGTTGAAATCCTGCTTCGCGACGCCCACGGACGAATACAGGGAAAATATGAAGGAGGAATACATGATGTCCCTTCCAAGCCCGGTAAAAACCTGATGCTGTCGATTGATGTTGATTTGCAGGCTTACGGGGAGGAATTGATGCAAAATAAGGTAGGAAGCATTGCTGCTATCAATCCTTCTACGGGCGAAATCCTTGCTTTGGTCTCCAGTCCGACATATGACCCTTCGTTACTTGTCGGAAGGCAACGCTCCAAGAATTATAAAAAGCTGGTTAATGACCCGTTAAAGCCGCTGTTCGACAGGCCTATGATGGCATGCTATCCGCCGGGTTCCACCTTCAAAACCGTTAATGCACTGATTTTTCAGCAGGAAAAAATAATTAACCGCGGAACCTCTTACGGTTGTTCCAAAGGTTATCACGTAGGAAGTTTTAAAGTAGGCTGTCACGCCCATTTTTCGCCATTGAATTTAGTGCAATCCGTGCAGCATTCATGCAATGCCTATTATTGCGCCGGATTCAGGGCAATGCTTGATGCCCCCAAGTACAAGAAAGTCTCCGCAGCATTTGATGTCTGGAAAAACCATGTTGTCTCTTTGGGATTCGGTTATAAGCTTGGAGCCGACGTGCCGAATGAGAAAAGAGGGTATATCCCGAATGTGGAGATATATGATAAGATTTATGGAAAAGACCGGTGGAAATCGTTGACGGTTGTCTCTTTGTCAATAGGACAGGGAGAAGTACTTGCCACTCCGTTGCAAATTGCCAATTTGGGCGCCATTATCGGAAACCGGGGATATTATTATACACCGCATTTGGTAAAGGAGATTGAAGGAGGCGAGATTGACCGTTCTTTTATTCAAAAGAAAGTGGTGACTATCGATCCTCAGTATTTCGATCCGATCGTAGAAGGTATGGATTTGGTAATGAAAGCGGGAACCGGTTGGGCATCGCGCATAGATAGTATCGAAGTTTGCGGAAAGACCGGAACGGCGCAGAACCCGCACGGAAAAGACCACTCGATCTTTATGGCTTTTGCCCCGAAGGATAATCCTCAGATTGCAATCTGCGTTGTAGTCGAGAATAGTGGATTTGGAGCGACTTGGGCTGCTCCGATTGCATCCTTGATGATTGAGAAGTATATTAAGGGATATGTGCCTGCCCGCAGGAATTATTTGGAAGAAAGAATGTTTAACACTAACCTTTTACCTATTGTCACGTCAAATTAGCATAGTAAGGAGTATCGACTGGATTACGATCGCGTTATATCTGTTGTTGGTTACGATGGGGCTGTTTTCCATCTATGGGGCTGTTTATAACTTCGAAGATTCCGCTCTTTGGGATTTTTCCCAGAGATATGGCAAGCAATTGGTATGGATCGGTTTTTCGTTTCTCATAGCGGCTGTTTTACTGACACTCGATAACCGTATTTATAGCATCTTCGCTTATTTATTCTACGGCATTTCGATCTCTTTATTAGTCCTTACGGTCCTTATTGCTCCTGAAATTAAAGGATCCCGTTCATGGCTTGTGCTGGGTCCTGTCAGCTTACAGCCGGCAGAATTTGCGAAAGCCGCTACCTGTCTGGCTATTGCCAAATTTATGAGTTCTTACGGGTTCAAAATGACACACCTGAAAGATACTCTTTTGTTGTTCGCCATTGTCTTTCTGCCGTTTTGCCTGATTATATTGCAGCAGGAAACCGGATCGGCATTAGTATATACCGCCTTGCTTTTTGTGTTGTACAGGGAAGGGATGCCCGGTATAATCCTTTTCCTCGTTTTTTGTGTTGCCCTCTTTTTTATTGTTACAATAAAGTTTGGAGATGTAGGTATTATTCCGGCTTTTCCGGAAGAGTCATACGGACTGTTTCTGGTTATGATTATGGCTATACTGATACAGATCGGATTCCTTCTGGTTTATCCCAAAGATTTCTTTACCGCCCGGAATACGCTCATTGGAAATATAATACTATTTGGCATTTGCGCCCTGCTTTATTTCCAGTTTGATCTGCCCATTCATTTTACGTATGTCTGTTACTTCTCCATTGGTTTATCAATTATCTATTTATTGATAAATGCAATTACCCGCAGACGGTTTTCGTATGTGGGGATCATTCTTTTTCTGATAGGCTCCCTATTGCTGGTAAACGTAGCCGATTATGCTTTCGACAATGTGTTGCAGCCTCATCAACAAACACGTATCAAAGTGACTTTGGGTATGGAAAATGACCCTCAGAAAGCCGGTTACAACGTAAATCAGTCGGTTATTGCAATAGGCTCCGGCGGATTGGCAGGGAAAGGCTTTTTGAACGGTACGCAAACCAAATTGAAATATGTCCCTGAACAGGATACCGATTTTATTTTTTGTACCGTAGGTGAAGAGCATGGTTTTATCGGGACAACATTGGTTCTTGCTTTATTTCTGATTCTGTTGCTGAGGCTGATTTATCTGGCCGAGCGGCAACGCTCTCCTTTCAGCCGTATTTACGGCTATTGCGTCGCTGCGATACTCTTTTTCCATCTTGCCATTAATGTCGGAATGGTAATCGGTCTGACGCCTGTTATCGGGATTCCGTTGCCTTTTTTCAGCTATGGAGGATCTTCCCTCTGGGGATTTACTATCCTTCTGTTTATTTTTATCCGCCTGGACGCAAGCCGGATGGAGTATTTGAAGACATAAGGAATACTGTCCCGAAAGCTTTTCTGGATGCAAACGACGCCGATTTATATCTCAGGCAAGAGAGTATCTATATTTTGTGCTTATTGATTTTCAGCAGGAAAAGAATTTCGTTCTTCATTATGTTACGTCCGGAATCTCGCTTATCCCGGATTCCGGTTGAATAAAATTCCTTTTCCTTTATTTTATTAATTCGAAACTACAATCGAGTTTGTCCGCTCATATACGTGGGTATAAATATGCAATGATTCTTTAGCCGGACCCGAAACAGGGGATGCGAAGCCATAGGAAAGGTCAAATTTGGAATCACATACGGGACAAACAGCAAAAGGCATATTTACGGTTACTCTTGTCGTGCGGGATGCTTCTACCGGACAAGAAAGGTCGCAGCTTCTTATCTTGCTCTCCAAATCGCGGTATATTAATACGCCGCCATAACCATACTTAAAGCTGACTACTACGAAGCCTTCCGGAATATAAGAAACCGCATTGTTGGGATTTCTTAATTTTGCATATTCACTGGGGGATGTTTCGATATAAACCTCACAGCTAGGAATAGACGAGCGGATTTCCTTATCACATGAGAAAGAGAGGATTGATAAAAGAAGAATTATGGATAGATGAACGATTTTTTTTCTCATAAAGCAGATTATTTAAATATCTAAAAACCTATGTGCCAATTAAAAAACTTACAGATATTTATCATACAAATATACGGTTTTTAATTAATGTATACAATCGTAAAACGTTGAAGGGGTGTTAATGATTCGAAAGAGAAAACATTTATTTTGAAACACTTATCTTAATAAAATTTTTAAATAAACTTTTCCGTAATTTAAAGTGTTTTGATAAAAACAGGACAAGCACATTTTATTATCAAATAAGTTTCAGTAAGATCCTTTTTTGTATTTTTGTCCGGAGTGAGCTAATTTTAACTTGTTAGATCCACCAATTAAAAAGAAATATTATGAAAAACAACAAACATTTATTTCTTCTGTTAATCTCTGCTTTTTTATGGCAATTTACCTTGTCGGCACAAAACAAGGGAAACATGTCTCAACTAACAATTCATTTTGAAACTCCCGAAGATGCGACAGGTAAAATATATTTTCTGGTTTTCGACAAGCCTGAAAATTTCGGGGACGAAAAAAAGGCATATAGTTACGGAATTGTTGATCCTCCGCTGGTTACAATCTCATTACCTTTTGGAGAGTATGCGGTAACTTGTTTTCAGGACACTAAGAATGAAGGTAAAATGTCTACCAATTTTTTAGGGATTCCCACAGAACCGGTAGGCACTTCGGATAATCCAAAATTAAAAGGAAGTCCGAAATGGAAAGACGCCTCTTTTTCTGTAAATCAGTCCAAACAGGATATTACAATTAATCTGAAAAAGATTTTTTGAAAGACATGCTAAGTTTCGGAAACTTAGCATGTCTTTCAAACTACAATATTAAAATATGAGAATGGATATTGACATTTATTTTGATAAGCCGGGGATATTGCCTTCTGATATTCATTTTCTGCCGGAAAAAGATTCTTTTAAGTCAGCACTTGTAACAGAAAACTACAACGTTGCAATTATAGGTGTAAAATCGGAGTTGCACAGTATCAACAAAGGCTGTGCCCTAGCTCCCGATGCAATACGGAAGCATTTGTACGAATTAAGAGGCAAATTTGAAAGATTGCAGATATGTGACCTCGGAAATATAAAGAAAGGGAACAAACCGACGGATATGCACTTTGCATTACGGGATATTGTTGCCGAACTCAACACCCGTAAAATTATCCCTATTGTGCTCGGCGGTTCTCAGGATTTTTCCGTTTCGATATTCAATGGACTGAAAGAGAATATGGATGAAGTAAACGTTGCGGTCATCGACTCAAAAACCGACCTGCAGAAAGACCCCGATTCATTCAACTCATTTTCATTTCTAAATCAGATGATTGACGATGAGAAATTGAGCCATCTGGATCTGCTAGGCTACCAGAACTATTACTGTTCGGACGAACAGCTTATGATGCTGAAGGAGCGTAATTTTTTCGGGATAAGACTGGGTGCGCTAAGAGGGGATATAGGACGATCCGAACCGATATTCCGCGATTGCGATCTGCTGAGTTTCGATATTACGTCAATCCGACAGAGTGATGCTCCCGGAAACGGGTTCCCCTCCCCTAACGGGCTTTTCGGAGAAGAGGCGTGCCAACTTGCCCGTTTTGCCGGATTCAGCGACAAAATAGCTTCTTTCGGTATTTTCGAAGTTAACCCCTATTTTGATAATAATGACCAGACTTCTGCATTAGCAGCTCAAATCATCTGGCATTTTATCGAAGCATTGAATAACCGGTACGGAGATTTTCCGGTCCGCCAAATTGATACTTACCAAAAATTTATTATTCCCGATATGACGGGTAATGACGAAATGATTTTTTATCACAATAACTTAAATAACCGGTGGTGGGTCGAGATACCGACTCAAAAGGGAAAACGTATTTTTTCATGCTCTTATGAGGATTACAGGTATGCCAGCAACAACCAGATACCGGAAATCTGGATGAAATACTATTTAAAATAACAGAGAACTGAAAAATGATTTCATATTTTGCAGAAAAAACAGCGATGCCGAAAATCAAGAAACGGGAAGTTTCGGCATGGATCAAGAAAGTAGCGGAAAAGCACGGATTCAGCGTAGGAGATGTTTCTTATATCTTTTGTTCGGACGAACATATTCTGGAGATCAATAAGGAATATTTACAACACGACTACTACACAGACATTATTACATTCGATTATACTGAAAAAAAATGTATCTCAGGAGATATTTTCATCAGTCTGGACACCGTTTCTTCCAATGCGGAAAAATTCAATGTTTCCTATGAAAACGAACTGTACAGGGTAATCATACATGGAATTTTACATCTGTGCGGTATCAATGATAAAAGTCCCGAAGAAAGGGAAGTGATGGAAAAATATGAAAATGAAGCATTGAAGATGAAGGAATAAAATTGTTTTTCCACAGAAGAAATAATTTGGAATAATATGCTGTACCTTTGTTGCAAAAACAGCATCAAAGGATACGGAAAAGACGAGGCGGAAAATCCGGGTTCTTGATGGCTTTTGATTTCAACAGGTATTATGGCGGAAATGAAAAACTTGGCTAAGCAAACAGCGATTTACGGGCTTAGCAGCATCTTAGGGAAATTTTTAAACTGGTGTCTTGTTCCTCTTTACACGTATGTATTGGCGAGTTCGGCGGAATACGGAATTGTAACAAACTTATACGCATGGACAGCACTACTGGTAGTAATACTGACTTACGGAATGGAAACCGGATTTTTCCGGTTTGTTAATAAAAACGAAGAAACCGGAACAGCCGTCTACAGTTCTACCCTACTCTGTATAGCATCAACCTCCCTGTTATTCGCACTTTTGAGCGTTCTTTTCACTCATCCCATAGCCAATCTGCTCGGGTACGAAACCCATCCCGAATATGTTTCGATAATTTGCGTCATTGTAGCAATGGACGCCTTCGGCGCAATCCCCTTTGCTTACCTCCGTTACCAAAACAAAGCGTTCCGTTTTGCGGCTTTAAAGCTTATAATGATATTTATAAATATCTTTTTCAATATCTTCTTCCTTGTTATCTGCCCCAAACTACAGGAAATAGCTCCTTCGTTGATTAACTGGTTTTACGAGCCGGGATATGGAGTCGGTTATGTACTGATATCCAACCTGATCTCTACGATCTCCGTTACATTATTACTAATTCCGGAAATCAGAAAAGCAACCTTCCGTATCGATACAAAATTATTGAAAGAGATACTGAGATACTCTTTGCCATTGCTAATACTGGGTGTTGCGGGAATAATGAACCAGACGATAGACAAAATCATTTTCCCTTACCTGATGTCTGACAGGGAGATTGCCAATTCCCAACTGGGAATCTACGGAGCCTGTTTCAAAATAGCTATGGTAATGATGGTTTTCACCCAAGCATTCCGTTATGCTTATGAGCCCTTCATTTTTGCCCAAAACAAAGGAGGAGATAAAAGAGCGGAATATGCTGATGCCATGAAATTTTTCATAGTATTTTCCCTTCTTATCTTTCTGGGAATGATGTTCTATCTGGATATTTTGAAATACCTTATCCGGGAAGATTACTGGGAGGGGTTAAAAATAGTCCCGGTTATTCTGATGTCCTACCTTTTCCAAGGCATTTTTTTTAATCTATCATTGTGGTACAAATTGATCGACAAAACACAATACGGAGCCTATTTCTCCATCATCGGGTTAATCATTACTTTAGCGGTTAACATCATATTTGTTCCTCATTTCGGTTACGTAGCATCGGCAGCAGCCTCTTTTGTCTGCTATCTGATAATCATGTTGATTTCCTACTATTTCGGACAGAAGTATTATCCCATCACTTACGACTTAAAATCAATCGGCATTTACTTTGTTATAGCAATGGTATTATTTGCCGCCAGTTGCATTTCGCCTGCCGAAGGATGGCTTAAATACCTGCAAAACACAATCCTTTTAATACTATATTTATCTATAATAATAAAAAGAGACTTGCCGTTAAAAGCAATTCCGGTAGTAAATAAATTCTTTAAATAAATAGGAATCCGGACAGAATTTATTAATTTAGCAACTCTCATGTTATAAAAAAATGATGTATAACTAAAAAATTTAAAGTTATGGGTATATTACTTTCTGTCCTTATCGGATTAGTAGCAGGTTACTTGGGTAGCGTTATTTTCAAAGGTTCCGGAAATGGAATCCTGATAAATCTTATTGTTGGTATCGTCGGAGGTTTTATCGGAGGTAGCCTGTTCAGCTGGTTAGGTATCGGAGGCGGAGGCATTATTTGGCAACTGGTTGCTGCCGTTGTCGGCGCCATCATCCTGTTGTGGATTCTCTCCCTGATAAAGAAAAAATAATTTCTATCAAACAAATTGTAAGATACAAAAAAGCACGGAGTTTATGTTCCGTGCTTTTTTTATATCTAAAATAACCTCAGCCAAAAGAGATTTCTCACTTCACTATGTTTTGTTCGGAATTAATGCAGAAACTTCTGCAAATAAGAACGAGAACCCGGACAGACTTGCAGAAGCTTCTGCAAGTTCAAATGAGAATCCGGACAGCTTTGCAGAAGTTTCTGCAAGTTCAAATGGAAAGCCAAACAGGTTTGCAGAAACGTTTGCACGAAAAAAGGTGATGATATGCTGTTCTCTCTACCAATATTATATCCCTAACGGGACAATAGAAGCTTAGGGATAATATTTGATAAGCATTATCTTATTATCTCACTGATAGACTGGAAATTTGTAACTACTAAATCATGGTTTTGACTTATTCATATATAAATGAATATTCGATCATGGAAGCGGTATAAAAATATCCGATAGCAGAACCCGCAGGCTCTATATTGCTTCGTACATTCGAAGGAGTTCCCATAAAAGGATTGCTTCCGCTACTGCTCTCAATATCCCGGATATATTTGCGGTAGTCATTGCTAATACTATACAAATAAATGGTGATTTTATCGAATGGTTTTATCTTTTCATCCGGCTTCTCGAAATCCAGTACATATATTCCTGTCGGAAAATCGTCCTTATCGAATAAATTTTGCATTTCAGGTCCGTTAAAATACAATCCGTTTAATTCGACCAGCCGCATAACAGAAGATTCCGTGAGTGTATCTGTAATTAAAACATCGTTTATAGCCACTTTTGTCAAATAGTTCATCTCTTTATCGGCAATTGTTTGAAAGTAAGGGCAGATTTTGAAATAATCATCTACGGAAGTACCCAAAAAAGAGTAGGGTAGTACTTTGGCAGAATCTATCTGTTCGGGTATAGGTCTCATTATACTTTCAGCCCAAAAATGTTTCATGTTTCCGTCTTTGTCAGGTAGATCCACTGACAATTGATAAGTTAATCCGACTTCTCCTGCTATTTCTTCAATTGTTTCATATACTCCCGGCTGCTGAGGGTTTTCTATAAATTCAATTGTATTTGTCCCGTCAAAAGCAGAAACAGTCGCATTTGAAATCATTTCAGGATCTCCCGAAGCATAAAAATCGGTACTGCGGCTGATTACAATGCTATGCTTCTTTTTTTCTGTGGTGATGGAGCCGTATATTCCTATCATCTGTTCTCCGGATTCCACATCAATGACAATATCCTTTTTACAGGAAAATAATCCTAAAATCAGGGTAATATATAAAATTGTTTTTTGCATAAAACCTAAGTTATTATTCATTTTTAATTCTATGATTATCAGTAATTAAAATTTGAAGTTATATGAAACAGACGGAACGAGTGAAAAAAGATATATTTTTTCCGTTTTTATTGTGTTATTCTCGCCCGGAGTAAAAATAACAGCCCACGTATTCTGTCTTCCATACAGGTTGTATATGGAGAAATTCCATTCTCCTTCCCATTTCTTCCAACTCCGTTTCTTTGTTTGAAGAGTAGCCGCAATATCCATCCTGTGATAATCAGGATAACGGCTTTTATTTCTTTCTCCGCTATAAATGGCGTATGGAACATTGTCGACCCTATACTTTCCGTAAGGATACGTTACCGGTTGCCCGGTGTTATATACCCAGTTGGCAGAGACGTTCAGACGTTTGGTTATGTCGTAACTCAATACTGCGACAAAGTTGTTCGGGCGGTCAAAAGCAGACCGGTATTCTTTTCCGAAATTAATATCTTCAATTGTTTTGAATGTCCTTGAATAGGTGTAAGACACCCAACCTGTAAGTTTTCCTACATTTTTACGTACCAGAAATTCAACACCGTAGGAACGCCCTTTTCCGGCACGAATTTCCCCGTCAAGGTGTTCATTCCCGTAGATAGAGGCATGATCCTTGAAATCAATTACATTTTGCATGTTTTTGTAATAAACCTCTACGGAAGTTTCAATCAAGTTATCGAAGAAGTTACGGAAATATCCGATAGCAAACTGGTCGCATTTTTGAGGTTTTATATTCGGGTTGCTCGGATACCAAATATCGAAAGGAAGTCCTCCGTTAGAATTGGATGCCAGTTGCGCATATTGTACCGTGCGGGAATAAGAGGCTTTTACGGATGAAGCTCTGTCTAATTGGTATAATACACCTAAGCGGGGTTCAAAATTCACTTTCGTATTGAATATTTTCCCATTTCCGTACTGGGTAGAGTCGGCAACGTTGTAGTCTTTATCGAAATGGTAAAGCATTTCTTTTCCGATGTTTTGGAACATTGAAACCCTGAGTCCGTATTTTACCGAGAGTTTTTGCGTAACAGATTGCTCATGAGAAGCGTAAAGCCCGTATTCCAATGCTTTCCGGTTTTCCAATATCTTATTTTCTATTACAACCGGAAGATTTTCATTATTGTCTTTATTTTTCAATTCCCCTTGGTTAAAACGGTGGTATATGCCGGAAATACCAAACTTTGTACTGTTTTTAGGATTCCACAGATAAGAAAAATCATATTTTAATGTCCAGTCTTTCATTCCTGCCCCAAGAGTCATATTATAAGGCTTAGCCTCCATATCCACTCCGTATTTGTATTGGGAACCGAGTATGCTTAAATTGGAATAGAGATTTTTTGAAAAGATATGATTCCAACGGGCTGATACGCTTGCATTGCCGAAACCGAATCCCATCAGGTCATTCATTCCGAAGTTATCTTTCCCGTAATATCCGGAGAGGTAAATCCGGTTATTTGCATCGAAAGTATGAGTTATTTTAGCATTGAGGTCATAAAAGTAGAGATAAGTATCTTTCAGGTCATCATTTCCGGCTAACGGAAGAAAAAGGTCGGCGTAAGTTCTTCTGCCCGCAATCATAACCGATGTTTTGTTATTGAACAAAGGCGCTTCCAACATTAGCCTGCTTGATATAAGGCCAATGCCTCCCGAACCGGAAAACTTATTGGGCATATCTTTTTTCATTGACACGTCCAAAACGGATGACAATCGTCCTCCGTATATCGCAGGGATATCACCTTTCAATAAGGTAGCTTCGCTGACAGCATCATTGTTGAATACCGAGAAAAATCCCATCATGTGGGATGCATTGTATATGGTTGCATCGTCCAGTAAAATCAGGTTTTGGTCTATTCCTCCGCCTCTCACGCTAAAACCGGACGAACCTTCGGCAGCTGCCTGTACGCCGGGCAATAACTGAATAGCTTTGATAACATCTACTTCGCCCATCAATGCAGGGATTTTTTTTATGGTGACCAATTGAAGTGTTTGGCTGCTCATCACCATTTCGGATATGTTCGCATCTTTTTTTCTACCGGTTACTACGACTTCTTCCAATTCCAAATCGTCGGTATTGAGCTTTATATTAAGTTGTTGGGGATTGTTATTTGTGATTGAGACTTTTTTTTCTGTTGTAAGGTATCCAATGTAAGAGATTTGAATGTTAAATTCTCCTTTAGGCAGATTGATTGAGTATTTCCCTTTCTCGTTTGTTGCTGTTCCTTTTTTTAATTCTTTTACGTAGATGGAAACTCCGATTAATGTTTCATTCGTACTTGCATCCCGTATAATACCGCTAAGAGTGGTTTGGCTATATCCGTTTAAGAAAAAAGGTAAGAATAAAAACAGTAACAGTGCTGGTTTTCTGTACATTCAGTTCTATTTTTTTGTTATTTGCGTCAATTTTTCAAAATGCGAAGGTAACTATTTCGTTTCGATTGGCAATGCGAGCGAAAGCGGATTACCTTTTATGATTGACTTTAGAACGTCAGGAGTAGAGGAAATATTTTGTTTGATGTAATATTTATTATTGTTTTTGATTTTATTAAAAAGTTTGTACGGATAAACGATGATATTTTACTTGTTGAGCAAATGATATGAACAAAGAGTGAAATATGATTGTTTTTATTTTAGCTTGTAAGATTAAACTGCCGGGAAAGAGTTATAAATCTCATAGATTTTTTGCCATATTTATAAATAATATAAACTTGATAATTATGAAAAAAATGATTTTAGGTACCACTCTTGGTGCCGCAGTTGGTATAACCTTAGGTTATTTAGCCAGAATGGCTTATGAAAAAGGATATTTCGACCAGGTATCTGATAATATGCATGAATTTGCATTTAATGCAAAGAAGAAATTTAAGAACGCCGTAGATGTAGGTCAAAATGAGATGGAATACCTCAAAGACCGTGCTGAGTATGAAATGAAAAAAAATAAAAGAAAACAGGTAGAAATAAACGAGGAGTAATAAGTCCTTGTTATTTGTGAGTTTTCTATAAATAGAAATAGCCATTTCATATTCAGATTGAAATGGCTATTTTTTTATTTGGTGGATATTCTTAAACTAGTTCTACTGGCAAGAGTTTTTTAATATTCATAGAGAATCTGCTTTCCTCCAATATTCAATAAAACTTTATTATCACCACTTATTTGCAGGTCTTGGATATTAAAAGATATTTCTTTTGTAGGAACAGCCATACATATTTCTTCATTGTGAATGGTAAGCTTTAAATTTCTTTGATAAGGTTCTTCCATCACATTTCCCGAATCAATTAATTTTACAATCCATGTATCTCCGCTGCATCCACTTGCAGCAAATTTTATTTTCAGGCAATTCCCTGAAATATTCATATCAATAACAGATAGCACGTCGGTTGCATTTTCGTATTCCTCATTACTGATTATTACATCTTGGTCACAGTTACTTGTTGTATTATCTTCTTCTTTAAATATCTCTAAATAGTCTATAACGATTTTTTGAGATTCATTTTCCGATATTGAAAATGTACCTGTTATGTCTTTTGTATAATATTCATTTTCAGACCGGATTTCAGCTTTGTAAGAGTGTTTTCCGGTTGAAACTTCTTTTGCGATACTTTCAGTTTTACTCGGTTTAGGAATGGCATCAAGAGTATTTTCCAATGTGCCGATGTTTTCTCCATCAAGATAGATGGTTACGTTTGATGCACAATTAATGGCTTGATAATTGACTTCAAATGTAATAACTCCTTTTTCTGCATTTTTTTCGTCTTTACAAGAAGAGATAAAAATCAATCCAAAACAGATTAACACGCAGTTAATAATTCTAATGTTTTTCATAATAGTTCGTTTTTTGTTTTTATGTTAATGGTTTTTAAATTATCCGGAGTCACCTTTCTATTTACCATCTTAGAGTGGTTAATAGTACAATTTTATATCTAAATAAATAGGAACATAAGTGAGAATACTTTTTTATTAAGTCTTGCTCAATGTGAAAGTTTATGGGCAGTATTTTTCTTTTCAATACTGTTGCTTCGTTTGGTTAGGATTTTTAAGATTAATTTTTATTCTTTGCTGTTCTTTTAATAACCTCTATATCCTGTGGTTTAGCTTTTATCAGGTTGAAGCAGGAACGATAGAAATCCCTATCAAGCCGAATATGAACCCTATAAATAATAAATATGCGCTAATATAATATGTTTCCTTATTTTTATAAAATTATTATACAGGATTAACATTGTAATAATCTGATTAAAAAAACTACTGTTGAATCAACTAAAAAATTGGCGTATAAAAACTTTGGAAAATAGTTGTATTGGATAATAAAAAGCAGGCAATCAATTGATTTGCCTGCTTTTTATGATTTTGTGGAGCTGCGGGGAGTCGAACCCCGGTCCAAACGAGGAATTAATATGCTTTCTACATGCTTATCTTCGCTTAGGTTTTCGTGCTTTGGCAAGACCGAAGCCACCAACCAAAACCTTATCCTCTAAATTTTCATAAATGAATCAAGGCATTCATTTACTATCCCCGATTTGTCTGCTTCTCCGTGTCGAACCGCTTCAGGGCGTTAGCATCCGGGAGAAGTCTCGTCCCGGTATCTAATACCAGGATAAAGCTATATCTACTATACTTCGATTAAGCAGCAAGAGCGTAGTTATTTTCGCCAGTTGAATTTTTGGTCTCCGAGATTATAGTGCCAGCCACCGGCGCACTGCATGCTTACATATCACTTCTGCCCGCTGTCAAATCCGGTCAGCCCCTTGTAAGGTGAAAAGTGAAAGTTGAGAGTTTGAAAAGGAAAATTGAAAAAACTTTTTCAATTTTCCTTTTTTGTTTTTTATTTAGCGAAACTTACTGAACGGGTTTCACGGATAACGGTGATTTTTACCTGTCCGGGATAAGTCATTTCATCTTGAATCTTTTTGGCTATCTCGTATGATAATGTTTCCGTTTCTTTGTCGTCTATTTTGTCCGCACCTACGATTACACGCAGTTCACGTCCTGCCTGAATAGCATATGTTTTTATTACCCCGGGGTAGGATAGTGCCAATTTTTCAAGGTCATTCAGACGTTTGATATATGCTTCCACAATTTCGCGGCGAGCTCCCGGACGTGCTCCGGAGATAGCATCACAAGCTTGAACAACAGGAGAGAGCAGGTTATCCATTTCTATTTCGTCATGGTGAGCTCCGATAGCGTTACAAATTTCCGGTTTTTCCTTATATTTTTCGGCTAATTTCATCCCCAGGATAGCGTGTGGTAATTCCGGTTCATCATCAGGCACTTTACCAATATCGTGGAGTAATCCGGCACGTTTTGCTTTTTTAGGGTTTAATCCTAATTCAGATGCCATTGTAGCACAAAGGTTTGAGGTTTAACGAGCGTGTTGAAATAGGTTTTGTCCGTATGATGAGCGGTATTTCATCTTACCGATTAAGCGGATTAATTCAGGATGTAAGCCATGGATTCCCAAATCAATAGTTGTACGTTTACCTGTTTCTACGATTTCTTCTTCAACTTGCTTTTTAACTTTGGATACTACCTCTTCAATGCGTGCGGGATGAATACGTCCGTCGGTTACTAGTTGGTGCAAGGCAAGGCGGGCAATTTCCCTGCGAACAGGGTCAAATGCGGAAAGAACGATTGCTTCAGGGGTATCATCAACAATGATTTCAACACCTGTTGCGGCTTCCAATGCGCGGATGTTACGTCCTTCACGTCCAATAATACGTCCTTTAAGTTCATCAGAATCGATATTGAAAACAGTAACTGAGTTTTCGATAGCTGCTTCTGTTGCAACTCTTTGTATGGTTTGAACAACGACTCTTTTAGCTTCTTTATTAGCTGTCATTTTAGCTTCTTCCATGATTTCATTGATGTAAGACATGGCGTCTGTCTTAGCCTCTTCTTTCAGGGATTCGATAAGTTTATCTTTAGCATCCTGAGCTGAAAGTCCGGAAATAACCTCCAATTGGTCGTGTGCCTGACGTTGTAATTTTTCCAGTTCTTGTTTTCTTTTATCGACAATATCAAGCTGGTTATTCAAGTTTTCTTTAATAGCCTCCGTTTCGGATTTGCCTTTTTGCAATTCGGATTGTTGTTGGTTTAGTTGCATTTCGCGTTGTTTCAACTTGGATTCCGCTTGTTGCATCCTCGCGTTGCGTTGGTTTACTTGAGCTTCATACTCATTTTTAAGTGTCAGGTATTTTTCTTTTACCTCAAGCATCTTGTTGTCCCTGAGTAGTTTTGCTTCGGTTTCAGCATCTTTTATAATGTTTTTGGTACGTGATTTTAATAGCGTGTTGCTTATTATCCACGTAGCACCTCCACCCACTACAAGAGCTGCTATTATAAATATAATCTCCATATTTGTTTGATAAATTAATTAAGTTTATATATAAAAAACGCATTATCATTGATATTTCAATCAACGGTAATGCGGGTATTTTTTAAATAAAATATACGATTTATTTTTTTAGATTCTCTTCCAATTCTTTTACCAATATCCCTATTTGGTTGTAAATAGAATCTTTTTCGTCTTTTTCTTTGAGTAGTTCAAGGGCCAGTTCTAATGAGACTAATGACAGGTGTGTGTCTATGCTTTGTTTTGGATACCTTTTTCTATACTCTTGAATTTTATTTTCTACGTAACTAGCGGCATTTCTATATAGTCCTTCTTGACTCCTTTTTATCCGGGGTTTAAAGGTCTTTTCCGCAAAATTTATCGTAATATTGAATAAATCGTCTTCCATATGCTCCTTATTCATTTAACAGAGCTATGCAATTTTCTATTTCCCGCTCTAATTTTGACAATCGGTTCTGTGTTTTTCTAGCTTCTTGTTCGGAGATGGAAATAATTTTTGCCAGTTTCAGGTTTTGGTATTTTGTTTCCCAATCTATAGCAATGTTTTGCGTATCTGATAATTTTTCTTTGGTTTTCTCCAACTCTGCTGCCAATTCATCCCTCTCGCTCCTTATCTTTTGATAAAGACCCATCAGATGTCGCACTTCCGTCTCCAATCTTGTCAATAATTTGCTTTGTTCATCAGCCATTTTTTTGTCAAAACTCTGTACAAAGGTAATACAGAATCATAAATATAAAAACTTTTTACCTGTAAAGTTTTAACAATGGTACTATAATTTTAGAATAATTATGAATCGTTGCTGCAATTTGACGATTAATATATTTGTATTTGCCGGTTGTGAGTCAATTTGACTTCTTCCTTATTTTCTTGTAATTTTACAATGAAAAAAGCAATCTAAAAAGAGTTTTTATCTTTTCTCTAAAAAAATGATTGTGTAAATGAACTATTTAGGCTAATTGTTGTATATATTGTTGAGTATGAAAATAATAATTAAAGTATTGGCACTATTACTATTTGTTATATTATTGTTTGTTTCTTGTTTCCTGTTATATTTCACTTTAGTTGATTATCAACCTGAAGCAAAAGAACTTATTTCGGTTCAGGAAAAGTCGGATACGATTCGTATTGGAGAACCGTTACGGTTTGTTACATGGAATATCGGTTATGCCGGATTGGATAAAAACATGGACTTCTTTTATGATGGAGGTACAAAAGTTCGCCCGGTAATGGAGCAAATGAGGAAAAATATGGATGGAATCGGCGATTATTTGTCTAAAAACCCAAATATTGATTTTTTCCTGATTCAGGAAATTGACGAAGACGCGAAGAGAAGTTACCATATCAATCAGTTAGATTATTTTGGAAGTATACTGTACCGGTATCATCCTTCTTTTGCTATGAACTATAATGTTGAATTTATTCCCGAGCCGGTGTTTGACCCAATGGGCAAAGTGAAAAGCGGTTTGATAACTTACTCGCTTTATTCCCCGATTATTGTCGAACGTAACGCTTTTCCTTTTAATTTTAGTTGGCCATTACGTGTTTTTATGCTCGACAGGTGTTTTTTATCCATGCGTTTCCCCACTTCAAATGATAAAGAACTGGTTCTGGTTAATACACATAATTCTGCTTTTGACCATAACGGAGAGTTACGAAAAGCCGAATTGGGTTATTTCCGTAAATTTTTGATGGAAGAATATGATAAAGGAAATTATGTTATAGTCGGCGGTGATTTTAACCAATGCCCGTTAAACATTAAAACAGAATTTCGCGGACAACCGTTTGATTTTGTCGATTTTCACGCTATTCCGGATACATTGCTTCCTGCTGATTGGAAGTATGTGTTTGATAATTCCACACCTTCTAATCGTAGGGTAGATACTCCATATAAAAAGGGAGAAACAAAAGTTACATTGATAGACTTTTTTATTTTATCCCCGAATATATCAGTCGAATCTATAAAATGTGATGACCTTGGTTTCGAATTTTCCGACCACAATCCGGTAAGGGCTACATTTAAATTAACTGAGTAATTTTTCTTATTGCTTTATTAATGGATATCAGAAATAAGAAAATCCTGCTATGATTCCTGCTATTAATGCAATTAAAATAATTAGAATATAAACAGATATAAAAACAATAGTACAGATACCACAGAATTTAAAGAGGGATTTTAAATTCTGAAAAGCAGTTTGCAGTTCATTGTTATTGGTATATTCAATTGCATTTTTCAGGCTATTCGAAAATTTATTTAAAAAAATAACAGGCAAGATATATATTATAGCTATTATAACATAAATTATTCCCATTATAGAAAAGGTGAATCCTTCGAATCCAAGAGAAGTTCCCATTGAATTACTGGCTATTCCGGTAATAACCATAATTAATCCGATAATAAACATTAGTCCGATTCCAACGGAACCTAAGACAGTGAAAAATTTAGCCCATTTATGAATGGTCGTTAAATACGTTTTTATTAGAGAATTGATTTTCAATTCATTTTGTTCTTTATGAATCTCTTCCATAATTATCGAGTTTATATTTAGTTGATTTGCAATATTAGAAATAAAAAAGTTTCTTTCAAACTCTGACTATAAATTTATTAAGGTTTTTTACCATAAAAAAATCAGAGGAATATTTTCTTTGATTTTAGAAAAAGGAGAGAGGCGCTAAAATAAAAATCCCATTAGTTATTTTTTAACTAATGGGATTTTCTATATTTTTTAATTTATTTAGGAAATTACATTCCAAAACTAATGCTTTCAATATATTGATAAATTGGACTGATAAAGCCTAATATAAGTATACCGGCAGTACATATAGCCAAACCTAATACGGACATTCCATCGCTTTTAATCGTTTGAATCGGATTTTCCGATTTGTTGATAAACATGGCTTTTACGATTAATAAGTAGTAGTATAGGGAGATAATTGTATTTAATAAGGCGATGAATACTAATAGATATTGCCCTTGTTGTGCAGCAGCGGCAAAAATGAAGAATTTGCTGAAAAATCCTGCAAACGGAGGAATACCTCCTAATGAGAACATTACCAACATCATGATGATTGCCAATTTCGGATTAGTAGAATACAGACCATCGTAATCGTTCATTTTTACCTTTCCGGTTTGGTTTTCAATAGTAGAAATTACTCCAAATGCAGCCAAGTTGGTAAATAGGTAAATGAAGATGTAGTAAACCGTTGCAGTCATACCTTCCGGAGTGCCGGCTATTACACCCAACATAATGTATCCTGCCTGTGATATGGAAGAGAAGGCGAGAAAACGCTTGAGGTTTTTCTGACGGATAGCGAAAAGGTTACCTATAGTGATAGTTATTACAATACCCCACCAAAGTAATTGTTGCCAGAATTCAGGATAGTTTCCGAATGCTTTAAATAAGATGCACATAAAGGCGAATACCGCAGAACCTTTGGATATAACCGAGAGATAGGCTGTAACTGAAGTAGGAGCGCCTTGGTAAGTGTCGGCAGTCCATAAGTGAAATGGAACCAATGATATTTTAAACGCCATACCGGCACTAAAGAAAATCATCGCCATAATTTGTAATGGGGTTGCAATAAATGCTTCCGATACTTCAGTGAAGTATAAAGAACCGCAAGTTCCATATATATAGGAGATACCGAACAACATGATGGCGGATGAGAATGCCGCCGAAAGGATGTATTTAGCTCCCGCCTCCGCCGATTCGTGTTTGAATTTATTGAATGCGACTAACGCAGCCATTGGTATGGATGCAGTTTCCAATCCGATATAGAATAATAAGAAATCGCCTGCCGAAATCATTAAGTACATACCGAATAGGGTAGCTAATGTGAGGAAGTAAAATTCTCCTCTTGCGTTTTTATTTTCATTTTGATTCCAGTAATGGGCGAAAAAGAATACGAATAGTGTACCCAGATTCAGGATATTTTTGACAAAAAGATGCATATCTGAAGTTTGATACATTCCGGAAAAAGACTCTCCGATACTGCCTCCGAAGCTTCCACTTAGATAAAATCCGTAAACGGTGTGTACCAGAAAGACGCCGATGGCAGTCGGTTGAAAATATTTTTTTCCTTTTTCACCGAGAAATAAGTCTGCTAACAAAAGAAAGACCAATACTATTACCAACGATATTTCGTGGCGCATGAGTAAAAAATTGCTATAGTCCATATTTAGTGTATTATATATTTTTATTTTCTTTTTACCGTATGTTTCAATTTTAGTACGGCTAAATTTAATTCAATTGTTGTTTCGGTATCACTTGTGCTTAATTCGCTTCCCAGAATATCACTCATGATTTCTCCGCTTTTTTGCATCAGAGATTTTTGTTTTGACTCTTCTTCTGTTTCCGATAATTCGGAAACCGTGCGCGTAAGCTCTTTTATTTTTGCAAAAGTCTCTACAATTGCAATAGTTGTTTCAGTGGCTACCGGGCTTCTAAGAATTGTGGCTAACATATACAGCCCTTTTTCTGTAAAAGCTTTTGGTAAAATTGGTGAAAATCTGATATTTGCAAGGTGGTCGAAAAATTCGACTACCTTATCTTTTTCATTCTTAGAAAGATAGATAATATATCCTTCCGGAAATTTTTCCGGATTGTTTTTCACTGCTTCATTGATGCGTTTTGTTTCCACACCATAAAGAGTTGCGACATCATTATCGAGTATAACTTGCTGTCCTCTGACAGAAATTATTTTTTCTTCAATTTCTTTAAACTTTACCAACTCATGCATAACAAATAGATTTTTCATTTGAAGTAGTCAAAATTTGACTATCTCATTCTCGTTTGCGGTCGAAAAATTCGACTGCAAATATATAAATTTCTCATTGTCAGCCTTCTTTAGAAGAACTTTACAATGTTCTCAATCCCTTGACCTATCATATTTGATAACCAAAGAGGAGCAATACCAATACCGGCGATTGCAATAATCAATCCGAAGGTGGCTATTTTTTCATACCAAACCGCATCGGTAAGTGATTCATGATGTTTGTCTTGTACAGGGCCGAAAAGAATCTTTCCGACTACTCTTAAAATGTATACAGCAGTAATTACGATAGAAGAACAACCGATAATTACAAATGCGCGGTGAAATAAGTCGGTATGTTCGAATGCACCGACAAAAATGGTCATTTCAGCAACGAATCCACTTAGTCCCGGAAGTCCTAATGAAGCCAAACCTGCGATTACATAACATACACTTAATATTGGCATTATTTTCATCAAGCCTCCCATTTCGCGAATATCACGAGTGTGAGTGCGTCCATAAATCATACCTATAAGGGCAAAGAAAAGGGCTGTCATCAAACCGTGTGAAACCATTTGCAGGATAGCTCCGGTCATAGCAGTCTTATTCATCATAAGCAGTGCAAAAAGCACTAAACCGCAGTGGCTTACTGAAGAGTAGGCATTGATATATTTTAAGTCGTTCTGGACACATGCACTATATGCTCCGTAAACAACGCTGATTCCGGTCAGAATAATAAATATCCAGGCTAATTCATTTGCAGCCTGTGGCATTAAAAACATAGCAACGCGAAAACATCCGTATCCTCCGAGTTTCATCAAAACCCCGGCATGAAGCATTGAAACCGAAGTAGGAGCAGAGGCGTGACCATCGGGCGACCATGTATGGAATGGAAACATAGCGCCTAATACACCGAATCCGATAAATGTAAGCGGGAAAAATACCCGTTGCATCTCAATCGGCATAACACTGTTTTTAGAAATTTCCAGAATATTGAATGTTAATTGTTGTCCTTCGGGTGCTGAATAGAAATAGATTCCTAAAATCCCTACTAATAAGAATGCAGAACCACCCATCAACATCAATGTCAGTTTCATTGCTGAATATTCTTTTTTGCCGCTACCCCAAATGCCGATTAACAGGTACATTGGAATTAAAGCTACTTCGTAGAACAGGAACATTGTAAAGAGATCGATTGAGATGAAGAATCCGAATACTCCAATGGAAAGCATCAGGAACCACAGGAAAAATTCTTTGGTTTGAAATTCCATTCCCCATGAGGCGAATACTCCTGTAATAACTACAACACACGAGAGTAGCAGCATAGCGACAGAAACTCCATCTACTCCGATTGCATAATGGATATTGAATGTTTTGTACCATAGGTAACTGTCGGTAAACAGGAATTCAGCCGTGTTTCCGGCACTTCTCTGCGCTAAAAAATCTATTGTCAGATAGGCGGCTGTGGCAAGAAGTATAAACGAACCTACAGCCATTACTATACGGATAGCACATTTGCTTTTCAGGCAAAATATGATTGCCATCATCAGCACGGGAATAGCTACAAATAAGGATAATATATTCATTTTGTAAAATATTTTTTCAGTAATTGACAGTAATTAAGTTGTAATCAGCTTTAAGGGACTTATAGGTAAATTACGAATGCAACGATTGTTACTACACCCATTACGAATACCCATGCATATTGTTGTACATTTCCGCTTTGGAAGTCGCGTATTTCAAAGGATGTTTTGTTTGTAACCCATCCCAAAAGATTCATAAAGCCGTCTATAATGTAGTGGTCGAACCATGCAATAGGTTTGGAAATCTTATCGAAAATAATCTTATTCGTGATGAATAGATAAATTTCATCTATATAGAACTTGTGGTAAGCATATTTATAAACACCCTTGATAGATGCGACAATAGCATCCGGACGTGAGTTTTCTTTTTTGTAAAGAATGGTTGCAATTGCAATACCCAAAAGAGCTACTAATACGCTCGGAATGGCAACTATCCACTCTGTATGGATTTCAAACGGAAGTCCGTCGGCAGTAATTAATTTGCTGAAAGGGAAGAATCCGCTGATACATGTATAAACAGCCAATATAATTAATGGTACGAACATATTTGCCGGAGCTTCGTGCGGGGTATGGTGTCCGTAATCTTTTTTGCTGTACCAGAAAATTCTGTAATACAAGCGGAACATATAGAATGCGGTTAATCCGGCTACAACAAACTGGCAAATGAACAGTAACTTATTGGAGTCAAATGCTGCAACTAATATTTCGTCTTTAGAGAAGAATCCGGAGAAAGGAGGGATACCTGCAATAGCCAAACATGCAATCAGGAATGTGATGTGTGTGATTGGTAAATATTTACGGAGATTTCCCATTGAATCCATTTCATTGCTATGAACAGCATGGATAATGGCTCCTGCACCGAGGAATAACAATGCTTTGAACATAGCGTGAGTGAACAAGTGCCACATGGAAGCTGTAAATCCGAGTCCGTCGTGACCAACAAAACCGGAAACGCCTAATGCTACCATCATGTAAGCAATTTGCGAAATAGTAGAGAAAGCGAGAACTCGTTTAATATCTGTTTGTGTACAAGCAATAATGGCGGCAAACAAACTTGTGAATGCTCCAATATATGCAATGGCTTCTAATATATTAGGTGTAACCCAAAAATAGACAGGGAATAATCTGGCAACCAAATAAACACCGGCTACAACCATTGTAGCGGCATGGATTAATGCAGAAGCAGGGGTAGGACCTTCCATTGCATCTGGTAACCAAATGTGGAATGGGAACATAGCCGATTTTCCGGCGCCTCCCATAAATATCAGCATGGTAGCAATTGATGCTACTGAAAGCCCCATAAAAGTAACTCCTCTTAAAGACGTGCTGACTAATTCGGCATTGTTTGCTGTTATCTGACCGAAGTCAAATGTTTTAGTATAGAAAGATAGAATCAGGATACCGATGAGGAAGAACATATCTGCAAAACGGGTAACGATAAATGCCTTTTTGGCTGCTTTTACTGCAGACGGCTTCATGTAGTAGAAGCTGATTAGCAAGAAAGAAGATACACCCACCAATTCCCAGAAAATATACATCTGGAAGATATTGGTTGCTACTACCAATCCCAGCATAGCGAAAGAGAAAAGGGATAAAACAGCGTAATAACGAGGAAAACCTGTTTCTCCGTGCATATATCCCAAACTATAAATATGTACCATCAAAGATACTGTGGAGATAACTACCAACATCATAACCGAAATAGGGTCTAACAGTATTCCTAAGCTAATGAATAAATTAGGAAAGTTGACGCTTGAAAAATCCAGCCATTTGTAGTTACAAACTAATATTTTTTCATAACCTCCGTCAGTTCCGAGACCAAGTCCTGTAAAATACTGGAATGCGATAAAGTAGGAGAGTATGGCAACAATTGTCATTCCCGCTGTTCCTAATAGTCCGGACATTTTAGAGCCTATTTTATTGCCTAAAAGTCCTAATTGTAAGAACATCAGAAATGGTAATAGTATTATTATTAATGTTGTTATCAATGTATTCATAATGTTTTATTTTAAAATCAGCCTCTTCCAATCTCCCTTTGGAGAGATTAGGGTGTTATTCTTTTTAATTTTTCAACTCCTTAATACTATCTACACTAATATTTTTCATGTTGCGGTATATATTAATGATAATAGAGATAGCGATTGCCGTTTCGGCAGCAGCTACTACAATGATAAAGAGACTATACACGTAACCTTCTAATTGTCCCGGGAATAAAAAACGATTGAATACTACAAAATTGATATTTGCTGCATTCAGCATCAGTTCAATCGACAATAAGATACCTATCAGGTTTTTGCGGGCAATAAATCCGTAAACTCCGATAAAAAACAGGAGTGTACTTAGTACTAAATAACATTCTACCGGTAAGCTCATTTTTTATCCTCCTTTTTTTGTTGTGCAATAACAATACTACCGACAATACAAGCGAGTAACAAAACACCTGCTGCCTCAAAGGGAAGCAGATATTGGTATTTTTCGGTACCCATCAGTGTGAAACCGATTTTTTGCATGTCAATGGTAGCTGCTATTTCGTTAGCTTCATTCATATCGTATATAAAGCCAAAACTATAGATAAGCACTAAGCACAATATAACACCTGAAACGGCGGCTATGGCGCTTAGCATTTTTTTACTGGATGTGATTTTTTCCGTTTCTTCACCGATTCGTTGTATCAGCAATATGGCAAAAACGAACAGGACTACAATGCCTCCTGCATATACGGACAATTGCACAGCTGCCAGAAATTGATAGTTGAGTAGCAAATAAAGCCCGGCAATGGCAACAAGCACGAAGAAGAGGTAAGTAGCAGCGCGCAGTATCTTTGTGGTTGTTACCGACAGAAATCCGCAAACCAGAATAACTGCTGCAAGGAAAAAGAAAGTAATATTAGATGGTGTCAGATACACCAACAGAGATTTTATAAATTCTATATATGTTGAAAGTTCCATATCTTACACTATTACGATTGTTGAATTTTAGCTTCTGTATTTCCTGTATTCTCTTCTTTTTTAACCGAAGGAGCAGCTACTTTCTTTTCTTCTACTTTCGAACCGGGTTTGTTCAGTTGTTTTACCATAGATGAACGGGTAAACACTGCATGTTCGAAATTTTGCGACCATTTAATGGCGTTAAAATTACAGGATTGCCTGCATAAATCGCAGAAAGTACAACTACCGATATCATACAGATGTTTGTCCAATACCTTTTTTGTTTTACCGTCTTCGGTTGTGATTTGTTTTGTTACCACTGTGATTGTATGGTTCGGACAAGCCAATTGGCAAAGACCACAGGCAGTACATTTATGTTCGTTGTTCTCGTTGTGCGGCATAACCAATTCACCACGGAAGCGTTCGAACATTTGCTTTTTACCTCTGTTTTCGGGATATTGTTCTGTTATTTTCGGACGGCAAAAGTTGAGCATGGTAATGTACATACCCTGCAATAATGCCCAAATTCCTGAAAATAAATTTTTTATATATGTTATCATAATAAGCCTCCCCCCAACCCCCTCCTTAAGAGGGGGAGTGGAGTGTAATTTTATTGTTAGTAATTATTTATTAACACAGTTAGTTATATCAATCATTTCAAATATTCCAGCCTTAGCCATTCCCCCTCTTAAGGAGGGGGTTAGGGGGAGGCCTATATCAATACCCATACAGCCATCAATAGCATGTTTGCTAAGCTGATAGGCATTAATATTTTCCATTCTAAATTCAAAAGCTGGTCGATACGAAGACGTGGGAAAGTCCAACGAACCCATAAACTTAAGAAAACCAACGCGAATACTTTTCCAAAGAACCAAAGGTACGAAGGAATATATGCCATTACAGTATTAAATCCTTCGGCCCATGCGGCATTAATCTGGAAAGGTTGCCATCCGCCGAGGAACACTGTTGTTGCGATACCTGCGATGATAAACATATTCAAATATTCAGCCAGATAGAAAAATCCGAATTGAATACCTGAATATTCGGTATGATATCCTGCCGTTAATTCCGATTCTGCTTCAGGTAAGTCAAATGGTCCACGGTTTGTTTCTGCGTGTCCGGCTATCAAATAGATGATGAAAGCGATTAAAGCAGGAAGCGGAGCCTGAAAAATAAACCATGATTTTGATTGTAGTCCGATGATAGTCGAAAGTTGCATATCACCGGCAAGAATTACAATAGTTAACAATGAAAGTCCTGCCGAGAGTTCATAACTTACTAATTGAGCTCCACTACGCATGGCTCCGATTAACGTATATTTATTGTTACTCGCCCATCCGGCCAGTAGGATACCTACTACACCTAACGATGAAACCGCCAATAAATAGAAAATACCGACGTTAAAATCAATTCCAAACAGACCTTGTCCGAATTGCAAAGCTCCAAAGGTAAGGAAAGAACCCATGATAACGATGAAAGGGGCTGCTTTGAACAAGAATTGATCTGTGCGGTCAATGTGGATAATCTCTTTTAATAAAATTTTAATCATGTCCGCAATACTTTGCAATGCTCCCCAAGGTCCAACCCTGTTTGGTCCGATACGACATTGGAAGAAAGCACAGACCTTGCGTTCTACGTAAATCAGAATGAGTGCCAATATGGCATATAAAGCAAGGAAAATGACACCGATAAGGACATATTCAATCAATGAAACCGCCCATTCCGCAGGAATCCATTCCCGCAGTATTGTATCAATCCATTCTTTTATTGGTGTTAATTCTAACATATTTTTGTAATTAAAAAGTCTCCCCTCAACCCCCTCCTCGGGGAGGGGGAGTGGAGCGTACTGTATTATTTGTTTAATAATTTATCAATTCAATTATCAATTCTTAGTTCCTAATTTGTTCAGATATTCAGATGTCCTTCCAATTTTAGTCGTTCCCCCTCTTTAGGAGGGGGTTGAGGGGAGGCTTCCTTTATCTGTCCGCACAAGGAATTACATAGTCCAATGAAGCTCCAATCATGATTAAGTCTGCCAGTTTTTCATTTTTGCAGAGAGGATCGAGTGCAGAAATCAGAGTCATACAAGGGGAGCGGAATTTTACACGGTAAGGATTCTTATCACCCTTACTGTTGATGTAAACACCGAAATCGCCACGTGCATTTTCTACGCGTTGATAGTATTCTCCTTCCGGAAGCTTGACGATTTTCGGCACTTTAGCGCAGTATCCGTCATCCGGAATTGTATCGATTAATTGTTCAATGATGCGAAGTGATTGTTCGATTTCATCGAGACGGATATAGTAACGGTCAAATGTACCTCCGTCTTTGCGAAGTACTTCTTCGAAGTTTACTTTGTCATAAACAGCATAAGGTGCAATTTTACGAACATCACAGGCAAAATTGGATGCACGTGCTGCCGGTCCGGTAACCCCCAATGCAATAGCGTCTTCTTTTGTCAAGAAACCAATGTCTTTCATACGGCCTTTTGCAATCGGGTTTCCTGTAAACAGTATATGATATTCCTTAATCATTTTACGCATATAAGGAATAAATTCTTTTACTCGTTTTTGGAAATTAGGGTGTATATCATCGGTTAATCCGCCTATTACATTATAGTTGACCATTAAACGTCCGCCACCGGTTTCTTCGAAGATATCCATGATTTTTTCACGGTCACGCATACCATATATAAAGGCAGTAATTGAGCCCATGTCCATACACATACATCCCCAACCAAGTAAGTGGGAGGCAATACGTGTAAGTTCGTCAAAAATAACACGGACATATTGTGCGCGTTGGGGAACTTCTAATTGAAGCGCATTTTCAATACAAAGGCATGTAGCGTGACGGTTCATTGTTCCCGAAAGGTAATCAAGACGGTCGGTCAGATACAGAATCTGCTGATAGGTCATTGATTCACACATTTTCTCGATTCCACGGTGAATATATCCGAAATGCGGGTCTACTTTATTAATAATCTCGCCTTCCAGAGACACGCGCAAGTGAAGTACCCCGTGCGTAGCCGGGTGCTGAGGTCCGATATTAATAACGTATTCTTGATTTTCAAATAAATTGCTTGATTTTTTTGTGATGCGTCCCTCTTTATCAATTGTGATGGTTGGAACACTTTCCATGTCTTCAATGGTCTGGTTTGCCAATGGAACAGGATTGAGTTCGGGATTTGCATCATAATCTTTACGGAAAGGATATCCGTTCCAGTCTGCTCGAAGAAACAGACGGCGCATATCGGGATGGTTAAGAAATCGTATACCGAAGAAATCAAAAACTTCACGTTCGTAAAGGTTGGCTGATTTCCAAATATCGCTTACAGTATATAATTCCGGTTCTTCGCGGTTGGTTGTACTTGTTTTGAGTACAACAACGTTCTTTTTATCTGTATCGGAGGAGATATGATAGATAACACCAAGGCTATCACCATAATCCATTCCTGTTAAATTCATCAAATAGTCGAAGCCTTTTTTTCTCAAGACTAAAGCAACATCTCTTAGTTTATCGGAAGTAATAGTGACCGATAGATATTGATTTTCCTCAATAACAGCTTCAGGAGCAACTGATAAAATGATTTTCTTTATGTTTTCCATACTTAAATATTTTTTCCTTCAACTTTTTTATCGGAAATCTCGGGTTTTTGAGGAAGTTTGAAAAAGTTTTCCATTTTAATTTTGCGTTGCAATTGCATCATACCATAAAGCATGGCATCCGGACGAGGAGGGCATCCGGGGATATATACGTCGACCGGAATGATTTCATTAACTCCTTTTACTACATGGTATGAATCTCTGAACGGGCCTCCTGATATAGCACAGCTACCGACAGCCATTACATATTTAGGTTCGGCCATTTGGTCATATAATCGTTTTAGTACCGGAGCCATTTTGTGTACAATTGTTCCAGCTACGAAAACTACGTCGGCCTGACGCGGAGAGTTACGGGTAACCTCCCAACCGAAGCGAGCAAAGTCTGTACGAGCAGCTCCTACACACATAAATTCGATACCGCAACAACTGGTAGCAAATGTCAAAGGCCAAACAGAGTTGGAACGTCCCCAGTTGATAAAGTCGTCCAATTTGCCGATAACTACATTCACACCGTTTTTTTGAAGTTCTTCGACATACTTTTCCAAGTATTCATTGTCATTGAAGTCTTCATGCTTCATGTTCCGGATATAAATATCTTTTACTTCCATTCCAATGCTCCTTTCTTCCATGCATATGCTAATCCGAGAACGAGGATTAACAAGAAAAACAATACGCTATATAATCCTGCTACCCCAAGGCTTTTCATGATTACTGCCCAAGGAAACAGCAGAACCGTTTCAACATCAAACATTAAAAAAAGGATAGCAAAAAGGTAATAACCGACTTTGAATTGCATCCATGAAGTTCCCCGGGTTGGAATACCACACTCGTATGGTTCTCCTTTCTGAGCATTGCTCGAACGCGGAGCTATCAAAGTTGCAATAATCAACGCTGCGGAAACCAAGACAATAGCCGTAAGAAATATGACTATAAAGATTTCACCTGAACTCATGCTTTTATTTGTGTATTAAATTGATTTTTTAATTTTTGACAAAGAGACATTTTTCAATGCTCGTTTTTGTGTTTGATTTAAAAAATAAAAGACCATATAACTGTGCTTTCAGAAATATAGCCTTAATAGTAATTATACAATACAAGCCGTGATAATTGCAATCTTTTTACAAGATTTTTTATTCTTGACTGTATTGTGTAATTTCATTTGTATTTATTATTTTTTAATAAATCCGTTGTTATACAAAGAATTAAGCTAAAAGAATCTTAAATCTTGATTAATTTAAACGCTTTTGCGCCGCAAATTTGAGAAAGTTATTTGAGTTTGCCAAATTATTTAATAAAATAAATTCGGATTGTTGATAATTGTAATATGCCTTATTTTAAAGGTGTTTTTACATAAGTTTGTGATTTGTTTTGCAATGAAAACGAAAAGAAATGTTTATGTGTTTTATTCTGTCAAAAAGATAAATATTGCTCACTTTTTGTAAAAATGAGCAATTGATGAATCAAAATACAAATTAAGTGATTGATAAGATTTAATGACGTATTTAGAAAAGTAGACGAGTAAACGAGTTGACAA
Source organism: Paludibacteraceae bacterium (assembly GCA_031553005.1). Taxonomy (GTDB): domain Bacteria; phylum Bacteroidota; class Bacteroidia; order Bacteroidales; family Paludibacteraceae; genus RGIG9379. The sequence continues at coordinate 27,682 of JAVBMA010000007.1, read as the reverse complement.
GTAAACAAGAATAAAAATGACTCGTTTACTCGTCTACTAAAAATATGAAAATAAATTCTTTATAAAACTTAGAAAGAGAGAATATGTATTTAATGTAGAGAATGCGAATATTTTATACAAAAAATGCAAAGTCTAATTTTTCTGTTAGACTTTGCATTTGTAGTTTAGTCTTTTTTACGGTTGTATTTATTTTAGGAGATCCTTTAATAATGGCATATTTTCTACTTCATAACGTTTCTTGAATGTTTCAATGGCTTCTTCTCCATATATATCGGAATCAAGCACCATAGCTTCGGCAGGGAAGGGGCGTTTGTTTTCAATTTTTACATCAATTACTACAGGAATAGTGCTGTTTTTTGCTTCATCAAATACTTGTTTTAGCTGTTCTTTCCGGGTTACGGTAAAACCTTTGGCTCCCATAGCTTCGCCAATTTTTGCATAATCGGCTGATGTCAGGTCTACTCCGTATTTGGGTTGTTTTGTATCTTCCTGTTCTGCATCGATGAATCCGAAAGAGTCGTTTGAGAAAACGATATTAATAACGGGGAGCTTATATCTTACTTGCGTAATAATATCTTGCATAACCATAGCAAAGGCGCCGTCACCATTTAAAGTAAAAACCTGGCGGTTAGGATAGTTTAGTTTTGCCGCGATTCCACCCGGTACACCGTAACCCATAGTGGCAAAAAATCCGGAAGTGGTAAACAGTTGTTTTTCTCCGTTCATATCCAAACAGCGTATGGCATGTATGGTGGTATTTCCTACATCGGTAATAAAAATAGCGTCTTCGGTGGCAATACGGTTTATTTCTTTAAAGACAGGTTCAACGCGCATAGGTACATCTTCGCGATTGTCAAAACTATGAAGCCATTTCAGCCAGTTTTGACGATTTTGCCGATTAGCATCCAGAAATTTGGACATGCCTTTCGGTGCAGTAAGAGTTACCATTTGTTGCATTACTTCTTTTGCATCTCCGAGGATGGCAACATCTGTTTTGTGGCGTTTACCCAATTTAGAAGAGTCTGTATCTATTTGTATAAATTTGGCGTTTGCCGGAAAGAAAAATCTGGCAAAAGGAAAATTGCTACCGGTAAAAACAATCAAATCTGCGGCGGCAAGCGCCTCATTTGCGGGTTTGGTAGCTACTCTTCCCGCCATTCCCATAAAATTAGGTGTGTTATCGGGAATAATGCCTTTTGCCATTACGGATAGCACGATTGGCATTGAAAAATGTTCTGACAGAGCGATAATTTCATTTTTAGCACCACGAGCGCCCTGACCGACGTATAGAACAGGTCTTTCGGCTGTTTTTATTAATTCTACAGCTGCTGCAATATCTTTAGGGTCATATTTCGGTACTTTTGCCCGGTGACTTTTGGCAGAGGAAACATCTGTATTTGGAATGTCGACAAATCCGAAGTCAACAGGAATGGTTACTACGGCAACACCCTTCTGTTCGTATGCCCTGCGAATGGCTTCGTCTACTACAACGGGAAGGCTTTCGGGATTCATTACCGTACGATTGTAAACGCTTACGTCAGCAAACATCGGGTTTTCATTTAATTCCTGAAAAGAGTCGTAATTCATTGCTTTGGATGAAACTTGCCCGATTAATGCCAATACAGGAGCATGGTCCATTTGTGCGTCATATAGCCCGTTGAACAGGTGGGTGGCTCCCGGTCCGGCAGAGCCGAAACAGACACCGATTTTTCCTGTTAGTTTGGCATCTACGGAAGCGGCAATGGCGCCTACTTCTTCGTGCCGGACTTGTATGTAGCGTATTTTACTGCGCTCTTCATATAAAGCTCCTATTATAGAGTTAATAGAACCGCCGGGGATACCATAAATATGTTCTACACCCCAACTTTCCAAAACATTTAACATTGCTAGTCCGGATTTTACCATAGTCTCCATAAGAATAAAATTTTTTGATGATAGATAAGATGTATTTGTGTAAGTAATAACATTTTATATTGAAAATTGTTTCTTTTTTGAAAATATTCTAATATATTTGTGGGGCTATTATTATATTGATAAATATATATAAGTAGAACCTAACTGAAATTTATTTAATTATGACTACCGACAAAAAAAAACGAAAAACGTACACGGAAAAGGAAAGAGAACCTGACAAAGTAGAAGAACCTGCAATTGCTTATGGCTCTAATTTTAACCGTTATTCATACGCTGATTATCTCACTTGGCTGGATGACAAAACGCGTGAAATAATCAATGGTATCGTTAAATTGATGTCGCCTGCGGTTTCGAGGACTCACGCTAGAATATCTTCTAAGATTTTATGTAAAATAGAAGCACACATTGAAAAGAAAAAAGGTAAATGCGAGGTATATCATGCTCCATTCGATGTGCGGCTGCCTAAAAGTGGAGAGACTGCCAACGAAAAGATTTATACGGTTGTGCAGCCTGATGTTTGTGTTGTTTGTGATTTGTCCAGATTAGATGAGCGTGGCTGTTTAGGGGCTCCCGATTTGGTTGTGGAAATTCAATCGCCTTCTACTGCCAAATATGACCTTACGGATAAGTTTGATGCTTATGAAGAAGCGGGAGTGCGTGAGTATTGGGTTGTTTTCCCCGAGTCAAGTTCAATAAAGGTTTTCCATTTGACTGAAAATAGGAAATTTGATAATGGTACGGTTTTCAGGCTTGGAGATAGGGTGACTTCACAGGTTTTGAACGGATTGGAAATAGATATGAAAAAAATATTTGTGTCCTGAGTATTTGATATCCGGTTATTGTTTTTACTTTCAAAATTCAATTAAAACCACTACCTTTGCGTACATTTTCATCATAACATAATATAAAACAAACATAAAGAAAATGCTTACAGTAGAGAAAATTGGCGGGACTTCAATGTCTCAATTCAAAGATTGCCTTAATAATATTATAATCGGAAAGAGGACTGCAGCAGATATGTATAACCGTATTTTTGTGGTTTCAGCATATAATAATGTAACTAACTGGTTGTTGGAGCATAAGAAAACAGGTGAAGCGGGTATTTATGTTAAGTTTTTGAATAATGAGAACTATATCGCAGCTTTGGATGAATTGCGTGTTAAACTGATTGCTTTAAACAAAACTTTTGAAGATATAAAATTAAATCAGAAGGAAGCTGATGATTTTATTACCGAGCGTATAGAGAAAGCCAAGAATTACCTGCGTTCTATGAATAGTGTAGTGGCAACGGGTTATGTAAATAAGAAAAACCTTTATCTGGCGGCTCGGGAGATTTTAGCATCTATCGGTGAGGCTCATTCGGCATTTAATTCAGTAAATATTATAAACAATAATGGGATAAATGCCACTTTTGTTGACCTTTGCGGTTTTGACGATTCGGAGTCATTGACCATTGACGAACGTATCCACAAGGCATTTGAGGATATTGATTTTTCTAAAACACTTTGTGTTGCAACCGGATATACTAAAGGGACAGAAGGTATTATGCGTGCTTTTGATCGTGGATATTCTGAGGTTACTTTTTCCAAAATAGCTGTTGATGTGAAAGCAAATGAAGCTGTTATCCATAAAGAGTTCCATTTATCTTCTGCCGACCCGAAATTGGTAGGAATGGATAAATCGATTCCGGTTGGGTTTACAAACTTTATGGTAGCAGACCAGTTGGCCGATATCGGAATGGAAGCTATTCATCCTAAAGCATCTAAACCGTTGGAATTGGCAGGAATTAATATCCGAATCAAGAATACATTCGAACCGGAACATCCGGGAACATTGATTTCTAAAGATTATGTATCTCCAAAATCAAGGATTGAAATCGTTTCGGGAACCGATAAAGTTCTTGCTGTTGAAATTCATGACCCTATGATGGTTGGAGAGGTTGGATATGACCTTCAGGTAATGCAGGTTTTCAAGAAGCATGATATCAGCTACATTTTGAAATCAACAAATGCGAATAGTATTACTATGGTAATTTGGGATAATGCTAAAGCTCAGGAGTTGATTGCCGAATTGAAAGAGACTTTCTACTTAGTTACTGTAAAACAAGTAGCTCTTGTATGTTGCATGGGAACTAACATTGCACATCCGGGATTCTTGTATAAGGCAGCTAAAGCCCTTTGCGACAATAATATCAATATTGAGTGTTTTGCACAGTCTCTTCGTCAGGTAAATATGCAGTTTGTAATAAACAGGGATGGTTATGCAAATGCAATTGTGGCGTTGAATAATGCTTTGTGTATCTAATAATTAATGATTAAAATGGTTGCTAAAACCAACCAGAGGTAATATAGGGAAACGGTTTCAATTAGCAATGATTGAAACCGTTTTTATTTTGCTTAGAATCTTCTTCTTTTTCCATTAGATATTTTTGTTAAAAGACATAGAAATGCATTTTAAACTATTTCATCAACTGTTTTTTACTTTCAATAAATATCATCACTACTGACCGAGAAAAATAAATATTTCAGACAAAAGTCTATATTTCATGGGTAATTGAGAGTTTTAGAATAAAGTAGGAGGTGGATTTTGAAAATTAAGCAAAGTCTCCGTAGGAGAGAGATTTTAATACCCCCAGCTGCACTTCGTTTGCACGGAGTTGTCAAAATTGAACTTCTATCGGAGTTATGAATACATAGAAAAATTAGTCGGTCAGTATTGAATAAACATATAATAAAAAAGCCGATGAAATAACTTTCACCGGCTTTTTTATTAAGTAAGTATCAAAATTACTTTTCTTCGAGTTCCAGCATCAATGAGTTTTTAGGAATACGTACTCCTTCAGCAACATGAATTCTTTTAATAATTCCGTTGTAAGGCATGCGGATGATATTTTCCATTTTCATTGCTTCTAGAATGAGAATAGGTTCTCCTTCTTTAACAAAATCACCTTCTTTGACAAAAAACTTGATAACCGTTCCGGGTATAATTGAGTATACTTCGCTCGGATTAACCGGTTCGAAAGGTTTACGGTTTTTATATTTTGTTGTCAACAGTGTTTTGTATTTTCTTGCAGTGACTGCAAAATCTACAAATTCCTCTTTTTCTTCTGACATAATTTGAATGTTTTTAAATGAATAAATTACTGTTCAAAACAGAGAGGTTATAGCTCTCAAATTTTAAACCTTAAGTTCAATTATCAAAATGGAGGAATTCCATGTTTTTTAGAAGGTCTGTATTCTGTTTTGTCGCTTGCAAGTTCCAATGCTCTAATCAGCAATGTTCTTGTTTCTTCCGGTTCGATTACAGAATCGATAAATCCTTTAGAAGCAGCAACAAATGGGTTTGCAAATTTTTCCAGATATTCTTTTACTTTTTCCTGACGCATAGCATCCTGGTCGGGAGCGTTCATAATTTCCTTGCGGAAAATAATGTTGGCAGCGCCTTCTGGCCCCATTACTGCGATTTCAGCACTTGGCCATGCAAATACGAAATCAGCGCCTAAGTGACGTGAGTTCATCGCGATGTAGCCACCACCGTATGCTTTTCTCAGGATAACAGTGATTTTAGGAACAGTAGCTTCCGAGTATGCGTAAAGCATCTTCGCACCGTGACGGATTACTCCGGCATGTTCTTGGTCTACACCCGGTAAATATCCCGGCATATCTTCCAAAGTAACAATCGGAATGTTGAATGCGTCGCAGAAACGGATAAAGCGGGCGGCTTTGTCTGAGCTGTCGCAATCCAATACACCAGCAAGGTATAAAGGTTGGTTAGCAACAAATCCGACAGATTGTCCGTTGATACGTCCGAATCCGATTACGATATTACGGGCAAATAATTCCTGAACTTCAAAGAATTCGGATTTGTCTGTAAGCGCTTTGATAACGTCTCTTACGTCGTAAGGTTGTTTTGGATTTGCAGGGATTATATCTTCGATTTTACCGTTAAAAGTAGGCTTTGCAGCTTCGATTCTCTTCGGTTTTTCAGTGTTATTCCGAGGAATATATGAAATCAATGTTTTTATTTGGTCAAAACATTCTTTTTCGCTTAAAGAGTAAAAGTGTGCGTTACCTGTAATTTCGGCATGTACGCGTGCACCACCAAGGTCTTCTTGAGAGATTTTTTCTCCCAATACGGTTTCAATCACATTTGGTCCGGTGATAAACATTTTTGAAATGTTTTCAACCACAAATACGAAGTCGGTCAGGGCTGGAGAGTATACAGCACCTCCGGCACAAGGTCCTAAGATTACCGATATTTGCGGAATAACGCCTGATGCCATTGTGTTGCGGTAGAAAATTTCACCGTAACCGGCAAGGGCAGATACTCCTTCCTGAATACGTGCACCACCTGAGTCGTTGATTCCGATGCAAGGAACTTTCATCTTCAACGCATGGTCCATAATTTTGGTTATTTTACGGGCGTGCATTAAACCTAAGGAACCTCCTTGTACAGTAAAGTCTTGTGCATAAATGCAAACAGGTTCTCCGAAGATTGTTCCGGTTCCGGTAATTACACCGTCACCATGAAGTTCTTTGGATGCCATATCGAAGTCATGTACATCATGTTTTACGAATAAGTCGAATTCACTGAATGAACCCTCGTCAAGAAGGGCGATGATACGCTCGCGAGCAGGGAGTTTTCCCATTGCAACTTGTTTTTCAATAGCTTCGTCACCTCCGCCTTTTTCAACAATTGTTCTCTTGTTGCGTAATGCTAAAATGTTGTTTCTTAATGACATAATTGAATCTTTTTCTAAATAAATAGAATTTAATTTAGGGTTAATGAAAATTGATTCTACGTTTCTCAAATACCGGACGCAAAGGTAATATATAATTGTGTAAAATAATCACCTAAATCTTTTGTAATATTTCAAACGTCTGATTACTAAAATGATATAAAATGTTAAATCTTCATCTAAAAAAACGAATCAGGATGTTATCCACCTGTTTTAATTGTTTTTTTGAAGGAAGACACAACTTGTGAATGGTTATTATTTAGGCGCTCTTCTATATAAATAGGTTGCAATTATGGCATAAATAATATTCGGCAACCATACAGCCATGAGTGGAGATAGGGCTCCGCTGATGGCAAAAGTAGACGATACGGTGTAAAACATTATATATGAAAAACTTATAAGTAGTCCTAATCCAAGGTTAAGTCCCATTCCACCTTTTATTTTTTTCGATGAAAGCGAGACTCCTATTATTGTTAGTATGAATGCTGCGAAAGGGAATGCAAATCGTTTTTCATATTCTATTTCAAATTCTTTGATATTTCCTATGCCTCTGTTTTTCTGCTTGTCGATATATGCTTTCAATTCATTGTTGCCCATTTGTTCATACATTCCGCTATATATGAAAAATTCGCTTGGTTCGACCGGGATAATAGTATCAATTACAGCTCCGGTGGTTAACTTTTCATACATGCCGTCAAAATCCCGAATCATGTATTTTTTTGCTGTCCATTGATAAGCGGAGTCCCAACTTAGGGTTTCTGCGGTCATTCTTGAAACAAGTGTTTTTCCTTCAAATTTTTCAAGGGAAACACGGTAGGCACGGTTTGTATTTTTGTCGAAATAGTCGATGTAAAGGATTTTTCCGGGGGAAACTTCCATTTGTACTTTGGCAACATCGCTTACCCGCTTGGATTTTACATATACTTCCTGAAAATTCAACCGTTTTTCATTTGCCTGAGGGATAATATATCCGCTTAGGGCGAAAGTCATAACGGCAATGATTCCTGCCGATATCATATACGGGCGAACTAACCGGTGAAAACTGATTCCGCTGGAAAAAATAGCAATGATTTCCGAATTCTCAGCCATTTTTGATGTGAAGAAAATTACCGCAATAAAGGTAAATAAGGGGCTAAATAGGTTGGCGAAATAAGGAATGAAGTTCAGGTAATAGTCAAATACAATCGCACTAAAAGGCGCGTTGTGTTCCATAAAGTCGTCGATTTTTTCGGATACGTCAAAAACAACAGCAATACTGATAATTAGGGCTATTGCAAGAAAAAAGGTTCCGAGAAACTTTGTTATGATATAATAATCAATGCGTTTCAGACGCAAATAATCCCCAATTTTATTAAGAGACAAACTTGAAAAAAAGTTTTTTATTTTTTGAATTGTTCCTGTCATTACAAAAATTGAATGTGATTGGGATTTATTTTTTGCTCTCTTCCGGGAGATTTACATTCTAGTATTTAACCGTTCTACCATTTGGGGTTTCCATGAAGAAAAATCCCCTGCAATAATATGTTCTCTTGCTTGTTGGACAAGCCACAGATAAAATGCCAAGTTATGAATGGATGCAATTTGCATGGCAAGCAGTTCCTGAGCAATGAAAAGATGCCTTAAATAGGCTTTGGAATATACTTTGTCAACGTAAGATGTGCCGTCCGGGTCTAATGGTGAAAAGTCGTCGGCCCATTTTTTGTTCCGCATATTCATAATGCCGTTTTGGGTAAAGAGCATTCCGTTTCTGCCGTTTCGGGTGGGCATCACACAGTCAAACATGTCTACTCCTCGTTCGATGGCTTCGAGTATGTTTACAGGTGTACCGACTCCCATCAGATAACGCGGTTTGTCTTGCGGTAGTATTTCATTTACGACTTCAATCATTTCATACATAACTTCTGCAGGTTCTCCTACGGCAAGTCCGCCGATGGCGTTTCCTTCCCTGTTTTGAGAAGCTATAAATTCTGCCGATTGACGGCGTAAATCTTTAAAAGTACATCCTTGCACAATCGGAAAAAAGGTTTGGTTATGTCCGTATTTAGGCTCTGTTTCGTCAAAACGTTTGATACCCCTTTCCAACCAGCGATGAGTCATTTCCATCGATTTTTTTGCGTAGTTGTATTCGGCTGTTCCCGGCGTACATTCGTCTAATGCCATGATGATATCTGCGCCTATAATGCGTTGGGTGTCTACCACGTTTTCGGGAGTAAAAATATGCTTTGAACCGTCTATATGGGAACGAAAAACAGCTCCTTCTTCGGTGAGTTTACGATTGCCGGATAAAGAAAAAACCTGAAAACCTCCGCTGTCAGTCAGCATAGATTTGTTCCAACCGTTGAATTTATGTAGTCCGCCTGCTTTTTCAAGGATATCAAGACCGGGGCGAAGATAGAGGTGATAAGTATTTCCCAGAATTATTTGAGCTTGGATATCGTCTTTCAATTCGTGTTGATGAACTCCTTTTACAGAACCTAAAGTACCGACAGGCATGAAAATCGGAGTTTCGATTTCTCCATGGTCAGTTGTAATTTTTCCTGCGCGGGCATTACTTTTTTTGTCTATATGTTGCAATTCAAATTTCATTCTGAAAAATTGTAATTTAGAATATGCAAAAATCGACTTTTTTTCTCATTTGCCCAAATTTGAAAATGAAAAATGTCTGAACCTTGATTTTATAAGATTTGTGGGATTAAGATTACCTAATTGATTGGTGTTATGCAAAACTTGTTAATGTCAAGGTTCAAAGGTTCTTAAACGTGAACTTTTTCTGCGAAAGGTAGCTGAAAATCACGGTGAAAACAGTGATTATCATTTTTGAAGGGGTGGGATAGAAATGAAGACCATCTACCAAAAGTTTTAATCCGATATAATTAATCAGCAGATTCGCGATTACAACTAAAAAATAACGGAATAACTGAACGTGCCCTCGAAGAAGAGATGCTGTAAACGTAACGTATTTCTGAAGTAAAAATCCGGTTAAAACCGTGATTGGGAATATTATAATCAGGGAGGCTATATGCGGGCTTAATGTTACAAATTTCAGATGCAGCATTTGTTTGTCCAAAACGAAATTATAAACAAGGAAATACAATATCCAGTCGAGTAGGACAGTAGCACCTCCGCATGCGGCGTAACGAAAGACCTGACATGAGATGTAGGGACTGAAAGGAGGATAAAAAAAATCTATCAACCCGGATATTTTATCACTTATTTTTATAAATAATTTCCGCATAATAACCGAAAAATACGAGGGAAATATTCCCTTTATATAAAACGAATTTATAAAAAACAGCCAAAGGTACAATTTATTTTCTAATAGAAAAGTGCCAGGAGATAAAGCTGGTTTTATTTGTAAATTCGATTATTTATGCAAATAAGTTTACTATAAGTTGCAATATATGCTTAAAAAAACTATTTTTGCCGACGAAATCCATTAACCACCAAAGTAACATGGAATATGATAGTTACGCCCAAGAAATTTTTAGGGCAACACTTTTTGAAAGACCAAAATATTGCCCGAAGCATTGTTGATAGTTTAGAGCTTTCAGAACCCGAAAAGGTACTGGAGGTAGGTCCGGGTATGGGTGTCTTGACACAATTCCTGTTACAAAATCCCCTTATCGATTTACAAGTTGTAGAAGTTGACCGTGAGTCTGTTGCTTACCTGAAAGAGAATTTTTCCCGGTTAGATAACCGCATTATTGGAGGTGATTTCTTACGGTTGGATTTACAGCAGATTTATGGTAATGACCGTTTTTGCGTTATTGGCAACTTTCCGTATAATATTTCCAGTCAGATATTTTTTAAAGTCCTTGAAAACAAGGAAAATGTACCATGCTGTGTCGGGATGATACAGAAAGAGGTTGCTGAACGGATTGCTTCGGCGCCCGGGCGGAAAGCGTATGGTATATTGAGTGTTTTGTTGCAGGCATTTTATGATATAGAATATCTATTTACTGTCCACGAACATGTTTTTGAACCTCCTCCAAAAGTAAAATCAGCAGTTATCCGGCTGCGTAGGAATAAAGTAGAGAAACTGGATTGTAATGAACGGCTTTTTATTCAGGTTGTTAAGACCGGTTTTAATCAGCGGAGAAAAATGCTTCGTAACTCATTACTACCTATTTTAGGTAAAGATAATCCCGCTTTTGTATTGCCTATATTTACCAAAAGGCCGGAGCAATTGAGTGTAAGTGAATTTGTTGAACTTACAAATATCGTAGATAAATATAGGCCTACGTAGGTTTCGTGTGGTTGTGAAACCATTTCCTTCCGTGATGTAAAGGTTATATTTACAAAAACGGTTTTTTTAGCAATTCCGGAAATTAAACATTAATTTCTTTTTGATTTTTTACTTCTTAAAAACAAATAATTATGCCTAGTTCAGAAGTAAGACTTTTCTATTTTGAAAATAACAGGCTGAAAATAGCAAAAGAGATAAGTATCCTTAAAGAGGTGCCGTTGAGCAGCATTGTCTGGATTGACCTGAATAATGTGTCCGCCGAAATAGAATCGGAACTCGAACAGTTCCTTAAAATTTATATACAAGAGGAAGAAGAAATTGAAGAAATCGAGATTTCTTCCCGCTTTATGGAGACAGAAGATACGTTGGTTGCAAACTCCAATTTTCTTATGGACAATTATGAAAAAGAGCCTGTTTCTTTTATTTTGAAAAATAATATTCTGGTTTCGGTACGTGATACGCATTTGAAATCGTTCAATGAAACGGTGAAAAAGATGTTTGCTAACCCTAAAAACTATCCGACAGGCTTTCACATTTTTGTGGCTTTGCTCGAAACCCGCGTAGAATATGATGCGGATATGATTGAGGATGCAAACAACGAGGTTTCTAATTTAAGTAGAACGCTGACTCTTGCTGAAGAGGTTGATGAGAATATGCTTTTGGATATAAAGAACTTGCAGGAAAAAACCATGCATCTTAGGGAAAATATTATTGATAAGCACCGTGTTGTTTCCAATATTTTGCGGGGTGAATTATTACCGGGTGAATTGAGGACTCGTCTGAGCTTGGTGATTAAGGATATAAATTCACTTATTGAACATACAAAATTTGGTTTCGAGCGTCTGGATTATTTGCAGGATACTTTTCTCGGGTTGGTTAACATTGAACAAAATAAGATTATAAAAATATTTACCATTGTTAACGTTGTATTGATGCCTCCGACCCTTATTGCAAGTATTTACGGAATGAACTTTGAGTTTATGCCGGAATTTGGCTGGAAGCTCGGCTATCCTTTTGCTCTATTTCTGATGCTTCTCTCTTCCGGAGGTACTTTGTGGTATTTTAGAAAGAAAAAATGGCTTTGATTCGGAGTTGTGACCAGATTACGAAAATATCTCTATTAAACGTTGAAAATGAAAAAATTGAAAATTATATTTCTGTTTTTGCCGCTGGTTGCGTTTCATTTGTGCGCTGAAACTGAAAATCCTCGCTACTCGTTGTCAAACAGGGCGGTTTTGATTGGAATTGGTTCGCAGAAAGAGTATGATTCTTACCTTTCGCCTTTACTTTACAAGGGGACCGGATTTACTTTGATGAGCGAACGATTGAAATATTTTTCTTTGCATTCTGATAAATTTACATGGTATAGCGAGGGTGATTTTCAAGTGGGGTTTTTAGATAATCCGGCGAAAAATGCAACGATGGTTCCTTTCCTTTTGCGCTATTTCTGGGGTTCTCATTATCATATCCGCCCTATTCCGAATATGAATATCCTGCTTGGAGCCATGTGTAATATGGACTTGGGGGGACGCTTGTTGATGAAAAACCAAAATAATCCTTACTCTCTTACATGGAATGTGAATTTATGGGCTTCTGCAATGGGCTATTATCATCTGCATTTGCGGAAAATGACGTTGACTTTCAGAGAGCATTTTGCCATGCCATTTGCGGGAGTAATGTTTTCTCCGAATTATATGCAGACATATTATGAAATCTTCGATTTAGGATATACAGATAATATCATAAAATTTACTTCGTTCGGAGAGCGTTTAGCTTGGAGAAATAAGCTCTCGATGGATTTACCTATTCCTTTTTGTACTTTTCGCTTTGGATTCTTAGCCGAAAGAACCGTGACAGAAGTAAATAACCTTGAAACGAGAAGTACGAATCTTTCGTTTTTGTTAGGTTTAGTCTATAATTTTTCTTCTTTTAAAGGAAATAAACCTATTCCGGCAGAATTTCATAATCCGACAGAGTAAGTGATATTAGTGATGAATGATAAAATGATAAGTGATAAGTCAAAATATAACTTTATGATTGCCAGAATAAAATATCTTTTGTACCTGGTTTTTCCTTTGTTTTGTTTTACTTCATGTGACGATGATTTGGAGATTGACAATACTGCATTGGAAAATTTTGAAATGCTATGGAAGATTGTCGATGAAAAGTATTGTTTTTTTGAATATAAGAAGGATAGCATTAAAGATTGGAATGAAGTATACAGGGAATATAAACCCAAAGTTCTTCGTGCGCGTAATGACATGGAGATATTTTATGTTTTTGCCGATATGCTTAATGAACTCAAAGACGGACATGTTAATTTATATTCGCCTTTCGACGTTTCTCGCTACGATATAGAAGGTGATTTTCCTCAAAATTTTAATAGTAATATTTTAAAGAAAGACTGCTATCTGGGCAAGGATTATAAGATGGCGGGAGGACTGAAATACAAGATGTTGGACGGGAATGTAGGCTATATTTATTACAGCAGTTTTTCTTCGGGATTTGGAGAGTCTAATCTGGATTATGTAATGAAATATTTTGCAAATACCAAAGGTATTATCGTAGATATCCGTAACAATGGCGGTGGCTCTGTCTCGTATGTAGATATGTTAGCTTCACGCTTTACAAGCCGTGAGGTTTTAGTCGGATATTGGCAGTATAAAGAGGGAAAAGGTCATTCTGATTTTTCCGAACCCAAGCCGATTTACTTATCTCCGAGTTCACGTGACTCTTATTATGGAAAAGTGGCATTATTGACAAACCGCTCTTGTTTCAGTGCGGCTAATGACTTTACACAAACGATGAAAGTTTTGCCTAATGTGCTTATTTTCGGCGATAAGACGGGCGGTGGCGCTGGTATGCCTGTTTCAAGCGAATTACCTTGCGGATGGTCTTTGCGCCTTTCCGTGGCGCCTTATATGGATGCCAATATGCAATATACGGAATTTGGCATCGACCCTGATGTAAAAGTAGATATGACGGCTGAAGATGAATTGCAAGGATTAGATACGATTATAGAAACTGCTAAGAGTTGGATTTTAGTTAACGATTAGTTGATAGTGGTTAACGGTTAGTGATTAGTTTTAAAAGTCATTCCTATTTCTTTCTTAATAAATTCAATCAAAACGAACTAACGGTATCACTAACCACTAACCGTTAATCATTAATCACTATTTTTGCAAATAGTAAAAAAAAGTGAAATTTTTTATATTTTTGTTCTTATCTCAAAATTTGACTATTATATAGTTCTATTTTGATTACTTAGAACTTACAACTTATCACTAATAACTTATAATTATTAAAATATGGCTGAGACTAATTTTGTTGATTACGTGAAGATATTTTGCCGCTCCGGAAAAGGAGGAGCCGGTTCAACGCATCTTCACAGGGAAAAGTTTGTACCCAAGGGTGGACCTGATGGAGGCGACGGTGGTCGTGGCGGTCATATTATTTTGAAAGGAAATAAAAATTACTGGACACTTATTCACTTAAAGTTTGCGCGCCATATTTTCGGTGGAAACGGTGAAAGTGGGGGCTCCAGCCGTAGTTTTGGTAAAGATGGCGATGATAAAATAATTGAGGTTCCATGTGGTACTGTTGCATACGATGCCGATAGCGGAGAGTTTATTTGCGATATAACCGAACATGACCAAGAGGTAATTTTGTTGAAAGGTGGTCGTGGAGGATTAGGAAACTGGCATTTCCGTTCGGCAACCAATCAAACTCCCCGTTATGCACAACCGGGCGAACCGGCGATAGAAAAAAATATCGTGTTGGAACTCAAAGTTTTGGCAGATGTTGGTCTGGTTGGATTTCCTAATGCGGGAAAATCTACTCTATTGTCGGTTGTTTCAGCAGCAAAACCTAAAATTGCCAATTATCCTTTTACGACATTGGTTCCGAATCTCGGAATTGTTCCCTATCGTGACCAACGCTCGTTTGCTATGGCAGATATTCCCGGTATCATAGAGGGGGCTTCGGAAGGTAAAGGACTTGGATTACGTTTTTTGCGCCATATTGAAAGAAATGCATTGTTGCTATTCCTGATTCCTGCCGATTCTGCCGATATAGCGAAAGAGTATAAGATATTATTGAATGAATTGGAACAGTTTAATCCCGAATTGCTTGAAAAACAGAGGGTATTAGCTATTTCCAAATCCGATATGCTTGATGAAGAACTAATGGAAGCCTTGAAAAAAGAGCTGCCTTGTAATATTCCTTCCGTATTTATCTCTTCTGTTTCCGGATTGGGAATAATGGAGTTAAAGGATGTCCTTTGGGAAGAACTCAGCAAAGATGAAAACCGCCACATGACAATCAGCCACAGACCAATGGATATTAGCCAGATGGAAGAGGACGACGATGAATATGAATTGTGCGATGAAGATGAGGAATTTGATTGGGAAGATTAAGGGAGTTGAAAGGTGAGAATTGAAAGTTGAAAGTTAAGAATTGTTTTTTAGCAAAGCATAATTGTGAGTTCCTTTGAAATAAATTCATAACGAATAAAAAAAGTAAGAGTTCACTTTAGACATAAAATATAGAATTACAGATTTCTCAATTTATTTTATATGTTGGAATTTTCCGGGATTTTATCGAAAGAAATGCCTGTTTCTCACTTCTTTTCAACAAAAAAAGGAGGAGTAAGTACCGGAAATTATGCATCATTGAATTTAGGTGCTTTTTGTGGCGATGATTCCATCTCTGTGGCTACTAACAGGAAGATTTTATGCGATAAGATTGGTATTGATTTCGACCGTTTGATTATACCGAGAGAATTGCATAATAATGAAATCCGGGAGATTGGTTCCGGTTTTTTCAACCTTTCGCAGAACGAACGGCTTGATTTTGTATCAACTTGCGATGCATTAGTGACTAACCTTCCGCAAGTTTGCCTTGCTGTCACAACCGCCGATTGCGTTCCTGTTCTGTTGTATGACAGGAAATTGCAGGTTATTGCTGCCGTTCATGCAGGTTGGCGGGGTGTCGTAAAAAGGATTTTACCAATGACAATACAACTGATGAAAACGAAATATCAATCTAGAACCGAAGATATTGTAGCGGTTTCAGGTCCGTGTATCAGTGTTGATTCGTATCAGGTGAATCAGGATGTAGTAGGAGAGTTCCTGCCTGTTTTTGGAGAAGAAAGGATGTCCCGCATTTTGAAAGTAGGAGATGGTGATTCCCTTTTTATCGATTTAAAAGAAGCCATATTGGTTCAATGTGAAGAAGAGAATCTGTTGATGGAAAATGTTGAGATTCATTCCGGTTGTACATTCCGGATGAGCGACTCTTATTTCTCGGCACGGAGAGATTCTATTCATTCAGGGAGAATGTTGTCCGGGATTTTTATCAAGTAATATTGATTCGTTAATAGACTTGTAACTTGTAACTAATAGCTTGTAACTATTTATATTGAAATGAAAAAAGATGCCTTTTCAGCCTCTTTTATCGGAATAAGTAGGAATCGTTTGGCAACAGACGGTATAGGAGTAACTACGTTAGTTGCATTCTGGGGATGTCCGCTGTCTTGCCGTTATTGTTTAAATCCGCAATCTTTGGAAGAAATGGCAATTACGCGTATTCTTACGACGGAAGAATTATATCATTTGGTGAAAGTTGATGAGTTGTATTTTTTAGCGACGTGCGGCGGAATTACTTTTGGCGGCGGAGAACCTTGTTTATATCCCGATTTTATAAAAGAATTTAGAAATTATTGCGGCGAGCAATGGAATATTACTTTAGAAACAAGCTTAAATGTCCCTTTAGAAAAAATTAAAATATTATATTCGGCTGTAAATTACTATATTGTGGATATAAAAGATATAAATGCAGGCATTTATAAACGTTATACAGGAAAAAAAAACACGTTGCCCATTTCCAATTTGAAATGGCTGATTGAGCAGGGAAAGGCTGATAATATACGTGTTAGAGTACCCCTTATTCCCAATTTTAATACTGAAAAAGAGATTGAAAACACAGTTTCAGCATTAAAAGATATGGGAGTAAAAGACATTGAGATTTTTTCATATAACCTTAAAACGAAAAATGATGACACAAGAGAAAAATAAATTACAAAAGCGAAAACAAACAAGGAAAGCAGCAATTATTGCGGGAATATCTTTATGGATAATCGGTTCTTTTACAGTTTATGGTAGCCCGGTTTCAGAACCCAAGACAGAAAAGCAGGACACCACAACGGCTATTGCGAATGCTGAGAAAGAATTTGCAACTAATGATTTTGTGGAAAATCCACCTTCATATCCCGGAGGAGAAAAAGCCTGTATGGATTTTTTTAGGAAAAATTTGAAATATCCTAAAAAAGCTCAAAAGCTAGGAATACAAGGAACTGTTTTTATCTCTTTTGTTGTTGAAAAAGACGGAAAACTTTCAGATGTAAAAGTGGTAAGAGGTATTGGTGGAGGTTGCGATGAAGAAGCTCTACGCGTCGTAAAAAAAATGCCGAAATGGAATCCTGGAAAACAAAAAGGCGAAACGGTTTCCGTAAAGTTTACTATTCCTGTAAGATTTAGACTTAAATAAAAAGAATCAAACACCATGACACGAGGAAAAAAAGTCTGTAAAATACTAAAAGAAATCCGCCAACAAATAGCCGAAAAGAATGATATCGAATACATTACCTCTGAATGTCATTTTCAAGGCGAATGTAAAGGAACCTGTCCAAAATGTGAGGCAGAAGTAAGATATCTTGAGAATGAATTAAATAAATGGAGACAACTTGGAAAAGCGGCGACTATTGCAGGAATATCATTGGGGATAGTTAGTTCTTTTGCTTGTAATACTCTACAAGCAAATACTCCTGTTTCTGAAAAAATATCGATGGAAAAGATAAAGCAGGATAGTATAATGAATTTGATTCCTGTTATGTTTATTGAGGAAGTTGAAAAAGAGTTTGATGATGATGATACTATTGAAGGAATAATGGTTGAACCAGTTCCTGAATATCCGGGGGGTGATAAAGCTCGTGCAATTTTTTTACGGGAGAACCTTATATATCCAAAAGAAGCAAAGGAAGGAGGAATAGAAGGAATAGTTTATGTTCAGTTTGTTATTGAAAAAGATGGTAGTATTGTAGATGTTGAAGTTTTGAAAGGTATCGGAGGCGGTTGTGACGAAGAAGCAGTTCGTGTTATCAAAATGATGCCAAAATGGAAACCCGGAAAGCAGGGAGGAAAAGAAGTGCGAACACGTTTTACCATACCCCTAAAGTTTTCGCTTAAACATACACTGAAAAATGAAACATTATGACACGAGGAAAAAAAGTCTGTAAAATACTAAAAGAAATCCGCCAACAAATCGCGGACAAAAACGATATCGAATACATTACCTCCGAATGTTATTTTCAAGGCGAATGTAAAGGTACTTGCCCTAAATGTGAGGCAGAGGTAAGATATCTTGAAAATGAGTTAAATAAACGGCGACAATTAGGAAAGGCGGCAGTTATTGCGGGGATATCTTTAGGAATAGCTGGTTCTTTTACCGCTTGCAATAAGATCAAACAAGAGGTTATGGTAATCTTAGGGAAAGATACAGTCTCACATGCAGATGATATTATGCTTGGAGAAATAGTTTCCAATGATTTAAATACAAAAGAGCATGATGAGAATATAAAGTATGATAGAGATTCTATTTTCGTATTTCCTGAAGTTCTACCAACATACCCGGGTGGAGATAAAGCTCTTAGAACCTTTATCCAAGAAAATTTAGTGTATCCGAAGGACGCTAAGGAGGAGGGAATAAGAGGAACAGTTTACATTCAATTTGTTATAGAAAAGGACGGAAGTATTTCAAACGTAAATATAGTAAGAAGTATTGATAATGGTGGTAAATGCGATAAAGAAGCTGTACGCATTGTAAGTATGATGCCCAAATGGGAACCCGGAAAAATGAGAGGAGAAGCGGTCAGATCACGATATGCTGTTCCTGTAAGATTTAGATTGGAATAAAAAAACAAACCCCATGACACGAGGAAAAAAAGTCTGTAAAATACTAAAGGAAATCCGCCAACAAATCGCGAATAAAAACGATATCGAGTACATTACCTCCGAATGTCATTTTCAAGGCGAATGTAAAGGAAGCTGTCCAAAATGTGAGGCAGAAGTAAGATATCTTGAGAATGAATTAAATAAACGCCGCCAACTTGGAAAAACAGCAACTATTGCCGGAATATCACTGGGGATAGTTGGTTCTTTTACTGCTTGTAATGGTCCAAAACAAGAAAATGTGCCGGTTTTAAAACAAGATACAATAATGGAAACGGTAGATATAGACACAATTTCTATTATGGATACACTTGCTTCTGGATTTGGAAGCAAAGATTTGAAGGCAGATGCGAATATTAGTTCGATTATATCAATATGGGGAGTAACAGAAGGATTTTTAGAACCTTTGGAGGGAGAAGTAGCACCACCACCAGTTCCCGGGGAAATAATTCAATATGATGAAAATGTAGTGCATAATGAAGATTGTATTTTTGCATTTTCTGAAGTTCAACCTGAATATCCGGATGGCGATAGAGCTCTTAGAGCCTTTATCCAAGAAAATTTAGTATATCCAAAAGAAGCTCAGGAAAAAGGAATAGAAAGACGGGTGTATGTTCAGTTTGTTGTAGAGAAAGACGGAAGTCTTTCGGACATAAATGTAATAAAAGGTATTGATAATGGTGGCGGATGTAATGAAGAAGTCATGCGCATTGTAAAAATGATGCCTAAATGGGAACCCGGAAAAAATAGAGGAGAAGCGGTTAGAACACGATATGCCATTCCTGTAGCTTTTAAACTGGAATAATAAAGATAAATAAGTGTTCTGAATTAGTTCATATTATAATGCGCAATCAATTGTAATTTGCTTTCGGTGTAATTTGTTGTCAATCAATTACTTTCGAAATAACGAATACTAATTTTGACAGATTTTGGTCTCGACAATTTATTGCCTAATCCCCCTCCGGTTTAGTTCGCGCCTGTATTTAGCCGCATTTTGAGTATGTTCCTGATAAGTATTGGCAAAATTATGGTATCCGGAAAAATCTTCTTTGGCGCACATATAATAATAATTGTGGTCATCATAATTTAATACGGCATCTATTGATTCCATCGAAGGAATACGGATAGGGCCGGGAGGTAATCCTGCGTATTTGTATGTATTGTAAGGAGAATCAAACGCAAGGTGTCCGTTATAAATTCTTTTTAAAGAGAAGTTTTGGAGCGCAAACTTGATTGTCGGGTCAGCTTGCAGCGGAATTCCCTTATGTAGCCTGTTGAGATATAAACCCGCAACAACCGGTTTTTCATCTCTCTTTTTTGTTTCCTCTTCTACGATAGAAGCCAGTGTGCAAACTTCAAGCTGGTTTAGTCCCACATCATTTAATTTCATTAATCGCTCTTCCGACCAGAAATTATCATATTCCTTTTTCATCCTTTTTATCAGGTTTTCAGGAGAAATATCCCAATACATTTCGTATGTATTAGGAATAAACAGGCAAACTGCTGTAGCCCGATTTAGTCCATATTCCGATAAAACACTCTCGTCATTCAATATTTTAACCATAGAAACCGAATCCATCATTAATTGGCTTGAGAGTTTCTTGGCTAGCGCTTCTTTCGTGCGGATATTGTTGAATGTTACCCTGATTGGAGTTTGCCTTCCATTGAGCAATTTATGAAGTAACATCCGATTGCTCATTTCATCAACCAATTCATACCTTCCCGCTACAATATTATTCGGGTAATCAAGTTCTTCGGCAGCTTTTATAAATGATTTTATATTTTTGACGGAGCCTGATTTTTCCAGTTTTTTTACAATAGAATTAAAATCATCATTCTCATAAATCAAAAGGAACTCTTTTTTATCCGGTTTAACAAAAATATTGGGTTTCCACATGTTTGTGTAATACACCAAACCTCTGATTCCTCCATAAATAGCTAAAACGAGTAAAACAGTTAAAGAGATATATAAAAATTTCCGGCTTTTTGATTCTTTTTTCTTTCGTTTCATACTTAAGAGAGTTGAAAGTTGAAAATGGAGAATTGAATTATTAAATCGACGAAGTCAAAGTTTATTCTCCCGTATTTTAGTGTGATTATAGTTGTTTTACCTAATTTGAAATAATATATCAAAAATAGTAAATAAATTTGGATTATTCGTCATTCAATATTTTGTAAAGTAAAAAACAGTTTTTATATTTGCACCCGCAAAGCCGATATAAAGGTTTGGTGAGATGGGTGAGTGGCTGAAACCACCAGTTTGCTAAACTGACGTACGGGTAACTGTACCGAGGGTTCGAATCCCTCTCTCACCGCGAAGAAGCAGCTTTTAAGGCTGCTTCTTCTGTTTTTATAAAATAACGATTCAGGTTGAAGTGAACTTTCATCCTTTTATAATCCAAATTTTTTATTTTTGCATTTCGAAAGAGTGTTCGACTTTTAATGACAGGAAGTATGGAAAAACAGAAACAAACTGCAATATTGCTGATTCATTGCCCTGACAGGCAAGGTATTTTGGCCGCTTTGACCGATTTTATAAATGTAAACAAGGGAAATATCATCTATTTGGACCAGCATGTCGATTACGAACAAAATACATTTTTTACGCGCATAGAATGGGACCTTTCCGATTTCATTATTCCAAAAGATAAAATTGAAGAGTATTTTACCACACTGTTTGGAATAAAATATGAGATGAATTTTAAACTTTACTTCTCTGATATCAAACCGCGTATGGCTATTTTTGTTTCAAAAATGTCGCACTGTTTGTTTGATATCCTTGCCCGTTATTCCACCGGAGAGTTGAATGTTGAGATTCCTTTTGTTATCAGTAATCATCCTGATTTGTCGTGGATAGGCGAAAAATTCGGGATACCTTTTCATGTCTTTCCAATCACAAAAGAGAATAAAGAAGAACAGGAAGCTCGTGAAATGGCTCTGTTGAAGGACGAGAAGATTGATTTTATCGTACTGGCTCGTTATATGCAGATTATTTCTGAAAATATGATTTGCGAATATTCAAGCCGGATTATCAATATTCATCATTCATTTTTACCCGCATTTGTGGGTGCTAAACCATACCATGCCGCTTATGAGCGCGGTGTGAAAATTATTGGCGCTACGAGCCACTACGTAACTACCGAACTGGATGCAGGTCCTATTATAGAACAAGATGTTGTTCGTGTGACACACAAGGATACCGTACAATCTTTTGTCCACAAAGGACAGGATTTGGAAAAAATCGTATTATCGAGAGCTGTCGAAAAGCATATCGACAGAAAAGTATTGGCATACAAGAACCGGACAATTGTGTTTAGTTAGTCCAAACCACGATTTTGTCAAGATTTCAAGATTCTCAAGATTGAACTTAAATAGTTGAGTTGTAAACAAGAGATTAATTGATTAAATCCAAATAATTTCTGACTGATATTACATTGTACATAATCTTGATAATCTCTTAATCTTATAAAAATCACGGTTTAGACAATCATGAAAACATCCGAATTTATCCAAAAACACCAAAAGGAAGATATCCGAAAATTGGCTTTACAGGCAGACATATATCCGGATATAGATTTTTCGTTTGCTTTGCGTCAAATAGCAGGCAGACAGATTGCTGCCGCAAAAATCCCTTCCTGGTACAATCATGAACAGATTATTTATCCTCCGCATCTTTCGCTCGAACAGTGTTCTTCCGAGTCGACAGCTCTATACAAAGCATCTTTATTGCAAGGTAATAAGTTGGTCGATTTAACCGGAGGATTTGGCATTGACTGTGCTTTTTTAGCGCCTAATTTTAAAGAAGTGACTTATGTTGAGCGTCAACCAGGCTTATGCGAGATAGCCCTTTCTAATTTCGAGACACTTTCTCTCAACCATGTAAAAGTCTGTTGTATGGAATCCGAACTCTATCTGGAGAATATGGCTCCGGTAGATTGTATTTATCTGGACCCGGCAAGGCGTGATAAACATGGGAAAAAGACCGTCTTGATTTCCGATTGTGAACCCGATGTTGAGGCTTTAAAGGAAAAACTGCTTGAAAAAGCGCATACCGTATGGATTAAGTTTTCTCCTATGCTGGATATCTCTTTGGCACTTGACCAATTGTCCGGAACGACTGAAATACACGTTGTTGCTGTGGATAACGAATGCAAAGAGCTATTGTTTAAAATGGAACGAAATGTCCCGCAAGGCAATAGACCAGTTATCTGCTGTGTAAACCTGAAAAAGAACCACACTAATCAATATTTTACTTTTACAAAAACGGAAGAGTCTAATTCCGAATGTCGTTTGGCTGATAATCCGGGCAATTATCTATATGAGCCGAATGCCGCAATTCTTAAAGCAGGAGCTTATAAATCGCTAACACAGCATTATCCTGTCAGGAAGTTGCATCCAAGCAGTCATTTATATACGTCAGACACTTATGTTGCCGATTTTCCCGGACGCTCTTTCCGTGTGTTGGAATTTTTTTCTTTAAATAAAAAAGAGTCTAAACAGCCGCTTGCAGGATTAACACAAGCCAATATCAGTGTCCGGAACTTTCCTCTTACTGTCAATGAATTACGAAAGAAAACGGCATTAAAGGAAGGCGGGGATGTATATCTTTTTGCAACAACTTTGCGAGATGATAAAAGAGTGATGATTAGGTGTGAAAAAATATTGTAAACAGAAAGGCACGAAGAACACAAAGAAGAATTAAAACTTTGTGTTCTTCGTGCCTTTCTGTTTACAATTCCTCAGTATATCAAAAATATACATGGTCGCTTATTCAGGTCCGGTAATTTTTCTTTTTTCCAGTCGGCAACACATTTAGTCTTGATATACTCCGAATCCAATGTAATATCACAAGCAATACAAAGCTTGGTTTTAGGCTGACAGGTATTCAGGATATCTTCCAGCATCTTCATATTCCGGTAAGGCGTTTCAATAAACAATTGGGATTGTTTCTCAAACTGAGCCCTTTTTTCCAACTGCTTTAGTGCCTGTATCCTTTCATTTCCCTGTATGGGAAGATATCCGGTAAAAGCAAAACTTTGCCCGTTGAATCCAGATGCCATCAGGGCAAGCAGGATAGAAGAGGGACCAACCAAAGGAACTACCCGGTAGTTCTTTTCCTGTGCAATCCGGACAATCTCTGCTCCCGGGTCGGCAATAGCCGGACAGCCGGCTTCTGAAATAATGCCGATGTTTGAACCTGCTTTTAGTGGTGAAAGGTAACCGGATATCTCTTCGGGAGAAGTATGTTTGTTTAATGTGAAAAATTGAAGTTCGTCGATATTTATCTCTTTATCTACTTTTTTCAGGAATCGCCGGGCGGTACGAACGTCTTCCACTATAAAGTGTTTGATTCCTTTTATGATTTCAAAATTGACAGATGGTAAAACCTGTTCAGGATTACATTCTCCCAATGTATTGGGTATTAAATACAAAACTCCGGACATAAGTTAGCTGAAAGTTGATAGTTGAGAATTGAAAGGTGAAAATGATTTTAATGTGATTGATTGCATTTGAGGCTTTCAATTTTAAAGACACAATAGGTTGCAAGATGGGACAAAAATATTGAAAAACAAAATTTTATTTTCTTGCAAATAAATTATTTTATCTGTATTTTTGGTATAACATTCAAACGAGAATAAAAGTATTGTCGCATTGCTAAATTGATTGTTAAACTTAACATTAAAAACAATTCCGGGCGTATCTGATTGTTCAATGGCGGGCCACACCTTCGGGTTGCATTGTGCACGGTGGATTACAAAGAATAGTTACTGCCCAAATCCTGTCTACGGGAGTTTAATTTAATCGCGGTGCGACAATTTTTATAGAAAGCCATCTTTTCAAGGAAAGGTGGCTTTTTTAGATTAAAAAATGTAGTTTTGTAGTGAAAAAATGAAAAATATGGAAAACTTTATCAAATATATAAATATCCATAATTTCAAATCAATTGCCGATTTGAAACTGGAAGACTGTAGGCGGATTAATCTGTTTATCGGTTATCCGAATGTGGGAAAGTCGAATGTATTGGAGGCGTTGAGCTTATTTTCTGTACCATATTTACGAATTGATGATGAACTTAACAAATTAATTAGGGTTGAAAATAAAAATGAACTTTTATATAATGCAAAAGATAATTGTTCTTTCATTTCTACTAATTTAGAAACCATAAATATCCAAATTGCCGAATATGAAATAGTAATCGGTAATAAAATATATACTTTCTCCAAGAATTCAGTTCTCCAGATAAGGACAAAGCCTTTAGGTAATATAGATACAGAAAGTAATGTTAAACGCTATATCTTTCAAATTAAAAACAAATGGGAATCTACTGGTGATAGTCAATTATTACCCCCCTTTGGCGAAAACATAATAGACACATTATCTTATAGTGATAATATATCTGATGTTAAAGCATGGATGAAACAAGAATTTGCAAAATTTGGATTAGAGTATGTATTGGATAAATCAAGCAATTCACTAAAAGTACAACGGCGTTTAGGTGGCGATGAAGTAATGCAATTACCTTATTCGTCGATTGCTGACACTTTGCAACGAATTATTTTTTACAAAACAGCAATAGCTTCAAATAAAAATTCCGTTCTCCTTTTTGAAGAACCAGAGGCGCACGCATTCCCTCCTTATATTCAAACAATGATGCAGGATATAATTGAGAATGAAAGTAATCAGGTTTTTATAGTTACACACAGTCCGCTTGTTGTAAATGCGTTTTTGGAATACGAAAAACTTCGCAAAGAAACTTCTATCTATTTATTTGATTTTAAGGATAATCAAACAACTGCTAAACGGCTTTCCGATGAAGAAATGGAATTAGCATACGAGTATGGCGATGATTTGTTTTTTAACCTTGAAAATTTATTGTAAATGGATGTTGATTTGCTGATATTGCCCGAATGTTTTATTGATACTACTTTGGCAGAAACGCTCTCCTTTCCTAAAAGAGGTTATAAACACATAAAAGGTTGTAATAAAGTGCTTTTAGAAATGAATAAAAAACCAAATAATGCAGCACTTGGCATTATTGATGATGACAAATGCGTTCCGGCATTGTTTAACTCTTTTGAATTATTAAAAAAGCATAATGAAAATTTGGCAATTTATAAACACAATGAAAAATCACATTATATAGTAAAAATCAGCAAGGCCGCAGAAGATTTTATTTTGAAGAATGCTAAAAAATGCGGTATTTCTATGGCAGATTATAATTTGCCTGACAAATTACCTGATTTGATAAAACAAACAAAAAATATTACTGTAAAAAACGACCCTAATTTAAAACGCTTATTTTCAATATTAAAGCAAAACGAAAATTCCGATTTTCATAAATTGGGGCAGTGGATTGAACTTTTTAAGAAAAATCCATATTGTATGAATGTAGAATTATTATAATAATTATGAAAGTATTATCGCATCCGAGGGAGATTGAAGACCGGAATGTCCGTAGTTTTCTTGAGATTTGCAACGTGGAGGACGGAAAAAGAACTCTTTTGCAAACATTTGATTATTTAATCGAAGCTCCCAATTGGACACGTGAGGGCGATTTGTTGATTTACAACAGCCGTGGGAGAATCTTTTCATACGACCTGAAGAGTGGGCAGAGCAGTGAGATTTATTCGGGAATCTGTACTCATTGCAACAATGACCACGTTTTGTCGGCTGATGGAAAGTCTATTGCCGTGAGCCACCATACAAAAGAAGACGGAGAATCCCGTATATATACATTTCCGTTGAAAGGAGGCGAAGCGACATTGATAACCCCGATAGCTCCTAGTTACCTGCATGGTTGGTCGCCCGACGGGAAGACGATTATCTATTGTGCCGAACGAAACGGACAATACGACGTTTATGCTATTCCGGCTATTGGAGGAAATGAAATTCAGCTTACCAATGAACCAGGATTGGATGATGGACCTGAATTCTCGCCCGATGGCAAATATATTTGGTTTAATTCTGTTCGCAGCGGATTGATGCAGGTTTGGAGAATGCGTCCCGATGGTTCGGAACAGACCCAAATGACTTTTGACGAATCAAACAATTGGTTTCCTCACCTTTCTCCTGACGGCAAACAAGTAGTTTTTATCTCTTATAAGAAAGGAGATGTTGCTCCCGGCGACCATCCCGCTAATAAAAATGTAGAAATACGGCTTATGGATGCTAACGGAAAAAATCTCCATACATTAATCTCCCTCTTTGGAGGACAAGGCTCTTTAAACGTTAATTCATGGTCTCCCGATGGTAAACAAATTGCATTTGTGAGTTACCAAATAAAATAGCATATAGTAACAAGAAGCAGGAACCAGGAATCAGGAGCTGAGAATTAGGAAAACCAAATCCACACCTTTTTTCTTTCAATTTTTACCTAAAAAAACAACAAGGCGGTTAGAGAATTCTCTAACCGCCTTGTGTTTTCCTATTATAAAAATATTATTCTGCGCTTTCTTCTGCCGGTGTTTCTTCTGCTGTTTCGGCAGGAGCTTCTTCGGCTTGCAATTTAGCTGCAATTTCAGCTTTTTTCTTGGAAATAGCTTCAGCTTTTGCTTTATTTACAGCTTTTTCAGCTTCAGCACGTGCTTTATCAGCAGCTTGCTTAGATGAATCCAGTTTGCTTTTTGCATCTTGGTCTTTATTTTCTTTTTCGCTTAACCATGCAGTAAACTTTTGTTCTGCTACTTCAGCAGTAAAAGCTCCTTTTTTAACACCACCCAATAAGTGTTTTTTCATATAAACACCTTTATCACTCAATAAGTATATTGTAGTGTCAGT
>JAVBMA010000050.1:0-62986 GCA_031553005.1 Paludibacteraceae bacterium | reverse complement strand
ATTTTTTCGGATAGGAATTATTTATTTTAGTAACAATCGTCATGAAAAAGAGCATGGTTTGTGAACAAATGTATCTGTTTTGTTCTGTAATTTTTTCTTTTTTCTTGAATTATTGATGAAAAAGAGGATTTCTTTCTTAATAAAATTAACCTATAAAAATCTTCCGAACTCTCCTGACTCCAAGTCGCGCTCCGAATATAAGAAGGTATTTTATTTAAAATTCGCTTTGCCGGATTTTCTTATTTATATCCCGAATTTCATTCCTATAAATGTCCGGATAAAATCCACAGTTCCCGATTCATCCAAAGATGAAACATTGACGGATAAAGTATAAGTATCAGCCTGTCCCCATATTTTGCTGGAGTAATGATTGTAATAATCCGCCCGGCGTTTATCTTCCGTTTCAATTATTTCCATTGCTTTCTCCGGCTCAATTTTCTGGCGGTCGCAGACCCGTTTGATCCGGTCTTCCATGGAAGAGTGCAGAAAAATACTAATGCAATTCGGATTATCCCGCAGCACATAATCGGAACACCGTCCCACAATAACACAGGATTTTTCTTCCGCCAATTTGCGGATTACATCCGACTGCATTTTAAACAAAGCATCATTGGACAGATAATTATCATAATGATAACTTCCTGAAAAAATCCCGTCGAGCCATTGGAAAAAGAGGTTCCGGAAAGGCTTCTCATCGGCATTCTCGAAAAGCTTCGGATTGAAACCACTCTCTTTTGCTACTAAAGAGATCAGTTCCTTATCGTAATAATCAAACCCCAGCTCTTTTGCCAGCGCTTTCCCGATAATCCGGCCTCCGCTTCCGAATTGCCTTCCGATACTGATGATTATAGGCCGTTGTTCCATATAGATGTACTTTATTAGTTATTTAGTTAAGTGTCCGGTCAAAATTAGTATTCGTTATTTCGAAAGTAATTAAGTAGTGATTAGTGGTTAGTAATTAGTGATTAATAACTTCTAACTACTGAATAACACCAAAGGTAAATTACAATTAATTGCGTGTTATAATATAAACTAATTCCGGACATATACTTATAAGAATCAGAAGAGATTCTTTATGCCAATTTATTGGCAGTCTTAAATGTCTTTAATTCGAAGTAGAGCAAAATCCCTGCCGTAAGAGCCGAAATGGCATCCGAAATAGGCATACTTATCCAGACACCGTTTGTTCCCAAACAAGGGGGAAGAATAAGCAAAAGGGGAATCAGGAATATTACCTGCCGGGTAGTCGAAATAAAAATGGCTTTCGATGCTTTTCCGATAGATTGGAAAAAATTGGAAATAACCATTTGAAAACCGATGACCGGAAAAGCAGCCATTACGATGCGCATTCCGTTGACCGACAGGTCGATCAGCGTTTCGTCGCCTGTAAACAACATGGCTAATTGGTGGGGAAATAATTCTCCTACAATAAAACCTGATGTTGCTACAATAAATGTATATATAATTGTTAGCTTCAAAACCTGAAGTACCCTTTTATACTGCTGTGCTCCGAAATTATACCCTGCAATAGGTTGCATGCCCTGCGTAAATCCCATTATAACCATTACAATAAGCATTACAAGCCGGTTGATAATACCGTAAGCGCCGATAGCGAGGTCACCTCCGTGCTTATACAAAGACTGGTTTATTATAATAACCACAATACAAGCACAAGCGTTCAATATGAACGGAGCCATCCCGATGGAAAAAATTTCTTTGACAATCCGTTTCTGTAATTTAAAAATGCCGGATTGGAAATGAATAGTACTACGTTCTTTTGTAAAATGGGAGATTACCCACAAAAGCGCCACTAATTGGGCTAAAACAGTAGCAATAGCCGCACCTCGGATTCCCCACTCAAATCCGAAAATAAAAATCGGGGCAAGTATTATATTGATAAATACTGCCAAAAGGGTAGTAATCATCGCTTTCCGAGGGTATCCCGACGAACGCATCACGTTATTAAGACCAAAATACAGATGGGTAATTACGTTGCCGTAAAGAATGATTTGCATAAAATCTCTCGTATAACCGATTGTATCGTGGCTTGCACCGAAGAAGAAAAGAATCTCGTCGATAAAGATCAAACCCACAAGCATAAAAAGAATTCCCACAATCGTATTCAGTACAACGACATTTCCTAAAACGCGGGATGCCTCTTTGTGATCCTGTTGCCCCAGTTTAATGGAGACTAGTGTTGCACCTCCAACCCCGACCAGCGTACCGAATGCCGCGGCAAGGTTCATTAACGGAAACGCAACTGCAAGACCGGAAATAGCCAACGCGCCTACACCATGTCCGATAAAAATACTGTCGATGATGTTGTAAAGTGAAGAAGCCATCATACCTATGATAGCAGGGACAGAATATTCAAGCAACAGCTTTTTTATATTTTCAGTCCCTAATGCAGTGGGAGAATTTTGAGCCGACATAATTTAATAAAAATCTATTCCTGACGAATCCGCAAAGATACTTCAGGAAATTCGATTAACATTGCTAAAAAATGTTTTTGTTTTTAGATCCGGACTGTACAAATCCCAATCCTCATTAAAAAACTTTGCAAAGATAATATTAACATGATTTTGATTAAAAAGCCTTATCATCTTATGAAAATCACACTTTTAAGTAATTGTAAATATTTAATGATATGTTAAAAAAGTAGACCGGTAAACGAGTTGACGACTAAACAAATCATTCTTATTCTTGTCTCCTCGTTTACTTTGAACAGACTGGTAACTTGTAACTACTTATATCCATTGAAAATCATTTTTGCTATGTACTAAATGAAAAGATTTTTTCCGTAAAAGAATTATTGTAGATTTGCGTTTCGTTCACATTTATTTAAAAAACTTAGAAAAAACTCATTGTAATGAAAACGGATATAGAGATAGCACGGAATGTAGAACTAAAAAGAATAGATGAGATAGCCCAAGATCTCAATATTCCCTCAG
Source organism: Paludibacteraceae bacterium (assembly GCA_031553005.1). Taxonomy (GTDB): domain Bacteria; phylum Bacteroidota; class Bacteroidia; order Bacteroidales; family Paludibacteraceae; genus RGIG9379. The sequence continues at coordinate 60,035 of JAVBMA010000050.1, read as the reverse complement.
ATGAAATAATAAATTACGGTAAATTCATTGCTAAAATTCCGGTAAAACTGATTGATGAAGAAAAAATAAAACGAAGTAATCTGATTTTGGTTACAGCGATAACGCCCACAAAGGCAGGGATCGGAAAAACAACCGTCTCCATCGGTTTGGCACTCGGATTGGAAAAGATAGGTAAACGGGCTGTTGTTGCCCTGCGTGAACCTTCTTTGGGCCCATGTTTCGGAATGAAGGGAGGCGCAGCCGGCGGAGGCTATGCACAGGTTCTTCCGATGGAAGATATTAACCTGCACTTTACAGGCGATTTTCATGCCATCACTTCGGCGCATAATATGATCTCGGCTTTGCTCGATAACTATTTGTATCAGAACCGGGGAACATCCGGCATTGCATTGAAAGAAATATTGTGGAAACGTGTGTTGGATATCAATGACAGGGGATTGCGCCGGATTGTCACAGGACTGGGCGGAAGCGCCAACGGCACTCCCGAAGAGACCGGGTTTGACATTACACCGGCATCCGAAATTATGGCAATATTGTGCCTCTCGGAAGATCTGGAAGACCTGAAAAGAAGGATAGGAGAGATTCTGCTTGGTTTTGATTATAATGGAAATCCGTTGAAGGTGAAAAATTTACATATCGAAGGAGCCATTGCAGTCCTCATGAAGAATGCCATCAATCCGAATTTAGTACAAACCACCGAGCGTACAGCCGCTTTTATACACGGAGGCCCGTTTGCCAATATTGCGCATGGATGCAATTCGGTTGCTGCAACCCGTATGGCTCTGACCTTTGGCGATTATGTTGTGACAGAGGCGGGATTCGGAGCCGATCTGGGTGCTGAAAAGTTTTTCAATATCAAATGCTGGAAAGCAGGATTGCAACCCAAACTTACGGTGATTGTTGCTACTTCGCAAGGATTGAAAATGCACGGAGGCGTATCGTTGGATGATATCAGTAAGCCCAATAAAGAAGGACTGGTGAAAGGTTTTGAGAATCTGGACAAACACATCCGGAACCTGAAAAAATTCGGGCAAAGTATTGTTGTCGCCTTCAATAAATATGCAATGGATACCGATGACGAGATTAATCTGATCCGCGAACATTGTTCTGAGCAAGGCGTTGGATTTGCCGTAAACAATGCCTTTTCCGAAGGTGGAAACGGCGCAAGGGAACTCGCCCGGTTGGTAGTGGATACAATAGAAAAAGAACCTTCGGCCCCGCTTCGTTTTACATACGAAGAAAATGACCCGCTCAAGGTTAAGATAGAAAAAGTCGCCCGTGAAATTTACGGCGCCGAATCCGTTGTTTTCAACGAAAGAGCCGAAAAAATCCTGAAGCTTGCCAAGCAAATGAACATAGAGCATTTCCCAATTTGCATAGCTAAAACACAATACTCATTCTCTGCCAATCCTAAAGCCTATGGGGTTGAAAAAGGATTTAAACTGAAAATAAACGATATTGTCATCAATAATGGTGCCGAGTTTATTGTCGCTATTGCCGGAGAAATCATGCGAATGCCGGGATTGCCGAAAAATCCGCAAGCAACCAATATTGATATTGTAAACGGACAGGTCGAAGGATTGTCCTGAAAATGATATAAATGCTGGTTTATAAAACGATCAAATTATAAGTTCTTAAAATTTAATATGTTTTTTGATATTTCCTCTTTTTCTGTTTAGGATTTAATTTTTATACAAAAAAAAATTTTTTTACGGAAAATTTTAATAGCTTCGCCTGATGTAAATATAGTATATATGAGGTATTTCTTAAGTGTTTAATTGTTCGTGATTTATTATTCTGACTTTTGCCTGTAATTGCTAATTATACTTCATTTTTTTTGTTTTGCTCAAATTAATTAAAAATTTGAACGTATATAGTTAGAAAAGTTTTTTTGCATAAAATGTATATATCTGAATTTGTATTAGAAGGTATTAATCTTATTGATATTGATAGCAGGTAGCGGAACAGTAGCAAAAACAGCTACTATCACATGGGATATTGCAAACGGTTCGTTAAATATTCCGGGCAACAGCAATGATAATTATATAATAACCGGAGGAACCTACATTGATACATTGAAGAGCGTTATGGGCTATGATAGTATTGTTACACTGAATTTGAAAGTAAGGTCATTACAAAACGTTGTTCTTACCGATCGTGTCCTGACCAATCAAGCATATAATAAAAACGGGTTTATTTTGCCACCACAACCGGAGTATTCTTTATTAACCCTCGAACAAAACTTAATAGACCATTATGGCTGTGATAGTATTGTGACATTACATCTTACTGTTTATGATGAAATTATTCCCGACCTTTATTTTTCGCCTAACGGAGATGATGTAAGAGATGTCTGGAATATCAAAAATATTGAGCGTACTCCATTCTCTTCTATTGAAATATTTGACCGGTTCGGGAAATTGCTGGTACGTTATACTGACCGGTTTGAGCCTTGGGACGGAACTTATCTCGGGCGAAAAATGCCGGCAACTGATTACTGGTATGTTATCTCACTTTCCGATGAAGAGAAAGTTTATAGAGGACATTTTACTCTCATAAGGAGATAAGTAATAACGTGAATTCGATATAAGATTATATGCTTTTCGCAATGTTATCCATGGAGTAATTAAAGTCAATGTTTTTTATAAACACAAAGGCACGACGAACACAAAGTCGTATTTCTTTTAATTTCTTTGTGTCCGTCGTGCCTTTGTACTATCTCTTGTTAGGGATAATATTACGGATTAGCATATAAATTTAAGATAGGACTTATCCTTTTACTATTAGCCAAAACGCTCAATCCTTATCAACTACTTATCTGTTTTCCCTCAAGATAAAGATTGTATTGGAAGTAAATTTATCATTATCCATCACTTCAACACGGAAATTATTTTTATCGGCAACCGCTTTTATTTTTTCGAAAGAAGTGAAGAAAAGTTTACCTTCCGTCTTGTTGAAGCGTAGAATCTTGGTAGAAAAAATTTCGGTTAGTTTCGTTACCCCATGTTTTTCTTTCTTTGAGCTATCGCCGTCCCGGATGATAATAGTTCCGTTCCGGTTGACCGTTTGGATACAATTCTCTATCAAATTTTCCTGCGCATCAAAAGGGAGGTAATGCAACATGTCATTTATTACAAAAACGTCGCTTTGAGGCAGTTGAGAAGTGACAGCATTGGCTGCAATAAAATTTATTTTTCCGGTACGTGAAAAACAATGATTGGCAACCTCAATTTTATCTTCGTCATAATCAATGCCCGTAACACTCCGTCTGTCCGAAACAAAAGCAAGCATATACGAGAGGAATCCGTATCCGCACCCGATATCGGTAATTGCAGCATCACGTGGAATTAGCTCATCAAAAATACGGTAGTTATGTTCCATTCTCACTTTTATACGCATATACCACTCCAATATAGGGCCTTTATAGATATAATTCCGCGTGAGTTTATAATAATAATACGGATTATCAACATTCTCGTATGCCAGTTTTGCCAGTTCATATTTTTGTTTGAAAAAGGCAGAAACAGAGCTTCTTCGCTCTCTGTATGTATTGCCCCACGAGGAATCATCAGCTTTTATACGTTCCAGAATTTTAAGGTAGATAGTAGCTTTTTTGACATGTATCACATCGTTTTTTTCGATACACAGGTTATTGCCGAGCATAATAAGTGGGACAATGTCAAGGTTTAATTGCTCCGCAATATAAAAGGCGCCTTTGTGAAAACGGTTCAGCTTGCCATCTTTCGAACGCGTTCCTTCCGGAAATATGGCAATAGAATATCCCTGATCTACCATCTTCTTTAAAGGCTTGATGCTGTTTTCATATCCATCACCCGTATGATAGAATCCTGCTGCCTGAACCAGTTTGCCGAAAATGAAAGATTTCCATACCCATTCGTTTGTCAGCATAATAATTTTTGGTGAAAGGGCGAGTATACGTAAAATGTCGATTACGGATTGATGATTGGCTATGATTACCGAAGGTTTGCGGAAATCCTCTTTATGCTCATTTTTTGTATTCTTTTTTGCGTAGAATCCTATTACTATGATTAACCGGGCACCATACATAATCAGATAGTGGAGCATCAACTTTTTCTTCTCTTTTTTGACAGGAAGTATCAAAAATAAAGGAGCTATCAAAGAGAGGAGCAAACTGAAAATAGTAAAAATGCTCATTATCCATATAGAGAAAAGCAGGTTTGCAAAAGTCCACGGGAAAAGCCCTTTTTGTGTCCGCTTTGTAATGAATAACCGGAACAACAGGGGTTGAATGGCATAAGCGATCAGCAATACGGCAAACATCCCGATAATGGAGGTGAAAGATACCGATTGCAGTGCCGGATGTTGAGCAAAAGCCAGTGCGCCCATTCCAACAATAGTAGTAAATGCGGAGAAAAAGATAGCGGTCTTATGTGCCGTAAACATTTTCTTTCCGTTGCGGTATTCCGATAAGAGCCCGTCTGTTATAAAAATACTGAAATCGTCTCCGATACCGAATATGAAAGTAGAAATAATAATATTCACAATATTGAATTCAATATTGAAAAGCGCCATTAACCCCAATATGATAAACCAGCTCAGGGCCATCGGCGTAAAGGTCATTATAGCAAGCTCCAGACGTCCGTAGGAAAGCAATAGAGCAAGGAATACAATAAAGGAAGATACAAAAAGGACAAAATAAAAATCCTCTTTGATGTAATTGACAAAGCTCGATGCAAAATAAGGCTTGTCTAAAATTACAACTCCTTTTTGGTTTGCAAATTCACTGTAAACAGCCTCTTTTTCATTCTCCTTAAGTTGTATCTGAGAGATAGCCATGGAGACGTTTGCTTCGTTGGTGATCCAGTCCGAAAATACAGATGCCGATTCGTTATCGTCCGTATACGAGATAGGAGAATACTCTTTATCCAACATTGCCCAGAATGGCACAAAAGTCTCTTCTTTAAACCCGAACTCTTTTCCCTGCATAGCAATTTCAGTCCGGAGGGCGTTTTTTCTTTCCGGAGTCCAGAAGTCATTCCATTTCTTTATTCGTATTTTCTGCTGTTCGACCGGAATCAGAAGGCTTTCGCCTGTTGCATATCCGTGAATCATACCGTCTTGCTTCATCGAGTCGAGCTTCCGGTTCATCCGGTGATAGTTCGAAAGGGCTTCTTCTTCATTCTCTCCGACTGATATGAAATAAATATTCTTATACTCCTTCTGGAAAATACGATCCAGTTTTTCTTCGGTCTTTTTCAACTTTTGGGGTTGAAAGCTGAGGCTGTTCATGTCCGAATTAAACGAAACGTCATTAGCAAAGTAGAAACCTGCAATTGAAATTATAATAATAAATCCGACCAGCCATTTGTTCTTTTCATACGAATAGGCATTTATCCTTTCGATTATTTTCAAAAAACGGTTCGGATTTTCCTCTTTCTTCTCTTTTTCGACAAGGAAATGAGGAAGGAATATAAGGCAGAACAGGGTTGTCCCGATAATTGTGAGAGAGGCAAACCAACCGAAATCCTGAAGCACTTCGGAGCTGGTAAAAACCAGACTGAAAAAAGCGCCTATCGTAGTAAAACTACCGATTGTAAGCGGTTCAGCCATTTCCCTGATAATCTGCTCCACATCCCGTGTATGTTCCCTGTGTGCGATGACATGGATAGAGTAGCTGAGGACAACACCGAAGATTGCCGAGCCTGCCCCTACGGCTATCAGAGAGAGTTCGCCTTTCAGGAAGTAGAGTATTGCCAGTGCAAATATACCTCCGAAGGCAACCGGAAGGAATATCAGGAGCAACGACAATTTGTTGCGGAACGATAATAAAATGACAATAGCAATAATCAGGAAAGCAATGCTGAGTGTGGTTGTAGTGTCTTTTTGTATTTGCCGGGCATTGTATACCGCAACAGCGGGACCTCCGAAATATTCAATATGAATACTAGGATCTTTACCGGAAAATTCATCAATCAGCTTTTCAATACCATCAATCAATATGGTGTTTTCCGCCGTATTTCCGGCAGCGTAGGTCGGTTCGATGTAAACCAACATTGTATTGTCGTCTTTCGAAAAAATATGCTCATCCGTAATCCGGTAGTTCCCGTTTACCTGTAGCGAGCGCAACCGTTCGAAGGCTTTATTGCCCAATCCGATAGGATCGCGGAAAATAAAACTTTTGGTAAACATTCCTGATGGAAAGATCAGGTTATAATAATCCGATTGTAGTTGTTTTTTAACAGATTGGGCATCTAAAATGGTATCCATCCGCGCATAATCGGTCGAGTCGAGGAAAACAGGCAGGTTATTGTAAATGAAATCGGATACGGAAAGCATTTTTTGCGCATCGACCTTGGATGTTACTTGTTTGATATGGCTCCCTCCGTACAAGGAGTCTAACCGGGCGGAGAAAGCCTCTCCCGTCTCTATTATTTTATCCGTGTTTTCTGTTTCCGACGAAAACAGAAGAATAATTTTGTCTTTTACCTTGAGGTTTTGAAAAACGGCATTAATGTTTTTCGAATCGGCTGTATTGGGGATAAAACGGGTAATATCCTCCTCATATTTCAGTTGCAGTGCAAAGTATCCTAAAGCGACAAAAAGAAAAGTGATAAGACTAAACAGCAATACCTTTCGTTTCTGAAAAAAACGATATATACTGATGAAAAAAGTTGCCATAAAATTCAAATAATTATTTCCCCGCCGCTTTTGCCGGAACTTTTTTCCGGTAGAGACGATTTATTTCAGTTTGTAAATGTACGGGATATTCGGCAATGAACAATTAAAGATGGTCATTTGCAGGTGATTTTTTCGTTTCTGTTTACCTGGTAATTTAAAATTATCAGGCAAACAGATATGTATTCATTGATTTTTTATTCGTCTGTTTCTTCCTCTTCATGTTCTTCGCTTATTCCAAGAATCGGAACCTGCCTTTTAAATCCTTCGCTTAATGAAATAATGGTTTCAGTGCTTGAAATCCCTTTAATCGGTTGCAGCTTCTCGTGGATAATGCGCAAAAAGTCTTTGTTGTTCTTTGCATATATCTTGATAAACATGGCGTATTGCCCGGTAGTGTAATGGCACTCAACTATTTCCGGGATAGAGTGAAGTTCTTCTATTACATTTTTATACATGTTTGCATCTTTCAGGAAGATACCCATGTAAGCGCAAGTATTGTATCCTATTTTATTCGCGTCCAGCACAAATTCGGAGCCTTTGATTACGCCGATATTTTGTAATTTTTGTATGCGTTGATGGATAGCTGCACCTGATACATTGCATTCGCGGGCTACTTCAAGGAAAGGAATACGTGCATTTTCTGAAATGAGTTTCAGTATTTTTTCGTCTAATTGGTCTATTTGGTGGTGCGCCATAAGTTGTTGTTTCTTTATGTTAAGTTCTACGCAAAAGTAGGAAAAAGTTATAATTTGTCAGAGAAATTCTTGTTTTTTGCTATTTCTGTTATCTTTTGTCCAGATAAGCCTCGTCGTGCTTTATTTTTTCTTTCATGTAGTTCAGATGAGCAATCAACTCGTCAATATCATGACGCATTATTTCCTTATTTATCTCTACATGTTTCGAATAGTCAAAAGGATAAAGTGATTTATACTTGGATCGGGAAGAGTCTACACCATTCAAATGCTCAAGTACATTTGCCGCTTTCTTGTTGAACTCCTGTATGCAGAAATCTACCTTTTCTTTTTTTGCCAATATGTTTTCCATGAATCTTTATTTTGAATATGATGCTATTGTTCGTGATTAAAAAATGTCATTAAATATAGCTGTTCTATATCAAATCAGCAAATGAAATCCGTAAAAAGTTATCATTTGTTTATTTGTGAGCAGTAATGCCGTGAGTCGGTATTTGAATTTGCAGATCTCTATTATTTAAGTTAGGCCGGAACCTTCTGATATATATATTGTCAGGAATACAAATCCGGTTGATGTGAGAAATGATTTTAAATCAAAAATTCTTCCGCTTCTTTCAGCGAATCAATTTTACCTACATCAATCATTTTAAGTCCGGAGACAGGATAAGCCTTGATTTTTATTTTGTCGGCAATGGAAAGGTAAAAATCGATAATGGAAAATTTATCAGGCATATTTTCCATCCGGTCGAAAATTTCCGGAGAGATAACCTGAATTCCGGCGAATGCAAACCGTTGGTATTTTTCCGGCGAAAAACCGGGGTATGGCGATTTGACTTCTCCCGTTGATTCGTTAATCCACCCTTTCAATATATTTTGTTCGTCAAAAAGGAGATATCGGCTCGTTTTTCGTTGACTGACCAATAGCGTTGCCATAGCATCCTGTGAAATATGGTGGTCGTATAGCTCTTTCAAATCGGCATTGGAAAGAATATCCACATTATGAACGAGAAACGGTGCGTTACCTTTCAGGAAGGCGGATGCTTTTTGGATTCCTCCCCCTGTGTCGAGCAGTTTGTCCGATTCGTCCGATATGTCAATATGAAGTCCGAAGTTATTGTTCTGCTGAAGAAACTGAATGATTTGCTCTGAAAAGTGATGTACATTTATTAGTATTTCGTCAAAACCCGAAGCCGAGAGTTTTTCGATGGTATGCTGTAAAAGAGGTTTTCCGGCTATTGGAACCAGCGCTTTGGGAATAGAGTCGGTAAGCGGCTTAAGGCGGGTACCGAGGCCCGCGGCGAATATCATGGACTTCATTTTAATAAGTTGAAAGATGAAAGGTGAAAGTTGAAAAGGGAAAGGTGAAAGTTATTCTTGTTTGATGATGGTGTTTGGGGAAAGGAGTTTTTCGTATTTCTCTTTGTTTTTGAGCAGGGCGACAGCTTCCTGGCTGGTTTTGTCTTTTTTGAGCATTTCGATTATTTCGCCTTTCTGGTAGTAATAGCGTTTTGCAATTTCGACACTGATCAGCTCGGTTATCTCATCTTTGAATAGGTCGAGGTCTTTATCCAGATCGTGCGAAAGCTTTTCTTTCAGTGCATTAAATTCATTTTCGGAAATATCATAGTAACCTTCCTCTTTTGCAACATCTATCAGGTTATTTAATAATTCTTCCGTCCTCAGTTTGTAGGTAAAATCTTTACTTTTTGCAAATTCCTTGAATCCGTTATAGTCCGTAAATTTAAAATCTTTCAGGGGCGCAATCGTGGGCCTTGTGGATTGATATTTGTTCACATAGTCAAAAATCAAATCCTTAGAATATAAATAGTAGCTGATAGTTGCATTTTTTTCGGGTTCGACAGCAAAATCGGGGTATATGCCGCATCCATCCCTGACGATTCTGCCTTTTGATGTTTTGAACTCGGTAGTCAGGCTATCGGGAATACGCTGTACAAATCCATCCCTGTTACGGTGAGTGTAGTCGATTGCCTGGATACACCGCCCGCTTGGGATATAATATTTGGCAATAGTAACTTTCAGGCTGCCTCCGTAAGGAAGTTCCCTGGTGGTTTGTACCAATCCTTTGCCAAAGGTACGCTCTCCGGCGATTACCGCACGATCGAGGTCTTGGAGCGCTCCCGCCAGAATTTCGGCTGCGGAGGCGGAGTTGCGGTTTACCAGTACAATTATCGGAATTTTTTTATCAATGGGTTCTCTGGTAGCTGTGTATGTCTCATCCCACTGTTTTACTTTCCCTTTTGTATATACGATGGTTGATTTCTTGTCAACAAAGAGATTGGTTATTTTTACCGCTTCCGACAAGATTCCTCCCGGGTTATTCCGTAAATCAATAATCAGGGATTCGATTTTGTGATTGTTTTTCAGATCCAGAAATGCGTCTTTAAAAAGATCCGCAGACTTGTCCGTAAAACTGGACAGATTGATGTATCCTGTATTGCTGTCCAAAACACCTGAATAGACTATGGGATCAATGACAATTTTTTCACGGATGATCTCTTTTGTAACGGGCTTTTTTTCTCCCATGCGTTCCACTGTTACTTTTACAGTCGTTTTAGCCTGTCCTTTCAGCATTTCACTTACTTCGGAGTTTGTTTTTTTATCTACGTTTATGCCATTTATTTCAATAAAGATATCTCCGGCTTTCAATCCGCTTTTATCCGCCGGCATACCTTCATATATTTCGCTGATAACCGTTTTACCGTTCTTTTTTCCTATGATAGCTCCTACACCTGCATATTCTCCGGTAGTCATAAATTTGAGATCCTCTATTTCCGATTCAGGAATGTAGTTTGTGTAAGGGTCCAGATTGCCGAGCATGGCATCAATACCGTTTTTTATCTCTTTTTCGGGACGGATAGTATCCACATAAAACATATCGAGCTCTTTATAAAGAGAGTTGAAAATGTCCAGATTTTTGGATGTTTCAAACTCACGGCTCGTTTTATCTTTTTTCGGGGCGGCAGATCCGGTAAGAGTTGTTGCTAAAAAAAATGTGGTTGTGAAAGTTAGTTGAAGGAAAAAAGAAGCTCTTTTTTTCATTTTTATTTTAATCAATTTATTGTACTGCATGCTAGTTTTATGTTGTAAAAATAGGTATTCTTTTTTGATTAATAGATTTTCGGATGAACAGATTTTCAGACAAGCAGATTTTTAGATGAACAGATAGCAATCTTATCTGTCTATCTGAAAATCTGCTTGTCTGAAAATCTATTTCTCCATATACTCCTGTATCAAGGCTACTGAAATGATAACGAGTATTGTGCTTATTGCTATTGCGGTAATGATTGCAGCGAGGTTTTCCGACAAAAGCTCATAATAGGTCATAAGTCCGACTGCTGCCGGAATAAAGAATACCGCCATATTGCGGGTTATCAATGTAGCTGTCTGGCGGACATTCTCGGGATTCAATAGTTTGAAAAAAAGCGCTAAGAAGAGCAGTACCATACCCAATACGCTTCCGGGTATAAATCCGTTAGTCAGATAGCTAACGGCTTCTCCGGCAAAATAGAATAAGAAAATAAAAAACAGACCTTTTATCATTTTTGTAGTTACAAGCTATTCGTTACGAATTTGTTTTGAATTTTATTTCAGGAATCAAGAACCAAGAACCAAGAATCGGGATTTTCCTTATTTCCTTGTTTTAATGATAAGCAGAAAGCGCTCATCCTGCTTTTTAATTCTTCACTCTTCATTCTTCACTCTTATGATTGCCTTTGAAACTATTCCAAATCAGAATTTGTCTCCCCACAATTTCCGCATGTTTTCCGCTAGTTTATTCTCCGACGGATTGTTTTGCGGTTTCCATATACGGCGGTTTTTTATCTCTTTAGGCAAATAATCCTGTTGAATGAAATTATCCTTAAAATCATGGGCATACTTATAATTTTCCCCATAATCCAACTCTTTCATCAACTTGGTCGGTGCATTTCTGAGGTGTAAAGGAACGGGAAGGTCTCCGGTTTGCTCAACCAATGCAAGCGCTTCATTGATTGCCATATAAGTAGAGTTGCTTTTAGGACAGGCGGCCAGATAAACGGTTGTTTCAGCCAAAAGAATCCGGCCTTCCGGCCAGCCGATTTTCTGAAGCGCATCGAAGGAAGCATTTGCCAGTAAAAGCGCATTCGGATTGGCTAGACCGATATCTTCGGATGCTAAAATAACCAATCGGCGGGCAATGAATTTCGGGTCTTCTCCTCCGGCAACCATTCTTGCGAGCCAATAGATGGCGGCATCCGGATCACTTCCCCTGATGGATTTGATAAAGGCTGAGATGATATCGTAATGCATCTCTCCGTTTTTATCATAAGCATTCGGGTTTTGTTGCAGGCGTTCTACTACCTTCTCGTTTGTAATGTTGATTGTGTCATTTTCGGCTTCCGCATTAGTGACCAGTTCTATAATGTTTAGCAATTTACGCGCATCGCCGCCCGAAAACCGGAGCAATGACTCGGTCTCTTCCAGTACGATATTTTTTTTCTTTAATTCGATGTCCTGTTTTATGACACGGTTGGCTAACTCCAATAGGTCTTCTTTATCTAACGATTTCAGGACATAGACCTGGCAACGGGATAGGAGTGGAGTAATTACTTCGAAGGAAGGATTTTCGGTAGTTGCCCCGATAAGTATGATTATGCCCTGTTCGACGGCTCCGAGAAGCGAGTCTTGCTGCGATTTGGAAAACCGGTGTATTTCATCAATAAACAAAATTGGGGTGGGCGAATTGAAAAATCGGGTACTTTTTGCTTTTTCGATCACTTCCCGCACTTCCTTTACTCCCGAACTTATAGCGCTTAGCGTAAAAAACGGACGCTCCAGTTTTTTTGCGATAATATTTGCAAGGGTGGTTTTGCCTACTCCCGGAGGTCCCCAGAGTATAAAGGAAGAGACATGACCTGATTCGATCATACGGCGTAGGATCGATTGTTCACCCATCAAATGTTTTTGACCGATATAATCTTCTATGGTTTGTGGCCGGGCTCGTTCTGCCAATGGTCGGGACATAGTTGTAATAGTTATGAGTTACAAGTTACGCGGGTTACAAGTAACAAGAGTTTGCCGGAAATATTTAATTTAATTATGCGTATCCGGCAATTTGAAGCTCTATTCTTATAACAGAATAACTTGAAAACAAATTTAATCTATTTTTTTCAGAAATGCCATAGGATAAAATCGGATTACCGCTCTGAATTTTTACGGAGGGTTGGGCTATTTATCCGGCGCAATGTCTAATTTGTTTTAAAATCAACCCGAAAATTTTCAAATGAAAATATTTTTTGCCCGGTTTGTATTACTCTGTAATAAAAGTCTTGAAAAATGCAGTAAAAACATATTGAAAAAACCTGTTTTTTGATAAATATATATTACTTTTGTACTCCTCGAAATAGAAGTAAGTAAGAACTGAACTATTCTGATAGAAGAATAAGGAAAAAGTAGAGAAGAAAAAAGGGTAAAAAAAAGGTAGGAAACGAGTGTTTTATTTAAAAAAATCAAAGCAATGAGCGAAGAAAAGAGATCTGCGGCTTTACGATACCACGCAGAGGGAAGACCGGGAAAAATTCAAGTAGTTCCAACTAAACCGACAGCAACGCAAAGGGATTTGTCTTTAGCATACTCTCCCGGAGTTGCAGAGCCATGTCTGGCAATAGAAAAAGACCCGCAGGCGGCATACGATTATACATCGAAGGGAAACCTTGTCGCTGTAATTTCGAATGGAACAGCAGTATTAGGATTAGGTAATATCGGAGCCTTGGCAGGAAAACCGGTAATGGAAGGAAAAGGTCTTCTCTTTAAGATTTTTGCTGATATTGACGTTTTTGACATTGAAGTAGACGAAAAAGATATAGATAAATTCATTGCTACTGTAAAAGCAATTGCCCCTACTTTCGGAGGTATTAACCTTGAAGATATTAAAGCTCCCGAATGTTTTGAAATAGAAGAAAGATTGAAAGCGGAACTTGATATTCCGTTGATGCATGATGACCAACATGGTACGGCTATCATATCGGCTTCCGGTTTGTTAAACGCATTGGAGATTGTCGGAAAGAAAATCGAAGATATCAAGATTGTAGTAAACGGAGCTGGTGCTGCCGCTAATTCTTGTACGTCCTTGTATATGGCATTGGGAGCCCGACTTGAAAATATTGTAATGTGCGACTCCAAAGGAGTAATCAATACAAAACGTACGGACTTGAACGCCCGTAAAAAACCATTTGCTACCTCGCGCGATATTTCGACTTTGGAAGAAGCCGTTAAAGGTGCGGATGTGTTTTTAGGACTTTCGGTTGCCGGAGTGCTTACCAAAGAGATGGTACGTTCGATGGCAAATGACCCGATTGTATTTGCTTTGGCTAATCCGAATCCGGAAATCTCTTACGAAGATGCAAAAGAGTCCCGTCCGGACATCATTTTTGCAACCGGACGTTCCGACTATCCGAACCAAATCAATAATGTGTTAGGATTCCCGTATATTTTCCGCGGAGCGTTGGATACACGTGCAACAAAGATTAACGAAGAGATGAAGCTTGCCGCTGTTCTTGCCTTGGCAAAACTGGCAAAACAACCTGTTCCCGAAATGGTAGCAGTCGCTTATAACAACAGGAATATGAAGTTTGGACGGAAATACCTTATTCCGACAGCTTTCGACCCGCGTTTATTGGAAACGGTAGCCCCGGCAGTTGCAAAAGCAGCAATTGACTCTGGTGTTGCTCAACGCGTTATTACCGATTGGGATGCATACAAAGAACAATTACGCGAACGTATGGGATTGGATAATAAATTGTTGAACAGCCTTACGGCTTCGGCAAAAGCCCACCCGAAACGTGTTGTATTTACAGAAGCAAATAATGTAAATATGTTGAATGCAGCCTCTATCTGTAAACAAGAAGGTATTTGTGTCCCTATCTTGTTGGGTAATGAAGAACGTATTACTAAAATTGCAGCAGAAAATAATATTAATATAGACGGCATTGAAATCGTTAACCTCCGCCACGACCGCGAAGAAGAACGCCGTTGCCGTTATGCCCAATACGTATCCGGTAAGTTGGCGCGCAAAGGATATTCATTCTCCGAATCCAACGAAAAGATGTATGACCGTAACTATTTCGGAACCATGATGGTGGAAACAGGAGATGCCGATGCCATGATTACAGGCGTTTATACCAAATATTCGGATGCAGTTAAACCTGCACTCGATATTATCGGTACCCGCGAAGGCGTTAACAATATTGCCGCTTTGAATATTGTGAATACAAGCAAAGGAACATTCTTCTTTGCCGATACCCTGGTTAACAACCATCCGTCGAAAGAAACACTGGTAGATATCGCGGTATTGACAAACCAATCGGTTAAGCTGTTTAACGATACTCCTGTGTTGGCAATGCTGTCTTATTCCAACTTCGGAGCCGACAGTACGGGAAGTCCGTGTGTAGTTCACGAAGCAGTTGAAGAACTTCACAGAAATTATCCGGAGATAATTGTTGACGGAGAGATGCAGGTTAATTTTGCATTGAATAAAAAACTTCGTCACGAAAGATTCCCATTCAGCAAAATAGACGGAAAAGATGTGAATACATTAATATTCCCTAATCTTAATTCTGCAAATGCAGCATACAAAATGATGCTCGAAATCGGATTGGCTGAAAATATTGGACCTATCCAGATGGGATTGAAAAAACCGGTTCATGTACTTGATGTAGAAAGTTCCGTACGCGATATTATCAATATGACTGTTATTGCAGTTGTTGATGCGCAAATGTGCGAAGCTAAAGAGAATGCATAAAATATAAAGGCGCACGAGCCCTACTATAAAACTACGGAGACACGGAGGATACAGATTGAAGTTCTGTATTTTCCGTGTCTCTCTGTTTTTATAAGTTACAAGAAGCTGTTTGACATTTTTACTATAAAAGAATTTTATTATCTCTTGTTTTTTTGTGTAGGGTTTGAACAGAAAATTGACCTTATCTGTTTGATGTATGTAGAACTAATTTTTTTAAACACGAAAATTATGGAAGCAAATACTTCAGATTACCAGAAAAAAGAAGCCGATAAGAATAAGAGCAAAGCTAAGTCAGAATCATTTTCCACATCTTCCAAAGAAGCTCCGGTACAAATGATCAAGAAAAACAAGGTAGACGTCTCTATCACAGAAGAAGAGGTCGAAGAGGCTATAAATGACCTTAATCCTGACGAAAACAGTATGGATAGCAGAGGATAAACCGTCTGTTTTTCCTTAATTTCGGATATATTTCCCTTAGTTTGCCGGGTAATTATCAGATTAAAACATTTGCAGGTTTAAAGTTATTGTATCCTAAAAACTATCTGACAGTTCATGCAAAATTACAATCGGGTTTTGACAGGATGTTTTGTTTGCCTATTCCTGTTTCAAATATACTCAACAGTGCAGTCGCAGACATTGGAATCCCAACCTGTGCCGGTCCAGCACAAAAGTTCGTTGGACAACAAGCCGTGGACAGTCAGCCGCCTTTCGGTTCGCTTGGGTGCGTTCTGGGCAATTAATTCAACAGACATCGGCATCGGTATAGATGGACGGAAGCATACCTCATTTAATTTTGAAAATGTGTTGGACATGAACCGCAACACTTACAGCGGACTGTTCAATTTTAACGCACGGTTGGGTAAGCACAACCGGATAGACTTTTCTTACTATAATATATTGAGGAGTTCGAAAGCAACCCTAGAAAAGGAGATTCAATTCGGAGAACATGATTATCCCGTCAACTCAAGTGTCAGCGCATTCCTGAATACGAATGTATTCCGCTTGTCATACGGTTATTCTTTTTATTCCAATAAGAAAATAGAATTCGGTGCTCTCCTTGGTTTCCATGTGATGCTGTTCAATACCGGATTAAGGCTGAATGCAAACACATTGAGTTTATCTTATAAGGATAATGTTCAGTTTACCGCCCCGCTTCCCGATATTGGTATATGGGGAACCTATGCATTTGCCAAACATTGGGCTTTAAGCACCGAGTTGAGTTACTTTTACATGAAGTACAAGATTTTTGACGGACGGATTCTGAATGCGGCATTATCCGTTCAATATAAAATATCAAAACATTGGGAAATAGACCTGGGATATACCGATTTTGATGTGAGGGTAGGGCTTGACCGCAAAAGATTAAGCGGTAATTTTGAATGGAATTATAACGGTCCTTTTCTTACTGCAGTATATAAATTCGGACATTGAAAATCTTTGTTAGCTTACAGGTAACTGTTATTTTGAGTAAGTATATCTCCGAAATTAGTTTATACTATTATAAGTAGTTACAAGCTATTAGTTATAAGTGATTAGTAATTTATAGCTTGTAACTATTTAATAGTAAATTAACTTAAAAATGAATTGGCTAGTCTTTGTTTATTGACAAAAGATGCGTTTTTGAGGATTATTCTTTCTTTTTTAACGTCTTGTTTGTACAATTAGAAAAAGAAGCCTTTTGTAAAAAAAAATATTATTTTATCTTTACGGCACGAATAAGAAAACTGATTAATCATGAAGCTAAACTCTATTTTTAGCCAATTTACTCCTCAAGAGAATAAATTTTATCCTATTTTAAGAGAAATGTCCGACAATATCCTTGAATGTTCGGAACTTCTGATCGAATTGACAAAACAAGCCGATAAAGAGGCTCGTAAAGATGTCTATAAACAAATTAAAGCGTTGGAAACAAAAGGAGATGCTATTGTTGCAGTCCTTTTCAATGAGTTGAATAACACCTTTATAACCCCGTTTGACAGGGAAGATATCAATGCTTTAGGCGAAGGGTTGGATGATGTCCTCGACAGGATGAATAGTGCTGCAAAACGTGTCGTGCTGTATCAGCCCGATAACATGCCGCCGCAATCGACCGAGTTGGCAATGTTACTAAAAAAAGGGTGTGAGCTTATCCAGTCGGTAGTAAATGAGTTGGATACGATGAAAAAGAAACCGGATTCTGTAAAAGAGATCTGTACCCAATTGCATAAAGTAGAAAATCAGGCGGATGACCTGTATGAGAATTTTATCATTCATATTTTTGAAAAAGAAAAAAACGGAATAGAATTAATCAAGCTCAAAGAAATTATGCAGGAAATTGAGCGTGCCACGGATAATGCGGATAGCGTTGGCAAAACAATCAAGGCTATCCTCGTAAAATACGCTTAAAATTCTTTTACCTTTAAAATTTTTCTATGACTTTATTAATTATCGTTATCGTTCTTGCTCTTATTTTTGATTATATAAATGGCTTTCATGATGCCGCAAACTCTATTGCAACAGTCGTATCTTCGAAAGTCCTGACTCCTACACAAGCCGTTATCTGGGCTGCATTTTTTAATTTCGTAGCTTATTTTATCGCCAAATTTATTATCGGGGGCTTTGGTATTGCAGATACTGTTTCCAAAGTTGTCGAAATGAGTTATATCTCCAATCCCTCACTGGTTATTATTGCCGGGTTGGTTGCCGCTATTTCTTGGAACCTTATTACCTGGTGGTTTGGGATTCCATCATCTTCATCGCACACATTGATCGGAGGTTTTGCCGGAGCAGGTATTGCCGCTTCGGGTTTTGATGCCGTTCATGCAGGCGTTATAGGCGTTATAGCCTTGTTTATCGTATTGGCGCCCCTTATCGGTATGATTGGGGGAAATATTATCACACTTATCACTTTCCATCTGGTAAAGAGGATTAAACCTGCTAAGGCTGATAAATGGTTTAAACGGTTTCAACTTCTTTCTTCTGCTGCCCTCAGTATCGGGCATGGATTGAACGACTCCCAGAAAGTAATGGGTATCATTGCCGCCGCTTTGATTGCCGCAACACAGAATGGTTTATCCGGACTGCCAAGCTGGATGCAGATGAATTCAATGTCTGATATGCACGACTGGGTTCCCGTAGCTTGTTTCACGGCTATTGCAATCGGAACGGTAAGCGGAGGCTGGAAGATAATGAAAACAATGGGAAACAAAATCACCAAAATCACTCCGGTAGAAGGGTTTTGTGCACAAACTGCCGGAGCAGTGACGTTGTTTATTACTGAAATTTTACATGTACCCGTTAGTACCACCCACGTAATTACAGGTAGTATTGTCGGAGTAGGTTCAATTAAAAGACTTTCGGCTGTGCGTTGGGGTGTTACTGTCAACCTGCTTTGGGCATGGATACTAACAATCCCTGTGAGTGCCGTTTTAGCCGGATTGTGTTATCTCTTGATCTCTTACTTTTGTTAGAAAGTAAATTACTAATATGCAAATTAGTAAATGAAATGTACATATTACCTAATTTGCTAATTTGCATATTATATCATTTGCACATTACCGAAATATTGTCTTCTTCTACTTCAATTGCAATCCCTTTCTTTTTCTGTTCCTCTATAAAATAACGAAGATCGTCTGATGCCTCATATATTGCGGCGAAGTCTATACAAGAATCTTTATCTGTTTTTAGGTAATTGCCGATCATAACTTTACCGGATTTTTTGCTGTCAATTAGTTTTTTCAGATCTTCGATAATCTTATTTTCAATCTCGTTCGAAATTAATTCGTTTTCCATAACTTTTATTGTTTTATATTTCAAGAATAAAAACAATCTCCAAGATTGAATGGTTGAGGGATCGTTGATAAATTTTTGTTTTCAGTGGGAATTAGTAAAATAATAATTGTTTTGATACCTGATTTTTTTTGTCAATTCTGTAAATGAACTGTCCGAATGAAAGATTATTTAATTGAAAGGATGATGAAAAATAAAACTATGGATTGAAAACTCATCGGTTGTTTTCTACTAAAATTTTATAGCAAATGAACATATTGCTTCTGAAAATTGTTTTAATTCAGTTATTGCGTTTAATCTGAATTGTCCATTGAATCTACCATCTTTTTGAGTGATAACTTAATGTAAATCTTTGAGGGTTTTTCAATGACTTTTCCTGTTTTTTTGTTTATCCCCGAGAGGGTCGCATTGCTATAAAGGTTTTATCTATGCCTTAACTTAACGACATTGTCCACTAGCTGGCAAAAGATTTGCAGTCGACAATAAACTACTTATGTTAAATAAGTCTACTCTAGGGATTAGAAATAGTTCAAAGCAATTTTTTAAATAGTTATATTATTGCGGATAACCAAAACAAGCATCAACCTTGTTTTTTTGATAATTTTATTAAAAACAAACATTTTCAATCAAAGTCTGAAACAAATTATCTACTTTTATACATACTTTATCTATGATTATTGCAGCTTTGCCGATCATTTCTCTCTCTTTTGAGCAGAATAAAAAAATCAGATATTTATTTAACAGATTAAAGGCAAATTTTTTTGATTTAGTTCAATACAAATAAAACTGTATACTTAATTATAAAATTTGCTTATGATAGAATTTTTACCCCCTTTCTTTGTCATTTGCAGGAAATTATGTACGCAAATCGACATTATTCTTGTAACACTCTTATCAAGTTGCAAGGCAGTACAAACAAAGCCATATCTGGTGTACTGGTTCGCCGATAATAAAATAGTTAAATTTATTTAGAAAAATTTCACGCGTTTATACAGCTATTGAACGCGCAAGAAGGATTACACATTATTTTGAAGTTATTCAAGTTCATTGACAATTATATGAAAAAATTCATATTCTCTCTATTCGTATTGCCTTTAATGGCAATAAATGCTTGGGGGCAAGCCGGCACTGAGCATCAGAAATATTATGATTATGTAGGCTATAGTCTTCGGATAAAACAAAATTCGGGCATGGCTATTGCGGGTAATGCGACGAGTTACCTCAATGGAACAGAAATAGCTGCCGTCGGATTGTTGAGTTCGTCTAATCCGAATGAATCCAGGCTGAAAGATACTTGGAATTTCATTCCCGTAGGAGGCAATGAGCCCGGATGGTATTATGTCAAAAATGCTTATTACGGTACCTATCTTTCGGGTGCTGACGGAGATACGGTTTCTATGAAACCAATTACAGACCTGAATGCGGCAAACTCGCCGGATGTTAAGTGGCGATTGGTCAAAACAGCTGCTTATGACCCGAATTCTTTCCCTTATACAAATCCGGTTCAGCATGATGATCATTATGGACTTGCTACCCATTTCCGCTTGATTACCGCAGATGGTAATGTGCTAGCTAAATCGGAGAGTGGCTTAGAAGTAGTTTCTGCGAGTGAGGCACCGAGCCGCTACGCAGTAATAGAAATTTTGCATGAGGAGACTGCTCATGACGGGAGAAATCCGGGAGTTTTGAACAAAGATATGCAGTTGATTTCAAACCTAAAGCCTATTAATATTACTGATACGGAATATCCGGATTTACCTGATAATATCAATGACGCGTTTAATACTTTGAATAAGTCCGGAGATGTGACCAAAATTTACTTTCCGATCGCAGTAGGCGCGTTTGATTTTAGTAAGGCATATTTGGTTTATAATTATGCGTCATTAAACAAAGAAAGCAATAAAACAGATAACGGCTATTATTTTGTCCGATTGAAAAATCGAGGTAGTATGCGTATTGCTATTACCAACGAAACAACAGAATTGTCTAATATTTATTTCAAGATTTCATACAAGTCGCGGGTTGCGGCTCCGAGCGGTATAACATTGCCTTTTGTAGAAAATCAAGACCGAACGCTAAGCTCAGTAAAAGATATAGGCCAGTTGACCGCAACCTCTGTAAAAAAAGATGACATAGACAACGATTGGAAACCTATTGATGCTGATGGTAACTGGAAAGATGCAGATGATAACAGCTACAGCTCGCCGCCTACTCCTTTGGGGCAAGAAAATTATGTAGATAAGGCAAGTCCGGAAAATCCAGATGGGTGGGAAGCCCGAAATTTTATTTATGGAAATAACGGACAATTGCAGTCGTATATGCGAGGTACGATTGATAACCTGATGTCTGAATCCGAAGCCGAGGTATTTGTCGATGTTAAGGAGTTTGATGTGACATTGATGGAAGCGGGTACAGAACACAAGAGACCTTACGATTATATCGGTTACAGCATGCGTATGAAACAAAACTCAGGCTCTGTAATTGAAGGCAATAATGTTCTTAGTTATTTAACCGGAACCGGAACTCTTTCTGCCGGTTTGCTCTCGGTTCCAAATATGACAGGGCAAGAAGATGTATGGAATTTTATTCCGGTAGGAGGTGAAGAGCCGGGTTGGTATTATATTAAGAATGCTTCTTATCAGAATTCATATCTTACAGGAACAACTTTTACAGGAGCGGTTTCTTTAACTCCAATCGCAGACTTAAATAATGAGCCCAGAAAAGAAGTTAAGTGGCGATTGGTCAGATCAATGGCTTGGGACAAATATTCTTTCCCCGCCCTTGAACCGAATTCACAATTCCGTTGGGGACTTACTTTGCATTTCCGATTGGTTACCCAGGATAATAAGGTGCTAGCTATGAAAGACAATAAACTCGTGGTACTCTCACCTGCAGATGCGTTAAATAATCATGCTACGGTACAAGTCATGCACGAAAACTCATTCAGTGGGAATATTCCCGGAGTTAGAAATCAGGATTTGGAGATTGTATCCAATCTGAAACCGATAGCAATTAATGCAACCGAGTATCCTGTTTTGCCTGCTACTGCAAAAGCTTTTAATGATTTGAACGCAACAGGGAACATTGATAATATTTATTATCCGATATCCATGACTGCGAATGACTTTAGTAAGGTGCATTTAGTTTATAATTATGCTTCTTCTAATGTGTTGGGCAATAAACTGGATTATGGATATTATTTTATCCGGGTTAAGAATGGCGGAAAAATGTTTACAAGTATTATCAATCAGGCTTCACCTGGAGTGAATGATGTGTTTCAGGTTGGGTATTTTTCGAGAGTAGGAACCAAAGATGGTAAAAAGCCGACAGACTTACCTTGTGTACAAAATCAGAACTGGAAAACAGTTAATTGCTCTTCTGTAAAAGATGTAGGTCAGATAACTGCAAGCTCTGTAGAGCTAACGTACAATTCGTCGACCGGTTTTACATGGACCAAGGGTTATTCGGAAACAGACAGTTACAGTTCGCCGCCTACTCCTTTGGCTCAGCCAAACGACAATTATACGAACAAAACAGAAGATGCGGAAAATGCCGACGGATGGGAATATCGTAAATTCAACTATCTGAATGTCAGCGGATTGCAGCAATATCTACTTGCTTCTATCGACAACTTGATGCCAACTACGGGCGATGAAGTGTTTATTGATATTGACAATTTCAGTGTAGAATTGGTAGAAAACTGGAATATGCAATATAAATTCAAAAATTATATTTTGAGATTATTTGGTGACCCTACTAAGTTTGCAACAGGAAATGGTCAGGCTAAAGATTTTAGAACTGAATCCCAAAGTGCCCAAAATACACGCTTGTACAGAACAAATGCGATTGCCACATTGACTGATGACAAACAAGCGACGATCACTGCCGATTATTTTTGGAATTTTGTACCGGTAGGAAGCAGTGAACCCGGATGGTATTATATCCGAAACCAAGGCTCGGGTACTTATGTATCTTGTACAGCCGTTAACGGTAATACGCCCGGTTTAGCATTAACGGCTTTGCCGGCTAATGCTAATGCTAATGCGCGTGACGATTACAAATGGAGGTTAGTTAAGATCGATACTTATCATCCCGCTGTTGCGCCGGGAGTAAGTCCAAATGATAACCCCGCAGCGGGGCGATTCTTCCAAATTATCTCCAAATCAAATAAAATATTTGCAGCTACTTCAAATAACGGTAAATTTAACAATAAGCATGTTGATTTTCAGACTATTAAAATCGAAGCAAACACCACCGCGTCAGATGTTCTGGTATCTCTGTTTTCTGTTGAACTTCAGGATGCACAATCTCCAGTTTTTAATGAAGATATGGAGTTGGTATCGAACTACATTCCGATTCCTACCCAATCTCTTGACTTTCCAACATTGCCTGCCAGCTTGGAGGAAGATTTTTCTCCGACAGATGCAGCTGGCAAACATGCCGATGCTACTGACTATTTTCCGGTAGGTTACGCCAGAGTAGGTGATTTGGAAGATGTCCGTTTGATTCACGACTATTATTCTTCGGGTAATGCCGACGAGTTCGGCTTCTACTTTGTGCGGATAAAAAACGGAGGACGATTGGCTACTACTTCTAATTTTTATTTGCCGGCAACAAACAAAACGAATTTCGTAGTCAGTTACTGGTCGCGTATTGCTACTCCGACAGGGGTTGAGCCCGACCGCAGCAAAGGACTGCTGCCTACCATTCAAAGTGCCAATGGTAGCACTCCTGTGGAAAATGCCAAATCTGTTGGACAATTGACTGCTTTGAAAAGAACTGGGGCAGATATATCTGTTATTCCAACTACAAAATGGAATATATATAGTTCTCCGGCAACAGCTATTTCTCAAACCATATTTACACCAATCGATAAAGATAACGACCCGGATGCTTGGGAATACATGTATTTTAATTACAAGAATGTAGGTACAGGTCTTGGACAGAACCTTGTGGCGGCTATCGACAATCTGATGCCTAAAATTGGTTATAAAGAAAGAGGGTCGAGCGATGTGTTTTTAGATATTGATAATCTTGAACTTTCGACTAATGAGTATTCTGTTGATTTTGAATTCAAGTATAAAAAAGAAAATCAAACACCACAACAAGTACATCAATATGCGCAGGATATCTTTGTCCAAATGGGTAATGATATAACACTATCGGTAGCTGCCGGCGACTACTCTTATTATCGTTGGCATGTGGGCGAATCGGATTTCCCCGGCTTGGTGTTTAAAGATGGAGAGACCAATGTGGATGCCAATCCTAAACGGTTGGGAACCAATGCCGGAAAATTTGCATTCGACCATCCGAAAGAAATTCAATCTGTATTGTCGCTATATAAAGCCACTCCTTCTATTGAGTTTGTTACATCAAGCTCCTTGCAAGCATCATACAATACAGGAGAAGTAATTACGGTAACCTGCGATGTGTCTAATTATCTTGACTATACTTTTACCGAGGATACAGATAAAGACCACTATCTTCTTACCGAGCCTAAACTTTCGTTCCGAAATTATTTTCGGATGACTCCCGCTTGGGTTTGCGCTCAACGTATCAATCAGGCTTTAGAAGACGGAAAGGTGTTGGAACACAATAAAATGAATGCTCCGTCCGGTTCTTCATTAAGAATAATGCCTCAATATGAAGTTGAGAATTATTATTTGAATAATACTACCGAAGGTGGTTATACCGGATTTACTCCCAATACAGGAGAAGCGAAGGGCATCAGCTTCCATTGGGTAAATGCAACCGGAGATACGATAACAGCGAATCCGGCATCACTTGGAGGAAAAACGGTGCTTTCAACATCAAGATATTATACGATAACAGCACCTGCAACAGGTACTGTGGTTTACGACTGTTATGTGTATAACGGATCAATTTATCGCAAGGTGGCTCGTTTTGAAGTAACAGCCATTAATGCTGTTGAGGCAATACAAAAAGAAGTGTTGGCAACAGAAGGAACGGAAGGAACAACAGATTTGTTGGCAAAATATGAATACAAGCGATTGTTGGCAGAACTTACTTTCGACGGAGCCGAAAACCGCTACAACATGGGTCTAGATCCATTTGAAGTAAATAATTCTTCTTATGGTTTTGTCGATCCTACTTATTTTGGTAACGGTGTGGGCGATACTCCTCGTCCTGAAATTATCGATAGGGATAATTTAGGGCATGGTCATCAACTTGCTCCTTGGCGCTATGAGTACGGATTCCCGAAAATGATTAATGAGCCTTCCGATGGTACTACTTCTGGCACTGCAGGATATGGATGGCAGTACGAAGGCATCGTTTGGGATCGAACCCATACCAACAGCAAGGGAACCAAAACAGGTAATATGCTCTATGTAGATGCCGGTCATATTCCCGGAACGGTTGCCGTAATGGATATTCCTACAAGGTTTTGTCCGGGCTCAATAATCTATCTGTCGGCATGGATTGCGAATCTTGCTTCCGCCGGATCAAATGTATCACCAAACCTCACTTTTTTATTGAAAGATAAAGAAACCGGAATTCCTGTAATGGCTTTTAATACCGGAGATATAGCAACTAAAGGAGAATGGTATCAAATTGCAGCTGCATATGCCATTCCGGAAGAAAGCCGGGATCTAATACTGGAAGTAAGGAATAATGGCTCAAGTAATGCTGACGATGTCTTTGCATTTGCATTGGATGATATTTGTGTATGGGGTTCTACCACACCCGTTACAATAGAAAAAGTATTTGCTCCATTCTGTAAAGGAACTGATATGCAAAAAGTAGAGGTAACCATCGATTTGAAAGAAATGAAAGTTTCGGAAGAAAATTCAAAAATATTTTACCGTTTTGCATATTACGATAAGGATAACAACCTAAAAAGATTTGCGGAAACATTAGGCGAAGATGTTGATTTTTATATAGATAAACATACAGATGAAGAATCGGATTTTTGCTACGGTATCATCAATTTAGATGGTAATAACGAAACAGATTCAAGAATAGTTTACAAAGATTTTGGTATAGAAAACGGTTATTTAACCGGTTTTGTAACCTTTACGCAAGAGATACCGGGTGTTATTTTGGATGACGCCGGAGATATTCCGAGTTTCGTATCATATGGTTCTGTTTCTTTGAATACTTTGAAAAACGTAGATTGTACGGGAGAGTTTTACTTTGAAATCCCTTACGATGAGCCTGAATTTTTCGGAACGATTAGTACTATATCGGTAGTTCTGGTTCCTTTAAAAGACTTGTCTGCATGTACCAATGCAACGGTTGTTGTAAGTGCTACCATGAAAAACGGTGAAGGTGAAATTCTCAAAGATATTATCTCTTACGACTGGTACTATGGACCTCTCTATGCAAAGACCGAAGACGAGTTTAAGGAATACGTTGACAATTATGAAATCTATGACCCGAACTTGAACTTGACAAGAGGATTTTATGATCGGAAAATTCAAGTCATAAATGGCGTGGTTACAGATACAAAAGCAATTGACGCAATGTCGGTAGGAGGCAATATTTATTCTTTGTCCGAAGATTTGGCGGCTTACCGGCACTTCTACCCTAATTCTACTGATGTCTTACCTGCATCAGATTTAAGTACTTTGCCTGCCAATTTCGGAAGTGGCTATGGAGATATTACATCTTTATCCGAACTCAACGCACTCTTATTCCGTATACGATACTATAACGATTTTACGAATGATATCAATACCTTGTGGCTAAGCAAAAAGGTATTCGATTTATTCCTCTATTCGGATGCTCCTTATTTCATTACCGCAATTCCGATAGCAGATGGAAACGCTATATGTACCAATCCGTTCGAAACTAAAATAAAAGCTGTTATCTGGTCTTCCATCTCAAAATACGGCGAAGTAAAAGAAGACGGTACGCAGAAAAAGAATTATCCGGACGAAGAGATAAACACAGATTATGTTTATACCATTCGCTTGCCTGAAAAAATGAATGGAGAGGCGATTAACGATAAGTTTGTAGTGCCATTCCTTTATGTCAACGAAGTGCACAAGGCAGCACTCGATTTAATAAGTGTAGATGGTACTCCTGTTAATAAAAATTTAGTAAATGAAGGATTGCAATTGTCGGGAGCGCATTTTGGATTGATTGATCCCGAACAACCCAACAAATTGTTGAATAATCATTACATCTGGGCAACCAGCAAACTCAATGAAGAAACAGGCGAGGTGGAAAAAAATGCCTATCGTTATATGCTGCCTACCTATTGGAGTATTGATGGCGACAGGGGAGAAAAACATTATCCCGAATCGTATCCGTTAATCTGGAACTATTACAACTATTACAATCCGGATCCTGAGCATCCTGCCCCGGATTTTTTACACACTTATGAAGTCGATGGCCGTCCATATCCGATAGGAACGATGTTGGGAAAGGACAATGGATTGGAACCCGAGCAAGAAAGGCAAAATACAATTACCAATAATAAATTAGGATTGGAAATAAGTGCCGGAAGCTTACTGAAATTAATAGATAACTGGGATTTGAATCCGGATGTTAAACTTCCTGCCGACGGAAAGTTCAAGCCGGGTAGTGTTTATGAGTTCCGTTTCCGTACCACCGCTGATAACGCATTTGCCAATGAAGGAACGAGCGATTGCGACAAGTCATATAAATTCATAGTGAAAGTTGTTCCCGAAACAGCATATTGGGCAGGAGCAGGAACAGACTGGAATGATGATGACAACTGGACAGCCCAAGGGGATAACGAATTAAAATTCGCTCCGCTTCGCTCTACCAATGTCGTGTTGTTGAGCGATAAAAGTAACTATCCGATCTTAGAAGAAGATAAAACCCCTCCAACAACCAAAGATCCATATATTGAATACAACTATAACTGGGTGCCGAATGGTTGTTCCGAGATTTATTTCGGAAATGGTAGCGAGTTAGGAAATCAATATCTATTGGATTTCGATAATGCAAAAGTCGAACTAAAGGTAAATACCATGCAGTGGTATAACCTATCGGCTCCGCTTCGTGACATGTATTCCGGCGATTATATGTTTGAATGGGCTAACCCGGTAACGGAAATAAGGCTGTACAACACATACAATCCGCAAACAGGAGCTTTCTCTGCCGAATGGACTAAATCGTTCAACAATACGAACATAAGATTAAATCCGGGAGAAGGATACAGTATCAGTGTAGGACGGGTTTATTACGAACAAGTTACCGATGCCGGGACTGTTGGTTCATCTGTGCGGATAGCAGACAGGACATGGGTATTTCCTCAAACCAAAATGATATTTAATTTCTACGATGATGTAACCAAAAAACTTCTTCCGAGAACAGAACAAGTTCCGGTAGGAGGGCGCGATTATGCAGGTCGTTTCATTTATGAAGAAACGATGAATGGTGATGTTCTTGTAGAAGTCCCGACCAAACAAACCGAGGGTGGAAAAAGTGTCATTGTCGGAAATCCGTTGATGTCGCATATTGATTTTAAAGAATTCTATCGTGAAAACAAAGATGTTATTGAACCGACATTTAAAGTGCTGACAAATGGAAATGAATTTTCTGTTTATTCAGGAGTAGATGAAAATGGCGATGGAGAAATAACAAGCTATACTTCCATCGATGGGCTCACGGCAACATCTATCGCACCGATGCAATCCTTTGTTGTTACAACAAAAGAAGGCTATACGGGAAATCCTGCTACATTGAAAATTACCAAGGATATGAGTGTTACAGCCCCAAACTATAAACTCCGTGCTGCATCCAAAGAATCAGGAGCATTACGCATTACAACAAGCAATGCCAACTATTCGTCGCAAGCGGTGGTTGTGGTATCGGAAAACGCAAAGGATGGGTTTAATATAGCTGAAGATACACGAAAGATGTTGATACAGGGTGTAACAACATCGCCGAGTGTGTTTACGGTTGTCGACAATATGTACTTAGATATTAATAGAGTGAACACGCTTCCGGAATCCTTGCCGATCGGAATATCGACAACAGCCAAGGGGGCTACCAAAATTCATATCAGTGGATTTAGCTCAATCGAATCTGCCGGCACATTCTCCTTCATGGATACAAAATCCGGAATCTTTGCTATTGAAGATGATGAGTTCGAATACAGTTTTAATAATAGCGAAGGCGATCAGATCGGACGTTTTTATCTGCTGTACGATGCTCCATTAAGTACCTCTGCAAAAAAGAATAATTTATCTGAATCATTACAAATATTTGTTCAGGATAAAAATATACATGTTGTTTCGACTGATGGAAACTTTATCAAGAATGTAGTGCTTTGTGATGTGATGGGCAGAATCTTATGCAGCCGTGATAATACGAAAAACAGTCATGTCGTTATTCCGGCAACTCAATTACAATCAATTGTAATCATTAAAGCAAATACATTGAAAACGACTAAAATAATCAAATTGAGCTTATGGTAATCAAAAGATTAATATTGTTTGCTCTCTTGATCGTTGCCAGCAATGCGTTTGCCTTCGATCAACAACTTTATTCGGAATATAGCATTTTTAATGAAAATAGTATTGACAATCAGGTCATTTTTGAATCCTTTGACAATCAATTTTTCGAACAAGATATGCTTTCTTTCGATAGTAAATCATCGATGTTAAGAGCTTCTGCTGTTATAGAATGCCCCAAATGTGGAGATGATATAGTTGATGGTGTTTGTATATATTGCGGATATGAATTGGGAACAGGAGTTGGAACTGAGTTTCCCATAGGCGATGATTTATGGGGGCTACTTGTGATGAGTTGTATTTATTTTTATTATAGATACAGCAAAAGCCGCCGGAAAAGGGAAGACATTTGAAATATTGTCTGAACTTGTCCAGCAAGGGCAATCCAGTTCAAACAAGAAAGATATATGTTCAAAAAGATTACTAAACCTATTCTTTAATTCTATTGCATAAACGGTTTCAGTTTATACAACTGAAACCGTTTTCAATTTTAAGAGTATGAAAATAAAAAAATGTTGGATTTATGATAACCATATAAAAACAAAATGGCGATAGCTAAAAAGCTATCGCCATTTGAGGTTCCTGGCGGATTCGAACCGCCGTAAACGGTTTTGCAGACCGGTGCCTAGCCACTCGGCCAAGGAACCATCTCTTTTTACGGGTGCAAATGTAATGTTAATATTCTATTCTTACAAAGGTTTTGTAAAGAAAATGAAAAATTAATTTTTATGCATTCTGTTTTATTGCGGCAATTCTGTTTTTTTATATGGTTTTAGTTTTCCATGAAACGGTAATTTTCCGCTTTTGATGATTTGGTGACGATAGACAGCACAAGCGGTAATGAAGTAAACAAATACTTGCACCCATAACGTCAGGTACTCAAAAGAGACATCGCGTAAGGAAGCCCCCATCGTATTTAATTTAATAAATCCCTGAATGCCTAAGGTAGATGGGAAAAGACAGGATACTCCCTTCCAGTACCACGGAATAGCCGAAGACGGCCACGAAACACCTGATATAAATACGAAAAGTACGGATGAGAAAACAAATAACACAAAAGGCGATTCC
Source organism: Paludibacteraceae bacterium (assembly GCA_031553005.1). Lineage (GTDB taxonomy): Bacteria > Bacteroidota > Bacteroidia > Bacteroidales > Paludibacteraceae > RGIG9379. Next base: position 29,598 of record JAVBMA010000050.1, on the reverse strand, counting down.
CGGTCGCGCACGAATGCCGTCATTGACATGGAGAAGAAAATACAAGCGAGCAAATAAGGAAGGACGAACAGTAAAATCGCAAATCCGTTGCCCATCTGTGGCAGGTGGAAAATATGCGGCACTACCCACAAGAGGTAAACGCTTACCGGAGCATAGATCATCATATAACAAAGCGTTTTGCCGAACACGATGCGGAACGTTCCCCGGTAATGGCGTTGCATCGGGATCAGGTTGCGGAATGAGTTCCGGTCGCGTGCTGCCCCTCCGAGTATGGTGATCCCCAACAGGAGTGTCTGCTGGATGACCAGTACCAGAACGGCGGGTATGAGGAAGCTGGCAAAACCGCTTTTAGGATTGAAAAACGTAATATTTTCGTATGTCATCGGTGCAGTGGCTATTTCTTCCTGCCGTGCAGTGGCTCCGTTCATGTTTTCGATTTGGATCTCTTTTCCCATATTGAGAGAGACTTCCGTAAGTGTCAGTAAAAAGGCTTTGTAATACAACAGGCTGCTCATATCGGCATAAAGGGAGATATATGCCTTTTCGCCACGAACGATGTTTTTATTGAAATCTGCCGGAATCAACATAATCCCATAAGCCTTTTTTTCTTTCAACATCGTTTTTGCCTCTTCCATATTGGCGCATTTCCCAATAATACGCACATCGCTGGTTGCATCGCACAGGCGGACAAATTCACGGCTTTTTGCCGAATTGCTGTTGTCGACCACTACCATGGGGACTTCTTTTACCGTTTCATTATTGTAAATGAATGCATATACCAACGGGTAAGCCAATGGAGCTACAATGAAAAAGATAATAACCCCTGCATCGGAAAATACGTTCCGGAATTCGTCCCGCCATACGATAAACGAATCCCGTATGCCTTCTTTTACTATATTTTTGAATGATTTCCTTTTCATTGTTAAATGAATTTTTTAAACAATATACGTTGGTGCGTTGTATATTTTTTTGAGTCTGGACATAACCGTAAACGGCAAAAATAAAAATAGCGCCAATGCCAAATAGTTATACCATGAATAAGCAAATCCGACTCCATTGAGTGCCTGATCCACATAAAGAAGGAAATAATGCCTTAACGGGAAAGCATAAGACCACGCTTGCAATATAGGCGGCATGGCAGGAACCGGAAAGGTAAAACCGGAAATGGACAGGGAGATAACACCCCATAGCGAAGCCAAACTCAGCGATAGACGCATGATAGGCAACAGCCCGAAGAAAAAGATTGCGATAGCCTGTGCTGCAAGGACTAAAAGGTAAGAACCGATGAGCATTGCCGGCAATCCGCATTTGCAAGGAAAACCTAAATAGCCGTATAAAAGGACGTCAATAAATGTAACTACAACAAAATAAATCAATGTGTGGGGAAGCAACTTGGCTACCAATGCCGTAAAGATATTCCCGTCGGCTATATGCATCCACGCTTCCGATGTCCCGCGTTTTAGTTCCGAGCCGAGGGCAAAGACGGTCATAATCATAATCAGGAGATTAAGTATCCCCGGCAGGAGCAGGTTATTGAGATAAACAGAATAGTTTGTCCACGGATTTCCCAGTAAATGAGTATCGATGGCAATGGGTTGCAAAGCCGTCATTGCCTGTTTTTCAGTTTGTCCCTGTGCCAGCTTATACTGTTGACCGACAGCCGCAGTACCGAGCACCGATATGGTTTTCATATCCCGGAAGAGCAAGGAGCCTGCAATGAGATATGAGTTATTGGTGTAAAACGATATTTCCGGCTGGCGGTTTGCCATTACATTCTTTTCAAGGTTTTTCGGAATATAGAAAATGCCATAGACATCGCCTTTTTGCATTGCTTTGCGTGCTTCCGAAAAGTCGGCGCAATGCATTGTGATTTTTGTTTGTTTGAAAGCGTTCAATTGACGTACAACCCGGCGCGACATGGGACTGTTATCCTTATCTACAACTGCCACTGGCATATCATTGGGCAAAGCCTGATGCATCAGGGAAATAAAGAAAAACGCGGAAAAAAGCGGAGCTGCCACCATCCCGAAAAGATAGAGCGGACGGGAAGTAAGAATTCCAATCTCCCTCTTTATAATCAGCCAAATGCGTTCGAAAATACTATCTTTAACCATACCATAAAACTTTGTTAGTTGAAAGGTGAAAATTGAAAGGTGAAAGTTTTTCCAGCAAAAATTAAAATTCATCCAAACTTTCACCTTTCATCTTTCACTTTTCAATTCTCAACTATCACCGACATTCCCGGTCTTAAGCCTTCGATTCCGGAAGTAGGGCGTGCCCTTACTTCGAATGTTTTTGAGTCATATTCTCCCGTTACTTTAGTTGCTTTCCATGCGGCAAATGAACCGAGGTCTTTCAGATAAGTTACTTTCAATGTTACTTCCTGGTTGCCAAGTGCGGGAATAACGGCTTTAAATTCTTTTCCTTTTGGAAAATCTTTTAGAAAATTTTCTCTGATATTGAATGTTACCCAAACGTCTTCCATATCCAATACGTTCATGATTGGTGCGCCTGATCCTACCAATTCTCCCCGTTGCGGGAATATCTCGCTTATTTCGCCTGAAATAGGAGAGGTGAGTATTGTCTCCTCTATGTATGATTTTACTTCGGCAACAGCACCTTTAGCCCTGCTCAGTTGTGCCATGGCTGCCTCAAGGTCTTCCTTGTCGGCTCCGTTTTTAGCCATTTCATACTGTGCCTTTGCCGCTTGTTCGGTGGCAAGCATTGCCTTATAATTTGCTTCCGCTTCATCTCTTTTTTGGGCGGCTACTACCTCTTTTTCATACAATGCCTGTATGCGGTTGTATGATTTTTTTGCAACATCCAATCCCGCAAGGGCTTTCTGCCACATCTCGTAGGCGCTTTGTATCTGCTCTTCGCGGGCTCCGTTCTTTGCTTTCCGGTTGATTGCCAAGGCGGCTTTTTCGGCGGCTATTGCCTGTTGCAACTTAGCCTCTACATCGGGGCTGCTCAGTATCACCAGTGTGTCACCCTCTTTTACGGAGGAACCTTCTTCTACCAGAAATTTTTCAATACGCCCCGGAACTTTCCCCGAAATACGGATTTGCGTAGCCTCTACTTCTCCCTGAATAATTTCCTTGTCGGGTTTCATAAAAAAGATCCCGAAAAGGGTTATTCCTAAAACGATGCATACCAATACGACAAATGCAATAAGCATATTGGCATTGTTTGATTTTTTGTTATTTGTTTTCATTTTGTATGTAGTTGATCTTCCGAATTATCTGATATATTATATAAATTCTAAAAATAAATCGTGATTAAATTAACCTAATTGATTATAAGTATTATCACTAACCACTTATCACTAACCACTATTTTATTTCCCTAAAACTCCCGTTGCTTTTTGCAGGTAAATCTCGCTCATCTTGGCTTCGATTTCAGCCTCTATCTTGTCCGAATTTGCCGAGAGCCACGCCGTTTGCGCTTCCAGTAAGTTGGAAGCAGGAATCACTCCCTCCTGAAATCCGATCATAGCATATCTTAGGTTTTCGTCCGCCTTTTCCAGGTTGTTTTGTGAAAGCTGCAATTTACGCATAGCCTCCGATTGCTTGAATGTAGACTGGTTGACTTGCAACTCTATTTTTTCCTGAGCCTCTGCCATTTTATACCCCGCAATGATTGTTTCGCTTTTTGCCGCATTCAGCAGATAGATATTTTCGCCCCAATGCAGTAGCGGGATATTTACTACCACCCCGATATTCCATGCAAAATCAAAACTGTTTTTAAATCCGTTTACAACGTTCGGGTTTGTTGCCAGATAATTGGCGGTAAGCGCTACATTCGGCAAAAGGTCGGCACGTACGATATTCTCTTTTTGTTTGTATAATTTCTGTGCATAGTCGAGGCTTTTGATCTCGCTGCGGTTGGCGTAAACCTGCTCAAGCGGAATTGAATCGCCCGAAACCGTTACCGGGATAGCGCCCAGTTGTTCGTCCGCCAAAGAGAACTGTTCGTCCGACGGAATACCGCAATATTGGGCTAACAACATTTTCGAGAGGCTTATACCGTTTTCGACCTTCAACATTGTCATTTCAGCTTCGTTCTTTTTAACCAGTACGGAAAGTTTATCAGCTTTAGTTGCAAGTCCCTCTTCGACTAAAGCATCAACATCGTTTTCCATTTTAGAAAGCAACTCCAATAATCCCTGTACCACTTTTTTCTTATTCGATAAAGATATAATCTGCCAGTAAGCCTCGTCCGTGTTGAGGATTACCTCTTGTCTGCCCGTCTCTTGCTGCGACATGGCAAGATCACGGCTTAATCCCGCTATCTTATTATATGCAATTATTTTACCTCCCATAAAAATAGGCTGCATCAGGTTGATTGCGCCTACATATACATTTCGTGTGTCAAACGTTAGCTCCTCTTTCGGAACGGTCGTGTAATTCTTCCACATGATTTTTTCCGGATCTGTCTTTGGGTTAAAAGGCTGTCCGCTTGCATCGAGCGGAACCGCTTGCCCGTTGACCATCGTCCACTGGTTGTTGACCTGATCCTGGCTGAAACCGAAAGAACCGTCTGCCAATCGTGTCCCGATCGGCAAATACATATCTTCGCTGATAAGCGACATCTCCTTCTGGTTCCTTAAATAAGCTCCTTTCAACGAAATATCGGGAAGGTATTTTGTAAAAGCAGCCTTCTTTTTATATCCGGCTATTTTTACCTCTTCTTCCACAATTTTCTGTTCTTTATTATTTTTTAATGCCAGATTGCGGCAATCGTCCAAAGTCAAAACCTGCTGTGCATGCAGTTGGATTGCTACGAACAGCGGCAATATTATTATGGCTAACTTATTCATGAGTTTTTAGTTACGAGTTATAAGTTACAAGTGAATAAAATGAATGGATATTGAAAAAGTATAGAATCATATTGAAAATACAGAATTTTGAACCTGAAGTTAAAATGTATTATCCGGAGCCTCCGTTTCCGGTGTTTGCAGGTTTGAAAAGATCTTTTTCAAAAGATATTGGGCATTTGAAATATCATCGTTTGATAATCCGCTTAATGCTTCCTCCATAGTTTTCAGGGTGATAGGATGTACCTTGTCGTACAGATCCGAACCTTTTTTTGTCAGGCAAATCTTGTTTGTCCGCCTGTCTACCGGATCCTGTGCACGAGTCACCAGTCCTTGCTTTTCCATGTTGTCGATCAGGCGGGTGACACTTGGACGGTCTTTATAAGTAGCATCGGCGATGGCTTTTTGCGTTACCTTGTCCTGCTGCCACAATACAACAAGGATAGACCATTGTTCGGGAGTGATATCAAGGCCTGCATTGCGGAAATCGCGGTACATCCTGCGGTTGATTGCGCTCGACACCTTACCACTCATCACGGCAAATACCAGTTCTATGTTTAAAGTATAATCTTCCATATTGCTTAAAATAATTTTAAAACAAAAAAAGTTGTTTAGACAACTAATAATAACGGTGCAAATTTAGTTGTCTAAACAACAGATAAAAAGATAAAAAATATTAAAATAAATCCGTTATAATGTAAAAAAAGAGAAATGATAAAAATCATTTCTCTTTTAATATACTTCCGATCCCTTTGTTTAAAGGGATACCGGATATTTTTTGAACTTTATGTTACGTAGTATTTATTCTTTTACTTCTTGTTCTTCCTGTTTTTCTTCGGTTTCTTCCAGAAGTTCGCTCTTTCCTGTTTCAATCAGGATATTGTACCAGGATACGATTTTTTTGATATCGGTAGGATAGACCCTTTCGCGATCAAAATTAGGTAAAACAGTGGCAAAATATTCACGTAGTTTTTTGTTATCGCTCTTCGGATCCAAAGATGATTTTACTCCGTTTTCTTTTTCTTTTATGGAATTCAGGACTTTCTTCAATGGGACTTCATCTTCATCGGTGAAAATGGCAATGTCGGCCAAAGAAATAATTTTTTCGTGGGAATATGCCGGCATACGTTTTTTTTCTTTCAAATTTTCAACGATAAGCATATTTTTGCCCTGCGATACTAATTCATACAAACCCGGCTTTCCCGAAATTGACAATATTTTCTTCAACATACCAGCTACTTTGTTTTAATTAAGCATTTTTTTTGTTTGCTTGCAAATGTAGTAATCTCAAAAAGAAAAACAATAAACTGACGAAAAAAAGTTGAAAAGTGAAAGTTGAAAGTTTGGGGAATTTGTTTGGTTTGAGGAGATTTTGAATACTTTTTGAGTGAAAATTTTATAAATAGCTCTGTTTTTGAGAGGAAAATAATTATTGTTTGCAGAGAATAAAATCGCACCTGAAAAATTTTGTCGATGAAATTTATACGGATTACAAGATATTATCGTTAAAAAATACAGTTTTCCTTCTGAGTTTGGATACAAATGTCTATTTTTGCAAATTGAAAATAAAATGAAGACGAAGAATATATACATATTGCTGTTATCCTTGTTGTTAGTTTCCTGCAGCGAATACACGAGATTGCAGAAAAGCACCGATAACAACCTGAAGTTTGAAAAAGCCGTAGAATATTACGGCAAGAAAAAATACATGCAGGCTGCAACATTGTTTGAGTCAGTACTGCCTGCTTTTAAAGGAACCGAAAAAGGGGAAGAATCCCTGTATCTTTTGGGTATGTGTTATCTGAACAATAAGGACTACCTTTCAGCTAAAAGTTATTTTTCAGGCTACTACCGGAGTTATCCGAAAGGAAAGCATGCCGAAGATTGCAAGTTTTATGTCGGATACTGTTATTACAAAGATTCCCCGAATCCGAAATTCGACCAGACCAGTACGAAAAGAGCGTTGGAGGAGTTATTCCTTTTTGCCGAACTTTTCCCGCAGAGTTCCCGCCTGTCCGAGGTGCTGACTATGGTGAAGGAGATGCAGGAAAAACTGGCATACAAAGCCTACCTGAACGCATCCCTTTATTATAAGTTGGGTAACTATATGGGAAATAATTATCTGTCGGCTGTGGTTGCGGCAACAAATGCCATTAAAGAGTTTCCGAACAGCAAGTATCGGGAAGAACTCGCCTTTATTATCCTGAAGTCCAAATATCAGCAAGCCGAAAAAAGTGTACTGGAAAAGATGGAAGACCGGTACAGGGATACGGTGGATGAATATTATAATTTTACGAACGATTTTCCAAATAGCAAATATGCCAAAGAAGCAGGGGAAATATTTGAAAAGTCACAGAAGCAATTGAATTAAAGAAAAACAAAATATATTACATTATTATGGATTACAAAAAGCTAAATGCTCCTAACAACACGATTACCCGTGACATGAATTCATTGAGTGCCGATACCGGTAATGTGTATGAAACTGTAAAGATTATTTCCAAACGTTCTAACCAGATCAGTGTAGAGATCAAGAGCGAGCTGGAAAAGAAATTGCAGGAATTTGCTTCTTACAATGATAACCTGGAAGAAGTATTTGAAAACAGGGAGCAAATTGAAATTTCCCGTTTTTATGAAAAATTACCGAAAGCAACATTGATTGCAGCGCAAGAATATGTTGACGGAAAGATATACTCCCGTAATCCGGCAAGAGAAAAGTTGAAAAAATAGTAAAGCATCTTCTTCCGATTGCATCGGAAGGGCTTCTTAACTAACCGCGATGGACGCCATGAAGAAATGGAAAGAGCGCCGGGTTTATATTGACACTGCGTTTATTACATACAATCATTGCGTTCATTGTGTTTAAAATTATCAGGTATGATTAACGGCAAAAATATAATTTTGGGAATTACCGGCGGAATAGCAGCCTACAAATGCACTATGCTGGTTCGCGAGTTGGTAAAGAGAGGCGCAAACGTAAAGGTAGTTATGACTCCCCTTGCCAAGCAGTTCATAACCCCGCTTACCATGGCGACCTTGTCCCAAAATCCGATTTTAGTCGATTTTTTCGACCCTGAAAACGGTGCATGGAACAGCCATGTGAGCCTGGGACTCTGGGCTGATGCTTATGTTATTGCTCCTGCTACTGCCAATACAATCGGTAAAATGGCAAATGGTGTGGCTGATAATCTTTTACTGACAACTTATTTGTCTGCAAAATGCCCGGTGTTTGTCGCTCCGGCAATGGATCTTGATATGTATGCGCATCCTGCCGTACAAAAAAACCTGAAAACATTACAGAGCTTCGGAAACCATATCATTGAACCCGCTTCCGGTTTTCTGGCAAGCGGTCTGGAAGGAAAAGGACGTATGGAAGAACCTGAAAATATTGTCCGTCATATCGAACGTTTTTTTAGCCTGAATCAGGATTTAAAGGGAAGGAAAGTACTTATTACCGCCGGACCGACATACGAAAAGATAGATCCTGTACGTTTTATAGGAAATTACTCTTCCGGAAAAATGGGTTTTGCACTTGACGAGGAGTGTGCGGAAAGGGGAGCGGAAGTTTCGCTTGTTTCCGGTCCGGTACATTTACAGGCGAAGAATCCGAAAATAAAAAGGATAAATGTCGAGTCGGCAGAAGAGATGTATAATGCCGCCGTAGAAATTGCTTCGGAAGCCGATATACAGATCCTTTGCGCGGCGGTAGCCGACTATACTCCGGCAGTGAGAGCCGAAGAAAAAATAAAACGCGAAAAAACAGGAGATCTTTTATTGGAACTTAAGCCCACGCGCGATATCGCCGCTTCATTGGGAAAGCAGAAAAAAGCAAATCAGGTAATGATTGGCTTTGCGTTGGAAACAACAAATGAAGAAGGGAATGCAAAAGAAAAATGCGCAAGGAAAAATTTTGACTTTATTGTCCTCAATTCATTGAACGATGCCAATGCCGGTTTCCAATACGATACAAACAAGATAACAATTATAGATAAAAACGGAGAAAAGTCTCCCTATGAATTGAAAGATAAGAAAACCGTAGCAAGCGATATTATAAATTATCTGGTTCGGAAATTCCTCTAAACACAGTTGAAGTAACAAGGAACACAGAAAAAACATCCTAACTTTCATCTTTCACTTTTCACCTTTCAACTTATTCAAATGATAATGAAAAAAATACTCCTTCCCCTCCTCATCCTGCTGGCTTCTCCTGTTTACGCGCAAGAGATATACTGCCGTGTTGAGGTAAATTCGGACAAAATAGAAGGAACAAACAGGGAAATATTCAATACGTTGTCCAATAACCTGACGGAATTTATCAATTCACGGAAGTGGACAGATGCCGTTTTCTTGAATGAGGAGCGGATTAATTGCAGCCTGATTTTTACTATATCCGAAGCAGCAGGTACTCATTTTGCCGGCGAATTGCAGGTTCAATCCAATCGGCCTGTATTCAATTCCTCATATACGACCACCTTATTCAACTTTAAAGATGTCAACTTAAAGTTTAACTACTCGCAGTTTGACCGCCTGGAGTACTATGATAGTAGTTATGACTCCGAACTAATGTCGATAGTGGCATATTATATCAATATTATTTTAGGGCTTCATTTTGACTCTTACAGCCGTTACGGAGGAACCAAATATTTTGACAAGGCGGAAGCGATTGTCGCTTTGGCACAAAGTTCGGACAATGCCGGGTGGAAGTTTCAAGGAGAGAGAAGCCGTTATACTCTTGTTCGTGATTATCTGGATGAGAGGCTGAAAAAACTCCGTGATGTAAGTTATGAGTATCACCGCCTCGGTCTGGACGAAATGAGTACGAATGTAGAGAAAGGGCGAAATAAAATTTACTCCGTACTACCTTATCTTAGCGAATTATATCTAGCCGATCCGCATTCCATTGCATTGCAGCTTTTTGCAGAAACCAAAAGGGATGAATTGATAGATATGTTTCGTAATTCCACTCCAAAAGAGAAAAAAGAAGTTTACGAAGTGTTGTTAGATATCCTGCCAACCCAATCCAACAAACTGGAAGACTTGTTGAGGTAATAAAAAAAGTGGAAATTAACCCGGAAAAAGTAATCTCTTTTATATCGAGTTTTGCATTATGTTAAAGACACTTTCCGTAGAAAATTATGCTCTTATTGATAAATCGGTTATCAATCTGCAAAACGGTTTTTCCGTTATCACAGGAGAGACAGGAGCAGGTAAATCTATTCTTCTGGGAGCGCTTAATTTGATTCTCGGTCAAAGGGCCGATTCCCGTTCGATAAAAGATCCCGATAAAAAATGTGTAATAGAAGGAGTCTTTGACCTCTCTTCTTATGGTTTGCAACTTTTCTTCGAAGAAAACGAATTGGACTACGACGAAGAGTGTATTATCAGGCGGGAAGTTGCTCCGAATGGCAAATCCCGTTCATTCGTAAACGATACGCCTGTCGGCATTTCCGTTTTGAAAGAGTTGGGCGAAAAACTGATCGACATTCACTCCCAACACGAAAACTTACTTCTCAATGACAGCCAATTTCAATTGAACATTGTCGATATTGTTGCCGGAAATAAAAAAGATATACAACATTACCGTGAGCTATACGATTGTTTTTGTGTAGCTAAAAGACGCCTCAAACAACTGACCGAAGAGGCAAACAAAAAAAATGCAGACAAGGATTTTCTCGATTTTCAACTGAACCAGTTGGCTGAAGCACGCCTTTCCGAAACCGAACAGGAAGAGTTGGAATCCGAATCCTCTGTGTTGACACATAGCGAAGAGATAAAAGCGGCTTTATCCAAAGCCTTATGGTTGCTCGATGAAGGCGACCGGAATATCAACAGCAATTTAAAAGAAGCAATATCATCCATTCACTCCATATCTTCCGTTTTTCATGTCTCCGGAGATTTGTCGCAACGCCTTAATTCATCCCTGATCGAACTGAAAGACATTACAAGGGAGTTGGAGGTAATGCAAAACGATGTGGAGGTAAATCCCCAGCGTTTAGAACAGGTTAACAGCCGTTTGGATATGATCTATTCATTGGAAAAGAAACACAGTGTTTCTTCCATAACAGAGTTGTTGTCGCTGAAACAATCAATAGAAGAACAATTACAACAGCTTGATTTCTGTTCGGAAGAGATAGAACGTTTGACCAAGGATATAGAAAAACAGGAAGCCGCCCTTTTTGATTTGGCTCGGAAACTGTCCGGAAGCCGCAAAAACAAGGCTCCGGAAATAGAAAACGAGATTGTTTCGATATTGCAAAACCTTGGGATGCCCAATGCCCGCCTTTCAATAGAATTTACTGAAAAGAACTCACTCACTTCCAATGGCATTGATGAAGTTAACTTTCTTTTTTCTGCCAATAAAGACCGAGTATTGCAACCGATCTCAACCATTGCTTCGGGAGGAGAAATATCGCGTGTCATGCTGAGCCTTAAATCAGTTATTTCGCGTTCTTCGGATTTGCCTACTATTATTCTGGACGAAATAGATTCGGGTGTTTCCGGCGAGATTGCCGATAAGATGGGAGCTATCATGCAACGAATGGGAGAGACCATGCAGGTGATCAGCATCACCCATTTACCTCAGATCGCCTCCAAAGGAACTGTTCATTATAAGGTGTTTAAAACCGATAATGAGAAAAGCACCACTTCCAATATCAAACAACTATCCGGCGAAGAGCGCGTTATGGAAATAGCTCAAATGCTGAGCGGAACAAACCTTACTGACGCAGCTGTACGGAATGCCAAAGAGTTGCTGAAAAATTGAAGCCCGAGTGAGTAGTATAAATCTCTATTAGAATTATTTGAAACGATAAAGCAAACCTATTTTAGATTCAAATGCTTCATAGCTTACGTTCGGGAAGTAGTCATATACGGAACGCCGCAGGTAGTATGCTTCCGATAAATTCAGCTCCAAATCTTCATACAGGCGGATGGTCATTTTAGCGGTGACAGTTGTAAGTGCGGTATTTCCCTTATCTCCTTGTACATTCAGGTAAACCATCTCTTCATCCGAAAGCCGGGAGAGATTCAAACTGCTTTTATATCCTTTCCATGTATATAATTGAATCCGGTCTACTTCAAGGCGTATGGAGCCCATATTCCGCCAACTAATGCCCGGCATAAACTTAAAACTATAACCGCTTCCAAGATTGTAATCCCTGTCTATTGCTTTATAATAATCAGTATGGTTTCCGCCGAGAAGTACTCCGTTAACATATACATCACTAAAAAAAGAGAGTTGGTTTTCGACCACCGGAATGGAGCAAATCATTCCACCGCCAAAGGCTGCTGCTTCCGAAATCTGATAAGGCTCAACCTCCATATTGCCATCTTTTATAGGGTTTGAATCCTGATAATTAAAATGTTGAAATATTCCGAAAAGGAAGCCTGAATTAGGTCTTGGTTTCCAATGCGTACCCCACAAGAGAGCTTTTACACAAATCCCTCCGATAAAAGGCTGTCCGGACATAAAGTTAAACTTGGCATCCAAAACAAAAAAGCTGTATGGCGTCCTCTCAAAATCATCCATCGGGTTTCCGTACACCAGATTGAGCCCTATTTCAACTCCTTTGGCAGCATCGCCCCAATTCTTTTTTTCTGCCAGATACCTTAAGTTGAGAGCTGTAGAAAAGACCAGATCCGGCTTGGCAATAGTTTGGGTTGTACAAAAAGAGCGTTTCCATGCATCGCCAAAAATAATCCGGTTCAGTCCCCGCATGGGCGAAACAACAAATACGGCAGTTTCGCGTGCTACACGTTCCATTCCTCTGGCAGACTGATCGATAAACAGATCGGAAATCCTCCATGTAATCTCTCCCAGGCAACTTCCTCCTAATGAAGTAGCAATCAGATCGTTAATTGCAGGAGGTTCGTTTTCCATAAAAAGCTCCCACATAAGGCTTCCTCCTATGGCATAAGGGACAGATTGCCAGAAATTGAGTCCGCTCGATCTGGCGGCATTGAAATAAAGACTCCCATGGTAAGGATGAAAAAAGAGGTTGGTACTGAAATTGTCATTATCCCAAACAAATCCGGTATGGAAGTTTTCCTTTATGGTTTGAAAATTGATATAGGCGTAATCTCCTTTTATAACAAAACGGTCGAATACCCAAACAGACATATTCAAAGTAAACACTTCACCGGCTGCAAGCCACGGATGTTTTTTCAGTTCGACCTGACATTCATTTTCGTTGATCGGTGACGAGGCAAGCGACCAATAACCGTAGTTTACTGCAAACAGTTCTTTATGTGCGGGGCGAGGGTTAAAATAGATAATTTTAGTAATGGATGGGACTGAATCGCTTAACCGGAATGTTTCCTGCACGATAGTATCTACAGAAATATCATCGCGTATATCCTGGGCAAAAGAGTGTATAATATTTCCCCAGAAAACAATAATACAAACGATCAGGTTTTGACGCATAAAATAAAAGGTGAAAAGTGAAAAGTGAAAAATGAAAGGTGAAAGGTGAGAGTTGGATGCAAATAATCAGGTTTGGCGCATAAAAAGAATATTGTTTTTCATATAATCAGCCTGCTAATTGAGAGGATGACTTGAAGTCGTCCTCCCAATGGTAAAAATAAAGCAATAAAGGCGGTTTCATTTGCTAATTTACAAATCTACTAATTTGCTAATTTACTAATCCCTCAGCCAACCACTACCAAATACGACATAAACACCCCAGTCGGAAGGTCCGAAACCAACGTCGGCTCCCATTTGAAGCCCGAATTTACGGGCTATCAGATAACGGAAACCGCCTCCGTAATTATATACCCAATCGGCATCCGAAAAATCCGAATAAGAATCAAACGCTTTGGCAAGACCGCCAAAAGCCACCAGCCACCAACGTTTGTATATATTTACCCGTTGCTCGGTTTCGGCAAGCGTTGTAATATTTCCCTGATAACGGTAGGCAGGGACTCCGCGCAACTGGATTTCAGGAAGCATATAGAATGCCGGATTATTAAAAATCTGCTCCCATTCCAACCGTAAGGAAGCCACCCACGGCTTGAAAACCTGCCAATATCCATACCCTTCGGCTCCTGCCTGGATATAATTGAAATCGCTTCCCAATACTTTATTTGACCAATCCATCTGCACGTCTATACGTATTCCATTGTTAGGCGAAAAAATATTATCGCGGCTATCAAAAGTCAGTATAGGTGTCAAGCGGCTGATAATTTTTTTACTCTCAACCTTTTCTACCAACTGATTGAAATAGTAGTGCCCCTGCAACGTATCTTTATCGCTTAAAGTTACGTCCATATAACAAAATACATATTTAAGCCCGGCTCCGAAATAATCGAGGAAAGTCTTCCGGGCAGAAAGATAGACCGGAACAGCCCTGAAATTGAATGTTGCATGCGCCTCTTTATTGAGAAGGGGTAATTCCCTGTAAAAATCCATATTGACATCGGCATAAGCAGCAGCTACCGAATAAATTAACCCGATCTTATCCCACTCGCCTGTGTATCCACCTCCAACGCCCCACGAATTATTCGCAGTATACATAGCTCCTACACCCATAATCGTAGGCCGTCCCAGTATGGGATGCCCTTTATGGTTCATCTTCACACGTTGAGCCGGCGGTTGCATAAAAACACCGGCTAGCAATCCGCCAATCCCTCCCAAGGCCGGTTCGGTTATCAATACAGGAACAGGAACAAACCCATGCGCATTAATCAATAGGTCGCTAAGGTCAAACTGTCCGTCTAGGCTGTCTTTAAAAGAAACTTTATGCTTTTCTGTGTCCGGTTTCACACCATCTTGCCAGGTAATAATCAATTCGGTGCTATCCGGTTTTATGCTGTCCTGCAAAACAGTAGCGCCCTGTCCGTAAAGCTGGTTTTGTATATTTAATAATAAAATAAAAAAGATGCTCCCGAAAACCTTTACACTGATTATTTTTGACATAATAAATAAAGATTAAACTACTTTATATTGGAATACAAACAGTCCGGCAACGGGAAAAGTTCATAAAATTTCAGGAAGAAATTCAGAGGAAGAAAAAAGGATGTAGAAAAAACATAGAAAATCTTATCATTTTCTATGTTTATTTGAGTAATTTCCTACCAAACGAATTTCCCTGCGAGAATAAAAATCACATACAGTGCAAAAACAAAAACTCCCCGGAGAAAGTGAATCAACTTCTTCCGGGGAGTTTTTATTTTATAAATTATCAGGAATTTGTTTTTATTTTTTCAGGAAAACCTGAAGGTTGAAAAATATACAAAACCGTGATATTGCTTGTTACTTAGCGCTCTTTTCAATCCATTTGCGGGCATTAACGAATGCTTCTATCCATGGGGTTACTTCATCGCTTTGTTTGCGGTCAAGCGGGTAGTGCGCCCATTGCCAAGGGAAAATTGCTCTTTCCAAGTGAGGCATCATTGCCAGGTGGCGTCCGTCTTTGGAACAGATACCGGCGGTGGCATATCGCGAGCCGTTCGGATTGGCAGGGTAGCCATCGTATTCGTATTTGGCAATAATATTGTATTCATTTTCGGCATAAGGCAAATCAAATTTTCCTTCTCCGTGGGCTATCCAGATTCCGAGTTTGCTTCCGGAAAGTGAACCGAACATAACTGATTCGTTTTGAGGAATATTCAATCCGATAAAATTAGATTCAAACTTATGCGAATTGTTATGTAACATTTTCGGTTTTTGCTCATGTTCAGGATATACCAGATTCAATTCGGTCATCAATTGGCAACCGTTACAAATACCGAGGCTCAGGGTGTCAGGGCGTGCATAGTATTTTTCCAATGCTGCTTTTGCTTTTTCATTGTACAAAAATCCACCTGCCCAGCCTTTAGCGGAACCAAGAACATCGGAGTTGGAGAATCCGCCACAGAAAACAATGAGGTTTACATCTTCAAGCGTTTCGCGGCCTGAAGCAAGGTCGGTCATGTGAACGTCTTTGACGTCAAAACCGGCAAGCCATATGGAGTAAGCCATTTCGCGTTCTCCGTTTGTTCCTTTTTCGCGGATAATGGCGGCTTTAATGCCGGAACGGTTTTTACGGTCGGCAGATAAGCCTAACTTCGAAAGTTTCCCGCTGAACGAGTCGTTAAACTTGAACTGAAGGGGTTGTTTTTTATAATTTTCAAAACGATCCTTTGCACATTGTTCGCCGCTCTGCCTGCGATCCAACAAGTAGGAAGACTTAAACCAAAGGTCGCGTAATGAATCAATATCAAAGGTGTATGTGTTTTTATCTTTTTGGATTGAAACACGGCGTTCTTTTACCGGAACAGCTATTTCTGCGAATCCGATACCGGCATCTTCCAGTATTTTTTCTACTGATTTTTTATCTTTTACCTGAATCAGGATACCGGGGTTTTCGCTGAATAGTATTTTAACGATATCCTGTTCGCCGATAGTGTTCAGGTCTACTTTCAACCCTCCGTTGGTATTGGCAAAACACATTTCAAGCAGGGCGGTCAACATTCCGCCTTCGGAGATATCGTGCCCGGCAAGGATAAGGTTTTTATTGATCAATGATTGAACAGCTTCAAAAGCATCGCCAAAATATTCCGCATCTTTCACTGTCGGAACCTCTTCGCCCAAACGGTTAAGGGATTGAGCCAACGCCGAACCTCCCAACTTCAAACCGTCAAAAGAGAAATCTATATGCAGGATAGTTGTATCCGGATCATTAACAATCACAGGGCTTATAATCCGGCGAACATCGGATACTTCGGCTCCGGCGGAGATAATAACAGTGCCTGGTGAGTACACTTTTTCGTCGCCATATTTTTGTGTCATGGATAGTGAATCTTTTCCTGTCGGAATATTGATTCCCAAGTCGCATGCGAAATTACTGCACGCTTCCACGGCTTCATATAAACGGGCATCTTCTCCCGGGTTTTTACAAGGCCACATCCAGTTGGCGCTCAACGATACACTTTCAAGCCCGTCGGTCAACGGAGCCCAGATAATATTAGTCAAGGCTTCGGCAATGGCAAGGACGGAACCCGCAGCAGGGTCGACCATGGCTGCCATCGGTGCGTGACCGATAGAAGTTGCGATACCCGACTTTCCACGGTAATCCAATGCTACTGCACCTAAGTTATTTAACGGCAATTGGATTTCTCCGGCACATTGTTGTTTGGCAATCTTACCTGTTACGGAACGGTCTACTTTATTGGTCAACCAGTCTTTACAAGCTACCGACTCCAACTGCAACACGTTTTCAATGTATTGTTGGATTTTTGCCGGATCAACGTTTACAGAAGCATATTTTTCGTTCACGGTCTTGTCTGTCATCACAGTGCGCGGAGGTTTTCCGATCATATAATCCAGACGGAGATCGATAGGTTTTTCTCCGTTTTCTTTTTCAAAAACAAATTGCATATCGCCGGTTGTTTCTCCTACTACATACATCGGAGCGCGTTCGCGGTCTGCAATTTTACGGATAAGTTCGGCATCTTGTTCATTGATAAGCAGTCCCATACGTTCCTGGCTTTCATTTCCGATAATCTCTTTAGCCGACAAGGTAGGGTCGCCTACCGGAAGTTTATCCATATCAATTTTACCTCCGGTACTTTCAACAAGCTCGGACAAACAGTTCAAATGTCCGCCTGCTCCGTGGTCATGGATCGAAACGATAGGGTTATTATCAGATTCTGCCAAGGTACGAATCACGTTGGCTACTCTTTTTTGCATTTCAGGATTGGCGCGTTGCACGGCATTCAACTCAATAGAGTTATCGTAAACACCTGTTTCGACAGACGAAACAGCGCCTCCGCCCATACCGATGCGGTAGTTATCTCCACCCATCACTACAACTTTCTGTCCTACTTGAGGATCGCCTTTGAGGCTGTCTTTCATTTTGGCAAAACCAACACCTCCGGCAAGCATGATTACTTTATCGTAAGCAAACTTCTTTTGATTTTCAGCATGTTCGAAAGTTAATAACGAACCGCAGATAAGAGGTTGTCCGTATTTATTACCGAAATCGCTTGCGCCATTGGAAGCTTTAATCAGAATTTGTTCAGGGGTTTGATACAACCATTTGCGTTCGGGCATGGACTGCTCCCACGGGCGTCCCTCTTCGGTACGCGGATAAGAGGTCATATATACGGCTGTTCCGGCAATCGGCAAGCTGGCTTTTCCTCCGCCGAGGCGGTCACGGATTTCGCCCCCGGTTCCGGTTGCAGCGCCATTGAACGGTTCGACCGTAGTCGGGAAGTTATGTGTCTCGGCTTTCAGCGAGATAACGGATTTGATCTCTTTTACTTCAAAGAAATCAGGTTTATCGCCACTCGCAGGGGCAAATTGTTCGATAACCGGACCTTCATTGAAAGCTACGTTGTCTTTATATGCCGATACTAATTTATTCGGATTCAGTTCGGAGGTTTTCCGTATCAGTTTAAACAGGGAACTCTCTTTTTCTTCTCCATCAATAACAAACACTCCGTTAAAAATTTTGTGACGGCAGTGTTCGGAGTTTACTTGTGAAAAACCGAATACCTCGCTATCGGTCAGCTTACGTCCTATTTTTTCGCTTATACCATTCAGGTAATCCACCTCTTCAGGACTCAAAGCCAATCCTTCTTTTTTGTTATATGCGTCAATGTCTTCAATATACAAAATAGGCTCCGGCTGTTTGTTTATAGTAAAAATATCCTGATTCAGCCCGTTATACACCCGTTGCAACATAGGGTCATGTTCCGAGTCAGCGCCTTTTGCCACAAAAAATTCTTCTATACGAAGAATTCCTTTAATCCCCATGTTCTGGGTAATTTCAACTGCATTGGTACTCCAAGGGGTAATCATCTCACGGCGCGGCCCGATAAACCATCCGCCAATTGTTTCCTCACCTGTGTAAATAGCACCGCTAAAAAGCCAATTTAATTTTTCAATATCCTGATTACTAATAGATTGCTCCGCACTAACTGCGATTATTCCAGCATCCTCTTTCTTGAAGAATAAGATCATATAGGATTTGTTTATGATAAGTTTTTTTTTGCAGTACAAAAGTAGCGAAAAAAGAGACAAAAGGCAAATTAATTCAGATGCGTTTCAAATAGTTTCCAACAATTTCCGTAGATACGTGGCATGCCACGTATCTACAAATAGACGTGGTGTGTTTGCGCATGCAATCTTGTCACATATTCATAATCAATATCAACCTGTAACCATCAAAAACACCCACAAATCCGCCACTCAATCATAACGACAAATAATAATGATTCAGCGGATTCAGGTTTTCATCTAATTCATAAATCTGTGGCGTTCCGGTTGGAATTTCAAGATTTACAATATCCTCGTCGCTTATCTTGTCAATGTGCTTGACCAGTGCACGAAGACTGTTTCCGTGAGCCGTCACCAAGACTGTTTCCTTTTGCATCAGGGAAGGAACGATTGCATCTTCCCAAAAAGGTAAAACCCGGTGGATAGTCTGTTTCAAAGATTCTCCCAGCGGTAAAACAGCAGGATCCAGATAGTTATATTTTTCTTCAGACTTCGGATGGCGCGAATCCTTCTCGTCCAATAACGGGGGTGCAATATCAAAACTCCTTCGCCAGATACGGACTTGCTCATCACCATATTTTTCTGCTGTCTCGGCTTTATTTAATCCTTGCAAAGCTCCGTAATGACGCTCATTGAGACGCCAACTCTGAGCAGTTGGAATCCACAGCCGGCCGGCTTCCGAGGCAAGATAAAATTGAGTAGCAATTGCTCTTCTCAATACAGAAGTGTAGGAGACCTGATATTGAATATTGTATTTTTTTAGTAATTGTCCGGCTTTACGGGCTTCTTCCACTCCTTTTTCCGACAAACCGACATCAGTCCAACCGGTAAACCTGTTTTCCAGATTCCATATACTTTCGCCGTGACGAACGAGAATTAATTTGTACATAATAGTTATAAGTTTTTAGTGATAATTGTTCGGTAAAAATTAGTATTCGTTATTTTGAAAGTAATTAATTGTAATTGATAGTGGTATATTTTTAGGCATTTGTTCTCTCATTTATAGACAACCAACGTATCCTAACCACTAATCACTAATCACTAATTTAAACCTTCGCTAAACGATCAACTTATCAAGGATATGATGATATTATAAACATGGCAAAAAAGATATTTGTTTTTGGCAGATTAGAAAATATAATGAATAGGAACATTTTGGGTCTCCTTGTGCTGTCGATACGTTTTTAACCCATAAGCCCCATGAACTGTAAAAAGAGAATGTGAGGATATTTCCCTGAAAACAAAATAACCGCATAAAAAGCTATGCGGCTTTTTATGCGGTTGTTTTAGGGTTTTTCGCAAAAGCGATCAACTATTTTGGCTTTCTGTAAAAATTATCCGTAAATAATTTTACCGTTTTCGTCGCGGTACAAATCGAAACTTTTCTGGTACTGATCCATAGCTCTCAGGCTCATACCCATGCTGGAAAATCCACCATCGTGGAAAAGGTTCTGCATCGTAACCTTGCGGGTTAAATCAGAGAACATAACGATGCAATAATCAGCACATTCGTCAGCCGTTGCGTTGCCAAGAGGCGACATTCTTTCGGAGAAATCCATTAAACTGTCCATTCCTTTTATTCCGCTTCCGGCGGTTGTCATGGTAGGAGATTGGGAGATTGTATTGATTCGTACGTTTTTCTCGCGTCCGTAAATATATCCGAAACTGCGGGCAATAGATTCCAGCATTGCTTTTGCATCCGCCATATCGTTATAGCCGAAAAGGGTACGTTGGGCAGCTACATACGAAAGGGCAATGATAGATCCGTATTGGTTGATTGCGTCCAGTTTTTTTGCAGATTGGAGAATTTTGTGGAAAGAGATAGCGGATATATCCAGGGTTGTGTTTAACATGTTGTAATCAAGGTCGTCATAAGGTCTTTTCTTCCGTACATTCGGCGACATTCCGATAGAATGCAGGACAAAATCGATTTTTCCTCCTAAGATTTCCTGTGATTCCCTGAATACGTTTTCCAGTTCTTCAACGTTTGTTGCGTCTGCCGGAATTACTTCTGCGTTTAATTTCTCGCTGAGTTGTTTTACCGTTCCCATCCTTACGGCTAATGCCGTATTGGACAGAGTGATTTTAGCTCCTTCTTCCACCGCACGTTCAGCTACTTTCCATGCGATAGACATATCGTTTAAGGCACCGAAAATGATACCTCTTTTTCCTTCCAGTAATTTATTTGCCATTTTTTGTTTTTGAATCAGGTTTTAATAAAATTATTTATGCACAAAAGTAGTGTAAATGTGCAATAAAAACAAGAACATGAGAGGATAAGTAGAAATTATACTGCCTGAAACGCCGGAAAGAGGCGAATAATATCTAATCGGCTAACTGTTTAATTGTTTAATCGACAATCGGTTAGGTAATTAGCAGATTAATCGATTAGCCGATTAGTCAGTTAATCAAATCAACTTTCCCGGTATGCTTTGGGCGATAGATTGGTGTATTCTTTGAAAACCCTGTTGAAATGCTGGATGTTGTTATATCCGACCTTGAAGGCTATCTCCGATATTTGCAGGTCTGATTCTTTCAATAACCTTTGGGCTTCTTCCATCCTAATTTGATTCAGGTATTGACGGAAACTTTTGTTCGTATATTTCTTCAATAATTCGGAAGCCATATCTTCCGAAGTCCCTGCATGCGAGGCAATGTCGTGTAGTTTAAGCTCCGGATTCGAATAATTTTGACCGATAAAAGAGATAATTCGGGCAGGCGTTTCGGGTATTTCTGTTTTAGTTTCCGGCTGCTCATTCGGCGCGAAGATACACTTTATATTGATTTTCTTGATTTTACGGATAAACAACACGAGCAGTGCATAATATATTACAAATAAATACAGACTGTGATACAGGAACGGCATTATGTCATATTCCAGTTTCAGTTCGCGTATGTCTAATACGAACTCCTTGTCTTTTGGTGTGGTATTTTCGCTGAACAGCCATATTGCTTTGGTTTTCTCCAATGAGCTATTGTCGGTGCTGTTTAACTTTTCCGGATTCATTTCAAACCACCATGTCGGGACTTCATTGATGTTTTTCGAATTTATTTCAATGGTGTTCAATCCTTTTTTTAAACCGAAAGATTTTACAAGAATGAGATAAGATAGGTAATTGTCCGGATCCGTATAGTTATCTATATATTGATTTATCCTTACGGATAGCCTTAGGTCATCGCTCGCGTTGATTACAAACCTGAATTTATAATGATTCAACGAAAAATATGAGTAACCCTCCTTGTGGATTTCCATTCCTGCATAAGGATAGAGATAGCCGTCCTTTAATGTATAGGTAACGGTTAGGTTATCTTCCGTTTTTTTAATCTCTGATGTGGAATTGCCTTCATTCACATAATCGGTAAATTCTTCCGTTTCGAAAGAGTTGTCGTTGATAATGTCAATAGTCGGTTTACGTACTGAAAAATAGATTATTACAGCAACTATAAACGGAAATATAAACAAAAACAAAAAAATGATTCTTTTGTACAAATTCATTGAAAATAAGCTGAATTATTGTAGGTGTAAACGTAAGTGAGACAAATTTAAACTATATTCTTAATTATTGCATGTTTTTCTATATAGAAAAATGCCCTGTTTTTAACCGTTTTTAGCTTTGTTATATATTTTTATATCATAAATGTTTACTCGAAATTCTCCGGTTCTTTACGAAAAAAGAGTTTTTCTCCCCTTAAATCCGGTTCGGGCGGCACGTTGTTGACGTATAGTTGTCCTGTGCCTAATCCCTGTGGCAGAGGGTTATTCAGCAAATATGTCCATTGGGCAATTGCATTTAGTCCGATATTGGACTCCAACGCAGAAGTAATCCACCAATCCGTTTTTACCTCTTTTGCTGCATCAATCCACTCTTGTGTCCCGCAAAAACCACCGTGCAAGCTCGGTTTTAATACTATATACTGAGGCCGTATTTCTTCCAAAAGCTGATGTTTTTCTTCTCTTTCGACAAGCCCTATTAACTCTTCATCCAACGCAATAGGAAGTGGAGTTTTACGGCATAGGCCGGACATTATTTCCGGTTGCCCTGCTTTTACAGGTTGCTCAATCGAATGCAAATCCAGTTGAGCCAATTGTTCCAGTTTTGTTAATGCCTCGCCGGGAGCAAAAGCGCCGTTGGCATCTACGCGCAATTCAATATCTTTCCGCCCGAACTCTTTCCGGATATATTTCAGTAAATCCAGTTCTTCTTCAAAATCTATCGCGCCTATTTTTATTTTGATGCAGGAAAAGCCTTTTTCAATTTTTTCGAGGACTTGTTGGCGCATATTTTCTTTGGTTCCCATCCAGATTAAACCGTTAATGCGGATAAAATCTTCGCCTTGCGTAAAAACGGATGGAAATGGTTGTCGGATACCTCCGTTTTGCAAGTCGGCAAAAGCCATTTCCAATCCGCAAATAATGGACGGAAAATGTTTGAATTTCTCCCGGAAATTTTCTTTATACTCCTCTATATTCCAACAAATATCTGCCAGTACATTTTCATACTCCGGCACGTCGTCCGAACTCAGTCCCCTGAAAAGGGCGCATTCACCTATTCCCAATGAACTCGGATTATTATCATCGACAAGGCGCACAAAAAAAGTCTCTTTTTCTGTCAAAATCCCCCGTGAAGTGCCGCTTGGCGTTTTGAACCGGAGGTTATATCGTGTGTATGAGGCGTGGAGCATAATTGATAGATATTCAGATATTCGGATATTCAGACATTCAGATGGACAGACGTTCGGATGGACAGATTAAAGTTCGATATTTATTTAAATGATTATCCGCAATTATACCCCTAATTTTGAAGATTCCTCACTCTACTTCGTTATGTTCGGAATGACTGATGTTTCCGGCTTAGAGAGGAGATTGTAGAGAGGCGGATTTGCCGCCTCTCTACAATCTATATCCTTACAAATTGGTGTCATTCCGACCGGAGGGAGGAATCTCTCAAAAAACAATCTTTGGAGGTATAATTGCGGGTAATCATATTTATTTATCTGAATGTCTGTCCATCTGAATGTCTGAATATCTTTTCCTTTCACGGAAATTTAGGAAATTGTTGGAAGTCGGGGTCTCTCTTTTCAAGGAAAGCATTTTTTCCTTCTTGGGCTTCTTCCATCAGGTAATACATTAAAGTAGCGTCTCCGGCAAACTCCATCAAACCTCTCTGTCCGTCGAGCTCGGCATTCAATCCACGTTTAATCATACGTATAGCCATTGGGCTGCGTTGCAGAATCGTTTGACACCATGATACGGTTTCATCTTCCAGTTGTTCGAAAGGAACCACTTTGTTTACCATTCCCATCTCTTCGGCCTCTTTGGCTGAGTATTGACGGCAAAGGAACCATATTTCGCGAGCTTTCTTTTGTCCTACGCAACGTGCGAGATAAGAAGAGCCGAATCCTGCGTCAAAGCTACCTACTTTAGGACCTGTCTGACCGAAAATAGCATTTTCCGAAGCAATCGTCAGGTCGCATACAACATGCAATACATGTCCGCCTCCGATAGCGAAGCCATTTACCATAGCGATAACGGGTTTCGGAATGGAACGGATGGCTTTGTGCAAATCCAGTACATTTAAGCGGGGGACCCCGTGGTCATCCACATATCCGCCTATTCCTTTTACTTTTTGGTCGCCTCCGGCACAAAAAGCCTTATCGCCCGCTCCGGTCAGGATAATTACTCCGATATCACTCCGTTCGCGGCAAATGTGCATGGCGTCGAGCATCTCTTCGTTTGTTAACGGACGAAAAGCGTTTCGCACCTCTTCCCTGTTAATCGTAATTTTTGCAATTCCTTCGAAAAATTCGAATTTGATATCCTGATATTCCTTGATTGTTGTCCAATTTCTATTTTGCATATCCTTATTTTTTAGATAGGGCAAAGATAGGTAAAAGATAGGTGAAAGGTGAAAAGTGAAAGTTGAAAAGTAAAAGGGGACATTTTCAATATTTGTATTGAAAATATATTGAAAGAATATTGAAAATTCAGCGCGTAATAAAATTGTAGAGACGCAATGCATTGCGTCTCTATACTGTTGCGCCTTTATACATTGCCCAATAAATGCATTGCATCATTTACGGAGGAAGATAGCTCCGTGTGTAAACGTGCAGATTCATAAAACGCGAAAGAAATGGAAAATGAAATTTCAGGAAGATGTTCAGGAGATTCGTTTTTTTGTTAAAAGGAGAACTCCGAGTAGGGTGGGGATGGCTACATTTAGTATCCATATCAGCATAGAGGCGCTTATAATTGCTACGGAATTGTCGGAAAAGGAGCTTACTATTAATAGGAAGACGGAGCTTTTTACGGCGGCTTCCGTCAAAAAGACGGAGGGTAGGAAGGTAATAAACAGGTATGAGGTGAATATTCCGGTGCACGCATCGGTAAGTGAGAGTTCGACTCCGAAAAAGCCGAGCATTAACCAGAATTGAAGGCAGAATACGAGATAGCGGAGCAGGCTAAGGTTTAATATTGCCAATAGCCGGCGGAAGGAGAGATTTTTCAATACTTTAAAAATGGATGAAAGGCGCTCGGAAGATTTTCCGGAAAAGAGTTTGCTGATATATGGAACAAAAAAATAGAGTAAAATAAGGGAAAAAACGGCTAACAGGACGATAACGGGATAATGGTTTATTAGGGAGCTTTGCAACAGGCTGATTTTTTTTCCGGAGCTGATATAAAAGTATAGCGCCGGAATGCCGAACAGGAAAATGGCGATGGTCATTGTCATACTGCCGATAGCCCAGAGGAGGCTTGCTTTTTTCCTGTTTTCAGGACGTAGAAGCAATACTCTTCCTGCAAATTCGCCCAGGCGGGCGGGCGAAAAGATTCCTGTGGTTAATCCTGTTAAGACCGAATAGAGTGATGCTTGCAGAGAGATTTGTTCTACATTTTTCAACAGTTTTTTCCATTTAACGGATTCCAAATACCAGTTTAGCGGAATCAGTATGATAACGAAAAACAGCAAATGCCAGCGTGAATATTCTGAGTTGCTGAAAGATAAGAATAAGCTGTCATATCCGTCGAAACCATATAAAGTGTATAGCAAAAAAAAACAGGCAACTATACCGGTTGCACCTTTGAGAATATCTTCGGATATGATATTTGTTTTATTCCTGAACATCCAATATCAATGTAATTTTGATATAAAAAAGTCTTATCAAAAGCACTACTGTTTCCTCCGCCTTGGAGGCGAAGCGTTAAAAAAATCTTCGGAGTGAAGCGTTAAAAACGTTTTCTGTTTGACGACCGTAGGGAGGAGTTTAAAACGTTTTAGCGTAACGCAGAAGATTTTTAGCGGAGAATCCACAGCGGCGGCTTTTTTTGCTTACTTTTTTCATCTGCTGGAAAAAAGTAAGAGCTTGTCCGGCTTGAGGACATCTAATTACTTTATGATGAAATTTTAAACTGGTTTTTGAATTGACTATTTTTCGAGATATAACTCTTTCATGTGTTTTATATCTACGTCTAACTCTTGTGTCAGGTAGTTTTCCATACATCCGTATTGTTCTTCTATCCCGTTGAATGCCGATTCCAGAAATTCTTTTTTTACACTTTTGAAAAGGGAAACGACAGCGCCATACTCTTCTTCCATAAAATCATATTTTCCCTGCAAAGCGCTATTGGTCAATAGATAGTCATCATAGATAACAGACCTCTCTACGCCCAGCGCCGAAAGGACAAGGGCTGCGGCGACTCCTGTCCGGTCTTTTCCTGCCGTACAATGGAAAAGAAGGGGAGCTTCATTGTTTTGAAGTATCCGGAAAAAAGATTTGTATGAGTTCTTATATGTCGTAATTAGCTCTTTATAAAGAGACTCCATCAATTTTGTCGCTTGCGAATATATCTCTTCTTTGCAAACGGACGGATTTTCGGCAAATTTTTTGAATTGAGGAACTAAATTGCCCGCGTCAATAGGAAAGTTATAGACATTCCGGACAGTAGAGGGCACGCAGTTGGGTACTAATTCGACTTCTTTTTCGGAACGAAAATCAACTATGGATAAGAGAGGAATGCCGGATAAATAGGAGAGGTCAGTATCCAGTAAATCTGCAAAATCTCCGGAGCGGATTAACTTTCGCCATTTTACATGTCTTCCGTTTTCGCCGATATATCCTCCCAAATCGCGGAAATTATATGCATTTTTTATTGGTAATAGCCTTTTCTTATTCATGATTTATAGCGATATTTTAATTTAATACGAGTTTGTATAATACTATTTAGAAAAACGAATTATAAAAAGTCTTACCAAAAGTGGTACAACTCCCTCCGCCTTGGAGGCGTAGCGTTAAGAAAATCTTCGAAATGGAGCGTTAAAAAACGTTTTCTGTCTGACGACCGTAAGGAGGAGTTTAAAACATTTTAGCGCAATGCAGAAGATTTTTAGAGGAGAATCCACAGCGGCGGCTTTTTTTTGCTTACTTTTTTGAGCTGTAGCAATTTCGCAAAGCGTAATCATGAGTACCTTTAAAATTAACTCGTTACGAATAAAAAAGTAAGAGCCTGTCCGGCTTGAGGACATCTATTATGTTTCTTCTTTCAAATCTTCATTACCGTTTTCTAACTTGTTCCCGCAATGTTTACAGTATGTGGCATTTTCCTCGTGTCCGGCTTTGTTGCAATTCGGGCAGGGAACCGCACTCTTTCTCCTGTGATGCTTAATCATTGAAACGGATACAATACCGGTCGGAACAGCGATAATCGTATAACCTAACAACATGACAATAGCCGAAAGAAACCGGCCTGATGTCGTAACTGGCGTAATGTCTCCATAACCTACTGTTGTAAGGGTTACAACTGCCCAATAGATACTGGATGGGATGTTTTTGAATTTAGTCTCTTCCGAGTCGCCTTCTATCATATACATGATAGTTCCGATAAAAATAACTAATAATAGGACAAAAAAGAAGAAAATAATTATTTTTTTGCTGCTCTCTTTTAACGAGAGCAGTAATGCATTGCCTTCTGATACGAGGTCGGATTTATGGAATATACTTGGAAGGCGTAACAGGCGAAATACCCTGATGACCAATAACCGGTGAAATCCGGGATTGAAAAATCCCAGATAAGTAGGCAGGGTAGAGAGTAAATCGATAATTCCCAGAAAGCTGAAAACATATTTGCGGGGCTTTTTGGAAGAGTAGAGCCGCATGAGATATTCAATCGTAAAGAAGATAGTGAAAATCCACTCTAATGCCAGGAAGAAAGTGTCATGAGCGGGAGGAAAAGGTTTTACACTTTTTGCAATCACAATCGTTACGCTTGAGAGAATAAATAAAATCAGGAAAACATCAAATATTTTCCCTCCCCTCGTGTTTGATTCGAATAAGATGGAATATATTTTTTGCTTTAAATTTTCATTGTGCAGAAATGCCAACCAGATATGCTTTAGTCTCAAAAAATATTTTTTGAGGCGTTTTTTATGTGTGCTCATGAATGCTTTGTTTAAAACCTTATTTATTTTAAACAAAGAAGAATTGGGTATGGTTTAGTGTAAAGAAACTTAGTACACGACAAAAAATATTTACAAAGGTTAGAAAGGGCTGATTTTCGTAAAAAAAACAGGGTTTTATATTGAAGTCATGTTAATATTATCTTAGCGACTTTGCGTAATTGAAGCCTTTGTGTTAAGTAGGGAAAGCGCTTGCGCTTAATTTTAAAACGCAAAGGCTCAAAGTCCGCTAAGACGCTAAGTTTTTTAATATAGGTTTTTGCCGATAAGTGATTTTCGGTTAGAACAGAGTATGCTCGGCAAAAATTTTGATGCCGATAATGATTAGGACGACTCCTCCGAGGATTTCTACTTTGAAATTGAATTTTTTGCCGAAGAATAGTCCTATAAAATTGCCCAGTACGGAAAATATGAAACTTGTTGCACCTATGATAATTATGGCTTTTAGAAAAATTTGGGGGAAGGGAACAAACATTATCCCTGTGGCTAACGCATCAATACTGGTTGCAATTGCTAACAAAATCAAGGATTTCCAACTTTGCTCCGCCTCACAGGGTTCATCTTTTCCGTCTGAAAATCCTTCGTATATCATTTTTAACCCTAATATTGAAAGGATGATTAGTGCAATCCAATGGTCCCATCTTTCGATTATCGAACGAAAACCAATTCCTATCGTCCAACCCAATACAGGCATGATGGCTTGAAAGAAGCCGAAAAGAAGCGCCATTTTGAGGATGGGAATTAATTTTACGGTTTTAAAAGCCATCCCTTTGGCTATGGAAACCGCAAAACAATCCATGGCTAAAGCAACAGCCAAAAGTATAATGGTAATTGTATTCATTCGTAATTTATGTGCGTTTATTTTTGCTGTAAAGATACAATTTCGGGGAAAATTATTTGCTATTCTTGCAGGCTTGTTTCATGTGATAATTTGTCTCTGTAAAATTTTTCAACTTATTTCAATATTCGTTATCGTTCAATTGGAGTCGTTACTGTTGCACGATTATATTGCATGATATTCGATTTCAACCATTTGCTTATCTTTTTAATTCTTTTTTATTTTTACAACTATGTCATACAATCACGCGGACAATTCCTCTCTCCTAAGGAAAAGGTTAGAGAGGTCAAAATCTCTTAGCTTAATCACATTGATCGCACGGCAGTAAGATGAGAGCTTGTTTTATTTATTACCGGAGTACAACTTAGGAGTATTCGGAAGATTTATTTTTGCTAATCCGCAAAAATACCCTTATATTTCAAACTTTCATTTCGGGGATTCCTCATTCCACTACGTTCCATTCGGAATGACAGACATTTACAGTTTGCTCTGTAGGAGATGAAGCGGCGGCAAA
>JAVBMA010000036.1:0-14811 GCA_031553005.1 Paludibacteraceae bacterium | reverse complement strand
TTTTCAAAGAATTGAACGGTTTTTAATAGTTTTACCCAAACTATTCTTTTTTCTTGCTTCTATTATAATTTCCTCAAAGATCGCTCTTGTTTTGTTATCTAAGCCCCTCTTCAGGGGTAAGACCTCTCAGCATTACTGCCCAGCTTCTCTCTCAAAGCGGATGCAAAGGTAAACCACTTTACCTTACTCTCCAAATCTTTTTAGCCCTTTTTTTGAAGTTTTTTTGATTTATTTTTTAGTCAGCTGATTTATAAGTCCGTATGAATTGTGATTGGATTCCTTTTTTTTAGAAAGACTGCATTGCATGCAGTTTTTTGTAATATCCATCCAAAGTGATAAGCTCTTCATGCTTTCCTCTTTCTACAATTTCGCCATTGTGCATTACACAAATCTCATCTGCATTTTTAATTGTAGACAATCGGTGAGCAATAACAATTGTTGTACGGCTCTTCATTAAATTCTCAATTGCCCCTTGTACTAATTTCTCAGATTCGGTATCCAAAGCAGATGTAGCCTCGTCCAGAATCAGAATCGGAGGATTTTTCAGAATCGCTCTTGCAATACTAAGACGTTGACGCTGCCCTCCGGACAAGCGGCCTCCCCTATCTCCGATATTAGTTTGGTATCCCTCCTCGGTCTCCATAATAAAATCATGAGCATTGGCAATCTTTGCAGCTTCAATAACTTCCTCCATAGTTGCAAATTCTACACCAAAAGTGATATTATTATAAATGGTATCGTTGAACAGGATGGCTTCCTGATTGACATTGCCCATATAAGAGCGCAGGTCAAAAAGAGTCATGTCTTTAATATTTATGCCGTCAATGGTTATTGTTCCTTCATTTACATCATAGAACCGGGGTAACAAATCGACCAATGTTGATTTTCCGGAACCGGACTGCCCTACAAGGGCTATTGTTTTTCCTTTATTAATAGTAAGGTTGATATCTCTCAATATCCAATCATTTTCGTACTTAAACCAAACATGCTCAAATTCAACTTTCGAATAAAACGGCTCGACAATAACCGGATTTTTTACTTCTTTCAACGGATTAGTTGCATTCAGGATGGCATCTATACGCTCTAACGAAGCTTTTCCTTTTTCAATACTGTAAAGGGCTTTTGATAAATCTTTAGCGGGATTTATTATACTATAGAATATTACTAAATAATATATGAACTCGGCAGCAGACAATGAACTATTGTCATTAAGAATCAATGTTCCCCCGAAAAATAAAACGATAGCTATCGTTGCCGTCCCAAGGAACTCACTCATTGGATGAGCCAACATATAACGACGGTTTATCTTATTGATAGTCCGACGCAATGTTTCATTCATAAAACTGAAACGAGTAACAACTTTTTTCTCTGCATTGAAAGCTTTTACAACACGAAGTCCGCCAAGAGTTTCGTCTATTTGGGATAAAAGCTGACCGGATTGTTGTTGTCCAAGTTTTGATGTCTTTTTTAACGAACGTCCTACTCTTCCCATGATAAAACCGGCTATCGGAAGCACTATCAGAACAAACAGTGTTAACTGCCAACTTAAAATCAGCATAATGACAAGATAAACAACAATCATTATCGGATTTTTGGAAAGTAGCTCGATAGACCTCATAATAGAAGATTCTACTTCTGCAACATCTCCGGTCATGCGAGCCATTATATCTCCTTTCTTTTGTTTCTTAAAGAACCCGATGTTTAAATCTACGATTTTGTCATACATCTGGTTTCTTAAATCGCGTACCAATCCGGTACGTAAAGGGATTATATAGTAACTGGCAAGATAAGCAATACCTGTTTTGAAAAAGGTCATTATAATCAATAAAACGCCCAATAGCATTAGTGTCTGAATTCCTCCATTCTGCTCGATATAATTGGCAACATAATAGTAAGCATTATTCTTAATTACGTCGATATTCCAAGCAAAAGTCTCAAGCCTGTACTCTACTTGTTTTGTTTTAAAGAGGATTTCCAAAATCGGAATAATCAACGCAAATGAGAACAGGCTGAATATTGTAGAAAGGATATTACAGATTACGTTTAATGCAACGTATCCTTTATAAGGACCTACAAATCTTTTTAATAGGATAAAAAATTGGGGCATTTGAATTTTATTTTTTGAATTTGTGTTGGTTGTCCGTAGAGACGCGGCATGCCACGTCTCTACCATCACAAAATTTAAATTCCTGTATAATTATGAGGGGTAATACTACGAAGTTCTTCTTTAATTTGGGGACTGACATCCAATGTTCCGATAAAATCCTGAATGGATTTTTCGGTGATGCCTTCATTTGTACGGGTCAGGGCTTTCAGTGCTTCGTATGGGTTCGGATAACCTTCCCTGCGTAAAATAGTCTGAATGCCTTCTGCAACAACTGCCCAGCAATTGTCCAAGTCTTCGAAAAGTACTTTTTCATTGAGCAATAGTTTTCCAAACCCTTTCAATGAGCTTTGGATAGCTATCGACATATGGGCAAACGGAACGCCGACATTACGCAAAACGGTCGAATCGGTCAAGTCGCGTTGTAGCCGGGATACAGGCAACTTGGAAGCCAGGTGTTCGAGAATTGCATTTGCAATACCAAGATTTCCTTCTGCGTTTTCAAAGTCTATCGGATTAACTTTATGAGGCATTGCTGAAGAACCGACTTCTCCTGCTTTAATTTTTTGTTTGAAATACTCCATAGAGATATAAGTCCAGAAATCCCGGTTCATATCAATCATAATGGTATTGATTCGCTTCAGGCAGTCAAAGATAGCTGCAAGATTATCGTAATTGGATATTTGCGTTGTCCATTCTTCACGGTGCAATCCAAGTTTTTCATTTACAAAATGGTTTCCAAAAGCTTTCCAATCGCGTTCAGGATAGGCTACGTGATGGGCATTGAAATTACCGGTTGCTCCGCCAAACTTAGCGGAATAAGGCAATACTTTCAATTGCTCCAACTGAATTTTCAACCGGCTAACAAAAACCATTAATTCTTTTCCTAAACGAGTAGGAGAAGCGGGTTGTCCGTGCGTTTTCGCCAACATGGAGATATCTTTCCACTCTTCCGCTTTCTCGGAAAGGTTCGTAATTAACTTTTCCAATAAAGGACAAAAGAATTGAGTCAATGCCTCTTTAATTGAATAAGGTACGGCTGTATTATTAATGTCCTGAGAAGTTAATCCAAAGTGAATAAATTCTTTGTATGGCTGCAAGTTCAATGCATCAAACTTTTCTTTTAGAAAATATTCAACTGCTTTTACATCGTGGTTAGTAACGTTCTCTATGTCTTTAATCCGCTGTGCATCTTCCAGTGAAAAATCTTTGTATATTTTCCGTAAAGTGTCGAACAGTGATTTATCTATCGATTTTAAATTCTCTAAGGGAAGCTCGCAAAGGGCAATAAAATACTCAACCTCAATCAATACACGATAACGTATCAAGGCATATTCCGAAAAATAAACATCCAGCTCTTCTGTCTTATTCCTGTAACGTCCGTCTATGGGTGAAATAGCTGTTAAAGCATTAAGTTTCATGATATAATATATAAAAATTACAAATTTATTCAGAACCATCCCATACAGTCGGTATGGTTTAAAATTTTGAAGGTACAAATGTAACAATTTTATTATGGATTTATCAATTTCAATATTGATAAATAAATACTACAACTTAAGCCTCTTCTATTATTTGTTTAAAACAAAACAGAAGGAAGCACAATCCCGGTTAAAGCAATAAAATCACTAACCACCATTGTTCACCGGTCAAATAAATCCGAATTATTATTTTTGAAAAGCCGAAATCAAGTTAATACAAAATACAAACGGAGTTTCATCTGAAACTCCGTTTATATTTTATTGCTCCTTTTCCTTAAACTAAATACGGGATAATATCAGAGCTCCATATTTTAGAATATTAAAAAACTTTCAATTTTCCCCTCTCACCTTTCATCTCATCAATATCCCAGTGTCTTCAACATCGACTTATAACTTTGCTCTTTGGCAAATAATTTGGTAAAATATTCTCCATTTTCGTCAATATCAATTACAACCATTTTCGGAGCGGGTAGCAAACAGTGTTGAATACCTCCATATCCGCTTAACGATTCCTGATATGCTCCCATGTGGAAAAAACCGATGTATTGTTCTCTGTCGTCGTGCATCTTAGGGAGGAAAATTGCATTAGAGTGAGCCTCTGCATTATAAAAATCCTCACTATCGCAAGTCAGCCCGCCAAGATGAACGCGCTCATATTCCGAATCCCAATTATTAATAGCAAGGAACGGAAAACGCTGGTTGATTGCCCAAGTATCAGGCAATGTAGTAATAAAGGAACTGTCAATCATATTCCACAGCTCACGGTCATTTTGTTTTTTCTGATTTACGATGGAATAGAGCATTGCACCACTCTCGCCTACAGTGTAAGAACCAAACTCCGTAAAAATATTCGGTTCCGGAACTCCCTGCTGTGTACATGTATTTTTAATTTGGGCTACAATTTCCTCCGCCATATATTCGTAATCGTACGAAAAATCCAAATGTGCCTGAATCGGAAATCCTCCGCCAATGTTAAGGCTGTCTAATTCAGGACAAACCTTTTTCAGTTCACAATAGAGATTAACTCCTTTATTCAACTCATTCCAATAGTATGCAGTATCTTTAATACCGGTATTAATAAAAAAATGAAGCATTTTAACTTCTACTTGCGGATTGTCTTTAATCTTCTTTAAGTAGTAAGGAACAATGTCATTGTAACGGATACCTAAGCGGGAAGTATAGAAATCAAACTTCGGTTCTTCTTCCGAAGCAATACGTATACCTACTTTAAATTTCTTATCAAAGTTCTCTAATAAGAGATCCAATTCAAATATATTATCCAATATAGGTACTGTATTTTCAAATCCGAGATTAATAAAATGCTGAATATTTTCTATATATTGAGGACGTTTGAATCCGTTACATATAATATATCTATCTGTTTTAAGATGGCCGGATTCATATAAAGCTTCCAATAAATTTATATCGAAAGCGGAAGAAGTCTCCAGATTTGCTTCATTTTTCAACACTTCTTCCATCACAAAAGAGAAATGCGAACTCTTTGTACAGTAGCAATAATTGTAATCACCTTTATAATCCACCTTAGCCATGGCTACATTAAACATTCGCCTTGCGCTTTGGATATTTTGCGCAATTTTAGGTAAATAAGCAATGCGAAGAGGGGTTCCATATTGCTTTATTACATCCATCAGAGGAACATTAAACCAATATAGTTCATTGTCGTTAACACTAAATTCCTCGTTAGGAAATTCAAAAGACTGCTCAATCAAATCAACATATTTATTTTTCATCTTGACCAAATTAAACTTATTAAACAACAAAAAAATTAATCATAATAAAACATTCATCTGACTTACATTAATTATTTTCAATCAATCCAACTTACTTGGATTCCAAAAATAATTATATTCAATCAAAAATGGACGCGAATTTACATAATAAAACAACACAAAACAAGAAAACGTTTTATATAATAAGCGGCTAACCAAAAATATCGGGAAAGATTAAATAAAAGACTCATAATGAATGATTAAATACTTATAAATTTTACATAAAACCATTATTTGTCATCACATATAAAAAAACTATTTTTGCAAAAAAAATAAATGGAAATGCAAAACGAATTACAGATACGCCTGAATAAAATACAGGAAAAGATGAAAAAGGAGAATGTCGAAGCATGCCTTATTTCTTCTAATGTGAATCTTTTCTATGCATCGGGCATCATATTTAGCGGCTATCTTTTCCTTCGCCAGAGTGGAGAAAAGATATTTTTTGTAAAAAGGCCACAAGGATTAAACGGGGAAAATATCTTTTATATCCGTAAGCCGGAACAGATAAGTGACATATTAAAGGAACTCCGGATTCCGGAACCGGAAACTCTCTGGATGGAAGGCGACGAAATGACTCATAACGAGTGGGTCCGGCTTGAAAAGATATTTCCAAACTCAATATTAATAAATAGCACAACTGCTCTTCGTCAAGTAAGAAGCATCAAGACTGAATACGAACTGGAATTGATACGGGAAGGCGGCCGTAGACAATCGGATGCTTTCAGAGTTTTTCCTTCTTTGTATAAACCGGGTATGACCGATCAGGAATTTGCAGTTGAAATGGAATATGAGATACGCAAACGAGGAAGTCTGGGTATCTTCCGCATTTTCGGGCAAAGCATGGAAGCTTTTATGGGTACAGTCCTTGCAGGAGAAAATGCAGGAGCTCCTTCGGCTTATGATTTTGCCCTTGGCGGACAAGGTGTGCATCCGTCTATTCCAATCGGGCAAAACGGAGCTCCGATTCTTTCCGGACAGACGGTTATGGTAGATATATGCGGAAACTTCAACGGATATAATGTAGATCAAACCCGGATTTTTTCAATCGGGAAGACTACTCGGGAAGCCTATTATGCGCATCAGGTATCAATAGAAATACATGATACATTGATGGAAATGAGCAAAGTCGGTACAGTATGTGAAGATTTATATGAAAAATCGCTGGAAATAGCTAAAAAACACCACCTTGAAGATTGTTTTATGGGACGCACCCAACAAGCATCTTTTGTTGGGCACGGCATCGGATTGGTTATAAACGAAATGCCTGTTTTATGCCGAAAAAATAAGGAAA
Organism: Paludibacteraceae bacterium; assembly: GCA_031553005.1. Taxonomy (GTDB): domain Bacteria; phylum Bacteroidota; class Bacteroidia; order Bacteroidales; family Paludibacteraceae; genus RGIG9379. The sequence goes on along the minus strand of JAVBMA010000036.1, from coordinate 8,142 downwards.
CTTTACAAACCGGAATGGCTATTGCGTTGGAGCCTAAGTTTATTATTGATAAAATCGGAGCGGTAGGAAATGAAAACACGTACATTGTGCACGAGTCCGGATTAGAAAAGGTTACAACGGCGCCGGAGGAGATCATTGCTATTTAAAAAAATCCGATCACAATAATATTTTATAGAAAAATCATTATTTTCTATATCATCTATTTTTAATTAACCACAGAGGCACAGAGAACACGGAAAAATAAATAAATCCATGCTCTCTGTGTCTCTGTAGTTTTAATCCTACATACTTTCCCATTTACTCGTCTACTTTAAACTTGTTTACTTTATTTATAGCTAAACTTTTCCGGCAAAAAAGCTTCCGGACAGAATAATCTTTCTATCTTTGTGAAATTTGATTAAAAAGACGAAAAAAATGACGAATGCTATTACAAAAACGATCGATTTAGGCGATGGAAGAACCATCACGATCGAAACCGGAAAGTTGGCAAAACAAGCTGACGGATCGGTTGTGGTACGCATGGGCAACACTATGTTGCTTGCCACAGTTTGTTCTGCAAAAAATGCAGTACCGGGAACAGACTTCATGCCGCTTACAGTTGAATACAAAGAAAAATTTGCAGCCAACGGAAAATTTCCGGGTGGATTCACTCGCCGGGAAGGACGTGCTTCCGATTACGAAATATTAGTATCCCGCTTGGTTGACCGGGCGCTCCGTCCATTATTTCCGGACGATTACCATGCCGACACATTTGTGAATGTTATGCTTATTTCATCAGACGGAAAAGATCAACCGGATGCATTGGCAGGTTTAGCTGCTTCTGCTGCTATTGCCGTTTCCGATATTCCTTTTAATGGTCCTATCTCTGAGGTGCGTGTAGCACGTATCAACGGTAAATTTGTCCTTAATCCGACTTTAGACGAACTGAAAGGCGCTGATATGGATATTATGGTGGGTGCAACATACGACAACATCATGATGGTAGAAGGCGAAATGGACGAAGTTTCGGAAGCTGACTTACTTGATGCTTTGAAGGTTGCTCATGATGCAATCAAAGTTCATTGCAAAGCTCAAATGGAATTGACCGAAATGGTTGGTAAATCCGTTAAACGCGTTTATTGCCACGAAGAAAACGACGAAGAGTTAAACAAAGATATCTGGGACAAATGCTATGCTAAAGCTTACGCAATTGCGACTTCAGGAAATACAAACAAACACGACAGAGGCGAAAAATTCGAAGCTATCAAAGCCGAATATATTGCAGAATTAGATCCGGAAAAAGCTGCTGAACAAGCGTCCTTAATAGACCGTTATTACCATGCGGTTGAAAAAGAAGCAATGCGCCGTTCTATCTTAGACGAAGGCAAGCGCCTTGACGGACGTTCTACTACTGAAATCCGCCCTATCTGGAGTGAAATAGATTATCTTCCGGGCGCTCATGGCTCTGCAATCTTCACCCGTGGCGAAACACAGTCGCTTACAACTGTTACACTAGGAACAAAACAAGACGAAAAAATCATAGATGAAGTATTGCTACAAGGACGTGAACGTTTCTTATTGCATTATAACTTCCCTCCTTTCTCTACAGGAGAAGCTAAACCCCAACGTGGTGTAGGCCGTCGTGAGATCGGACACGGAAACCTTGCTCACCGTGCTTTAAAACGTATGATCCCGAAAGGTTATCCGTATGTAGTACGTGTTGTTTCCGACATTCTCGAATCAAACGGTTCTTCTTCTATGGCTACCGTTTGTGCGGGAACATTAGCATTGATGGATGCGGGAGTTGAAATCAAAAAACCGGTTTCAGGTATTGCCATGGGACTAATTACCGATAAAGGAAATGTAAAATTCTCAGTTCTTTCCGATATTCTCGGAGATGAAGACCACTTGGGAGACATGGACTTTAAAGTAACCGGAACCAAAGACGGTATTACTGCCACTCAGATGGATATCAAAGTTGACGGCCTTTCATACGAAATTTTAGAAAAAGCCCTTAATCAAGCACGTGATGGGCGTATGCACATACTCGGAAAAATCACAGAAACGATATCTGAGCCTCGTGCAGACTTGAAAGACAATGCTCCTCGTATTGTAAAAATGGTTATTCCGAAAGAAATGATCGGAGCTGTTATTGGCCCCGGTGGAAAAATCATTCAAGACATACAAGAAAAATCGGGAGCTACAATTTCCATCGAAGAAATTGACAATCAAGGTCATATTGAGATATCAGCCGTTAACAAAGAATCTATTGATACTGCATTAGCCCGTGTCAAAGCGATTGTTGCTATTCCGGAAATTGGCGAAACTTATCCTGCAAAAGTAAAATCTATTATGCCATACGGAGCATTTGTTGAATTTATGCCTGGAAAAGAAGGATTGCTACACATCTCGGAAATAGACTGGCAACGTTTCGAAACGATGGAACAAACCGGATTGAAAGAAGGAGACATTATCGATGTAAAATTATTGGAAATTGACCCTAAATCAGGAAAATTCAAACTTTCCCGCAAAACATTACTTCCTCGTCCTCCGAAAGAAGATAAATAATTGTAGTAAGATGAATATTCAAAGCCGTTTTTCTTTTTTGGAAAAACGGCTTTTTTCTTTTTCGGCGCAAATTACAGGGAAAACGACCTGACGTTATTCTCTCAATATGCTACACTCTCAACAAGTTACCTCTTCAATAAAATCCTATTTTCCGTATAATGTATCCCATTTTACCTACAATCCCATTTTTATCCTATTTTTAGGTATATATTCTTTTAAATCAACCTATTTTTTCTTATTTTTGGAAAATTAAGCTCTTAAAATTAGACAATTATGGCTTTTATTACATTTATACTCCCATACGAATCCGCTTTCGGAGAAGACTTATTTATTACCGGAAATATTCCTGAACTAGGTTTAACTGAAGAGCATGCTATTCCTCTAAAATATACCTACGAAGGTTGGAAAGCCACAATTCAAACTTATTCAAATAAATTTGAATATTCCTACTTTATCTGTAAAGAAGGAGAAATCATACGGGAAGAAACACCACTATCCCACTCTTTCGACATCCAAACATTAGATTATAAAGAAATACGTGTTTACGATCATTTTATTGAAGAAAACCCGATTTCAAAAGCCATGTTATCGGCGGTTTTTTCCAAAAGTATAATGGCGCATGCCGTTGTAAAAAAAGAGCTGAAAGAATTTAAAATTCCGATTGTTTTCAATACTATGTTTCCGCAAGTCAGCAACGAGCATGTTTTAGCAATCAGCGGAAGCGATACTTTTTTAGGGAAATGGACGGAAGCCGATATGCAGGAAATGGACGGAGGCGAATTTCCTCAATTTCATCTTGTATGCGACGCCAACAAAATCTTTTTCCCTATAGAATATAAATATGTTATCCTCGACAAAAAGAATGAGACTGTAATCCGTTGGGAAGAAGGGCCTAACAGGTATCTCAATCCTATTGAATCCTTATCTACCGACCTTATTATCATAAATGATAAAATGCCGGATTTCAAGATTCCGGAATTTAAAGGAGCCGGGGTTGCAATCCCGGTATTTTCCCTTCGTTCAAACAAAGGATTTGGTACCGGAGAGTTTGAAGATCTTAAATTACTGATCGACTGGGCGGCAAAAACCGGACAGAGAATTATCCAGACATTGCCGATTAATGATACAACAACTTTCCATAAATGGAAAGATTCTTATCCTTATAATTCCATATCGGTATTTGCACTGCATCCAATGTACTTGAACCTTGAAAAGGTTGGTAAAATTGCAAATATCCAGCAGTATGAGGCATTAAGAAAAGAACTCAACTCTTACAAGTACGTAGATTACGAAGCTGTAAACAAATACAAGTGGGAATTTATCACCGAATTATATAAGAAAGAGAAAACTAAAACATTTAAGAGTAAAGAATATCTGCGTTTTTATGAAGAAAATAAAAACTGGCTGTTGCCGTATGCCGTTTTTTGTTTTCTACGCGATAAATACCAAACGATAGACTTCTCACAATGGAGAAAAGACGCGACATTTCAGCCCAAAAGAATCGAAGAATATTGTAATCCCAAAAGCAAGGTTTACAATGACATTGCTATTCATTTTTTTGTACAATTCCATTTACACAACCAATTATCCGAAGTTGCTGATTATGCACATGAGAAGGGAATTGCATTGAAAGGTGATATTCCTATCGGAGTAAACCGTAATAGTGTAGAAACATGGACACATCCGCATTTGTTCGACTGTACCGGACAAACCGGTGCTCCACCTGACGACTTTTCCAAAATAGGTCAGAACTGGGGATTTCCAACTTATAATTGGAGTGAAATGGCCAAAGACAACTACCAATGGTGGAAACAACGATTCCAAAATATGTCCCAATATTTTGATGCATACCGAATTGACCATATTTTAGGCTTCTTTCGCATTTTCCGTATTCCTAACGATCAGGTATGGGGATTGTTGGGACAATTCTCTCCTGCCCTTCCTCTTTCGGTAAAAGAGATTGAAAAATTCGGAATCCGGTTTGATGAAAAAGAATTTTGCCAGCCATATATTTGCGAAACATATCTGGACGAATTATTTGGAGAATGCAAAAGTATTGTCAAGAAAAAATACCTGAAATCAATTGAAAATAATCGTTTTCAATTAAAAAAAGAAGTCGGAACACAGAAAAAGATAGAGCAACTCTTTACCAACGCCTCAACTCCGGAAGAGTTAGCAATCAAAAACGGATTGATGTCACTAGTTTGCGAGGTTTTATTTATTCCTGACTTAAAAGAAAAAGAGAAGTATCACCCAAGGATTGCTATACATCAAAGTCTGGCATTCCGGGTATTGGATACTTCAACAAAAGAGGCGCTTAATAAGTTATACGTCTATTATTATTATACTCGGCACAATGAGTTTTGGAAAAATCAGGCATTAGAAAAACTTCCACCATTAATCAATTCGACCAATATGATGGTCTGTGGAGAAGATTTGGGAATGATACCTCATTGTGTTCCGCAAGTTATGTCACAATTGGAAATCTTAACTCTGGAGATACAACGAATGCCTAAACAAATAGATGTTGAATTTGAAGTATTGGAAAACATTCCATATTTGTCTGTTTGTACATCCTCTACCCATGACATGAGTACAATACGTGCATGGTGGGAAGAAGATCATCAGCGCACCCAACGTTATTTCAATAATGTATTGCACGAATATGGCCTCGCTCCTATGTTCTGTGAACCTTGGATTTGCCAGCAGATCGTAGAAAAACATCTTTACTCGCCTGCTATGTGGGTAATATTTCCGTTTCAGGACTGGATCGGCATGGATGGTGGATTGAGATGGAAACAGACTTTTAACGAACGTATCAACGATCCTGCCAATCCGGATAACCACTGGAAATACAGGATGCACCTCAATCTGGAAGATCTTTTAAAACAAGATGATTTCAATCGGTTGATGAAAACAATGATTAAGCAGGCTGGAAGATAAAATTATTACAATAAAAGTGAGTCAACCCACTCAAAAATATACAAAAAACAACGAGTAATGTATTATTGCGTAATTTTTTTATTGAAAACGGTAAAAAATAAGTGCAGAATAAACGACTAATAATCAATATTTCCACCATCCTGGAGTTACTTAAAGAGCTTAATTATTCAGTATTTTCTTGCAAAAGGATTCAAAAGCTATTGCTGAAATCAATTTTTGTATCTACATTTGCAATGTCTTTAAAAGACACTCTTTAAACGGTGTGGTAGTTCAGTTGGTTAGAATACCTGCCTGTCACGCAGGGGGTCGCGGGTTCGAGTCCCGTCCATACCGCCAAAGCCTCTAAAATTCGATGAATTTTAGAGGCTTTTTTGTGTCCTTGATTATATATCTCTTTCATACTACTTAAAAAAATATAAAAACAGTCTAAAAAGAAAGGTTTCTGAATTTCAATCTGCGAAAAGATATCCATTTATTAAGTTGTCATACCAAATTTTATATTTCAAATTTTGTTTGTTTCATAAAAATTTCAGCATTTACTTTTTGTAAGCACATCTATAATTCGTGATTTTTATGTATGTTTGTTTCTTTGAAAAATTGCATAAATATAATTACATTATATGGAAGAGAAGGGTCATCCTTTGATTTTGATCACTAATGATGACGGAGTTTTTGCCAAAGGAATAAATACACTTGTTGACATAGCCCTTTTATTTGGCGATGTGGTGGTTTTTGCTCCTGATGTTGTACGTTCTGGTATGTCTAATGCCATTACACCACACAATCCGGTCGTTTTTTCCAAATTATTTTCGGAAAACCGATTAACAGTCTATTCGTGCACAGGGACTCCGACCGATTGCGTTAAGCTTTCCTGTTACGCATTGTTTAAAGACCGGAAACCGGATTTATTATTATCAGGAATCAATCATGGTTCCAATGCCTCCATCAATGTTATTTATTCGGGAACAATGGGCGCTGCATTTGAAGGATGCGCTAATAGGATTCCTTCTATTGGTTTTTCTCTTTGTGATCATTCTTGGGATGCCGATTTTTCGGCTTCAACACATTATGTAAAATCAATCATCGGCATGGTGTTGGAAAAATCACTCCCTAACGAAGTTTGTTTGAATGTAAACATTCCCGCAGGAGAGATTAAAGGAGTAAAAATATGCCGGCAAGCATTAGGATATTGGAAAGAAGAGTTTGAATCCCGGCAGGATAAAAACGGCTCCACAGGTTATTGGCTGACAGGCGAATTTGTAAATCAGGAGCCAGAAGCAGAAGATACTGATGATTGGGCATTAGCCAACGGATATGTTTCGATTGTTCCGACTTCGATCGATCTTTCAAACAAAGAATATATCAACGCGATCAAAGATTGGGAATTAAAAATTAAGATTGACTAATTATTTCAGATATGAATTTTTTAGAAGAACAGAATTCGCAGATAAATAACAAAAAACGATATGATAACTTTCTTATCGGCTTTGTTTTTTCTATTATTTTGCCGATCATACTGATAGTCCTGATTTCAACCAAAGGAAATTTTGGTTCCCTATCCTTTTATGACAATTTGATGAGGGTATATCATAGTTATATGTTTGTCAAGACCGCTATATTGGCTTTGATTCCGAATATGATCGCATTCTTTTTTTTATACAAAACAGAGCGATGGAAGTCTGCAAGCGGTTTGATCGTAGCAACAATTCTTTTTATAATCATCATGATTCTAAAAGTTTGATTCTAATCACACTTGTAACTAAATATATGCGATATTTTATAATTGCAGGGGAAGCGTCCGGAGATTTACATGCTTCGAATCTAATGGCAGCATTAAAGGAGACTGACAGTAATGCCGAATTTCATTTTCTGGGAGGAGATTTGATGCAGGCACAAGGTGGACAAATGGTAAAACATTACCGCGATATGGCTTTTATGGGAATCATCCCTGTTTTACTTCATGCTCGGACTGTCCTGAACAATATTCGCCTATGTAAAAAAGAGATATTGTCTTTTCATCCGGATGCACTAATCTTGGTCGATTATCCAAGTTTTAATCTCAAGATGGCAAAATTTGTAAAAGAACATTTGCCGGATGTCTCCGTTTATTATTATATCTCTCCGAAACTGTGGGCATGGAAGGAATACCGAATAAAATCCATTAAAAAATATGTAGATAAAGTCTACTCCATCCTTCCTTTTGAAATTGATTTTTTCAAAAAGCATAATTATCAGGTTGAATATGTAGGCAATCCGTGTGTAGATGCCATAGAAAACCGAAAACACAAAAAGGAATCTTTCTCTGACTTTATTGAGAGGAACGAACTTGCAGACCAACCGATAATAGCATTGTTGGCCGGAAGCCGACTGCAAGAAATAAAAAGCTCCCTTCCTATCATGCTGCAAGCTGCTTCTGATTTCAAAGAATACCAGATAGTCATTGCCGGAGCTCCGGCAATTGAGCACTCCGTATATGAATCTTTATTAGCAGGATATCAGGCAAAAGTTATTTACGGCGAGACTTATGAATTATTGCAACAGGCAACGTCGGCAGTAGTAACCTCCGGAACGGCAACACTCGAAACAGCCTTGCTTTCTGTTCCACAAGTAGTTGTCTATAAAATGTCCGGAGGAAAATTATTTCATCGTTTT
>JAVBMA010000067.1:0-5411 GCA_031553005.1 Paludibacteraceae bacterium | reverse complement strand
GCTTTTGCCAGAAACTTTCCGGCTAATAACAGCTAAAAATGAAAAAGGAGAAACGATTTGTTTTTTGACCAACATTTTTGACTTACAGGCAGAGGTAATCATCCTTTTTTATAAGAAAAGATGGGATATTGAAGTTTTTTTTCGCTTTTTGAAACAAGAATTGAATTTCAGCCATTTTATATCTACTAGCCAGAACGGAATCAAAATCATGGTGTACATGACCTTAATATTATCCATGTTGCTGATGATTTACAAACGAATAAATCAACTGGGATATAAAACAGCTAAACGGCGTTTTACAATGGAATTGGATGAGATTATTATCCAAATGATTGTGATAAAGTGTGGAGGAGACCCAAATGTCGTTTTTCGATAGATGTTAATATAAATAATTAATAATCAATAAAAAAAGAACTTAAAACACAAATGATGATTTATATAGATTTATCTTCCGAACACTCCTAACTTCAAGTCGCACTCCGAATATCTCCGAATATAATACTGAAAAAATCACTCATTGCAAACCTAAAGAAGTAGCGTGAAAAATCTTCAAAGCTAACGCTTATGTTGCGGATAATCATAAATAATCTCTCTGCACATTTGCCAAAATAATGTGCATTTTAAGAATAAAAAAATTTGTTTTTAGGTTATATTTCTTAAATTTGCCAGTCTGAATAAAAAGGTCTGTCCTTTGGACTGTTATTTAAGTGTTTTTCTTGTATTTACTTATGAAATAGAGCTCATAACCGACAGAGGAAAACACCCGTAAATACATTTAAGATTAAGAAATTAAATTAATATATAATCTGATATGAGTTTAAAAATTGTAGTATTGGCTAAACAAGTTCCGGATACCCATAACGTTGGAAAAGACGCGATGAAGGCTGACGGAACAGTTAATCGTGCAGCACTTCCGGCAATTTTCAATCCGGAAGACTTAAATGCTTTAGAACAAGCATTACGTTTAAAAGACAAAAACCCAGGTTCGACTATTACCGTTCTCACCATGGGACCCGGAAAAGCGGCTGAAGTCCTTCGTGAAGGATTATATCGCGGAGCCGATAATGGTTATCTTTTAACAGACCGTGCATTTGCCGGAGCCGATACGCTTGCAACTTCTTATGCCCTTTCGATGGCAATAAGAAAAATCAAAGACTTTGATGTTATCATTGGTGGTCGTCAGGCTATTGACGGAGATACCGCACAAGTAGGCCCGCAAGTTGCCGAAAAATTGGGTATTCCGCAAGTTACATACGCCGAAGATATCCTTTCCGTAGATAATAAAAAAGCAACCGTAAAAAGACGTTTGGAGAGAGGAACAGAAGTCGTTAGCGTACTTCTTCCCGCAGTGATTACCGTAAACGGTTCGGCAGCCTCTTGCCGTCCGAGAAATGCCAAATTGGTACAAAAATACAAACATGCCAAAACGGTTACCGAAAAACAGGAAGCAGCCAACGACTATACCGATTTGTATAACCAGCGTCCTTACCTCAACCTTCAGGAATGGAGTGTAGACGATGTTCAAGCCGACCGCCAGTTCTGCGGACTTTCAGGTTCTCCTACAAAAGTGAAGACAATCGAAAGCGTTGTATTCCAGGCAAAAGAGAGCAAAAAACTTACCGCTGCCGACAACGAAATTGAAGATTTAATCAAAGAACTGATTGCAAACCACACAATTGGATAATTAAGTTAATAATTAAAGGTTGTTACTCGCTTACTTATTTACTTGTAACTTGTAACTCGTAACGAATAAAAAAATGAATAACATATTTGTATATTGCGAAATAGAAGACGGCATCATCGGAGACGTAAGTTTAGAATTACTTACCAAAGGCCGTTCACTTGCAAATAAATTGAATTGCAAATTAGAAGCCATTGTTATCGGTTCCGGTTTGAACGGAATCGAATCACAAGTGTTCCCTTACGGAGTTGATGTACTACATGTTGCCGATGCACCTAAATTGTATCCGTACACATCACTTCCTCATACATCCATATTGGTTAACCTTTTCAAACAAGAACAACCGCAGATTGCATTGATGGGAGCAACCAGTATCGGGCGCGACCTTGGTCCGCGCGTCTCTTCAGCATTGTTCAGCGGATTGACAGCCGACTGCACTTCGTTGGAAATCGGAGACCATGAAGACAAAAAAGAAGGAAAATCCTATAAAGACCTTTTATACCAGATTCGTCCCGCTTTCGGTGGAAATATCGTAGCTACGATTATCAACCCCGACCAACGCCCGCAAATGGCAACCGTTCGTGAAGGCGTTATGAAAAAGGAAATTCTGGATCCGAATTACAAAGGAGAAATCAAACAAATTGATGTGAATAAATTTGTCAATGATACCGACTATGTAGTAGAAGTGATTGAACGTCACATGGAAAAATCCAAAGTCAATATCAAAGGCTCTCCGATTGTTATTGCCGGAGGATATGGAATGGGATCGAAAGAAAACTTCCAGATGCTTTACGATTTGGCAGGAGTTATCGGCGGAGAAGTAGGCGCTTCCCGTGCTGCCGTAGACAGCGGTTTTGCCGAACACGAACGTCAGATCGGGCAAACAGGCGTTACCGTCCGTCCGAAGCTTTATATCGCTTGCGGTATCTCCGGTCAGATCCAGCACATTGCCGGAATGCAGGACAGCTCCGTTATCATTGCCATCAACAATGATGCTCAAGCTCCGATCAACACCATTGCCGATTATGTAATTACCGGAAATGTGGAAGAAATCGTTCCGAAATTGATTAAGTATTATAAGAAAAATTCGAAGTAAAGAAAATATTATGGCTAATTATTATAATGATAACGACGGATTGAAATTTCAACTTTCCCATCCGTTAATGAAAAAGATCGTTGATCTGAAAGAGCGCAACTATCAAGATAAAGACAAATATGACTACGCAGCTATCGACTTTGAAGATGCGATCGACAATTACGATAAAGTATTGGAAATTATCGGGGAAGTTTGCGGCGATATCGTGGCTCCTAATGCAGAAGAAGTAGACCACGAAGGCCCGCACGTAGTTGACAACCGTGTTGTTTATGCCCGCGGAACACAAGAAAACCATGATGCCTTGGCTCAGGCAGGACTTTATGGAATGTCTTTGCCTCGTGAATATGGCGGATTAAACTTTTCTATGGTTCCATACGTAATGGCTGCCGAAATTGTTTCCCGTGCCGATGCCGGATTTGCAAATATCTGGGGATTGCAGGATTGCGCTGAAACAATTCACGAATTTGGATCCAAAGAAATCAAAGAAGAATATCTTCCACGCATTAACAAAGGAGCAACCTGTTCGATGGACTTGACCGAGCCCGATGCCGGTTCTGACCTTCAGGCAGTAATGCTTAAAGCAACTTACAACGAAAAAGACGGTTGGTGGTATCTGAATGGAGTAAAACGCTTTATTACAAACGGAGACGCTGAAATCAAATTAGTCTTGGCACGTTCCGAAGATGGTACTGCTGACGGTCGCGGTTTGTCCTATTTCGTATGCGATAACAATAAAGATTCGGCAATCAAAATACGCCGTATTGAAAATAAATTAGGTATTAAAGGCTCTCCGACTTGCGAATTGGTATTTACCAATGCAAAAGCCAAGCTGGTAGGAGCCCGCAGATTAGGGCTTATCAAATACGTAATGTCTTTGATGAATGGAGCTCGCCTTGGTGTTGGAGCACAATCGGTAGGATTGTCACATGCAACCTACGAAGAAGCATTAGCATACGCAAAAGACCGCCGTCAATTCGGCAAAGCCATTATTGAATTTCCGGCAGTATACGAAATGCTTTCTATTATCAAAGCTAAATTGGATGCATCCCGCTCTTTGTTATATGAAACAACCCGTTTTGTAGACGTTTACAAAATATACGAATCAATAGCCGAAGAAAGAGAACTGTCCAAAGAAGAAAAAGCAGAAGGAAAAGAATACCAACGTCTTGCTGACGCATACACTCCATTGGTAAAAATGTTTGCCAGCGAATACGCCAACCAGAATGCTTATGACTGTATTCAAGTACACGGAGGTTCCGGATTTATGAAAGACTACAGATGCGAACGCCTATACCGCGACGCACGTATCCTTACCATTTACGAAGGGACATCTCAGTTGCAGACAGTAGCTGCCATTCGCCACGTAACCACCGGCACTTACTTGAAACAAATCCAAAGCTACGAACAACAGGAAATATGCCCTGAATATTACGGCTTAAGAGACAAGTTGAAAGCGATGACCGAAGAGTATGTAGCCGCTGCCAACCTTGTTGCCGAAATGAAAGACAACGAAGCATTGGATTTCTTAGCCCGTCGTTTAGTAGAAATGGCAGGACACATCATCATGGGTTACTTATTGATTATCGACGCATCCCGCGATGAACAATTCCGTGAATCAGCCAATGTTTATGTTCAGTTCGGACAAGCAGAAGTTCAAAAACATGCAAAATATATCTCTGAATTTGAAAAAGATAACCTTGCATTCTTTAGAAAATAATCAAAAAGGATAATAGTTATTATTTACCATTACAGAGTGGATGCAAATCGGAGCGCGACTTTAAGTCGCATTCCGAATATAACCTCCTCACTTACGCTGAAAATATCAGTCATCCGAATGCAACAAAGTGGGGTGAGGAATCTTCTAAATTAGAGGTAATATTGCAGATAATCATAAAATTAAAAGAAACAGGCGGGAAATTTTCCCGCCTGTTTCTTTTAAAGGTGAAAGGTGAAAGGTGAAAGGTGAAAGGTGAAAGGTGAAAGGTGAAAGGTGAAAGGTGAAAGATGAAAATTGAAAGATGAAAGGTGAGAAGTGAAAGGTGGGGGAAGAGGAGTTGAGATGTAGAAAAAATATAGAAAAAGTATAGAAAATTTTCTATTGTAGAGGAATCCCATTACAGAAATTTTATCACTACAGACCAGGAAAAATAAATATTTCAGACAAAAGTCTATATTTCGCCGGTAACTGAGAGTTTTAGAACAAAACAGGAGGTACATTTTAAAAATCAAACAAAGTCTCCGTAGGAGACAGATTTTAATAACCCCGAGCAAACGAAGTGCAGCTTGCGGTTAAAGAGTAGTCCTGCCACCTGAACCCCGAAGCGGGTTCAACTAAACTAAAGATGTACGACACTATACAGGGTCGGATATGAGTGTAGCCTAATACCCCCTGCTACACTTCGTTTGTACGAAGTTATTAAAACTGAACTCCGATAGGAGTTATGAATACATAGAAAAATTAGTCGGTCAGTAGTGAAAATTTATAAGCCTATCCGCAAAAATACCTCTAAAGACTGTTTCTTTGAGGGATTCCTCCCTTCGGTCGGAATGACAGCGCAATTTATAAGGATATAGAGTGGAGGGAGGCGGCAAAGCCGCCTCTCTCCACGTTTCGCTCTATGCCGAAAAAATAAG
>JAVBMA010000048.1:0-30679 GCA_031553005.1 Paludibacteraceae bacterium | reverse complement strand
TTTCTTTATTTTTTGCTCTCTCTTTCTTTGTTTTTTTGAGTCTTTTCTTTCTTCGTTTGTCTCTGGGGCTGGCCCCGCGCCCCCCCCCCCCCCCCCCCCCCCCCCCCCCCCCCCCCCCCCACCCCTCCTCTTTTTTTCGTTGCTTGTCATGTCGAGGCAAAGCCGAGACATCTCAATTTAGAGTGAATTAATTTTTGACACATACTTGTTGCAGGTTTATTATGCCCTAACTCTTCCTATCCTTTTTCTTCTGTTTTCGGGCTGTTTTTTTATCACGTCTCTCCCGGTCAATATCCCTGAGGCGCATAATTTCCTTTACTGAATCATCGACATCAAAATTCCGTGCCTTCGCATAGACCGTTCCAAATCGAATGAAAAAATCGTCATTACCACACAATCTGCAAAAATTATGATAAGCCGTATTTTTATCCACCGGACAAAATTTCATACGGTTAATATCTATCAGGGAGAAATGGAACTGTCCGTCTCTTTCTCCATATAAGACATTACCTGATGAATAATCCTGATGCAGTATTCCGCTTTCATGCAACTTGGCGGTATAATCGGCAAATGCTTCGATTAGCTCTTCCCGGCCTGTATTTGTAACATCATCATTTTTAAAATCATAAAAATTCCGGGATAAGTCGGAATGAGTACTGATAAAAAAAGAACGGTGGAGCAATCCTCCTTTATACTCTTCAATATAAGCGATAGGCTCCGGAGTTTCAAATCCCTTTTCTAACACTTTGAATGCATATTCGTAAGCTCTCCGGGCTTTTGACGGACGAAAAAACGAATAAGCCACACGATTGATAAAAATAGGGACTCTGTATGCTTTTACATTGACAGATAACCCTTCTACTTCAAATACTTTGATCTCGTTACGGGCTTTATGAACGGTACTTCCTTCTTTTTCAAACCGTTCCGGCAAAGAAGAAATAAAATCCTGTAAATGCTTGAAAGCGGGATTGACGATTGTCTTTATCATATTGCAAATTTAAAAATCAATATCGTGCAGTTAAGTATGTGTCAAAAATTAATTCACTCTAAATTGAGATGTCTCGGCTTTGCCTCGACATGACAAGCAATGGTAAAAAGAGAGAAGAAGCGGAAGAAGCTGTCCAAAAAGTCTTTTTACCACAAAGTTCACAAAGTTTTACACAAAGGGACACAAAAAATATTGATTGATTATCAAGATATTGTGAACTTTGTGAATTCCCTTTGTGTCCTTTGTGGTAAAGAATATAGGCTTTTGAGACAGCCTCTTCCGCTTCTTTATAAAACTCAAAGATCAAAGTCATGTCGAACGCTGTGAGACATCTGTTTACAAATAAGATATAGTATAAACTAATTTATTTTGTGTACTTAGCGCTGAAAGCCTTAACTTAATTAAAGAATACAAAGTAAACATTTATCCGGCATATACTTTCTATGAAAAAACAGAAAAACAATTTATTTCAATCTGCTCTCTTACGGAAAGACAAAACGGCAAGTCCCAACTCCTGTGATTAATCCGTCATTTATTTTTTCCCCGGAAGTATTGTAAATATACATCACACTATTCATGATAAATCCATTTACATTAGCAGTATAAATATCACCGTTAAGCGGATTCACATTAAAACCATAGAAGCCTGTCCCTTTGACAACAGGAGTCGTTCGGACTGTTTGGGTCACAATATCAAATGAACGAATAGCTGTCTCTTCCTCCGGACTTTGTGCGCCGACAATGCCGGAAGTATATAAATAGAGTAAATTCCTGCCATCGGGAGTTATGTCAATACTTCCCCATAAATCCATATTCATTAAGGGAATAAATGATGAAAATTCATTTGCTTGCACATCGAACGATGCAATTCCGGTTTTTCCTTCCGAAGTAAAAGAGATCCATAATTTTCCTTCGTAGTCGGTTATCAAATGTTTTGCCGTAACTCCTTTTTCCGAAATATCCTTTTGTTGAATTATGCCGTCCGTATCCGGATCAATTACAGTTACCCCATTACCTGTTGCAACATAAAGAAGTCCGCCCAACTCTTTTATTCCTTCCGGAATACCATTAACGTCTATTTGTTTTACCATCGTTTTTGTTGCCAGGTCTATTTTGCACACCTGACCGTTTGCTTCCGGATCCCAATTATCAGTACAGGTAATATATGCCTTATTATTATAAACAGCACAATAGCGGGGTATTCCGATTCCTCTGACCGGTTCGCACAAAACCTTGAAAGTTTTGCTATCAATAATCTCCACCTTGTCCTCATTGGAACACATAAGAATCACCATATCTCTGTATAGCGCAACAGATTCAATAATAGCTGCCAGCTTCCATCCGTTTGCTTTCGTATAGACTTCCTGACCAACGGTTCCATCCGGTTTCAATATCGATAAACTTCCATTTGAAGATGTATAGTTCCCTTGGTTTACAATAAGGCAAGTATAATCAGCAGGAACAAATTTTTCTTTTTCGTCACATGACGAGAAAAAAGGTAAACCGAAAACAATCAACAATAAATGGAAATAACAGTTTTTCAATCTGCTTGTACTTCTATTTCCGTATTTTTTAATTTGGCAATACATAAATATTTCAATTATAAATATGAGTAAATGAATGAAATGTAAAAATGCCTTCCCGGCATTGCCTTAAACGGCATATTTTGATATTCAACGTCAAACAAATTATTCAGGTTTAACGACATTCTCAAACCATGCTTTCCAAAAAGAAAATTATATCCGGCTGTTATATTTGTTATAAAATAAGCATCCATGACATCAAAAACATTGGAAGTAGTACGTTCGCCGGTATAACTTCCCTGCAAGGAGAAAGAGAGCTTGCGGATTTTTGTTTGCCAAATGGCAGAAAATGTCTGCTCCGGTAATAACGGCATTTGTTTTCCTTCAAATGACCGCATCTCCTGAAATCCTTTTTTTATTTCAGCATGAGTATAAGCATAGTTAAGCAATAAAAAATGCTCCGAATGAGGGAAAGTGAAAGTCTGCTTGCAGTTTAACTCAATCCCTTTAGTCTCCACCCGGTCGATATTTTGCGGCTTCCAGACATTCCCGTAAGGCATCCACATGATCCAGTCGGAGACATCGTTCCGGTATGCCGTAGCATCAAACGAAAGTTTATAAAAAGAACGGATGAAAGAGTAACGCCCGCCTATTTCCATATTAAAGCCATCTTCCGGTTTCAAATAGCGATTATCCATATCTCCCCAATAGCGGTCGTTCAAAGTCGGAACTTTAAAACTGTGTGAAATATTTCCCCGTATAAGCAGTTTATTACGGAAATTATCCATCAGCCGGACAGATGTCCCCAAAGATGGAGTAAACGGAATATCTATCCCCGAAATAAATTCTTGCCGTAAATTGCATGTTATATCCCATTGCTTAAAAATGAGAAAACGAAAAAAAAGAAAAAGGTCGGTACGCCATTCATCTACCCCATCCCTGTAAGCATAAACCTCCGGACGGATATACTGCAAATCCGCTCCTCCTTTTACAATTATCTCTTTAAATAAAAAGTTCTTTAGATTTTTTTCAGCACTTACATTAAGTACAAAATCATTCGTGGCAATAATATCCTTTTTATATTCCTGATGGTCATTCATCCAAGCCACCTTTGTCCGGAACACTACCGGAGCATAAAAAACGTAATCAAGAACAAGCCGGGTAGATCGGTCATTGATATCCTCATACTTCGATGCATCATTATTGTTTTGCATCGAAGGTTGGATCTCCCGGAAAAAATACGTATGCCATAATTTAAGTCCGATCTGCTGTTTTTCATTCAACTTAAAATCCAATTCTTCCAACAAGCCATAATTATGGTAAGCCGCATTTTTCTGCCTCTCTTCCTTGTCCCGGTACAAAAATGAGAAATTATTATCCGCCCGATTGTAAAAAAGAGCCGATTTAGATTGGACTCTTCCATTGCCAATGTAGAATTTTGCACCAGTAAAAGAATAGCCGTAAGAGCCTGCTGTCTCTTGTAATGAAAAAGAGACTTTTTTCTCAAAAACCGGTTGGCTGGATAACGAAATACCTCCCCCGATAGCACCATTCCCATAAAGAGCGCTCTCGCCTCCCGGATGCACGGCTATACGATCGAAAAAAAAGAGAGGCAACTGGCTAAAATCTACTTGTCCCATAGTAAGGGGATTAACCGTCAATCCATTCCACGAAACGGAAGTATGCGAAGAAGCTGTTCCCCGCAAAGAAATGGTCGAAAGCATTCCATGCCCGCTTTCTTTAATAAAAACCGAAGTGTTTTGTGCCAGATAATCAGAAAGGGATGTATGTTGCAAATCTGTCAATACCGCTTTTTCGGCAACCAATATATTGGCATCGGTAAATTTATTATTCTCAAAAGCCGGAGCGGGATTATACTTTGCAGAAACAGATATCTCTTTTAACTCATAGGAGCGGATAGAATCATTCCTTCCCGCTATTCCATTGTGAATAAAGAAGATTAAAAAAATGGAAATAAGAATTCCCCGAAATGAATATGGACGGAAAGATGGACTCATTTAACTTTTTCTCCCGAAAGCTAATCGTTTTAATAAATCCGGACACAGGTTTTCCGGCTCCTCTTTTACATTGCCCCTTCCCATTCAGATAAAAACAGTGGTTTTGGCAACAACTCCTGGTTACGTTAGGAGAAAAAGTTACGGCAGCGGGTACTGCTCTTGATTTCAACAAGATTCCCTATATGTTTCGGATTATCAATAATCTTTTGCAAAAATAGATAATTAATCGGGATTTTTAAACAGAAAACAGGATTAAACAAGATACAACGCAGATATCGAAAAAATCAAAGTCAGGAAATTGCCGGACAATTCTTACAAATATCAGGTAAATCCTCATGCTTAAAAAGTTTTTTTCTGAATTGTTCCGCTTGCCGGTTTTTCCAAAGCCCATATAAGTCATATTTTTTAATATTCCCATAAGCATGCTCCGCATCCTTATCAAAACAACAGGGAGCCATATCTCCCTCCCATGTGACTACGGCGCTACTCCATTGCCTCCAACAATATTTTCTTTTTCTTTTTAACAGATAAAATTCACCTGCTCGGTCTTGCCCATACCTGGAATATGCGGAGTTTTCAGGAGGTAATATTTCGGACGATGGTTGCGGCCCATATATCTGAGCCGATTTTATGGATATTTTATCAACTCCAAGTTTTTTGCCTAATTCTTTGAATAGTGTTATTTCCTTCTCATTATGTTTAAAAACGATAAATTGCAATTCTATCAACGGATAATTTATTTTTAATTCCTTTTTAGTCTCCACCAATGTCTGAATGCCGGATATAACCTGATTAAAATCTCCTCCCCGGCGATACTTCCGGTACGATTCCGGAGTAATTCCATCCAGACTAATGATAAGTAAGTCAAGTTTTGACCGGGCTATCGCATTGGCATTTACTTTTGATAAAAAATGTCCGTTTGTAGACGACATTACAAAAATTCCTTTCGATTTTGCATAGCAGACAAAATCGGCAAATTGAGGATGTAAAAAAGGCTCTCCCTGAAAATAAAGCGACAAATAACACAACTCTTTATAAACATGGTCTATGATTTTCTCAAAATCATCCTTTGAAATTTTCCCCTTTTTCCGTAGCAATTTTCCACTACCGGTTACACACTCCGGACACCTAAGGTTACAAATATTTATAGGTTCGACAGAAAGACTGACCGGTTTGGCAAACAACTCCGGTTTTTTACGTAAAATAGAGATGCCATATTGGAGAGATAACAACAAGGCATTCCACACTTTCCGAAAAGTAAGGATTCTACAAAAACGGTAACTATATCGTATATAAAATAACATATCAATTTTTAATTATGCCTGAAGAAAATTATTATTTACCAATATGAATTAATTCCAAAATTATAGATTCTTTTCTTATATTGTACAGGTCAAGTAAAACAGCAGTCCGGCAAGTCATAATATACCTGAATTTATATACCTTGATAATATACTCATAACTAATTTTTTATAAAAAAAGAATAAACGAAAAAGAGTTTTCAATTGTTAGTAAAAAAAGAGCATAAAAAAAAGGTTACAGTACTGATTTTTTTAGGCATAAAAATTGTATTTATAGAAAAAAAGTATACTTTTGCAATCCTTTATATAGAGAATTGCGTTCAAAATATTTATTAAACTTAATATTTTCATTACTACTATGTACTGGACATTAGAACTAGCGTCAAAATTAGAAGATGCTCCATGGCCTGCCACCAAAGACGAGTTAATAGACTTTGCAATGCGGTCCGGAGCCCCGCTTGAAGTAATAGAAAATCTTCAGGAGATGGAAGATGAAGGTGAAATTTACGAAAGTATAGAGGACATTTGGCCTGATTATCCGAGTAAAGAAGATTTCTTTTTTAATGAAGAGGAATATTAGAAATAATAGTAATTAAGGCGTTTCTTAATGAAACAACTCTGGACAAAACAAAAAAAATGTTTTAAAAAACTCATTTTTATTGTAAATTATTGTAAAAATCACTAATATTGTTGTCGATTTCTTGATGATTGAACATCAAAATATGAAGAAAAAACGGTTTATATTCTTTTTTTTTCTTAGTTTCTTTATCTTAAAGATGCAGGGACAATTTGATGCTCAATTTAGTCAATACATGGAAAATCAGGCAGCTACGAATCCCGGATCTATCGCCGACAATGATATGCTCAATCTTTTTGGTGTCTATCGGCAGCAATGGGCAGGATTCAAAAACGCTCCGTCTGATATGTTTTTTTCGGTAAATACTCCTGTCAGTATTGCAGGAACAAGACATGGGATCGGGCTAAGTTTTTTACGAGAAAACATTGGTTTATTTAATAACCAAAGCGTTCTTTTACAGTATTCTTATAAAATGAAACTCTTAGATGGAGAGTTAGGCTTAGGGTTGAATATTGGGTTTGTAAACCAAACATTCGACCATAACAGCGCTGATCCAACCGGAAACGGAGGTCAAGTCGGAGATGGAGACCAATACCATGAACAGGACGATACCTTTTTATCTTCTGCTATTGAAGAGAATGATATTGCTTTCGACGCAGGAGTAGGATGCTTCTTTTCCAACAAAAAAATGTATGTCGGCTTATCCGTACTACATCTGACCGCTCCCAAGATGGATTATGGAGGCTCTGCAATCTTGTATATACCTCGAATCTTTTATTTAACCGGAGGATACAATATTCCACTTTCAAATGCGTTGTATGTTTTGAAGCCTTCAACTCTGATCAAAACAGACTTCAGCTCCTTTCAAGCGGAGTTGAGCACTTTATTAGAATACAATAAAAAGATACAGGGAGGGATCTCTTACAGACTTCAAGACGCATTTGTCTTTATGATTGGAATAAATTTATTTAGCGGTCTGTATGCAGCTTACTCTTATGACTTACCTACTTCAAAAATGATTCAATCCGGAGGAAGTCATGAAATATCCTTACGCTATAGTTTTAAACCGGAATTTGCAAAGAAAAACAAATATAAGAGTGATCGAATTTTATAAAAGAAGCAATTAAGTAATTCAAATATCATGAAAAAGCTATTTATTATTTCATTTTCACTAATCGCGTTGCTACTCACCGGGTGTGGAGGAGAAAATGGTGAGTTGGTAGGAGTTTATCAAAAGTCGTGGAAAGAACCGACCCCTTACGGAATGTTGTATGTCAAAAGAGGATCATTCACAATGGGACAAAATGACCAAGACGCAAACTGGGCAATGACCTCTCAGTCAAAAACCGTTGCTATTGAGGCATTCTGGATGGACGAAACCGAAATCACTAATGGAGAATATAAGCAATTCGTATATTGGGTAAGAGACTCAATCGCACGTGAAAAATTATCAAATGTTGATGAAACTTATAAAATCACACAAGACAAAAAAGGAAACGATTTAAAAACTCCTATATTAAACTGGAAAAAGAAAATTCCATGGAAGAAAGCAAATGAAGAACAAGCGGCTGCATTAGACAGTATGTTCTACATGGATGCTGACGCAATTGATATTGAAAAACAATTGAACGGAATGGTTCTATTCTACAAATACTCGTGGGTAGACTATGTACAAGCTTCCAAAAAAGAAAATAAATTTGATGCCCTACGCGGTGGTTACAATCGTAGCATCGCCGGTTTAGGTACCACTAAAGACAGTGCCGACGTTATGATCAAAAAAGATACTTCTTTCTATAACGAACAAGGACATATCATCAATCAAACTATTTACAGAGAACTGAAACGTCGTTCAGACTTTATCTCACAAAAGAAAATCAATATCTATCCCGATACCCTTTGTTGGATTCGTGACTTTACATATGCTTACAATGAGCCATACATGAAAATGTACTTCTCACACCCGGGATATGGTGAATATCCAGTTGTAGGAGTTTCATGGGAACAAGCACAAGCATTCTGTCACTGGCGAACTTATTTGTTCAATTCTTACCAGATCAAAAACAAAGGAGTAAGAGTACAAGACTATCGTCTTCCTACCGAAGCAGAATGGGAATATGCAGCCCGCGGAGGAAAAGCTCTTTCCATGTATCCTTGGGGAGGTAACTATATCCGGACAGCAAAAGGATGTTTCCTTGCTAACTTCAAACCACAAAGAGGAAATTACACAGACGACGGTTATTTGATTACTGCAAAAGTTGCTTCTTATCCTCCTAATGAATACGGATTATATGATATGGCAGGAAACGTATCCGAATGGACATCATCTGCTTACCATGAATCTAATTACAGTTTTGTTCATGATATGAACCCTAACTACGAATACAACGCAAAAAGTTCAGACCCGGATGTATTGAGACGTAAAGTAGTAAGAGGCGGATCTTGGAAAGACGTAGGTATCTTCCTTCAATGCGGAGTTCGTACATATGAATACCAAACAGAAAATCGTTCTTTTATTGGTTTCAGATGTGTTCGTAGCTATATTGGAGTAGAATAACATTAAAAAAAATACAAAACAAATAAATTATTAACCTTAAATAAAAAATAATAAGATGGGATTGCTAGATTTTTTATCTTCTCCAGCAGGAAAGAGAACAACAGGTGTTGCTTATGGTTTCGGTGCGAGTGTCGTAATTATCGGTGCGTTATTTAAAATCATGCACTGGCCGGGAGCAGGTTTAGTATTGTGTACAGGTATGTTTGTGGAAGCTCTCCTCTTTGCATTATCTGCAATAGAAAAACCACATAAAGAATGGGAATGGTCTTTAGTTTATCCGGAATTAGAAGGAGGCGAAGCTGAAGCAAAAGAAACAAAGAAAAAAGAAACAAAAGTTCCTCAACTTGACGTAGCTACTATCGTTGAAGACGAAATGAGAAAATTATCAGACGGTGTAAGAAGATTAAACGAAACTGCAGGCCAATTAGGCTCTTTGAGTTCTGCTGCATCAGTTTCTGACGCATATGTTAACAATCTTTCTAAAGCATCTGACGCTGCAAACGCATTTGCTGCATCTCAAAAATCTTTAAAAGATTCTTCAGATTCATTAGTTAGCTCTTACCAAGACATCGCATCCAGCATTGGTTCTGCATCTAACGGATCCAAAAACTTTGCAGAACAAATAAACGGAATCAATAAAAATGTATCCACAATCAATTCTGTATTCGAACTTCAAGCAAAAACTGTAGCAGAACAAAACGATGCAATGAAAACATTAGCTGCTGCTATTGCTAAAGTTGAATCTTCACTTAGCGGTTCAGCTAAAGAAGCAGAAGAATACAAACAACAAGTTGCTACCCTTGCTCAACAAATGAAGAGCTTGAATGCTGTTTATGGCAATATGCTTAACGCTATGACCATCAGAGGGTAATTTCACAACCAAGAGAATTGATTATTTAATTGAGAATTAAAATTTAAAAAAAGTTATATGGGTGCAACCAATTGTCCGGAAACCCCGAGGCAGAAAATGATCTCCATGATGTACTTGGTTTTAACTGCGATGTTAGCACTGAACGTTTCGGTTGAGATCTTACAGGGGTATTCTCTGGTAGACGGGAGTTTACATAAAAGTATCAAAATTGCGGATGCAAGAAATGTTGCTTTAAAAAATGAATTTGAAAGTTTAGCGGGTCAAAATCCGACTAAAACAAAAGAGTGGAAAGATAAAGCAGATCAAGTAGTAGCTGAGTCCGATGCACTCTACAACTTTGTTAGCAGTATCAAGAAAAGAATTATTTTATTGGTAGACGGCAGTGCTGCTGACACTGTAAACATGGAAATCTCCGAAGGTGGTCGTGCTGACTTGAACATTTCTGGTCAAGTAGGTATGATTGAAAAAAAAGGAGCTGATCTTAGAGAAAGACTTAAAAATTATTCTGAATCTTTACAAACTTTAGTTGAGGATTCTGCAAAAAGAACTTCAATTGCCAGTACTTTTGCTACTGAAGACAGAATAAAAGAAGGTGAAAGAATTTTATGGGAATCTTCCGTATTCGACGGCATGCCTGCTATCGCTACACTTACCTTGATGTCTAAGATCCAAAATGATATTCGTAACGCAGAAGCTGAAGTTATTCAGTACCTGATCGGACAAATTGACGCAGGAGACTTCCGTGTAAATAAAATTGAAGCAAAGGTTATTCCGAATTCGAAGTATATTATCAAAGGAGGCAAATACCACGCTCAAATTATTTTGGCTGCTACTGACTCAACAAAACCATTGGAAATAGATATTGCCGACAAACAAATCGTAGACGGCGTCTATGAATTAGTTGGTGGTGCAACCGGTAAATTCAATTACAAAGGTGTAATAAAGATGAAAAAACCAGATGGAACAACCGTTGAATATCCATTCTCTGATGAGTATGTAGTAGGAGAACCTACAGCTACTATCTCTGCGGATATGATGAACGTGTTCTATGCAGGTATTGATAACCCGTTGAGCGTATCCGTTCCTGGTGTATCTGCCAGTGATGTTGATATCTCAATCACTAATGGTACCCAAGTAAAAACAGCTAGAGGATGGAATATCCGCCCAAGCAAAGTAGGTGTAGAAAGTGTGATTACTGTAACTGCTCTGTTCGAAGGAAAAAGAACAACTGTTGCAACAAAAGCTTTTCGTGTAAAACCGTTACCACCACCATTAGCTAAAATCGAATACACTAATGCTCAAGGAATCAAAGAAAAATATAAGGGAGGTGCTCCAATTGCGAAAAACTTGTTAGCTACTGCTACTAGAATTATTGCAGAATTGGATGATGACGATTTGGATGTTAAATACAAAGTATTGTCATTCTCTCTAAACTCTTTCGACTCAATGGGTAACACTCTGGTCGAACAAGCAACAGGTCCGGAATTGACATCTAGACAACTAACAGTTTTCAAAGGATTAACCAGAGGTAAAACTGTTTATATCTCAAATGTACAGGCAATTGGTCCTGACAACATTAAAAGGACATTACCTCCTGTTGAAGTGTCAATTAAATAGTAAATTGTTTTCTGAACTCAAAGTTTAAAGTTATGAGTAATTATTTAAAATTATTGTTTGTTGGAGGGTTGATGTCTTTAACGGTTTCCGTTTACGCTCAGGATGACTCTTTCTTTGATGAAAGTGGAGACGTTTCAGAGGTTGCTTCTAACTTACCTACCAGTGGCCCAAAAGAAGGATTGGAGCCTATTGAAATGTTGAACCCTAGGGCTGATGATGTCTTTTGGCAAAAAGTGGTTTACAGAACCATTGACTTGCGCGAAAAGATGAATTATCCTTTATATTATCCGGAAGAGGCTAATGACAACAGACAAAGTTTATTTACTTTGATGTTTAGACTTATTCAGGAAGATAAAATTAAGGTTTATGAATATTTGGATGCACGTGAAATCTTCACAGAAGACCATGTTACTACATTCAAAGACCTTTTGGAGAAATTTGAAATCATCTATACGGCTCAGAACGATCCGGTTACCAATGAAATGGTATATGTAGTTGACGAAAGTGATATACCAAACCGCGACGTAATCAAATTTTATGTAAAAGAAGTGTGGTACTTCGACAAAGTAGCCTCTTCATTTAATGTAAAGATCATTGCTTTCTGCCCGATCATGGTAAGAGAAACAGAACTTGGAATTCAAAAATTCCCATTATTCTGGATACCATTTGATACTTTGAGACCATTCTTGTCTCAAACAGAAGTTTTAATTACGGATAAAAATAATGGAGCTCGTCCTTCTTTTGATGACTTATTCATGAAAAGACGTTTTTCAAGCTACGTTTATAAAGAATCCAATATTCAAAACAGAAACCTGTTGGAGTACAATAACACGGTAGACGAAGTCAAAAAAGAGCAAGAAAGAATTAAAACCCAGTTGGTCAATTTTGAATCTGACCTTTGGGAATACTAATCAAATAAAAAAGCACCGTAAATTACGGTGCTTTTTTATTTTGATAAAACCGGATACCTCCCCTTTATCTGTTTTTCCTCTTTAATAAAAAAGAGTATTTCAACTCTGCAACCAAAAGAATTATTCCTATTTCCTCTCTCGTCCTCTTCTCCAACAAACATTTTTGTCTTACATTCTTATGTGTTTTTCTGCTAAAGTTTCAGTACCTTTGCATCCTGATAATTTGTTCAGACAGAAATAATATTTGTTCAGTTTTAACATGGAATATAAATTTAAAGAAATAGAGCAAAAATGGCAGCAGTACTGGAAAAACAATTCCACCTACAAAGTAAAAACAGATCCTGCCAAAGCTAAATATTATGTGTTGGATATGTTTCCTTATCCGTCAGGAGCAGGACTACATGTCGGACATCCGCTCGGATATATCGCTTCAGACATTTACAGCCGTTATAAACATTTACAGGGTTTCAACGTGTTGCATCCGATGGGGTATGACGCCTATGGTCTACCGGCTGAACAATATGCTATTCAAACCGGACAACACCCTCTAATTACTACTAAAAAAAATATAGCCCGCTACCGGGAGCAATTAGATAAGATAGGATTCTCTTTCGATTGGAGCAGAGAAGTCCGGACATGTGATCCGGACTATTATAAATGGACACAATGGGCTTTTGTCCAGATGTTCAATTCATATTATGACAACACTTTACAAAAGGCTATGCCTATTGAGAAGTTGGTCAAAGCTTTTGAAACAACCGGAACTCAAGGATTAAATGTTTCCTGTAGTGAAGAGTTAATATTTTCCGCATCCGAATGGAATGGAAAATCAAAAAAAGAACAACAGACTATCCTGCTGAACTACCGGATTGCATATCTGGCCGACACAAAAGTAAACT
Source organism: Paludibacteraceae bacterium (assembly GCA_031553005.1). Taxonomy (GTDB): domain Bacteria; phylum Bacteroidota; class Bacteroidia; order Bacteroidales; family Paludibacteraceae; genus RGIG9379. Next base: position 17,420 of record JAVBMA010000048.1, on the reverse strand, counting down.
TTTGCCCTGTCTTAGGATGTGTATTAGCCAATGATGAAATCAGCGAAGGAGTCTCAGTCAGAGGCGGACATCCGGTGGAGCAACGCGTAATGCGCCAATGGAGTCTGCGTGTTTCAGCTTATGCACAACGCCTATTGGATGGCCTTGAAAAAATAGATTGGACAGAATCATTGAAAGAGACTCAACGCAACTGGATTGGTCGCAGTGAAGGTGCTGAAATGAAATTCCTCCTCTCTTCCAACTCGTCATCTGAGGAAGAAGAGATGAAATCATTCACGATATTCACCACCCGTCCCGATACTATTTATGGCGTTACGTTCATGGTGTTGGCTCCGGAATCCGAATATGTCTGTGAAACGACTACCGAAGAGCAAGCATGTGCCGTAAAAGAATATCTGGAAAGCGTAAAACGCAAAACAGAACGTGAGCGCATTGCCGATCGCCGTGTATCGGGAGTTTTCACCGGATCATATGCAATTAATCCGGTTTCAGGCAGTAAAATTCCTATCTGGATTAGTGATTATGTATTAGCCGGATACGGAACAGGCGCTATTATGGCTGTTCCTGCTCACGATTCGCGCGACTACGCTTTTGCTAAATATTTTGATTTACCGATAATTCCCGTTATCGAAGGATGCGATATCAGCAATGAAAGTTTCGATGCGAAAGACGGTATCATGGCAAACTCCGGTTTTATGAATGGAATGGTAGTAAAAGATGCTATCAAAGCCGCAAAAAAATATATTCAGGAAAAAGGTATCGGAGAAGTCAAGACCAACTATCGTCTCCGGGATGCGATATTCAGCCGTCAACGTTATTGGGGAGAACCGTTCCCGGTGTATTATGATGCCGATGGTTTGCCTCAGATGTTACCTTTAGACCAATTGCCATTGGAGCTGCCGGAGATAGACAAATTTTTGCCGACTGAAACCGGTGAACCGCCTTTGGGGCATGCAACAAAATGGGCATGGGACTTAGAAAATCAAGAAATTACAGAGACATCCAAAGTTGATTTTAAAACAATATTTCCTTTGGAACTAAATACAATGCCGGGATTTGCAGGTTCTTCCGCATATTTTATCCGTTACATGGATCCTCACAACAATGACGCATTGGTAAGCCATGAAGCAAATGCTTATTGGCAAGATGTTGACTTATATCTTGGAGGTACGGAACATGCAACAGGGCACTTAATTTACAGCCGTTTCTGGAACAAATTCCTGTTCGACTTAGGTGTAATCATTAAAGATGAACCATTCCAAAAGTTGATTAACCAAGGAATGATTCAAGGGCGTTCCAACTTCGTATACAGGATTAAGGATACCAATACTTTTGTTTCCTGCAACCTGAAAGAACAGTACGATGTCACTCCAATTCACGTTGATGTGAATATCGTATGTAACGACGTGTTGGATATAGAAAAATTCAAAAACTGGAGTCCGGATTATAAAAACGCCCAGTTCATTTTGGAAAACGACAAATACATTTGCGGTTGGGCTGTGGAAAAAATGTCCAAATCCATGTATAACGTAGTAAATCCGGACGATATTGTAGAACATTACGGAGCTGATACACTACGCCTTTATGAGATGTTTTTGGGACCATTGGAACAATCCAAACCATGGGATACAAACGGAATCGACGGAGTGCACCGCTTTCTGAAAAAATTATGGGGACTATTCTTCAAAGGAGAAGAGGTCGTTTTCTCAAATGATGAGCCGACTCCGGAAGAGCTGAAATCCCTGCACAAATTGATAAAGAAGATTACGTTTGATATAGAAAATTTCTCATTCAATACATCCGTAGCTGCCTTCATGATATGCGTAAATGAATTAACCGCCCTGAAATGCAACAAAAAAGCTATCTTAGAACCGCTATTAATTCTTTTAGCTCCGTATGCTCCGCATATCACAGAAGAATTATACAGTTTACTAGGTAATAATTCTTTAATTTACAATGAGAAATGGCCAATTTGCAATGAAGTATATTTAAAAGAAAGTATTGCAAAATACCCTATTTCATTCAATGGCAAAGTGAGGTTTACATTAGAGTTTCCGGCAGATATGCCAAAAGAAGAGGTAGAAAAAGCTGCTTTGGAAAATGAACAGACAATAAAAATCATGGAAGGAAAAAGCGCAAAAAAAATCATTGTCGTCCCGGGAAAAATTGTAAATATTGTTTTATAAAAATTAATCGTTAAATTCGGGATGTTTTTCATAAGTTTATGTCTTAAACACTCTATTTGTAATTTTTTATAGGAATAGTCCAATGAAAAATACGACAAAATATATTTTGTTCTTATTATTTGTCTTGGTTCTCGGATCAGGACAAATAATAAAATTTTCTCATCAAATCGGGGAAGAAGACATTATTCCAAGGGAATCTGTCCTGTATTCAGAAAAAGAGGATGATTATTCCCAAACCTCGTTCAATGATACCTCAACCATTCCTACGCAGTTCTCAATTACGGTTAAGAGCCGGACTCTCCCATTCCGAATAAGCCCTCTATCTAAATACTTATTCAAAGAAGACCTCCATGAGGATATAAATCTTCATGCCAGGACAAAATCCATACTTCACAGGCAACTCTTTGTTTCTGCCGAAAAAAGAGAATGTGGGTATTATATCTATACCCTCCGGAAAATAGTCATTTGATTTTTTATACTTAGTTGATTCGGGACAATGACAGTCCTCCCCCTTGAGGATTTCCAATATTTTTTATTGGACACTTTTCGCGTATCCTCAAATAACCTATTTACTAATTATAAAAAAATATCAATTGATTATGGAACCTTATAAATTATTAGAAGACGATATATTACAAATATCAAATGGAAAAGTATTAAAAAAGAGACAAAGCCGCCCAATCAGCATTTTATTAATCCTTGCCGGAGTAGCCTTAATGATTTTAAACACTAACAGATTCAGCCTGATGGAAAGCGGAACAGTTACCACTATATTATTTTTTGCCGGAGTAGCCCTTTTTATATGGGGAATTGTTGCCCTTTTTGTAAAAAAAGAATACTATACACATATAGAGAGTGGGAAGAAACTAAAAAAACACGCTTTAGAATTTGATTCCCAAGAATTTGACAAAATGAACAGACTATATGGCAACAGCCTTTTCAAGGAAATGTCCACATTAAAGAAAAACAGTCAGGCCTCCGGCCTTATCCTTAAACTTATAGGAACAGAAGACGGTAGCATCTATTTCTCACAAGTATTAAAATATGTTCCTTACTCATTTGTTCCTACCGAACAAGGGAGAATGCACGAAGGAAAAACTTCGGAGGAAATAAAGGAATTGATTATGTCTTATCATAATAAATAAAAAAATCTTCCTGTAAAGGAAAAACGGAGGTCCTGAATTTAAGTTTAGGATTTCCGTTTTTTCTTTATGGAAAAGGAGATGTTGGAGCTATTCTTTTTATTTATTACATTTGACCTAAATAAATATTTCAAACCTCTCAAGAAATTTATATGAAACTCTGTCGATTTTTCCTATTGCTCCCGCTACTGTTTCTCTTCTCCTGCGGCGATTCTTACTATACAGAAAATGTATACATGGATACCGATACAAAGTATTATACGGTTTACTCTGAGGATTGGCTATTAATGGACATAGCTCCTACTCCCGAAGATCCGAATGAAGACTCTAACTGGACTTATTTTTATTACGATTTCTATGAACCGGCATTAAGCAACTATATTTTAAGCAATGGTATGATAAATGCCTACCTGACTAACGGAAGCAAATCATACATTTCACCTCTTCCGTTTGATGATTTTTATCTCTCTCCCAACAGCCATATGTGGACAGAACAGGTAACATGCGAATTCTCGCCCCAAAACATAAGATTCATTGTCAAATACAATGATTTTGAAACCGGAATGAATCCGGCAGATTATACTTTTATGGTTCGTTTCATGTGGTAATCCTGATTATTTTCAAAATAATACATTTATTCTTTTGATTTTTCTATTTAAATATGCTACTTTTGCCGAAGTTTTTCGTAATCTCTTATGGAACTATTTGGAGTCCGTAATATTACGTGATTGTTAATCAAAAAGAAAAATAAAAATGGACTTAATTAAAGTTGCAGAACAAGCGTTCGCGATTGAAAAGAATTATCCTAAATTCAAAAGCGGAGATACAGTAACTGTTGCCTACAAAATTAAAGAAGGAAACAAAGAACGTATCCAGCAGTTTAGAGGTGATGTAATCCGCATCAGTGGACACCAAGAGAAAAAAAGATTCACTGTTCGTAAAATTTCAGGAGGACTCGGAGTAGAACGAATTTTCCCAATGGAATCTCCTTTCATTGACAGCATCACACTGAACAAAGTAGGTAAAGTTCGCAGAGCAAAATTGTACTACTTGCGTAGCCTTACCGGTAAAAAAGCAAGAATCAAAGAAAAAAGAGTTTAATCACTCTTTAATCAAAATAAAAAGAGAAGTCTCAAAAAGGCTTCTCTTTTTATTTATAGCAATTTACGACCATACTGAAATGCCGTATTATACGGAAAAATGCCTCTATAAATAATCAAAATTTATTATATATTTGCAGTCAATAAATTCTTGAAAATTATACGAATATTTTCTCTGCGAAAGAATTTAAAATGTGTTCTAAAATTCTTGCCTTTCAACAATATATGAGGTTATAACTCGTTAAAGTATACGGAATTTATTGTTATTTACACGAACCTTAGTAAATTAAAATTGACTAAAAGGAGATAAATAATTTACTAGGCAAAAACTTGAAAATCGTTTTTAGTTTAAAAGACTTCACATAAGATTTTAATAGAATGTTATTATGAGACAAAAGTTTGCTCCATTATTAGGATTACTGTTTTTTACATTCGGATTACCGGCACAAAATGATCCGACAATCATGGTAATAAACGAAGAGCCTGTTTCCAAATCGGAATTTGAGTATATCTACAATAAAAACAATTCCAACAATACGCTCGACAAAAAAAATCTGGATGAATATGTAAATCTGTTTGTCAACTTCAAACTAAAAGTTGCCGAGGCTAAATCAAAAGGAATCCAGCACAGGAAAAGCTATACAGAAGAATTGGAAACTTACAGGAGTCAACTGGCAGCCCCTTATATGACCGACAAAGAGACTGAAGAAGAGATTATTAAAGAAGCATACGAACGAATGAAAGAAGATGTGGATGCCAGCCACATTCTTATCAAATGTTCGCGCAACGATACCGTAGGAGCATATACAAAGATATACCAACTGTATAGCCAACTTCAAAAAGGAGCCGATTTTGAAACATTAGCAAAAGAAAACTCTCAATGTCCTTCGTCTTCCAAAGGCGGACATTTGGGATATATTACCGCTTTTATGACTGTCTACCCGTTTGAAACGGCAGCGTACAATACCCCTGTCGGTTCATTCAGCGCTCCTACCCGCACCTCTTTCGGTTATCATATCATAAAAGTAAATGATCGACGCCCAACCAAAGGGACAGTACGCATCGGGCATATTTATAAAAGAGTGGAAAATGAGAGTCAGTCAGACCTGATGAAACAAAAAGCTGACTCAATCCATCTATTATTACAACAAGGAGCCAACTTCGGTGAAGTTGCAAAAAAATATTCGGACGATTTGCAAAGCGCCTCAAGAGGTGGCGACATGGGATGGATAGAATCAGGAAGGCTTCCGGTTGAGTTTGAAAACGCCGCCTTTGCCCTGAAAAAGAACGGAGAAATAAGCAGCGTAGTAAAAACTCCTTTCGGATATCATATCATAAAATTGCTGGATAAAAAAGGATTGGATTCCTACGCAAACCTTCATGACGAAATAAAAGCCAAAATGCTTCGCGATGAAAGAGCAAGCCGGTTAAATGATTCTTATATCGAAAAGCTAAAGCAAAAATATGGTTTCCGTTTAGTAAGCGGAAGATTGGAGCCTTTCTACCAAATAATGGATATGACATACGAACCGGAAATCCGTTTGATATACCGCCGAATGGATGCTCCTCTTTACACCTTAAACAGTAACTATTATCCACAGGAAAGTTTCATTACATACTTTAAGGCAGAAAAAGAAAAACTGGATAAGGCTAAAGCCGATAAAAATTCCCAGTCGAATAAAAGAAGCGCAGGAAACATTGACACTGAAATTTCAAGCAAAAGTTTTGTAGACAAAACATTTGCCGAATATATTAAAGAGATTGTCGTTGCAGAAGAAGAAGCTTCGCTAGAAAAGGAACATCCCGAATATAGAAATCTATTGAAAGAGTATAGCGACGGATTATTGCTTTTTGAAATAAGCAATGAAGAGGTTTGGAACAAAGCCTCCATTGATCAGGAGGGCTTGGAAAAATTCTTTGAAGCCAACAAGGAGAATTACAAATGGGAAAGTCCCCGTTTCAAAGGAAAAGTACTTCTCTGTTCAGACAAAAAAGTACTTGCAGAAGCTGAAAAGTTCATAAAGAACGCTCCTAAAGACTCTGTTGATATTCAATTAAAAAGAAAATTCAACAAGGATAAAGTTCAAATAAAAATCGAAAACGGATTATATGCAGCAGGAAGCAACAAAGCTGTGGATGCTTATATTTTCAAAAAAGGAACATACACAGATAACGATTATCCTGCCGTTGCATGCATAGGCGATTTGATCACTGCACCCGAATCATACAAAGATATCAGGGGTCCCGTAACAGCCGATTATCAAAATTATCTGGAAGAAGAGTGGATCAAGAGCTTAAAGAATAAATACAAAGTGACTATCAACCAAGAGGTTTTAAAAACTGTTAAGAGTAATTAATCACTCGCATATAAAAAGTGAAAGCAGAATATTTTGCCTAATTTTGAAGCCACAACCCGTATGAATTCTTATTTAACAAGATGTTAATTTATACTGATAAATAACGCTTTTAACGCAAAGACACAAAGGAATAAATGCTTTATGTCTTTGCGTATTCACATTTAATAAAAATACATTTTACGGAATGTAGAAAAATCAGGATAAACAGGTTCGTCCGGAATAATTCCTTCTCATTCAATTTTTTGCAAACAAATGAAAGATTATTTTTCAATTTTCCATAAAAATACAACTCTCATTACCGAAACACGGAATATCCTCTTCTTCGTATTTATTTTACCTGTGACATTTCTGTTTTGTTCCTGTAACGGCGAACGCTTCGGCGGCGAGAAGCCAATTGCAGAAGCCAATGGGCAATATTTGTATAAAAAGGATATTGAAAATATTTTCTTTACGGAAATGTCGGAAGAAGACAGTCTGAATGTTCTTGAAAATTACATCCGCTCTTGGGCAACCGATATTTTAATATACGAAAAAGCACAGGAAAACATCAAAAATGAAGAAGAGATAGCTTCACTATTAGAGAAATACCGCCGCTCACTCCTGATTTATGAATATCAATTACAATTGGTAAAAAACAGGTTAAACAGTACCGTTACTCCGGAAGAAATAATATCATATTATACAAACAACGCTCAACTTTTTCAGTTGAAAGAGACACTGATAAAAGGACTCTTTCTTAGAATCCCTAATCAGGCGCCCGATATAAACGCACTTCGCTCATTACTAAACAATTCCAAAGAAAAAGATCTGGATCAGATAGAATCACTAAGCATAAAAAACGCTGCTAAGGTTGAGTATTTCAATGAAAAATGGTATCCTCTTCCCGAAATCCAAAGGAAAAGCCCCATCAGGATAGAAAATCTGAAACTACGCTCTTTCTACGAAAGCCGCGATAGCTTATCAACCTATTTCCTTTACGTTCAGGAATATATACCGGAAGGTGAAATACAACCATTGGAATATGCAGAAAACAAGATTAGCGGAATCCTTTTGGAACAACGGAAAAATGAGTACCTGAAACAATTCGGTAACAAGCTATACGAAGACGGAGTAAAAAAAGGAGAAGTGAAACTTTACAATCGTCCGGAATAAGGATTGTAAAACTTACAGGATCACGCCGGATAATGAAGGACAATTAATGAATTTGAATAAAATTAGAAAAATAAAAATATGCAAAAGAAGATTTTAATTTGCCTGTTTACACTATTATCGGGAATACTCCCGGCTCTTGCCCAAGATAACATTGTAGACGAAATCGTGTGGATTGTGGGCGATGAAGCGATCCTTCGTTCGGATGTGGAAGAACAACGGATTCGTTACCAATATGATGGAACTCAAATAGAAGGAGACCCATATTGCTTTATTCCCGAACAACTTGCCTTACAAAAACTATACTTGGACCAGGCAAAAATAGACAGCGTTTTTGCAGACGAAAAAACAGTCTCAACACAAGTCGACATGCGTATCAACTATCTGATTTCACAAATCGGCTCCAAAGAGAAACTGGAAGAGTACTTCGGTAAATCCCAGAATGAGTTGAAAGAAGAGTTAAGGGAAATGGTACACAATCAGCAGATCATTCAGCAAATGCAACGCAAAATTGTGGGGGATATAAAAGCAACACCCGCAGAAGTGCGTCGTTTTTACAATAAAATTCCACAAGACAGCCTACCCGTCATTCCGGCACAAGTAGAAATTCAAATTATCACCGTCGAGCCAAAGGTCAGCCAGCAGTCGATCGACGAAGTAAAAATCCGTCTGCGTGACTTTCAGGATCGTATAGAATCGGGCAACAGCGAATTTTCCACACTAGCCATTTTATATTCCGAAGATACCGAATCGGCAAAACGGGGAGGTGAAATCGGATATATGGGAAAAGGACAACTTGTTCCCGAATATGCCAATGTCGCTTTTGCATTACAAGATCCTAAGAAAGTTTCAAAAATTGTAGAATCGGAATTCGGATTCCATATCATTCAATTGATAGATAAAAAAGGAGACAGAGTGAACACTCGCCATATATTATTAAAACCGAAGGTTTCGTTGGATGCTAAAGATCAGGCGAAGAAAAGGCTTGACAGCATTGCCGACATAATCCGCAACGGACGGTTAAAATTTGAAGAAGCCGTTATATTGTATTCGGGAGATAAATATACGAAAAACAGTTCCGGATTAATGGCAAACCCTAAAACCGGAAATTCAAAATTCGAATTGCAAGACCTCCCGCAAGAAGTAGCAAAAGTTGCATACAACCTTAAAGCCGGTGAAATTTCCGATCCTTTCGTTATGATCAACAATCTGGGAAATGAAGTTTATGCTGTTATCAAACTAAAATCGAGCCAGAAAGCCCACAAAGCCAATATGACAGACGATTATCTGGAATTGAAAAACCTGTATCAGGAAAAGAAAAGTTACGAAAAACTGAACGATTGGACCAAAGCCAAACAAAAAGGAATATATATCCGAATTGATGAAAAATGGCAAAATTGTGATTTCCAATTTCCGGGATGGCTGAAGAAGGAGAATTGAAAGGTGAAAATTGAAAGGTTTTAAATATTTTGGAAGGATTGCATTTTACGGTTTTAAAAATGACTAAAGTAAAAGATAAAGAAAATATTGTATCAAAGTTCATGCTCACGAAGGTTCTGAGAGGACTCCTATTCCTGTCTTTTTTTTGTAGTGGTTCTGCAACAGCCCAAAAAAAGACAAATGTCATTTTGGAACAAAGTGAAACTCTCTCCTTTGATAAAACAAAAGGAAGTGCATTTCAGGTATTGAAAGGAAATGTGCGTTTTCGACACGAAGATGCAGTTATGTATTGTGACAGCGCCTATTTCTATGACGGAAAAAACTCTTTTGATGCATTCGGGCATGTACGCGTAGTGCAGGATTCTATGACCCTTCTCGCCAATAAAATGTTTTATGACGGTGATACCCGCACATTGAGAGCCCGCGAAAGTGTGGTGATGAACAATGGTAACATGATATTGTATACTGATAATCTGGATTTTGACAGGGTAAAAAACTACGGATATTTCTTTAATGGTGGGAAATTGGTTGATCCGCAATTTGAATTGACTTCCAAAACCGGATATTATTATCCGGATACAAAAAAATCCTTTTTCAAAACAGACGTGGTATTGGTAAACCCCAATTTCACTATCAAAAGTGATACCCTTCAGTATAATTCCCAGTCGGAAATTGCCCGCTTAGTAGGCCCTTCACATGTATTTTATAACGAATACACCGTATATACGACAAACGGATGGACTAATACGAAAGAAAACAACGGAGTGCTGTATGACTACTCCGTTATTACAAGTACCGACGGGAAACGGATGACTGCCGACTCGATTGTTTTCAACCGGAACCTCGGTTGGACTAAAACGTATCATAATGCAGCGATGCAGGATTCTGTCCGGAAGATGATATTTCACGGAGACTACGGCATTTTTCACGAAAACCCGCAATCGGGTTTGATTACCGAGCGTCCGTACATGATTGATTACTCCTCGCCCGACAGTTTGTTCCTACATGCCGATACACTATCTTTCGTTGCTCCCGATTCAATCAATAATATATTGAAAGCATACCACCATGTCCGCTTTTTCCGTCAGGACTTTCAGGGGAAATGCGATTCACTCGTCTATGTAACAAACGATTCGGTAGTAAATATGTATAACGATCCCGTAATCTGGTCCGAACAAAACCAATTAACCGGAGATCTCATCAATATCTACATGAAAGATGGAGCCCCCGATTGGATACATATCACCAAAAATGCAATGATCTCCTCGCAGGAGGAAGATTCCGTTAACTTCAACCAGCTTTCGGGAAAGGAATCCAAAGGATACATTATTGATAATGAACTGAGAAAAATAGACATGATCGGAAATGCAATCTCCATCTATTTTCCCAAAGACAGCGATGGATCTCTGACCGGAATCAACCGGGCGGAAGGCAGCCTTATGACAATCTACCTGAAAGAAAAAAAATTAGAAAAGATTATTATGACTCCGGATTCAAAAGGAATTCTTTATCCTCCTAGTAAAGCCCCGAAAGAAGAACTCTTTCTGAAAAATTTCACATGGCAGGACAGCATCCGCCCCAAAAATAAAGATGACATTTTCCGCCACGAATAAAACAACCCAATAGCAACAACATTGAAGGGATGACTTGGAGTCATCCCTTCAATAATATATAACTTTCAACTCTCACTTTTCAACTTTCAACTACGGAACCGTCTAAAAACTTCCCGAGCCTGTTTATAAAGCTGAATTCCAAACATTATCCTTTTCCACCAGTTAAAGCCATCTTTTACTTTTTCGGCACTGTAAACCAACTGGTAATAATCTGCAAAAAGCCTGACCTTAAGAAAATCCAACTGCTGTTTTTTTAACTCTTTTTTCTCTTTTAATTGCGAATACGACTTGATATACATAACCTGCCCTCCTTTTATTTTAACAATTTACTTATTAAACGTACCATAGGAGTAAAGAAAAGGAATTTCCTAAGTATGATAATCAGCGCAATAATCAACAAATTAATACCACACACAATAAATAAGGCAGGGACAAAACTATTAAAAACCTCTTCAAACAGAAAAACCAATGCCACCGAAAAATATGCAAAGGCAAAAAAGAAAACGCCCATACATAGAAACACGATCATAAAAAAAGATACCACCAGCGTCAGCTTTTCTATCATATTCAGCTTCCAATATTCATTCTGAACAGCAATAAATTCCTTTAAGTCGGTCAGAACATTTCCCCACAAACTCTTTGAACTCTCATTCATAATGCAATAGTATAATATATTATTTTTACAAAAAATTCAAAAAACACTTTATACAATATCAGCCCTTTGGGCTTAAATAAATGACACAATTTTCTGACTCCGGAATCCTTTTTTTCATATTAGATCAAAAAAATCCAAATTCAGCAAACCGCCTCCCCTCACCTTTCACTTTTCACCTTTCATCTATTTTCATGTATCCTAAAGATTTCCGCAATTTCCTCCGCACTAAAATCGATCCCTTTCGACTGCAAAAATTCATACAATTGCTCTTGCAATAATTTTTTCTCACTCTTTACAAGGTGCATAATACGTTGACGGGTTTCGGAACCCTTTTCGGGAGCAAGCAAAATACCAACTGCAACACCTATTGCAACGCCACTTCCCAAAGCAAATAAAACACTTAAACTTTTCATACCTTAATATATTTAGTAGTTAAACATAGAATATTATTCTCTTTTTGTATAACATATTGATTTGCAATTTTGTTTGTAAGGAATTTAAAAAGTAATCAATCAAGGAGAGTGTTTTAAATTCTTACCACAAAATAATTATATGTCCTCAAGGCGGAGGGAGCTGTTGTGCTTTTGGTAAGACTTTATAATGTCAAACGTCCGTTAATATGATTTTTAAACAGTATTTAAATTCAAAAAAAGATTTGTTTATAATTCCATGTATAAAACAAAAAAATGAGCCGGCAATAACTGAATAATACTCAACACGAAAGATCAAACAGTTTTTTTCAAGATTATGAGGATCAGGAAACTTCAACTTTTCTTTATATTTGTGCTTTCAAGAAATTGAAGAAATTATCTGCTCGGAATAATTAAATAGAAAATACTCAATCCTATGTACAAAACAATATTATTACTTTTAGCCCTGACAGGTTTACTTGCCTGCAACTCGAAAGGGAACTCCCAATCCGCCAATAAAATAAAACCGTCTTCAGAACCGGTAAAAAAAGAAATATTCATTCCGGAATTTAACCGTGATTCAGCTTTTTCCTTCCTGAAAAAACAGTGCGACTTCGGGCCGCGCGTTCCAAACACGACACCACATAAAGAGTGTGCGGCTTATCTTATCAAAGAACTAAAACGATTCGGAGCAGAAGTAACCGAACAAAATGCCGACCTGAAAGCCTATAACGGGACTATACTGAAATCTAAAAATATTATCGGGGTTTTCTATCCCGGAAAAACAAAAAGAGTTATCCTCTTTGCCCATTGGGACAGCCGTCCTTTTGCCGATCACGATCCCAATCCTGCTAACCACATTAAGCCTGTGATGGGAGCCAATGACGGAGCAAGCGGAGTAGCGGTATTACTGGAAATCGCCCGGCAATTGCAACAGCACGAACCGGCTATCGGCGTAGATATTGTTTTCCTTGACGCCGAAGATTATGGCGAGCCGGCATTTGAAAAGCAAACAAACCGCGATACCTGGTGCCTCGGCGCACAATATTGGGGCAGAAACCCTCATTATAAAATAAAGCCGAAGTTCGGTATCCTGCTTGATATGGTGGGAGGACCTAACCCTGAGTTCCTGATGGATGTGATCTCGGTTAAAATGGCGCCCGATATCCTGACTAAAGTATGGACAACAGCCCGTGAATTGGGTTATAGTGACTATTTCCAAAGCAGACCCGGAGGGTCAATCATTGACGATCACCTCTATATCAATAGCCTGACAGGGATACCAACCATAGATATCCTGGACTTCAGCGATGACCGTGGATTCCCAACCGTATGGCATACTGTTAACGATACTCCCGAAAACATTGATGTCCATACACTTGATATGGTTGGAAAGACAGTTATCACACTCCTTTATTCCGAATAAACATTTTATATGGCTAAAAATCAGAATATGTTACTCCCTTTTCTGAAAGAAGGTGTAATAGAAGCAGGTTGCGACGAAGCAGGAAGAGGATGCCTGGCTGGTGCTGTTTTTGCCGCATCGGTTATTTTACCTGCAAACTTTCAGTGCAAAGAACTGAATGATTCGAAAAAGCTAACAGAGAAACAACGATACGCACTACGTCCCCTTATCGAAGAAAAAGCAATAGCTTGGGCTGTGGGCATCGTCTCCCCCCAAGAAATTGACCAAATCAACATACTGAACGCCTCTTTCCTCGCTATGCACCGTGCCATCGACCAATTGTCCGTAAGACCTGAACACCTTATTATCGATGGCAACAGATTTAAGAAATACGGGGAAACCCCGCATCAATGTGTTGTAAAAGGGGATGGCAAATACCTTTCGATTGCAGCAGCATCAATCCTTGCAAAGACCTACCGCGATGATTATATGAATGAACTAAGCCTGCATTTCCCCTCTTATATGTGGAGCAAAAACAAAGGATATCCGACCAAAGAGCACCGCCGCGCCATTAAAATGCATGGAGCAACGGAACATCATCGTATGACATTCGCATTGTTGGATAAACAAATGAAAATTGAATTCGAATAATAAGCAATCAATTTACCGGAGGAAGAAAAGCATCCTCAATATGTTCAATGCTGAAAAAACCGTCTTTTCGGGGAATGACGGACACAATATCGAATCTTGTTTCCATCATTAAGTCAAACTCAAAAATATAAGCTTCGGCAGCGCCGACAATGTTCCTGATTTTGGCATTCGTTATTGCCTCTTTGGGATGTTCGAAATACTCCGTACTTCGCGTTTTAACTTCTACTACAACAAGCGTATTTTCTTTTTCCGCTACGATATCCAACTCCTTTTTGCCCGATGTCCAGTTTTGATGCCTGATGATATATCCCTGTGCGCGCAGATAATCAACCGCCCTCTCTTCCCCGATATTACCCAGATCGTTATGTTTCGCCATAATTACAAATAGATTTTTGCGTAAAAATAGAAAATCCGGTTATTTATCCCGCTAATCTTTGAATATTTTTCAATCTGTCGTACATTTGCCGTTTATAAGCTATATTTTTCCCGGCAGATGTTGAGAGAAAACAATATCCGCTTTCCGGATTCCTGAGATTAACAATAATACATACATCCAAAGCGGAGGTAGATTGAAAACCGATAATATACTTTTGCTTTATATTTAGCACTCTCATTAATTGAGATTTATCATGTATGAAAAAAAATAAAACAACAGCTACCCCTACTGTAAAGCCTCCCCGGCTGAACAGAAGCAATAAGATTACAATTTCTTTAAATGATAAGGAAATGCGTGTCCTCGAACAATTTTACGAAAAATATAAAATAGAAAAGCGTTCCCGTTTTTTACGGGAAACAATTATGCTTGCTGTCCTTAAAAAATTTGATGAAGATTATCCTAAACTATTTGATGACAAAGAGATGCGGTAACTATGGAAAAGCAGAACAATGAATATTTCATGAAACAGGCTCTTATGGAAGCCGAAAAAGCCGGATCTAAAGGAGAAGTTCCTATCGGGGCGGTAATTGTTTGCCAGGGACGCATCATTGCAAGAGCACATAACCTGACGGAAACACTGACCGATGTTACCGCCCATGCCGAAATGCAGGCAATTACGATGGCATCCGATTTTCTGGGAGGAAAATATTTGACCGACTGTACGTTATACGTGACGATAGAGCCCTGCATCATGTGTGCCGGAGCATTAGGATGGTCGCAAATCAGCAAAATAGTCTATGGCGCCAAAGACGAAAAAAAAGGATATTCCCTCTTTGCTCCTAAAGCACTGCATCCAAAATGTGAGGTAACGGCTGGTATTCTTGAAAAAGAGTGTTCTTCCATCGTTTCCGACTTCTTCCGCAAAAAAAGAAATTAACACAATAACTTTAGACAAAACACGAAGATATTATCTCTTTTTTTTAAGATTCCTCACTACATTTGGAATGACACTTTAGTGGTTATAAATAAAGAGATGCAGTAGGGAAGCCATTCCGAACGCAACAAAGTGGAGTGAGGAATCCCTCTAATGACATTTGAAATATAGGAGTATTTTTGCCGATAGAAACTAAATATTACTATCGGAAACAAAAAACTTATATTTTTTGCATTTACTGAATTTTCTTACTTAAAAAGAAATATATAAACCTTTTAATTTCTTTTAATTTATCTTCCATTTTATTAAATTTGTGAACTTGCTATTGCAACGACATTCCGATTGCATTTTTGCCGCAAGCTACAATATTATTGTAACACACATTAACATAGTCAATTACAATTAATTTCTATCAATTACTTATTATAAATTTTTATTTACGATGACGGTCTTTATGATTATCCTGTTCCTTGTCGGATACATGGCTATTGCAATGGAACACTCATTAAAAACAAATAAAGCAGCTTCAGCCTTGCTTTTGTGCGCCCTCCTTTGGACAGTATACATGTTTTATGCTCCGGCAATTTTACCTGAGATGCCGGAATTCCAACATTTTGCCAACAATCCTGCTAACGGACATTTATCCCTCTTCGAAAAGATGGTGGCATTTGTAACGGGAGTACAGATAATAGAACATGTGGGAGATGTGGCTGAG
The DNA here is from genome assembly GCA_031553005.1 of Paludibacteraceae bacterium. GTDB lineage: Bacteria > Bacteroidota > Bacteroidia > Bacteroidales > Paludibacteraceae > RGIG9379. Next base: position 1,287 of record JAVBMA010000048.1, on the reverse strand, counting down.
ATCCTTTTCTTTTTAATGGGAGCAATGACCATAGTCGAATTGATAGACGTACACGGAGGATTTTCCATTATTACCGACCGCATCACTACCCGCAATAAGAAAAAACTTTTGTGGTTATTGGCCGCAATCACTTTTTTCATGTCTGCTACCCTGGACAATCTTACCACTTCCATTGTTATGGTAATGCTGCTTCGCAAGATAATTGGCAATTTCAAAGAAAGATGGCTCTTTGCCTCCATCATCATAATTTCCGCCAATAGCGGGGGCGCTTTTTCTCCTATCGGCGACGTTACCACTATTATGCTTTGGGTGAAAGGAAATGTTACTTCATTAGGGCTTATTCCTAATTTGATTGTTCCTTCTCTCATATCCCTTTTGGTTCCTTTGTTGATTGTAAGCCGGATACTGAAAGGAGAGATTACTTCGAGAAGACCTGTTCCTGCATCCGGAAAAAGCACCCATTTAAATGCTTGCGACTATATTACGAAGGGAGAACAGAAAACAATCTTTTTCATGGGAGTAGGAAGCCTTATTTTTGTTCCCATATTTAAATCTATCACCCACCTGCCTCCTTTTATAGGCGTATTATTCGGATTAAGCTTATTATGGATATACACCGAAATCTTATACCACAAAAAGAAACATGTACCTGAACATTCAAAAGCAAGGATCTCCGTTGTACTCGGAAGAATTGATATCGCCACAATACTCTTCTTCCTTGGAATATTGATGTCGGTTGCCGTTCTTCAATGCGCCGGAATATTACACGATTTTTCACTTCTTCTTGCCGAAAAAGTCGGGAACGTGTATATAATAAATATCCTGATAGGCATTCTCTCCTCGGTAGTTGACAACGTGCCGTTAGTAGCCGGAGCAATAGGTATGTATCCATTAGACCCTACACCGCTTTCCGCCTTCGGGACAGACGGTGTGTTCTGGATGTTTCTTGCTTACTGTGCGGGAGTCGGAGGCAGTATCTTAATTATCGGGTCGGCAGCCGGAGTAGTCGTTATGGGATTGGAACGGGTAAATTTCGTATGGTACTTGAAAAACATTTCGGGGCTTGCCCTTGCCGGATACCTTGCCGGAGCTGCTTTTTATGTAATTCAGGAAGAGATAATCGTTCCATTTCTTGGATTTTGAGATTTAGATAAATAGATATTCAGATTCTCAGATATTCAGATTCTCAGATATTCAGATTCTCAGATATTCAGATTCTCAGATATTCAGATTCTCAGATATTCAGATTCTCAGATATTCAGATTCTCAGATATTCAGATTCTCAGA
>JAVBMA010000001.1:0-104529 GCA_031553005.1 Paludibacteraceae bacterium | reverse complement strand
AAAAGTACTTTAACCACAAAGGACACAAAGTTTTACACTAAGGGACACAAAGAATATTGGATGATTATCAGGATATTGTGATCTTTGTGAATTTTCTTTGTGTACTTTGTGGTAAAGAATATTGGCTTTTTGGACAGCCTCTTCTTCCCTCCACACCTGAAAACATCGGTCGTTCCCAACGTAACGAAGTGTAGTGAGGAATCTTCAAAATTAGTGGTAATGTTGCAGGTAATCATAATAAAAGACTTTTAACTTTTCTATTTTTATATTCAAGTTTTTATACTTTATGGTATCACAGCCGAAATAATTTCGCTCCACGCTCCCGTTTCGCCACGTGTATTTTGCCAGCAAAGGCAAAAATATACTGTTTTGTGTCGTTCGCTTTCGGTAAATGTAAGCATATAAGGTGTTTTGGTATCAAGTAGCGTATTATTGAGCATTTCAACACTTGTAGGGGGTTGTTCTAGCATTGCCCAGCGTATCACCGCACCCGCTATACCATATGGACGGCCTTTCTTACCGCTGGCGCTGTCTACAAAGTGCAATGTCAATTGGCGGATAGTGCTGATCTCTATATTTGGCACAGGAAAGGTAGCAGGCACAGGCACGGGTGTACGTGTGCCCGCAGGGCGTTTGGGCAATGCCATAGCAAGCAGGTCGGCATCTGTTACTACCGGATTGCTTTTCAGGAAAGCGTATAACTCCCGGTAAATAGGCTCCAATACCGCCCGCGCCCTTTGTATCGTAGCTACTTTGATGGGCGTTCGTTGCGATTTATCTTTCCATGCATTAAAAGCCGATGTATAGGCATCCAATGCAGGCATAAACGTTTTGTTTATCCATTCGGCACTTTTTCCGTCGATGCCAAAATCGCCAAACTTATCTTCCAGGTAAGTGCCGGTTTGGGTACATTGGCCATAAAGGCTTTCATAACTTCTTTTTATCCAATTTGCTGACATAATAATTAGGTTTTATGGTTAATATTATTGAAAATTATGCTCTTATTTTTTGAACCACTTATGCTTGGCTATCCAGGAATATACTTTCTGTAATTAAAGGCAAAATATATTGCAACTGGTAATGACATATGTTGTCAACGATAACATGGTGTTCTGTCAACGATAACATGGTGTTCTGTCAACGATAACACGGTGTCTTGTCAACGATAACACGGTGTTCTGTCAACGATAACATGGTATCTTGTCAACGATAACATGGTGTTCTGTCAACGATAACATGGTGTCTTGTCATTGATAACAGAGCATCTTGTCATTGATAACATACTATTGGGTCATTGATAGCCGCATATGCTTCAATCGGGAGCAATACTAATTGTTCCGCTCATATTTCAAAGAAATAATAAAAACTTACCTATAAATGATTATTGCAGACAAGCCACTTGATTTTTTATACAGGCATGCTCTTACATTCAACAGATGATTGTAGGACAGGTTATTTATGACCGTAAAAGGTAGATTCTGCATGTCGTTTTATTTAACAGGTTGGCAAATATATACTAATTATTTATTTGACAAATAAATTATTTAGAAAAATATCTCAATAAAAATGTTTTTTAATATAAATTCTTTTGCGTTTTATTTTTATTCTTCCCCTATTCACCATAGCTTGCCAATAATAAAAACCGCACAGTTAGGCGTATATCCCCGTGCAACGGCGGATTCTCTTTTTTGTATACTATATTCAATAAGAGGCATGAAAGAAGCTTTTTTGACTTATTGATATGTTAAAAAACATAGAAAACAGGATTTATTTTCCAGAACAAAACAGTAAAATAGATTGTTTTTTATTTATACATCAATATCTATACTAGTTCGGGCATTGTTGTATAATTTACTAATCAATTTCAATTCTTACCGTCTGTTTTGTAGGTGAAAAGGATTGAATAATGTCTAACACTATTATTATTTAAATTTATGGCAACGAAATCAGGTGGATATACTCCATTTAGAAAAATCGAAGATGAAGAATTAAAACTGTTTAATCAAATTATTGAACGGGAAATTCCGGAAGGAGCAAAACATGAAGCTTTGGCTGTTGCAACACAGGTGGTCAATGGAACTAATTATGCTTTCTTGTGTTCTTCAAAGGCAGTTTCTCCGGATGCACAACCGTATAATTCGTTGGTGATCATCCATCAGCCGCGTCCTGATGTAAATGAAGCCCCCAGTCTATTGGACATCAAAAAAATTGAGATTATTTAAGAATTAAAGATGTTTTAGGTTAAACCACAAATATGGGGGCTATCCGGTTTTTTGGATAGCCCCCATTCGTTGTAGTGTTCAACAATCAAAATTGCATAGTTTGACGCCGGCGGAGCCATACGCTAAACACTGGATTTGCTTTTTTACACACTATGTTCAACAAGGAACTTGGTATTCTACCAAATTTTTAAAAGATTGTGATATAAAACAAATTTCTCCAAATCAGAAAAATCTATTTCGTAGGAAATGCCTCTATGGTAGACAGAAAACAATCTATTACCATTTTCATTATAATAATTCCATTTTCCCACGGGATAGTCATTATGTCGTTCTCCTTGTACTTTTATAATTCCATTTTCATAATATATAATGTCATAATATTGTCTTATGTCAAAGTAAAATTCTTCTGAATACAAGTAACCTTTTTCTGAGAAATAACTCCATTTACCTACTTTGTAAAAGTTTTTTTCCTTATTTATCTTTATCTTTTTATATTTTCCTATTGACTCTATTTTTCCAGAATTGTAATAAAGTGTGTCATTCCCATTTCTGTTAATCAGGATACCTCTATCACTTGTTGTTACATTAAATAAAGGCAATTGTCCTAAATGCAATAAGGTATCATTTGCATTTATACTTCTTATTAAAACTGGTCTTATATAACAATTTCTAGTATTTACATAAACTTTCAAATTGTAAGTTCCATTTTGTATGGAATCAAAACAAAAAACAGAATCTTTTTGTGTAAGTTGTTTATAACTATTATTTTCATTAAATAGTATCAGTTCCTTTGTGTCATCACATTTTGTGTTCAGTTTTCCACAAATTTTACTTGTTTGTGCTTCTACGCCAAAAGTAATACTAATAAATATAATAAAAACTGTCTTATTTATCATAATCTACTTTTCCTACATTACCCGCTTCATCGCGAGTTTGATTATTTTTATCTTGATTTAAACCTCCTCCTATTCTATCAAATATTTTTTGAGCATTTTTGCTAGTGTATGAATTACTAACAGCAGGTTGTTCAGGAGTAAACATATCTTTTCTGCCAGCCGAATATGAATGTTCTTGAGGTAATGCCCCGCTTCGGTGAAGCGTCTCGCTTCGTCGTAGCTAAAAGCAAGCCTTATTGTTGGCATATGGTGCATTACTTGTCAATCCCATCATTATTTTCCGGGAAATTACCACATAATCGGTTCATTTCTATTCGAAGATCGTATCCTTGAGACCAATTTGGATTATCAATAAAATCAAATTCTTTAGCATCAAGACCTATTATTGCTTTTGCAATATCATCAAAACCTTTTAAATAAGAAAGAAGATTTCCGTTCTTATCAAATTCGTACATTTTCTCTTCCGCAAAAGAAACTTTAGTATTTTGAAGTTCAATATTAATTATAAGGGTTTTATTAGCATATTTGGGACAGATAGAATCTAATTTTATTCGTTTTCTAATATTTTGATATACAAATTCTGAAGGTTCCAAAAAAACAGATTCTATATAAAGAACTTTATATGAACTTGATGTGAAAGATGGAGACTTAATTGTATTTTTAACCATATCCTTATTACAATCATAAATTTCTCTTAAAATAAGTTCATGACTTCCTTTTTCTTTATTTTCTACTATCTTCTGAAAAATTTCTTCGTCACTAAGTGTTGCCTGAGAATAACAACTTATAGTAAACAAACTTACAGACAATATTATATACTTATTTATCTTCATTTTCTTGCGGTGCATATTTTGATGGTTGAGCTTCTTGCCAATCGGATTTATTAGGAGTGGCATCACTTTCTTCTTTCATGTCTATTGAAATTTGCTGATACATTATTTTTTTTTCTCCATTATCATTTTTAATAGTTTTATATGACCAAAATTCAGCTTGTACGAGTTGACCATTGTCATCATAAGTATATTTTTCTGTAACAACATTCTCAAACCCTTTTTCAACCCCTAATTTTTCATTTAAATTTGTAACGTTTCTTCTTATATTTCTCCCTTCTTTCATAAATTCTACATATTCATATCCGGAAGAAGATTTAGACGCAGCTAACCATGTATGAGCTTGATTTGTTTCATTTGTAAAAGAACCTCCCTTTGCAAAATCATCAACAGAAAATAACATACTCACAATATCTACTATTAAAGTTTTGTCTGAAGGTAACGGACCAATTGGCATAGCAGAAGCTTGGACATCTTTTGCTTTTCTTGCTAAATGGTTATCAAAAGATTTAAATTTGGGCGTTTTATCATTGATATTTGTTATAAAACATTTGTTTACATTTACTTTTAAAACAGAGGTCCCCTCTCGGGGTTCTTCGCCTTTAACATCTATAAAATAAATAGGATTATTTTTAAACGCAACATAATTACTGATACTAATCTGGTTAACAGGATCAATGTTCCACCGTCTGCCCAATCTTGGACTATATCCATAATCACCGAAACTCAAGTGATTACCGTTGCCACTTACTTCATCATCCTTCTCATGCCCACCGAACCCATATCTATAACTATCTGACGGATTGCTGATTGTCCTTCCCGGCATCTGCATCCCAAAAGGATAATAGTCGCTTGCGCTAACTACATCAGCACTGTAAGTACTGTCCGGATTAAGAATTTTTTTATCAGAAACAACGGCCAAGACATTTCCGGTATGATTTGTTAGTTCATATTTTTTTTCGCCCAAGACTCGTTCCGATTTATTTAATTCGCGTTCAACGGGTCCCTCTTCGGTAGCCAATATCAAATTCATTGTCTTTATACCCAATCGTGTTTGACCGCTATATATATGTTGCTCTATTTGTGCATATTCTTCTTTTCCCGTATCGTAATATCTTCTTTCATATACTGCCATCACTTTTCCCCATGGGTCATACACATAGTAAGTAGTCAATTTATGTATGCCATTTATGGAATAAGGATAAACCGCTGTTTTGCTCACCCGGTTACCAAAGCCATCGTACCCAAAATATAAATCCGGTTTTTTGCTGAGCGGCATACGTATGATTGCACTTATTTTCCCTCGTGAGTTCCAAACGATCTCTTCTATCTCTTCCTGTTTGTCTTTTATCAGGTTTCCTGTTTTGTCGTATGCATAATTATGAGTTCGCGGGTCATTTTGAGAATAATTTTGACCTTGGTCTTTTATATCGCCTGCACTTTTTGCAATAGAGAAGAAACAGAAAGAAAATAAAAAAACAGAAAAAACTTCTTTCATACTGTAATTGTTTTTGCACTTTAACAAACAGAAAGTACAGAATCTATTTCCTGCTAAACCGGATTTTGGCAAAAATGAATAATCTAAAGATTCCGTTAATTTCAAGATTTTTCAGTCGTTTTCTTTTCTGGCAAAGCCTGCTGTAGTATTTGCTGCTGAAGTGTAATTATTAAATAATTGCAAGTATACAATATTTTAAAGAAAAATAAAAATATTATAGAAAACGTTTATATTCAGGTGTTTATTCGGTTGTTTTATTTTATGTGATTTATATATATGTCTATGTAAAAAAGCCTGAATTCAAAATGTGTATATGTTTTAGCCCTCAAAAACTATCAATTTTTTATTTTGTAAGAGGCATAATCCCCATGTCATTTTGTACATTTCCTTCACAATCTATTTTCAACCTTTTCTCCTCCTCTCGTTTCCTGAAAAATCCGTATCTTTACATCACTTATGTCAGATCACGGAGAAATAATTATAAAAAGAGCGCATGTCCATAATTTAAAGGACATTGACGTTACGATTCCACGAAATAAATTGGTAGTGATAACCGGGCTTTCGGGCTCAGGAAAGTCTTCACTTGCATTTGATACCCTGTATGCCGAAGGACAACGGCGTTATGTGGAGAGCCTTTCGGCTTATGCCCGGCAGTTTCTCGGGCGGATGAGTAAACCCGAAGTCGATTATATCAAAGGTATTCCTCCTGCTATTGCCATAGAACAGAAGGTAAATACCCGGAATCCACGTTCTACGGTTGGAACATCGACCGAGATATACGAATACCTGAAACTTCTTTTTGCCCGTATCGGGAAAACATATTCGCCCGTATCGGGAAAACCTGTAAGAAAGCATCAGGTAAGTGATGTGACGGATTATATCTTTTCGTTTCCGGAGAATACAAGGGGTGTGATACTTTCGGAGGTAACTATTCCCGAAGGCAGAACATTCCGCCAGCAGTTGGAAGTATTGAAGATGCAGGGATTCAGCCGGGTGGAAATAAATGACGAATTTGTCCGGCTGGAAGATTTATTGGATGATAAAATTTTTCCTGAAAAACGGAAAGATAAAACTATTTTGTTGGTAGTAGACCGTTTTTCGGTTCAACCGGACGAGGACACGCGAAACAGATTGGCTGATTCCGTACAAACGGCTTTTATAGAGAGTCAAGGGGCGTGCAAAATAAAAATCTTCCATGATAATAATACAATTGAGCAGACAACCTTTTCAAATAAGTTTGAAGCGGATGGAATAACATTTGATGAACCTTCCGACTTGATGTTCAGTTTCAATAATCCCTATGGCGCCTGTCCGGTTTGCGAAGGCTTTGGGAAAGTGATGGGGATCGATGAAGATCTGGTTGTCCCGAATAAGTCGCTTTCGGTATACGAAGAAGCTGTAGTTTGCTGGCGTGGAGAGAAAATGTCCGAATGGTGGTCTGCCCTTATTCAAAATGCAGGCAAAGCCAAGTTTCCTATTCATAAACCCTATTTTGACCTGACGGAAAGCGAGAAGAGAATGTTATGGAAAGGAACTCCCTATTTTCATGGGATAGACGATTTTTTTAAGTTTGTAGAAGAAAATCAATATAAAATACAATACCGGGTGATGCTTTCGAGGTATCGGGGCAAAACCATTTGCCCTGTCTGTAACGGAAGCCGTTTAAGGCCGGAAGCCTCATACGTTAAAGTTGGAGGAAGCACAATCTCCGAATTGGTACAACTGCCGGTAAGCGAATTGAAGCTTTTTTTCTCTTCCCTTAAACTCAATGAACATGAAGAAAAAGTCGCCCACCGGCTATTGATAGAGATCACAAACAGAATACAATTCCTGATAGATGTCGGATTGAGTTATTTGACTCTTAACCGTTTATCAAATACTCTTTCGGGAGGCGAAAGCCAACGTATTAATCTGGCTACCTCTCTTGGAAGCAGTTTAGTAGGTTCGTTGTATATTCTGGATGAACCGAGTATCGGGTTGCATCCCCGGGATACCGATTTGCTGATTAAGGTGTTGAGGCAATTACAATCTATTGGCAATACCGTGGTGGTCGTGGAACACGATGAAGAGATTATGCGGGCTGCCGATTACATCATAGACATTGGCCCTGATGCCGGAAGATTGGGAGGCAAGGTTATTTTTCAAGGTGTCCTGACTGATGAATTGCTGCAAGGTAACCATCTGCCTGCCGATAGCCATACATTCGATTACCTGACGGGAAAAGAGCAAATAGAAGTTCCTGCGATCCGGCGGAAGTGGAGCAATTACATTGAAGTATTGGGGGCACGCCAGAATAACTTAAAGGGAATCAATGTAAAATTCCCGTTGAATGTAATTACAGCAGTGACAGGTGTAAGCGGATCCGGAAAATCATCTTTAGTCCGGGATGTGTTTTATTCGGCATTGAAAAAACAGTTGGGTGGAGTAGCCGATAAAACCGGATTGCACGAAGCATTGAACGGAAGTTTTCACTTGGTGAAAGATATTGAATTTGTAGACCAGAATCCTATCGGCAAATCATCCCGTTCCAATCCGGTCACATATATCAAGGCATACGATGAGATACGAAAGCTTTTCGCAGACCAGCCTTTATCCAAACAGATGGGATATACACCCGCTTTCTTTTCATTCAACGTCGATGGCGGCCGTTGCGAAGAGTGCCAGGGCGAGGGGACTACTACTGTGGAGATGCAGTTTATGGCCGATTTGGTTTTAACTTGCGAGTCTTGCCATGGAAAACGCTTTAAACAGGATATTCTGGATGTGACTTATCGTGGAGCAAATATCTACGATGTATTAGAAATGACCGTCAATCAGGCGATAGAATTTTTTTCGGAAGGAAAAAGTTCTACCGATAAAAAGATAGTCAAGAGATTGACACCCCTGAAAGATGTCGGATTGGGTTACATCAAGCTCGGACAGTCTTCAAGCACCCTTTCGGGAGGTGAAAGCCAGCGCGTAAAACTGGCTGCTATTTTGAGTGTAGAGAAACCCGAACCTTCCATATTTATCTTTGACGAGCCGACTACCGGACTTCATTTCCATGATATAAAAACGTTGATGAAAGCCTTTAACGCATTGATCGTTTCAGGGCATACGGTGATTATTATTGAGCACAATCCTGATGTTATAAAATGTGCTGATCACGTTATCGATATCGGTCCCGAAGGAGGAGAGAAAGGAGGTAATCTTGTTTTTGCAGGTACTCCCGAAGAGTTGGTCAGATGCAAAGATTCTTATACAGGAAAATTTTTAAAGGAAAAATTGAAGTGAGATAAAGTTATTTGCATAGAGCAATTAAATGAAATAACAATAAATCCCAATCGGCCTCGTTTCATAATTAAGTTAATTTTAGAAGATGGAAGAAGATTTGAAAAATGCATTGAAAGTATTGAAAAGCGGAGGTGTAATATTGTATCCTACGGATACGATTTGGGGATTAGGATGCGATGCCACGAATGAAGATGCGGTGAAGAAAATTTTCCGGATCAAGCAACGCGAAGATTCCAAATCAATGCTTGTCTTAACCGATAACGAGGCTAAAATTGAACGATTGGTAGACCAAGTTCCGGACATTGCATGGGATTTAATAGAACTGAGCGAAACTCCACTTACTATAATTTATTCAGGCGCTAAAAACCTCGCTAAAAACCTGATTGCCGAAGACGGAAGCATTGGCATACGGGTGACGAAAGAGAATTTCTCCCGCAAGTTATGTGAAAGATTCCGCTCTCCGGTTGTCTCTACTTCTGCTAATATCAGCGGTCAACCTTCCCCTCAGAATTTTGAAGAGATAAGTGATGAAATAAAAAATGCGGCAGATTATATTGTTTCCTATCGTCAAAAAGATAAAACAAAAGCAGTCCCTTCTTCGATTATCAAACTGGAGCCGAATGGCGTTCTTACAATAATCCGGAAATAAATCTCACGAATGGTAATTTATTCTTTAAATCCTCAAGCAAACAAGAATGAAAAACAGTAAAAAAACGATACAAAGGACGAAATATATTCTGATGGATCTTTTTGCTGTGCTTCTTGCATGGATCTTGTTTTTTATTTTCCGGAGGCTTGAAATAGAATCTTCGTTTATACAAAATGTTCAACTCTTTTCGCCTCTATATAATTTTGGAAAAGTAATAGCTTGTATTCCTATACTTTGGTTGTCCATCTTTTGGCTCTCCGGCTACTATAATAAACCATTCCGTAAATCCCGTTTATCGGAATTGGTGCAGACTTTTGCCAGTACCCTGATTGGGTCTATCATACTTTTCTTCGCATTACTGCTCGATGATCCGGTAGTCTCTTATACCGATTATTATCTCTCCTTTATAGTCCTCTTTTTGATCTATTTTTTTGTTGTCTATTTCTGCCGTTATGCATTGACGCGGGTAACGACCTATAATATTCATAACCGGATATGGGGTTTTAATACGTTGATAATCGGAACCGGCGAAAATGCTAAAAATATCTACGATCAATTGGAAGGATTGAAGAAATCGACAGGAAACCTGATTTGCGGGTTTATTTCGGAGAATAAAAGGCGGAATGTTTCCGTAGACAAATCGTTAATGCTTGGCGGAATGGCAGATCTGAGCCGTGTTATCCGGGAAAAAGAGATTGAAGAGGTGATTGTAGCCATAGACAGCGATAACAGCGATGATTTATTCGGAATCATTAACCAGTTATATTCTTATAATGTAGACATTCGTTTTACGCCCCGCCTGTATGACTTTTTGGTAGGAGGGGTTCGTCTTTCTACTATTTATGGTGCTCCATTGGTTAACGTGTTGGACAATAATATGCCCGACTGGCAGCAAAATATGAAACGGTTGCTGGATGTTATCGGGTCTGCTTTTGTATTATTGATTACATCGCCTTTGCTTTGTTATCTGGCAATCCGGGTAAAACTCTCCTCTCACGGGTCTGTTTTTTACAGGCAGGAGAGAATTGGGCTGCATGGAAAGTCTTTTTCTATGATCAAGTACCGGACGATGTATGAGAACTCTGAAAATGGCAAACCATTATTAGCTAGCGAAGATGATGACCGTGTAACCCCTTTGGGAAGGAAATTAAGGAAGTATCGTTTGGATGAGTTGCCTCAATTTGTAAACGTCATTAAAGGCGACATGTCTATTGTCGGGCCTCGTCCCGAACGAAAATATTTTATAGACAAGATTCTCGAAAGAGCCCCCTATTATAGTCTGATACATAAAGTTCGTCCCGGAATTACGTCTTGGGGAATGGTTAAATATGGCTATGCCAATAGCGTGGATAAGATGATAGACCGATTGAATTATGATATTATCTATTTGGAAAATATATCATTGATAATTGATTTTAAAATATTAATATATACCGCTATTACAATTATATCCGGAAAGGGAATTTAAGAAATTGCAAATATTTAATGATATTTTTTGTATTTATTATCTCATTAATAGACTGGTAATTTGTAACTAATAATTTGTAACTGTTTAATTTATGCCCTCCAATACCGTTTTATTAGGAATGAGTGGCGGCACAGACAGTTCTGTTGCTGTTTTGCTATTGCAAGATGCCGGTTACGAGGTGATTGGTGTGACTTTTCGTTTTTGGGAGGAGAATGGCAATACCGAATATCTGGAAGACGCAAAAGAGCTGGCGGGGAAAATGGGTATCCGGCATTACGAACTTGACGTAAGAGATGAATTTGAACATGAGATCGTCACCTATTTTATGAATGAATATTTGCAAGGCCGGACTCCCGTCCCTTGTGTGCAATGCAATAACCTTTTCAAGTGGAGGCTGCTTTATGAAGAAGCAGAAAGGTTGCAGATCGAATATATTGCAACCGGACATTATGCAACTGTAAAAAAATATCATAACCAATATTATATACATGCCGGAACAGATCCGGATAAAGACCAGTCTTTTTTCCTGTGGGGGCTTGGACAACCTGTATTGAAAAAGATGCTATTGCCTTTAGGCGGATATACTAAAACTCAAATCAGGGAGATCGCTGCAAAAAGAGGTTTTCTGAAAATAGCGTCGAAAAAAGATAGCATGGGTGTCTGCTTTTGCCCTGGAGATTACCGCTCTTTCCTTTTGAAAATGCTGCCTGGCGGACAAAACATAATTCGCCCGGGAAACTTCATTGATGAAAACGGAGAATTTATTGCCAGACATAAAGGATATCCTTTTTATACTGTAGGACAGCGCCGGAAGTTGAATGTGCAATTGAATTATCCTGTTTTTGTAAAAGATATTATTCCGGAAAAAAATATAGTTGTCCTTGCCAAGGAAGATGATATTTATCAACAAACCATGCTGTTGGAAAAGTGGAAAATACATAATCCGGCAGAAGTGATAGGACAGGAAGGTATTGTTGTGAAAATACGCTATAAAAAGCAACATAATTATGGCATGGTTACTTACGGTGAGGATGGCCGTTTGAAAGTTATTTTTGATAAACCTGTTGCCGCTATTGCTCCCGGACAAGCGGCTTGTTTCTATATTGAAGATAGAGTAGTCGGAGGGGGAATTATTGAACAGGGAATAAAGTAAAAAGCACAGAAATTATAAATCTCTGTGCCTTTTTGTGTAGCGGGAACGAGAGTTGAACTCGTGACCTCCGGGTTATGAATCCGACGCTCTAACCAACTGAGCTATCCCGCCATCATTCCTGAAATTGCGGTGCAAAAATAGATTTATTTTTCAAATAAACCAATAATAAACTGATTTATTTTCAAATGAAATTTATTTAATCGTGAAATTTTGTATATTTGGTAATTGTCCGTATGAGAAACGAATTGAAACGATCGCTTTCCTAAAGAAACGGCTGTGACCGGATAGAACTTTAAATACAAATATAATATTATGAGAACACGATTATTACTATTTCTTGGAGTAATTTGCTCATCGATGTTTGCTCAAACATGGCAATCAGAACTGTTAAAAATGGATGCCGGAGGTAGTTTAACCTATTATCCGGATAATAATGGCTTTGTAATTCCGGATTTCAGTCATGCCGGATATAAAGGCGGTGGCTTGGATTTGCCTGTCGTCGAAGTTAAAAAAACGATTTCCCCTATATCAGGTGATAATACGGCTCATATACAGGCTGCGATTGACGAAGTGGCTGCTATGTCGCCTGATGCAAACGGGCATAAAGGAGCTGTTCTGCTTGCTGCAGGAAAGTATGAAATCCGGGGAACTGTTAATTTGAATAGTAGCGGAGTTGTATTGCGCGGTATGGGTGACGGAGAAGATGAAAGTTCAAATACGATATTATATGCTACCGGAAATAGTCCGGTCAACAGGGATGTCGTATTAATAGGAAATTCCGGTATTAACGGACCTAATTATTGGTATTACGGTACAAGTGCTTCCGTTAATATTACAACACAACAGATAAAGGTTGGAGACTATTCTTTTGATGTTACCAACGCAGCAGGTTATAGTGTGGGCGACAGGGTTATTGTTTTTCATCCGGTCTCTCAAGCTTGGCTGGATGCAATTGACGGAGGAGGTGTAAGCCGGGAGTTAGTCGGTGGAGTTGAACAACCCGGATCCAATGCTCCTTGGCCCTTGACTAAGCCTGCGGGAAGCGGATTGCCGAATCATATTATGTATAATCGTATAATTACGGCTATTGACGGAAATACAATTACGGTTGATGCTCCGTTTTTTTACACCCTGGATAGAAACCTCACACAATGTTCGATGCATAAGTATTCGGCTTTGTCCGATTTTATTTCCGAAACAGGAGTTGAAAATATCCGGATTGATATTGCAACAAATGGTAGCGCTACCGATAATAATCATGCTCCATACGGATTTCATATGAAGGGAGTGGACAACGGATGGATAACCGGTTGTTCCGTATTGCATCATTCGCTTTCTGCTTTCCGGACTGAAGCTACTAACCGCACTACAATCGAAAATTGTAAAGCCATGGATCCGGTTGGGACTAATTCGGGAGGTTACAGATATGGATTTTGTACTTATGCTGCTTCTCAATTAGTCCTTTTCAAAAATTGTTATTCGCGTGGAAGCAGACATGATTTTATTTCCGATGGTATATCTACTACCTCCGGGTGTGTCTTTTTAAGATGTGTTTCGGAGGCAGCGACAGAGACATCGGAAGCTCATCGTTACTGGACAAGCGGAATGCTTTTTGATTGCTTGGAAATGAAAAATACATCACGTTATCTTTTGATCGGATTAGGAAACCGTGGCAATTTTGGCGATGATCACGGTTGGTCTGCTGCTCATTGTTTCTTATGGAATAGTCAAGTGCCAAGCGACAAGGCAATTTTGCTCCAGAAGCCGCCGACAGCGCAAAATTATGCAATTGGTTTCAGAGGCGGTGAAATTCGCGATAATTGGTGTTTTAAGCCCGAACCTCTTGGCTATGTCGAAGGATTTAATGCTACCGGAAATTTGGAGCCTGAGTCTTTGTACGAAGCTCAATTGAATGATCGCTTGAGAAAAGAGTCGACATCTTTTGCAAAGATTGAAAAGGAAGCAAACTATTCTATTACATATTTGTCAAAAGGACAAAAGCTAAGTATAGCCGGAGTAGAAAAAAGTGCAAAAGTGCAATTAATTAATATGGTTGGAGATAAACTATTTGCTAAATCTTTTTCCGGTAAAGTGGAACTTTCATTACAAAATGTTCCTTCAGGAGTGTATATTGTGAAAGTTCAGGGAGAAACAGATTTTGTATCGGAAAAAATAGTAGTTCGATAAAGTAGAGGTGACTACGTAAAATGAAAGAAAGTCAAAAGCACACAGATGACACAGATTTTATAGTTATAAAAAGCCATATTCTCTTTTTCTGCGCAAATCTATAAAATCTGTGTCATCTGTGTGCTAAATTATTTTTGACACCTCCTCATTTTTTACCCCGTTAAAATTATTTTTATTTGATTATTTTTCCATAATTTGTTCTTTCTTAGATATGTCAAAAATGTTTGCGAACTTATATCGATTTTTTTAATGTTTGATGCGAAAGCCTTATAAAACCGTATCTGTTTTTTATTTAAAATGTATGCTTATGAAAACTGCCGCGTTATTGTTTCTACGAAGTTATCAGCCACATCTTATATTTCTATTTTCTGACTATTTTAAATAGCCCGAAGCTGTATTTTGTTTGTTCCTTATTTTATATCAGATTCTTACTAAGGCTAATAGCAAGAATGCGATTGCTTTACAATAAAATTTAAATCTTCAATTAAAAATGAGCTGGAAAGATTTTTTGTTTTTCTCAAAAGGGGAAAGGAATGGGATTCTTATTCTGATTTGCCTAATTATACTTGTACTTGGTTTAAATATTGCAATGCCTTATTTTTTTCAGGGCGATGTTGAGGATATCTCTTCCTACCGGATGGAGATAGAAAAGTTTAAATCTTCATTAAAACCGATAAATGATAGACCGGAACAATCCATATCAATGATGAAAAGTACACTGTTCCGGTTTGATCCTAATAAATTAGATTCTACAGGTTTCGTTAAGCTGGGGATTCCTTCATATCTTGTTATTCGTATTTTGAAATATCGTGCAAAAGGAGGTGTTTTCCGGTGTCCTGAAGATTTTTCCAAGATATATGGAATGAAGAATGCGTTGTATGAAGAGTTATCTCCGTATATTTTTATTGCAGATGCCGGTTCTGATTTACCGAAAGAGAAGAAAATAAAGGAGATAGCTGTAGAAAGGAAGGAGAAACCTATTGCGTATAAAAATGAGATTATAGAACTGAACACATCTGATACAACCCACCTGAAGAGCTTGAAAGGTGTTGGTTCTGTTTACGCCGGACGTATTGTGAAATACCGGGATTATCTGGGTGGTTTTTATCAGGTAGAGCAATTAAGAGAGGTTTATGGAGTTTCGGAAGAGTTATTTTTATCGTTGAGGCCTTATTTGACCGTGGAAGAATCACAAATAAAGAAGATAAGATTGAATCACGGCGATTTAAATGAAAGGCTACGCCATCCTTATTTAAAGAAAGAGCAGATTCGGGCGTTAATTTTATTTCTACAGAAAAATCGAACCATTAGTTCTTTTGAAATGTTAAGAGAGTTGACGGAATTCTCGGATAATGATTGGAACCGGTTGCTTCCTTATCTTAGTCTGGAATAAAATGAAGTTCATTTACATGCATAAATATTTTTTTTAGAGATCCGCAGAGTTCTTTGTGGTAAAAAATATAATAAACCACAGAAGAACTCCGGACCTTGCTCCAACTATAAATCAAGTAGCTGTAAATCCCTTGATAATCAGTATATTTTTTGCTGTAATTTCAAACTTGTTCAATTTTAAAACCAAAACATATGAACTTTATTATTCAATTATTGATTTCAGCTTTTGCTGTTTATTTTACCGCATGGTTATTGCCGGGAGTAAGTATAAAAAATTATTTTACAGCCATCGGGGTTGCTTTAGTAATCGGGCTATTGAATACTTTTTTACGTCCCTTATTGATTTTTCTTACAATTCCCGCAACCATTTTTACTTTAGGCCTTTTTCTATTTGTGATCAATGCTGTTATAATTTTACTCACAAGCTATCTCTTCAACAGCTTTCATGTAGATAACTTTTGGTGGGCCTTATTATTCAGTATTATCATGTCTCTTGTTACTCAACTTTTGGTCAGTATTTTGTACTGATTGTGTTTTTATTTATCTCTCCGTGCAAAATTCAGGATAATGCCAATTCAGAAAAAGTATTGCTTCCCGCATTGTTTTTGTCCCGGTCTTTTTGATGATCGTGCTTTTATAATACCGGATATTACTTCTTGAGCAACCTAGTTGATCTGCGAGTTGTTTTTCAAGTGTACCTTTGTCAGTTTCGATAATGATAAGTTTTTCTGTCTCTGAAAAGACAAGGGGTGCTTGTTGATGCCATTTTTTGTCTTTGAACGAATAGGAAAAACATTCATTTGCCTTTTTAAAGATGCATTTTACATTTCCTATTTTATTGTTGCTTGATGGGCGGACGCAACATATTGATAGCCATATGTTATTCTCTTCTGTAAAAAGGAAAGGTTTTAATTTATGGTCGATACAGAAAGAGCTCCCGTCTTTCCGTTGAAGAATGAGATCGTAAACAATAGAAGAATCGATCTTTTTTTCAATCGGAATATCCTGAAAGAGTTCTAAGACCGCATTATTAATCTCGATCAACTTTTTCAGATTTTCGGGGGTTAATATTTTACTATAAAAACCATATCCCATTTCCATTGCCTCTTCTTCTGTATATCCGCACAAGAAAATAGAACGTTTGGAAATGAACATAAAGTTCCGTTGGTGATCATCTGTTATATGTGAATTCTGAGGTAAAAAGTCATTTATTTTATCTAAGAATAGTGTCACACATTTTAAATTATCATAATCCATTGCTTTTTCGTTAACTAATACAGGTTTTATAGGTGCAAAAAACTGCTTTGGCAAAAATGTATTCATTTTTTCACAAATATTTTAAATTAAATTTTTTATTTCAGGTCGTTAAATTTTTCTTTTGAATGTTTTATGGATTAACACAAAATTTGTTTTGAAGTAGATTTTTTTAATATGTTATGCCATTTTATTCTGTTACATCTCTTTTATGTTTTCATGTTTTTAAATTATTTATCACTCTTTATCTGAATCCTTTGGATTGTTCGAGAAAGAATGTTCTATTATATTTTCTACCGTTTTAATTAGTATCTCTTTACCTTGATCCGAATCAAAATTTATTCTGCTAAAAGTTGATATCTTTTTGTATAGGGTTAAATAATAAATTCCACCCATTATTAAGGCCATAAGAGGTCTTACTTCAGAGCCTGTCACATTTAGCATTTTATTGAAATATGCAAATATTGCATCTGAATGTATTTCTCGGTTCATTGCAGTTCTGTTTCCTATCGGACTTGCTTTAGAAAGTTCCCATACAAGGATTTTTTGCATGACTTCGTTTTCATATAATGCTTCGATCAAACTTGTAAAAGCTTTTTTTAAATTTTCTTTTGGATCTTCTTTTTTATCTATTTTAATAGTATTGTTGAGCCAATAATCATGTTCTCGGAGGTATTTTCCCAATAAGTCATTCATATTTGAAAACCGGTTATAAATGACAGTAGGTTCGAACTTTGCTTCTTGAGATATTCCTGTGATAGTTAGATTATTAACCCCATTTTTTATGATTTGTTTTTCAATAGCCCGCCACAAGTCTGTTTCGATAGCTGCTTTTGTCCTTCTTTCTCTTCTTTTTTTTGTGTTTTCTGTTTCCATAAATGTTAATTAATTATATGTCTCTAATCAGACATCTGTTTGCGGCCTAACTTTTTTATGAGCTTCAAGCCTGAGAGTATATTAAATGATTGTTTCTTTTTGATTGATCAAGCTATTTCCCGAATTGAAAATTTTATTAGCAACATCGGTTTTAAAAGTAGGCAATGTAAAGTGTTTAAGGGTATAATTTTTGTTCATTCCTGTATCTTTTAGGTTTATGTGTTTTTAGTTTATCTTATTTATACTTAATTTATTGGGGAAACTAAGTGTGAAACGAAGGTATATTCAATCTTTTTTATTTTTCACAAAAGTTTGATAACCTAATTGCTGCTTGTTAGATGATTTTTTATTGAAATCGGCCTAAGTAATATTTTCTAAAAAATCTTCGTAAAGAAATTTTATCTTTCTCATCATCTTGTGTCCGTCTGATTTTTCAGCTCTTCAAATCTTTTTCAGTTTATGTTTATGAAATATCTACTTTAAAATGAAATTGAAGAATGTTATAAATTACAGTTTTTTATTTATTGATCAAGTGTATCTTGTTTTTATTCCTAATAAAATAATACAATGTATATATAATAATAGATTATTCTGATATATAAGTAAAAATAGATTATTTAAATAAAAATAAGCTAATCAAAAATATGTGCAATTATAATTAAAATATTAATATAAACAATATATAATAATAAAAATATTTATTTGATTCATTTTTTTTATTTTATATATGAAAAAATATTTATAAAAATTGTTATTATATTTTTTTGTTGTTTTATTGAGAGTGCTGATGAGGTCTTAAAATCGTCAAAAAAAATGACTGAAAAGGCAAAACAAAGGAGTGTTGATTCAATGTTATAAATTATAACTTTTCATTATCTAAATAGAAAACTTGGCATCTCAAATTATTGGGCGAAAGTTTTAAAAACTATCAAATTGCAAACTCTTGAAATTTAAACATACCTCTTAGTATAACTTTTTTATAGTTTTATAACTGGAAATTTTTTTAAATAATTGATTTGATAATAAAAAGAGCCACAGATAATTATTTTCTCTGTGGATCTTTTTATTTTGTTCTATTGTATAAAACTCTTATACAAGTGTTTTAATCAACGTTTCTTTATCTCCGGCAAGATAATCTATCGGAGCTATTTCGGGCATGGTATAACATCCGGGTTGTTGTCTGACTACAGCGCGGGCGCAGGAGACCAATATTTGGGCTGTTAATGCCGGATTGTTTATATGCATCCGGTATTCAAATAATTGATTTTGGGTTTTTCCCGAAACTCCTTTTCTTTCAATCAATACTCCGTGCCCCATGTCTTGAAGTGCATCAACACTTTCGACAGCGATCACATGAGTCTCGTCTTTTGAAAAATAAGAATCGGTTTTAATCAAATCGGTAACAGATTCCAATGTCGCTCCATTTTCCAATTCTACATAAACCATACGCCGGTGAACACCGGTTCCTGTCGGGATAGTCATGGATAAGGCATTTTTTACGCCTTTTTTTGAACGGGCAACGACCGAGTGTCCCATACTCATTCCGGGACCAAAGTTGGTATATGTGATTCCTTTAGGAGCCATTGCCTGAAATAATGTGCGGATAACAGAGTCGCTTCCCGGATCCCAACCGGCAGAGATAATCGACCGGGTGTTATGTTTTTTTCCGGCGGCGTCTAATAATTGGCGGAGATTCCATAAACTCTCTCCGTGTATATCAAAACTGTCTACCGTGCAAATACCTTTCTCTACAATTGATTTAGCTGTTTCGGGGATGCTCCGGGTAGGGCTGCATAAAATGGCAACATCAATTTTTCCCAGTTCGTCTATGTCGGAAACTATTTTGATGTTCGTTAATTCTGCCGGAATGTTTCCAACAGAAGAAGTTCTGCGTACGATTCCTGCCAGTTCCATGTCGGAGGCGGCCTGAACTGCTTCGACTGCAAACCGGCCGATATTTCCATATCCGACAACTGCGATTTTTAGTTTATTCATAATTAACAACTGAATGGGTGAATAACTAAACAACTGAATAACCAAGCTATTTTAACTCAATTATTCAGTCGCTTTATTACTCTATAATTTTACACTAATCCTTGTGCCAACATGGCATTGGCAACTTTGATAAATCCGGCAATATTTGCTCCTTTAACATAATTGACGATACCATCGGATTCTTTTCCGTATTTCACGCAGTTGTCGTGAATATTTTTCATGATACCTTTCAATTTTTCGTCTACTTCTTCTCTGGTCCAAGATAGGCGGCATGAGTTTTGAGCCATTTCAAGTCCGGAAGTTGCAACACCTCCTGCGTTTGATGCTTTTCCCGGAGCATAAAGGATTTTTGCAGCAATGAATGTATTGATTGCATCGATGGTTGAAGGCATATTTGCACCTTCTGCAACACAAATACATCCGTTTGCTAATAATGCTTTAGCATCGCTTTCGTCCAATTCGTTTTGAGTAGCATTCGGCATGGCAACATCAAACTTGCCAAGTTTCCAAGGGCGTTGTCCTTCAAAATATTTTACTCCGTATTTGTCTGCATATTCTTTGATACGGCCACGTTTTACATTTTTCAATTCCATAATGTAGGCCAATTTTTCAACCGTGATTCCGGCTTCATCATAGATAGTACCATTAGAATCGGAAAGGGTAACAACTTTAGCGCCTAATTGGATACATTTTTCAACGGCATATTGTGCAACATTTCCTGAACCGGAAATAGCTACGGTTTTTCCTTTTAAGCTGTCTCCTTTTGTGTTCAGCATATATTCTGCGAAATAAGCTGTTCCGTAACCGGTTGCTTCAGGACGGATTAAAGAACCGCCAAATTCAAGTCCTTTTCCGGTAAGAACTCCGGTATATTCATTACGTAATCTTTTGTATTGTCCGTACATGTAACCAACTTCGCGTCCGCCAACTCCGATATCTCCGGCAGGAACATCGGTGTCAGCGCCGATGTGACGGGAAAGTTCAGTCATGAAGCTTTGGCAAAAACGCATAATTTCATTGTCTGATTTTCCTTTAGGATCAAAATCTGCTCCACCTTTACCACCTCCCATTGGAAGTGTAGTCAAGCTGTTTTTTAGTACTTGTTCGAAAGCCAAGAATTTAAGAATACCTAAGTTAACAGAAGGATGGAAACGGATTCCGCCTTTGTACGGACCGATGGCACTGTTCATTTGGATACGGTAACCACGATTGATTTGATATTCTCCTTTGTCATCAATCCAAGGGATACGGAAGATAATTACTCTCTCGGGTTCGGTCATTCTTTCCAGAATCTTTGCCGATTTATATTTTGGATTTGCTTCTACAAAAGGGATTAAAGACTCTACAACTTCTTGTACTGCTTGGTGAAATTCTGTTTCACTTGGGTTTTTAGCCACTACTCTGGCCATAAATTCGGCTACTTTTGCATCCATAGCTTTAAAATTTAATTATATATGTTGTTTGTTAAAAATTCTCATCCGGGTTTTGAAGTAAATTTTCAGGGAGAGATTTATTTGTAAGATTATTTTAATTAAAAGTTACAAAAGGAAAGATTCCCTGTTTAATCTGATGCATTTTTTTTGTTTTTTCTTCAAAACAATGGCAAATATAGCGTTTTATGAGATAAAAGACGAATAATATGATTGGAATTAAACTTTATTTAAGTATAAGATTTTGATTTGAAATTAAAAAACCGATAAATATTTCGAATAGTAACATTATTCTATTTTTTAATATAAAATAGAAATTGGAATAACTAAAAGTAAGATAAGAAAAATGTATTGGTTGGTAAAAATGACTATTTGTATACTTTTGTATAAGAGAGATAACATAATGTCAGTTTTGAGTCTTGTTTTTTTATTGAAATTGGTTTTGCGAGATTCGTATTTCAAACCGCATTATTATTTGGCTGAAACTTGAATTTACATTAGATATGCAAACCCGTTTTTTATTTTAGTCTTCACAGAGAAATACTTAAACGTTCTTTCTGTTTTATGATATTTCAATAATTCTTTTAAATTTGTGAGAAATACCGGATATTTTCTTTTTAAGTAATTGATGAAATTTAATGACGTATTTGGAATCGAGTAGACAAAGCAAACAAGTAGACGAGTAAACAAGGATAAGAACAGCTTGTTTACTCGTTTACTTGTCAACTTGTTTACTAAGAATATGACAATAAATTCTCTATAAAACTTAATAAGAAGATTGAGTTATTACAAAAATAGAAAAACGGAATTATGGCTTTAGTAAATGAAGATTACCTCAAATTGCCCGAAAACTATCTGTTTACTGAGATAGCACGCAAAATTAATATTTTTAAGACAATGCGCCCTAAAGCGCGTGTGATCCATTTGGATGCGGGCGATTCTTCCAGCATTCTGAAAGGCGAGGTTATCAATACGCTTCATCATTCTATTGATGAGATGGCAGACATGGGAGGGATAAAGAATTTTGACATGGAAAACCGCCATAAGTCATTGATAACAAAAATCTTGAAAAATGACTATGCTTCCAGGGGAGTAAAACTGACACCTGAAGAAGTTTTTCTTAGTGATTCTTCGAAAAACTCGGCGGAAGAGATAAGCGAAATAATAAGCAAAGACAATATTATCGGTGTTTTGGATCCAACCTATCCTGCATATATCTATTCGAGTGTGATGAATGGGAGGGCGGGAGAACAGATGGAGGACGGAAGATGGAGTAATCTTGTGTACATTCCCTGTAATTGGGAGAATGGCTTCGTCCCTGAAATACCGGGGCAAAAACTGGATGTCATTTATTTGTCTTTACCCAATAATCCGACCGGAACGGTATTGAATTCCGATGAATTGAAGAAATGGGTAAAATATGCGCTGAATAACCGCGCACTTATTATTTTTGATGCCGCACATGCTCTTTATGTTACGGAAGAGGATATTCCCCGTTCTATTTATGAAATAAAAGGAGCGAAGAAGGTGGCAATTGAAATACGCAGTTTTTCGAAAACGACCGGATATACAGGTACGAATTTTTCCTTTACGGTTATTCCCAATGAAGTGATGGCTTATACACAGTTGGGAACTCCTATCCCGATTAATAAGTTGTGGCATCGCCGGCAGATATCCAAATTTAGCGGCATACCCTATTTAAGCCTTCGTACTGCTGAGGCTATGTATACGCCCGAGGGTTTGAAAGAGAAGAAAGAGTTGGTGAATTATTATATGACTAATGCCCTTTTAATTAGAAATTCGTTATTGGAGTTGGGTTGGGAAGTACAAGGAGGAATTAACTCTCCTTATGTCTGGGTGAAAACACCTAAAGAGACAAATTCCTGGCGTTTTTTTGAGCAATTGTTATATGAAATACATGTAGTCTGTACTCCCGGAGTCGGTTTTTGTCCGGGCGGAGAGGGGTATGTACGCTTTACCGGGTTTAATAAACGCGAAGAAGTGGAAGAGGCTATGGAGAGGATGAAAAGGTGGACTGTTTAGAACAGATAAATCATAGAAAGTTTGAAATAAAGGAATAAAAAAGGAATATATGTGTGGAATTGTAGGATATATAGGAAATAAAGAGGCATATCCGATTCTTATCAAAGGATTGCACCGATTGGAATACCGTGGGTATGACAGCGCAGGAATCGCTTTGATTAGCGACAAAGATCAATTGAATGTATACAAGGCAAAAGGAAAAGTATCCGATCTTGAAAATTTTGCCAAAGACAAGGATATTACGGGGAGCATCGGAATTGCACATACCCGTTGGGCGACACATGGAGAGCCTAATTATGCAAATGCTCATCCTCACTATTCCCAATCGGAAGAGCTTGCTTTAATACACAATGGAATCATTGAAAATTATTCTGTTTTAAAAGAACAACTTCTTGCTAATGGCTACTCCTTTCAAAGTAGTACCGATACGGAAGTTTTGATTCAATTAATAGAATATATAAAGAAATTGCATAAAACAGATTTATGCACGGCTGTCCAGTTGGCACTGAGTCAGGTGGTCGGGGCTTATGCTATTGCTGTAGTCGAAAAAAACAATCCCGATCTTATTATAGCCGCCCGCAAAAGTAGTCCTTTAGTTGTAGGAGTTGGAGTAGATGAGTTTTTTCTCGCATCGGATGCTACTCCCATAATAGAGTACACAAACAAAGTGGTGTATCTGAATGATGAAGAGATAGCTATCATTGAAAGAGGAAAAGGATTGAAGATAAAAACAATAAGTAATGTTGAAAAGACGCCCGAAATTCAGCAATTGGAATTAACCCTGAGTCAACTGGAAAAAGGTTCTTATGATCACTTTATGTTGAAGGAGATTTTTGAACAATCCAAGACAATTGATGATTGTATGAGAGGACGCGTCAATGTAGATGTAAATAATATTGCCCTTTCCGGATTTATTGATAATAAGGAGAAGTTTTTAAATGCGAAGCGGATTATCATAACTGCGTGTGGAACTTCCTGGCATGCCGGGCAGATTGGAATGTATGCTATTGAAGAATTTGCCCGTATACCGGTTGAAGTTGAGTACTCTTCCGAATTCAGGTATCGTAAACCTGTTATCAATAAGGACGATCTTGTTATTGCCATCTCCCAATCGGGCGAAACTGCCGATACGTTGGCTGCTATTGAATTGGCTAAACAACACGGGGCTTTCATTTTCGGAATATGTAATGTAGTCGGATCCTCTATTGCCAGAATGACGGACAGTGGGTGTTATACGCATGTGGGACCTGAAATCGGAGTCGCTTCGACCAAGGCATTTACGGCTCAGGTAACGGTATTGCTAATGCTCGCTCTCGCTATTGCGAAAGAGAAGGGAACGATCGAAGAATCCCGTTTTCTGGAGATCCTTCACGAAATGTCCCGGATTCCGGAAAAAATCGAAGAGGTGTTGAGATTAGACCAAAGTATCAGCCAGTTTTCCCGCACATTTACTTATGCTACCAATTTCATTTATCTCGGACGAGGTTATAATTTTCCTATTGCGTTGGAAGGAGCCCTTAAGTTAAAGGAGATCTCTTATATTCATGCAGAAGGATATCCTGCGGCTGAAATGAAACATGGACCTATCGCTTTGATTAATGCCGAAATGCCTGTTGTCGTGATTGCAACCAATGCCGGGATGTATGAAAAAGTAGTGAGTAATATTCAGGAAATCAAAGCCCGGAAAGGAAAAGTGATTGCGATTATCACGGAGGGTGACGAAATTGTAAAGAAAATGGCGGATTTTTGTATCCGGATTCCCAAGACAGAAGAGTGTCTTGTACCATTATTAGCATCTATTCCGCTACAACTTTTGGCTTATTATATAGCAGTTGCAAAAGGTTGCGATGTAGACCAGCCCCGAAATCTTGCCAAATCGGTAACAGTAGAATAAGTCAAAGAATAGAAAATTGCCTAAAAAATATGAGCGTGTATCAAAAATAATTTAGCACGCAGATGACACAGATTTAAAACTTTGTAAATCTGTGTCATTTACGTGCTTTTAAGACAATCTCTTTATTCGCTTTGATCTTTACCCTTTATCCTGAATACAATATATCCGATCAATAATATTAGGAATATAACTGAACTGGCGATTGCAATTATATTTCCAATGAAGAAACTTTGCGGCTCAAATTTAAATTCAATATTATAAGTACCCGATTTTAACGGCATAGCTCTGAGCACGTAATTGGCTCTGAAATATGGAACTTTTTCTCCGTTTATATATGCATTCCATCCTTTATCATAGAATATCTCCGAGAAAACAGCTATTTGATCTGATTCCGAGTTGAATTTATAAACTAATTTGTTTGGCGAGTAACTTACTAATTCAATGGTTGCGTTTTCATCCCGGTTTTTTATTTCCGGTAGCATAGGACTATACTGATTATCGGCTACCAATTCCGTTTTTGTATTTATCTGCCCAAGCAATTCCATCTCTTCATCTGCATTTTTCGCGATTCGGTAAGATGAGACTAGCCATGCGCTTCCATTTGCAACCGGATTTATAATAGGCGACTCTTTATGGTCATGTATCAGATATTTCATATTTAACATATTCAATATCGTGATGCTGTTAAATATGCTGTCTTGTTCTCTTTGCGTCCTGGCATTGTTTAGTCCTTGCAGCAATTTTGTAATATCTTTGGATAAGTGATAATCAATAAGTTCCTGATAGCGGCTTAATTTGGCAGCATGATACCCACCGATATTTTTATGGAAATAAGAAGGTTTGGCATCGTTGAATATATTTACCGTAATATCCAGAACCCGGTGATTTGATTTGTCATTCAATATGAATTTATCCGCTTCGGAAGGCTGAATCGCATTAAATCCTTTCTTCTTTTCCTCAAAATTATTGTCATTTAAATATCGTTTGTCAATCACCCATAAGTCAACCAAAACGAGCACGGCAAGCGCCGCATAAACAAAACGAATATTGAAAGAAGGTCTTTTTTCGTTGTAAAACCAAAGAAGGGCTCCGGACAAAATGATAAATATAAGCGATCTTATAGCATCCGAACGCATTATACTTTCTCTGTCGATCGGAAGCGTTTTCTTCAAAAATTCATAGTTCCCTGAAAATTGAGCGTCAGATTGTCCTATAAAGTTTCCATCGAGAGAGGGTATGAGCCAGAAAATCAAGCATATTGCTCCGGTTATTCCGGAAGAAATGTATAAAGCACGTTTGTTTTTTTGTTTATCAGAATCTTCTTTCAGAAAGGCGCGTAGTCCGAGTACTGCCATTATTCCGGCGCATAAGCTTGTTGCAACCAATATCATGGATACTGTCCGGAACTTGTTATATAAAGGAACATAATCGATAAAGAAATCGGTTAGAGGCATAAAGTTTCTACCCCACGAGAGCATTAAGGTAAGAATGATAACCGGAACCAACCACCATTTTGTACGGTTTTCGACCAGACAGAATCCAAGAATAAATAGAAAACATACAATTGCACCCAGATAAACAGGTCCGGAAGTAAAAGGCTGAGTCCCCCAGTATAATGGCAATTGAAAATCTTTCATCAATTTTTCCACATTTGGAATATTCATAGCTTCCAATGTTTTTCCGGTTTCGGAATCCGCCTTGAGAGTTCCTCCGCTAGCGCCTCCTTTAAAGTTGGGAATAAGAAGGGTGAAAGATTCATCAACTCCATAACTCCATGCGGTAATATAATCTTTATCCAATCCTCCTTGTTTGGCAGAACTTGCTTCTTTTGGGGTGAGTCCGTTCGAATCGCCTCTCATTGTATATTTACTATATTCGTAAGTCGTATATAAGGGAGTTGCATTCATTCCGATAGCAATAATTGCAGCAACACAAAGAAGTCCCAATGACTGAAAAAACTCTTTCAACTCTTTGCCTTTAATTGCATATATTAACTCGATTAATCCCAGAAACACTATAATAAATATGGAGTAATATAAGATTTGTATATGGTTATTGGCGATTGCCAAACTTAGGAAAACGGTGGTGAGCAGGGAGCCTGTTATTTTATTTTTCCGGAATGCCAGCCAAATGCTTCCGACCAACGGTGCGATAAACGCAATTACTATCGCTTTTGTAATATGTCCGGCTGCAATAATGATCAGGTTATAAGATGCAAAACTACAAAAAAGGGCTCCGATTGTTGCCAGCCACTTATTGCAACCCATACAAACCAGCAGGATATAAAAACAAATAAGGTAAAGGAAAAGAATATATACCGGAGTCGGTAAAACGGACAAAACAGATTGAACCCTCTGTACTATATTTTTACTGTTCGGCATTGTAATATGATAGACCGGCATTCCTCCAAATACACTATTAGTCCAGAGGGTAACATCTTCATGAGTTTTGTTATAATCCTTTGTCTCTTTGGCAAGGTAAAACCAACTTTCGGCATCATGCGCCTGTAACACTTTTCCTTCCAGAACAGGAGAGAAGTAAACAAATGAAAGTATAAGAAAAAAAAGGATAATTCCGATATGAGGGAGAATTTTTGGGCAGTTTAAATTTATTTTGTTCATATAGTAGAAGTAATTTATTGTAATTAGCCTTTGGCATAATTTAAGTATATATCCGAAATTAGTTAATGTATAAAACGAAATTAGTAGTAATTAAATTATAATTAGCCTTCGGCGTAATTTTTTGTCAATCAATTACAATTAATTACGCTGAAGGCAAATTATTATGTAGTGAACGCTTACAAAAATAGAATAAAATGTCGAATCAAAAACTGTCCGGATACAGATTCTTTATATGAAGTATATTTTTTACATTTGCAAAATGTCCGATTCATTAAGAAAAAACACAATCAGTTCTTTTGTCTGGAATATGACCGATAAGGTCGGATTTCAGGTTGTCGCTCTTTTTGTAGGTATCTTTACGGCAAGAATGCTCACGCCGCGCGATTTCGGATTAATAGGAGCCTTGAGTATATTTACTCTGTTAAGTTCTATTCTGGTAGAAAGCGGATTTACCTCAGCTATGGTCAGGCGAAAAAGAAATAGCAAATCGGAATATTCAGCTGTTTTTTTTATAAACCTTGGCTTATCCGTCTTTTTTTATTCTTCCCTTTTTGCCTGTGCACCTTTCATTGCCGATTATTTTGAAATGCCGGAGTTGTGCACTCTATCCCGTTACTTATTCTTGTCTATTCTTGCAAATTCATGCGGAATAGTGCCGAATATTCTCCTTACGAAATCATTGTCATTCAAGAAAATATCGGTTGCAAATATTACTTCAGCGGTTATTTCAGCGGTTGCTACCATTATATTGGTGTTTCTCGGATATGAATATTGGGCTTTGGTTTGGCAACAAGTGATACAGAATTCTGTCCGGTCGGGATTGTTGTGGTTATTCAGTAGATGGACTATTTCAAAACCCGATTTCAGGATCGCTCGTGAAGTCTTTTCTTTCAGCTTCTTTTTATTAATTACCTCTTTGCTAAATGCTGTGGTAAAGAACGTTTACAATGTTATTATCGGGAAGAGGTATTCAGCCGAAGATTTGGGATATTATTATCAGGCAAACAAATTTCAGATGATTCCCAGCACGGTTATTAGCAGTACGATGACAGGTGTTTCTTATCCGGTTCTGTCTCAACTTAATAATCAGGAAGAACGCCAATTGGTTTACTTCCGGAAAATAATAAGGGTGACGGCTTTCTTGATTTTTCCGGTCATGATTATTTTATTCAGCATGCTAGAAGAGTTGGTTACCATTGTTTTAACTGAAAAATGGTTGCCGGCTGTACCTTATTTTAAAATATTGGCGCTTTCTGCTATTATATACCCTTTTCACTCCTTGAATCTGAATATTCTGGCAGTTAAAGGTTACTCAAGGATCTATTTCCGGTTGGAATTATTGCGTAACGGTTTATGTATCGTTTTCCTGCTACTACTTTTTTCAAGTATAGAAAAGATATTGATCGGCTATTCTTTAGCCAGTTTTATTTCGTATATAGTCGATTTGATTGCTGTGCAAAAGAGGACTTCTTACAAAATACTGCAACAAGTGAAAGATATTCTTCCCTATTTAGTAGTTTCATTGATGATTTTCCCGATTGTTGAAGGAATTAAATGGATGAATTTAGGGTTATATACTACTGTTTTCATACAATTGGCGGCTGTTTCTGTTTTTTATGTCGGAGCACTGAAGTTGCTCGGATCCCGCATTTTAGAAGATGTATTGTCTTTGTTTAAATCAAAGAAGTAAATAGATTATCCCATAGCTTTGATACTTCGTCCGGCAAAAATTTTTGGCAGCTTGAAAATGCATTTTTCGCCATACTTTCCCGTATCTTTTTGTTTTTCATAAGATAAAGCAGCCGGTTGGCAAATATTTCAACGTTTTTATTCTCAATAATTATACCGTTGAATTCATTTTCAATTACATCGTGTACGGCGTTAAAACTATCAAAAGCAATAGGTACGACACCCATTTGCTCAGCTTCGGTCAATACCATTGGAAATCCCTCATATGCCGATGTCATCATATAGATTGAAGCACGTTTGTAATACTCAAGCGGATCTTGCCTTCCTTCAAAACAGACATTTTTTATATTTAGCTTTTTTGCTAAATATTTATAATAAGCCTCGTCGTTTCCTGTCCCTAAAATAATAAGTTTCCAATCTTCAATATCCGTTTTGCATTCTATCTCTTTCCATATTTTCAGACTGTCCGAAATCCTTTTTTGCCTTTCCGACAAGCGGGAGACAATCAGAATAATATTTTCTTTATTCTCAATATTATTTGCAGAAACCTCATTAGTAAAAGTCAAAATATTAGGTATGGCAACTACATTTTGGTGTTTGGACACAGGCATATTTGATAGTCTGATATAGTCATGGATAAATCGTTCCGACAATAAAACTATTTTATCAAAAGAGTTATTGTAAGTCGTGAACTGTTTTTTTATTTGCTTATTTACTAAATGGTTATAAATAAATTTCGGCAGTAATCCGACTGCTAATTTTCTAATTCCCTTAGCTCCTTGGCTTTTATGAATAATCGCATAAATCTCCGATTTTATATTGGGGCGGGTAAAATTATAATCCGGAGAAGCATGAAGGCAATAAATAAATTTACAATTTTGCTCCTTTGCCGCAAGAGATATATTTTCAAATGTTTTTTCGCTTGCTATAACTTGCTGGCAAATAATGAAATCGATATTATATTCAATAATAACCTGTTTAAATTCTTCATACTCATTGCCTCTGGTTATTTTGAACTTTTGTGTAAATTCAGTTTTTACAGGCAGTGAGTTGTATTCGTAAAAAGCTG
Source organism: Paludibacteraceae bacterium (assembly GCA_031553005.1). GTDB lineage: Bacteria > Bacteroidota > Bacteroidia > Bacteroidales > Paludibacteraceae > RGIG9379. The sequence goes on along the minus strand of JAVBMA010000001.1, from coordinate 74,090 downwards.
AAAAGCAATTGTATTTTCCCGTTTTTGTAAGTGAATCGGAAAGCAGCCCTGTTGTACGTTGTATACCATTGGCAATAGGCGATATTTCCGCATTATTGAAGAATAATATATTCATGGTTTTATCTGTAATCACTTAAATAGGGAAATGAATTAATTCTCAGAAAAATTTTCGATACAATCGTTGATCTTGCTTTTCAATCCGGGTTATATATCCATCGTCTGCCGACCAATTTTTAATAGGAGTCATGAATGATTTTCCATAAATCTCTTCGAGCCAGGTTGCAGCGTTTTTGGGAAAACAGAGTTGCAATCCTAAAAAATCTTTTTTTTCGAAATCGCCTGCCGTAACATACGATTTTACCGAAGGAAATCCATCACTCTGATTTGCTTCATCACGTAATTTAAATTCGTGTGCCCTGAAAATCCGGCAATACAAATCACTATTCTCCTCGAAATAGTAGAAAAAATCAATTTGTACATTTTTGTAAAAGTACTTTTCCTCAGTTATAACGCCGGTTTCTTTTATGTAAGTATGTTCTTTAAGTACAAAGCCGTACTTTTTCATTATTTGAGGCAAATTGCCGGGCCGGTTTAAGATGCCTACATCCAAATCATTGTCGAAAGGAATAAACCCCTTCTCTCGATAAGCGCCAAGCAATGTTCCGAAAGTAAGGAAAAGAAAAGTCCCTGCTTCTTTAGCCGCTTCATCAGCCAGACGTAATGTTTCTAAACCGTATTTCCGGAAGGCTTTGTTTTTTTTATTATTGTCAAATTTTCGTTTTAAGGCGGTTAAGCCATTGAAAATGCCTAATTTGCTCGTTATGAAATAGATGATTTTTTTCATGGAATTATACCCAATGTTTCATTTCTTTACTATTTAAACAACCGAATTCATCTGTTGAAACCGGTAGTTTATCATAAATTTTTGAGGCGAAATAAATGTCGTGGATGGCAATGCCGATATTATATGCCAATATTCGTTCTTGTTCATTTTCCCGTCCCGGTATCTGGTGAAGTAAGATGTGCGAGATTTCATCAACCGATTTGAATTTGTCGAAATATTTAAACGTACGGATATGCTCAATATCATCGGCAAAAACTTTATCAAAAAACAGATCGCAATTCTGAAATCCCCGGGTATGTACAGGTACGAGCAGAACACCCTCGCTAAAACATTCGTCGGGAGCCACTAAATCGTCAATTGCCGTAACACAAGAAACAACTACATCGGCACCGGAGATTAACTCTTCATTACTTTGACAAATCTGAAATTGGATAGACGGAAAGTCCTTGAATCTTTCAATAAAAGAGAGTTCTTGTCCCTTGTAAGCTAAAAGGCGGACAACAATTGGTTTGCTTTGAATACTAAGCAAACACAGAAGTGTTGCACGGGCTGTATTGCCCAAACCCATAAAGGCGTATGTAGTTGAATCTTTCTTTTGTAATAGATTGATAGTCATCGCAGCAACTGCTCCAGTACGCATTGTTGTAATCCAAGTGCCGTCCATCAACGCCAAAAAATCTCCTTTTTGAGAGTCGTATAACAATAAGTCGCTTTGTAATGCAGGTGTTCGTTGAGGGAAGCGTGATACTATTTTTACACCGAATTTGTTGAGATAAGGAAGTTGGGCAGGCATTGTATTGAAGAATATATTTCCTTCATTTTTGATGCTGATTTTCGGAGGCAGTTGGGATTCATATTTTTTCTTAAATGCATATTTTACCCATTCCACACATTCGAAAGGTGAAATATTTAATTGCCGGATTGTATCAAAATCAATAAATCTCATTGTAAATCAGTTAATGCTTCAATTATCTTGTTATTGTCTTTTGTGTTGCGCACTGCGATACGGACAAAATTCCGGTTTCCGGTTTTCGAAAAACAATCCTTGATAAGTATCCGGTATTTTTCCAATAGGATTTTTGTTAATAGAGAAGAGGTATATTTTCCGGTAATTTCGCATAAAAAGTAATTTGCCTGAGAAGGAATAACCCGAAGAAACGATATTTTTTCCAAGTCCTGCTTAAAGCGCCCTCTTTCTTCAACGAAATCAAGGCAGGCTTGCCTGTAGTCATCCTGATATTTGCCATAAATCTGAAGATAGAATTCAGCAAATGAGTTGATATTCCAAATCGCAATATCACGTTTTACCTGCGAAATAAAATTGGTGTTACCCGACGCAATGATTCCCAAACGCAATCCCGGTACACCATACGATTTTGATATACTTTTTACAATGATCAGATCCGGATATTTCTCAAGGATCTCGTCTGTAATCAGAGTTGTTTCTTTTCCACTTTCGGCAAAGTCAATAAACGATTCGTCAATAATCAATGTTATGGCTTGGTTTTTACTCCATTCGCATAACTTCTCCAATCCCGTTTTTGAAATAAAATTGCCCGAAGGATTATCCGGATTAATAATGACCAGATTATCAATTTTTTTACTGGAAAAATAATTAATGATATCGTTTTCATTGTATGAAAAGCAAGAGTTGCCTGGCGAGAACGACACTATTCTCTCTTTATCCAATCTGTTCGGATATTCTTCAAAAGTAGGGTAAATAACGCCGAAAATACCTTTTAAAAGAGATGTTATTGATTTAATTAACTCGGCAGCGCCATTACCAACACAGATGTAATTTTGGTTGATGTCGAAGTTTTTTGCCGCCAACAAATTGTTGACATTAAGTCCGGAAGGATATTCGCACATTAGCCGTTCGAAGTTGGCTTTGATTTCCGCAGTTAATTTTGATGATGGAAAATAAGGATTTACCAAGTAGCAAAAATCCAACATATCCGGATATCGCCAGTAACCACCGTAGCGAGCTGATATTTTTTGTAAAGACTCTTCACTGTTAGCAAAAATTGATTCGGCAATATCCAAATCCTGTATGTCGTCAATTTCGTACCAATGTTCATTATTGAGAGGAAGCGCTTTTATTCCGGGCTTGTCAAGTAATGTCAGGACGCGGAGCACTTGTTCATAATATTCGTTTTTGCCGAGAGCGGCACAGTAAGCTTCCAAAAACGGAACATACATGTTTGCTGAAAAATCACGGCTGAATTTATAGATATTTACTGTTTTATGGTACGAAAGAATCTCTTCAAATCGGAATGATTTATTCGGGATAAACCGGACAATATTGTTTTCTTCATCAATTGTTACGACAGTACCATCCATCCAGCTTTCAAACTTTGCAACAAGCGCCAAGTCGGGATACGGATTATTCAATATTTTAGAAATAATGCTGTCTTCGACGATCAGGTCGGATTCGAAAAGAAGGGTATCTTCAGCTTTTAATGACTCTTTTGCCAAGTAAAGCGAATAGATATTATTTGTTTTATCGTAAATAGGGTTGTTGATAAATTTGATCGGAGTTTTTACATCTAAACCGTTGATGTATTCGATCAGATTTTCCGATTTATAACCTACAACAAGAATTATTTTACTCAAATGCAATGAATCTAATTGATGTAAAAGCCTTTCGATCAAGGTAACGCCGTTCACCTTGAGCATACATTTGGTATTATCCTTCGTCAATTCTTTCAGGCGTTTACCCATGCCTGCGGCTAAAATGATTGCTTGCATTTCTTTAAGTTTTATAAAGAATTTATTGTTGTGTTTTTAGTAAACAAGTTGACGGCTAGGCAAAGTAAACAAGTCATTCTTGTTCTCGTTTACTCGTCAACTTGTCTAAATACATCATTAAATTTTATCAATTACTTAATACACTTTTTATAATCTAAACGAGTCCAAAATCCCTACCAATTGCATCTCTTTGTCCAGTACAAGTAATGCATGAATATTGTGCTGTTTCATCAGGTTTTCGGCATCAATGACTTTTGCGTCTTCCTGTATGGTAATAGGATTGAGAGTCATTACATTCTCCACTTCTATGTGAAAAGAGTTTTCCTGGTGTTTTTGCATAGTCCGGCGTATGTCGCCATCCGTTATTATTCCGCATATTTCATTGTCCCGGGCTACTACAACAAGACCTAATTTTGCGTCGCTTATTTTAATGATTGCATCGCTTATTTTTGTTGTCGGCAGGACAGTCGGCAAATTATCTCTCCGCATAACATCCTTTACTTTAGTCAATAAGCGGTATCCCAGGTTACCTCCCGGATGAAAGCGGGCAAAATCTTCCTCTTTGAAGTTGCGCAGTTCCATAAGCGCTACCGCTAAAGCGTCTCCCATAACCAGCGTTGCAGTAGTGGATGAAGTCGGGGCGAGGTTTAGCGGACAAGCTTCTTTTTTTATGGAAACATTGAGATGATATGTTGCATGTGTAGCCAATAAAGATTTCGGATCGCCGGTTAAAGCAATGATGGGTATATTCCTTTCTTCCAGATAAGGCACTAAACGCAATAATTCATCTGTGGTTCCGGAATAGGATATGGCTATAATAATATCTTCGGATGTAATCATTCCAAGATCTCCATGAAATGCTTCTACCGGATGAATAGAAAAGGAAGGAGTTCCTGTACTTGCAAATGTTGCAGCCATTTTGGCTCCTATCAGACCTGATTTTCCGACACCGATGATAATCAACCGGCCTTTCATTTTGAAGATAGTATGCACTATCTTTTCAAAATCATCAGTGAGTTGATTTTCGAGGTCTAGTATAGCATTTGCTTCTTCTCTGAAAGTAGAAACAGCAATTTTTTTTAGATCCATTATGAAGTTTTTTAAATATTGTCAATTAATAATAATCAATGCGAATCAGTAGTTGAATGTTATTGAAATTTAGCCCAATAGGGCTTGATTGTCATGAGGCTGTCCCAAAAGCCTATATTCTTTACCCAAAGTACCCAAAGGGAATTCACAAAGTTCACAATGTTTTGTTAATCAGCCAATATCCTTTGTGTTCCTTAGTGTAAAACTTTGCGTCCTTTGTGGTTAAAGGACTTTTGGAACAGCTTCATGAATTTTTGGCTTTTCGATCCCTTTTCAACTCCTGATTCGCATAATATATAAAAAGATAACTTTCTTAATGCTTACTTTTCTATTAATCCCTTTGTTACGTTCCAACGGAAAATGATTAGCTTCCATCCTTTCTGAGGCGTTAATATAAGAGTATATCCAACGCATAAAAGGAGGGATACTCCCCATTTGATTCCTTCCGAAATAATTCTTTTTATATATTTCCAATTGGATATCGCCTTGGTTCGCATTTGCTCGCTTTTTCCAATTGAATAAGTAAGGCGGTTGAAGTATTCCTTTTTTAGTTTTGCGTCGGAAATGATGTGGTAAAGTATTGCATCGGGAAGATAATAGTATTTCATTCCGGCTGAGCGCATTTTATCAAAAATATCTTTTTCTTCCGCTCCCATAAGGCCGTTCCCTTTTCGTCCTAAATCAACATTGAAAAGACCTGTTTTGTCAAAAACAGATTTCCGGTATACGGCATTGCATCCTACCGGATAATCTTTTCCTTTAAACTCTAAAATGTGATTGCCTTTATATAGATATCCGGTGATTAACCGCAACGTAAAGTATGACATCCATTTGGGTTTTTGAGTTTCGTATACAGGAATTACAGGTCCGCCTGCCCCCATAGCAGATAAATTTTGCTTGAAAAAAGAGTAATAAGTTTGCAGATACTCTTTATTGACAGTTGCATCGTCATCAGTATAAATCAGAATTTCTCCGGCAGCTTCTTTTATCCCTCTGTTCCGGGCATACGAAAGGCCCTGATTTTTTTCAATGAAATAATGAAATTCCGTTTCCGGAAAGTCTGCCTGAAAGCGTTTGCATTCAGATTCGGTATTGTCCGTACTGTTATTATTGATCAGGATAATTTCAAATTTTCCTGAAGGAAAATTGTTTTCGGCAATACTCTTCAAAAGAGTATATATGTATTTATCCCGGTTGTAAGTACAAATTATTACGGATAGTTTCATTATCTATTTTATTTAGTACATGACGAAAATTATATACAGATCTTCAGATTAACTGACTAATCGGCTGACCGATTAGACTATCAGTGTCATTCACATGAAAAAAACTTCGTGACTTTATGCACTTTGCGACTTAGCGTTAAATCAGAAAAAGCGCTTGCGCTTAATTCCAAAACGCAAAGCCGCGAAGATCCATTTGAATATTATACAAAGAAACGAAAATATTAGTAAACTCTTTAATTTGCTAATCTGCTAATTAACCAATTTGCTAATTACTTAATCAAATTTTGGCTTTTTATTATGTTCCATTTCTCATCATCTAATTTAGGTCCGACAACCTGAATTACATTTCCGGCAACAATAGAACCTATTTTTCCACACTCTTGCAATGGCAGTTCTTTGGTAAGTCCGTAAAGGAATCCCGAAGCATATAAATCTCCGGCGCCTGTCGAATCAAGGCAAACCACATCGGACATAGGCTCAATTTCATATTTTATTCCTTCCTTTTTTACATATGAGCCTTGTGCGCCGAGTTTTACTACTGCTATTTCGCAGATACTCGCTATTTCATCCAGCGCTTTTTCCGGTTCTTTTCCGGTAAATGCTTTCGCTTCATCTTCGTTGGCAAAAAGAATATCTACGTAATCGCGGGTGATTTGTTTTAGGAAATCCAGATTCTCCAGTACTACATTATAACTGGCTAAATCCAATGATATTTTTAATCCGCTCTTTTTTGCCATTTGCATGGCTGTAAGGATTAATTCTCTGTTCTGTACCCAGTAACCCTCGAAATGACAATAATCGTATCCGGAGAATATGCTTTCATTCAAATCGTTAGGAGCCATTTCGCATGCAGCTCCAAGACAAGTTGCCATTGTTCGTTCCCCATCCGGAGACACTAATGAAATACAGACTCCCGAAGGCGATTCGCTTCGGACTAAATGGGATTTTATACCGTGTTTTTCCGAGTCTGCCTGAAAGAAAGTTCCGATTTCATCATTTCCTATTTTTCCCGCAAATCCGACAGCAACTCCCAACTTGGCTAATCCGCTGATGGTGTTAGATGCAGAGCCGCCTGTGACTAAAAAGCGGTTATCATTTTTTAATTTTGCCGATATTTTTCCGGAGAGATCCGAATCTACTAATTGCATACTGCCTTTGGGTAAAGAAAAGTCGTTTAGTAAATCGTCTGATTCTAATATTGTTAGCATATCCACAAGTGGATTTCCTAACCCTAATATTTTTTTCATTTAAAAAATCATTTAATTTTCTGCAAAGATATTGCATATTTTAAAAAAAGCCATTACTTTTGCAACCACAATTCGAAAATACTCTTCCTTAGCTCAGTCGGTTAGAGCATCTGACTGTTAATCAGAGGGTCCTTGGTTCAAGTCCAAGAGGGAGAGCAAGAATGGTCGGGTTTGCCATATAATAAACTCAAATTCTTCCTTAGCTCAGTCGGTTAGAGCATCTGACTGTTAATCAGAGGGTCCTTGGTTCAAGTCCAAGAGGGAGAGCTAAAAAGAGAACATACGTGTTCTCTTTTTTAATTAAATCACAATTGTAAGGTTTAAGGAAGCGTCAGATGTAAAATTCAGCGGCGTATCGTTTTTTTATCCATTTCCATTTTTTGAAAATAAATCATATTATTAAATTTCTTAATTGATTTATCTCTCTTTACTTTTTGTGCTGATTTTATTCTGATACATTATTCATCAAATCGGATGAATATTTTATTTCTATTTAAAGTTGGTGAGACAAAAAATATCTGAAATTATCTGTTTTTCTATTTGACAAATGTTTTATTAGTAACTTACTAAGTCCCATATTTTGATTCTAAACATTAAATAATTTACCTGCTTTGGGGCAGTTGACTATCAAAAACTGATCTTTATGAAAAAAAAAATCGCAGAATTGGAAAATGATTTTATTACTTTTATTCAGTACGGACGACTAATATTGAATTGTACTGAAAGTGAAATTAGAGAGCACTTTTCTGAGGATGAAATAACCGTCCCTTCTGATCCTAATACAAATAAATTAATGGAAATAAGGCTTAGTTACGGCACTTTAACTTGCCAATTTAATGATGATAACATTTGTAGTTCAGGCTTTCTTTTTTTTGATGATTCGATACTTTTCAATGTATATAGGGAGATCTGTAATGATCAATGTGAAATAGTTTGCACCAATGTGTGGAAGTATGATAATTATTATATTATGCTAAAAAGCTATATTTCTGAATTTTATTTTACTTTTTGTTTGCAACAAAATGGAGACGGTAGTCTGATGTAAAAAAATACTTGTCAGATTTTTATATGAAAAAATATATTTGATAATTAACGATTAATAATCGGAATTTTTTCTTTTCCTGTTCCTGTAAAATCAAAAATATTCTTAATCAGAGTTGTTGTGAATAACTGCATACACATATGTGGTTTATCTGTTTTTTTATTATTAACCTGAGTTTTGGATAAGGCTATGTATTGGTTATAGCCCAGAATGGGCTTAATTTTCATAACCTTACTCTCAACGACCTAAAAAATGCCACATACAATGTAAGCTGTTCCAAAAGTCCTTTAACCACAAAGGACAAAGTTTTACACTAAGGAACACAAAGGATATTGGTTGATTCTCAGGATATTGTGGTCTTTGTGAATTTCCTTTGTGTACTTTGTGGTAAAGAATATAGGCTTTTTTTGGCAGTCTCTTTTTGTTTCGCCTTTTCCTTCTTAGGGTTCGCTTTACTTACCTTAGATTGTCAAAATAAGGCTTTTAAAGTCTGTGTCTTATCCTGAATTCAGGTTATTATTAGCAAATAAATTCTTAAATTCATTTTTAAGCATTCTTTTTAGAATTCGCTATTGTGTATAGAACGTATAAGAAATAAGTGGAAAAACAGTGAAGCTTTGTTTTTTAGAATTGGGGATATGCATTTTTTTTATTAATTTTGCCGCATTTGTTGGGAAAACACCTTTTTGAATAGGAGTTTTAATAATATTTTGAGAAATTGCAGGATTAATTATATCCGGTAATTAGGTAAATAATATATTTTTTGATTGATAATAAATTGATATAATGAAGATTGGATATATAACTTCTAAGGCGTTCCGCTTTATTTTTTATTCTTTTTTATTTTTTTGTTTCGTAAATTGTGCTTCTACAAAAAAAATTGCATATCTGCAGAATACAGAGGATTTTAAATATGATTCTCTTCCCGAAAATCTATATGATGCACGGATTAAACCCAAAGATTTATTAACTATTACTGTTACTACATTTGACAGGGAAGGTTCTCTGCCTTTTAATCTGGTTATGCCATTGGCATCCACCCAAACGAGTTCACTTACATCCCAACCTGTATTACAGTCCTATTTAGTGGATAATGAAGGATATATTAATTTCCCCGTTTTAGGAAAGATTGAAGTGATGGGGAAAACAAAAACGCAGTTGGAGGATACATTAAAACAGAACTTGAAGGTGTATTTAAAAGAAGATCCGCTGGTGAATGTTCGTTTTGTGAACTATAAAATATCCGTATTGGGAGAGGTTAACAGGCCTAATACTTTTACAGTAGTCAATGAAAAAGTAAATGTATTGGAGGCTCTTGCTTTAGCTGGTGACCTGACTATATTCGGAAAGCGGGAAAATGTGAAGCTGATAAGGGAGCATGCCGATGGAGGAAAAGAGATTGTCACGCTGAACCTGAATGACACGGAATTAGTTCGTTCGCCTTATTTCTATTTACAGCAAAATGATATTTTGTACGTAGAGCCAAATAAAGCAAAAGCCCGGAATAGTCAGGTGAGTACGACAACCGGATTGTGGATTTCTGCCGCTTCGATACTATTATCAACGGCTAGTTTACTTTTCAATATCTTAAAATAATTTTTATCGATAAAGGTAGAGATGGATTTTTTCTAAAGACATCCCAAGTTTTTAAAACTTGGGATGTCTTTAGAAAAAATCTCTTTAATGAATATATATATGGACGGAAAATACAAAAAAGAGGAAAACACAGAAGAAATAATTGACATTCGCGAAATCGTATTCCGGTATTTAGCCCACTGGAAATGGTTTCTTGTTTCGTTTTTTGTTTGTATGTTTTTGGCATTTCTTTACTTGCGGGTAAGCATGCCTGTCTACGATATACATTCCGTCATTATGATAAAGGATGAAAAGAAGGGTGGAGGATTATCCGACGAGTTAAGCCTCTTTACCGGGATGAATGTAATGGGAAATACAAGTACGGATAATGAGATCGAAGTATTGAAATCAAGATCTTTGATAAGAGATGTAATAAAAGACCTGGAATTGTACGTTGGCTATACCGAGAATGGTTTTTTGAAAAAAACGAGTTTATACAAGACCTCTCCGGTATCGGTAGATGTCTCGATGTTTAACGCTGACGAAATTATCTATCCGTTACGGATTACATTGAAAGATTTGGAGACAGAGCAGATCTCCCTAATTTTGGAAGAAATAGATCGGGATGAGCTATTTTCCGGAGTATATACAGCTTTTCCTATTACACTTGAGACTCCTTACGGGAAAATCTTGATATCGAAATCTTTGGATATGAAAGAACATGATATCTCTGAGATGGAAATCACTATTTTAAAACCGATCAATATGGCTAAATCTTATTTGGGCAGCCTTACCGTAGCTCCGACAAGTAAGACTTCTTCTGTTGTTAAACTCGATCTGAAAAATACGAATCCTCGCCGGGGAGAAGATTTTCTGAATCAATTGATTGAGAGATATAATATGACTGCTACCGACGACAAAAACAAAATAGCCCAGCGGACAGCCGAGTTTATAGAAGAGAGGGTCACTCTTATTGGTAAGGAGTTAGGAAATACCGAATTGGAGATAGAGAATTATAAAAAGAAAGAAGGAATAACTGAGATAAAAGCCAATTCGGAGCTTTTTTTGCGCGAGAATACAGAATACGAACGCAAGAAAGTTGAAAATGAAACACAACTCAATTTAATTCGTTACTTAAGAGAGTATCTTGATAAGTCTGAGAACTTTGAAGCTGTAATTCCTACTAATATCGGAATTTCAGATGCCGGATTGTTATCCCAGATCAATAAATACAATGAACTGCTGCTTGAGCGAAACAGGTTGCTCCGTACAACTTCCGAAAAGAACCCGGTAGTGGTAAATCAAAGCCTGTTGATTAGTTCGTTGTCGGATAATATACAAGCTTTGGTTAAAAATATAGAGTCCAGTTTGCTGGTTACCCGGGAAAACCTGAACAAACAAGCGAGCAAGTTCAGGCAACAAATTGGAAATGTTCCGACTCAGGAACGGGTATATGTGGAGATAGACCGTCAACGCCAGATTCAGTCTGCGTTATTCTTGATGCTATTGCAAAAACGTGAAGAAAATGCATTGGCTATGGCTGCTACCACTAATAAAGCGAAAATTATAGATGAGACGCTGGCCGATTCTGCTCCTGTTTCTCCTCGCAAAATGGTAATTCTTTTCGGAGCATTTTTTCTTTCAGTTTTGATTCCGGCCGGAGTGATCTATTTGAAAGATCTTTTAAAGGTACACTTTGACTCCCGGGCGGAAATTCAGAGAGAAGGACTGACAAAGCTGCCGATATTGGGCGAGATTCCTTTAGTCGATAACGAGGCAGGAGAAGATAAACGTATTTCTACCGAGTATTTCCGGTCATTACGCACAAATATCTGTTTCATGCTTGATAATCCCGACAAAAAGGTAATATTAGTTACTTCGTCTGTGCCGGGAGAGGGAAAAACATTTATTTCAACTAATATTGCGAAAAGTTTTGCGTTATTAAACAAAAAAGTGCTGTTGATTGGTATGGATATCCGTAATCCACGCCTGAAAGACGCTTTTGTACTTCCTTCTAAAGTAGGATTGGTCGATTATATTGTTGGTTCGGAAAAAGAGGTAAAAAACATCACACATAAAGTGCCGGGATATACACATTTAGATGTCATCTTTGCCGGTATAACGCCTCCCAATCCGGCGGAGTTATTGTCGAAAGAGGCATTGGATAGACTGATAGAACAGCAAAGAGATTTTTATGATTATATTATAATTGATACGGCGCCTATCGGGGCGGTTATCGATACGTTGGTTCTATCGCGAATAGGCGACATGACACTATATGTTTGTCGTGCTAATTATACAAACAAAGGTCTGTTTGAAATGATCAATGAAGCTTCAGATGAAGAGAAGCTACCACGTGTATCAATAGTTGTTAATGGCGTGAAAATATCTGATTCGGTGGGTAATTATGGACGGTATGGACGGTATGGACGGTACGGACGGTACGGGACTTACGGAGAAGTATAACATTTTAATATAGATTTAGAGTCTGTTTAATTTTTCATTGATGATAAATAAGTGAAAAAATTAAACAGATTTTTGTGTCTTATTTTGAGAATAGAAGAATTGAATATTTTTTCATGTGTATCGGATCTGTTTCCGATATTGGCGAAGCCTTGCTTAATTGACAATTTTGGAATGATGGATTACCTGTTTATAACACAGTATACACGCATATTGAGGCTGAATAACTATTATATTTAAGATAAAATGTCCCAAACTTCCGAAAATAATAAGCGTATAGCGAAAAATACGATGTTTTTGTATTTTCGTATGATTATTATTATGGGTGTTTCGCTTTTTACTTCGCGGGTGATATTGAAGGCATTGGGTGTAACAGACTACGGCGTATATAATGTAGTAGGAGGCGTTGTGGCAATGATGGGTATGCTTAATAGTGCAATGGCTGTGGCGTCTCAACGATATTTGACTTTTGAATTGGGGCGGAAAGATTATGCTCGGCTCAAAACGGTTTTTAGCGTAAGTTTTTCTATTTATTTGCTGTTGGCATTGATTTTTGTGATTTTAGCAGAAACTGTCGGGTTATGGTTTTTAAATGCTAAATTGGTTATTCCGGCAGATAGAATGGTCGCGGCAAATTGGATATATCAATTTTCAATTATAGCCGTTATTAGTTCTTTGCTTACAAATCCATATAATGCAAGTATTATTGCTCATGAAAAGATGAATGCGTTTGCCTATGTATCAATTTTAGAAGGTATATTGAAACTTGGTGTAGCGTATTTAGTTTATGTATTTGCCTATGATAAACTTATTGTATACGGGGCAGGTATAATGCTTGTATCCCTTATTATTACGGCAATATATCGTCAATATTGTATCGTGAAATTTGAAGAATGTAAATACCGCTGGGTATGGGACAAAGCATTGTTTAAGGAACTTTCTACTTATTCCGGTTGGAATTTATTTAGTTCAGTTACTAATATGGCGAGTGGTCAGGGAGTAAATATCTTGCTGAATTTGTTTTTTGGTCCGGTGGTAAATGCAGCACGTGGCCTTGCTGTGCAGATAGAAGCTGCAATTCATCAATTTTTCACCAATTTTTACACTGCAACACGACCACAAATTACCAAGTATTATGCGGAAGGTAATTTAAATAATATGTTCGATTTGGTAATTCGTTCTTCACGTTTTTCGTTTTACCTGATGCTTTTTGTAGCAATGCCTATTCTACTCGAAACAGAATTTGTGGTGCAATTATGGTTAGGGCAAGTACCTGAGTATGTAGTGATTTTTACACGGTTAATTATTTTAGACGGAATAATTAATGCTATGGCAACCCCCCTAATGACCACTGCTCATGCAACAGGTAGAATCGCTTTGTATCAATTTGTTCTTGGGACTATGGCGGCGTTGAATGTACCGATTATCTATTTGTTGTTTCGCTGGGGTTTTTCGCCCTACTATGCTTTTTATACAATGATTATAATTTCTATTATTAAAACAATAGCACGGCTGTGGTTAGTAAAACGATTAATTAATTTTCCCATAATGAAATACTGCAAAAATGTATTATTTGTTTCTGTTGGTATTGGTCTTCTGTCAATGGTTTTACCATTACTTATAAAAATGCAACTACCACTAGAAGGCATTATACATTTTATTGTGATATCAATAATTAGCGTTATATCTTCAATATCGGTTATTTATTTTATAGGAATGACAAAGTCCGAGCGAACGTATGTAAAGAAATTTATATCTGAAAAAATGAAATTAAATCAAATATGAGTACTTATTATACAACCGAAAGAAATGTTCAAATAGTTATATCATTATTAAAGGCTCATGGAATAAAAAAAATTGTTACCTCGCCTGGTTATACGAATATAGCTATTGTAGCAAGTTTGCAACACGACCCTTATTTTGAATTATACTCATCAATTGATGAACGCTCTGCAGCATACATTGCTTGTGGAATTGCGGCAGAATCTGGCGAAACTGTAGTCATAACATGTACTGGCGCAACGTCTGCTCGTAATTACATGCCTGGGTTGACAGAGGCGTATTATCGGAAATTGCCTATTTTAGCAATAACTTGTTGTAGAAGTAATGCACTTGTTGGACATTATGTAAATCAACAAACAGACAGAAGTAGCATTCCAAATGACATTGCCAATGTTAGCGTTTATGTGCAATCTGTGCGTTGTGAAGAAGACGAATGGGACTGTATGATAAAAGTTAACAAAGCTATTTGGGGTTTGAAAAAGAATGGAGGTGGACCTTGTCATATTAATCTTCCTGTATTATACAGTAACGATTTTTCAACCAAGGAGATAGCCCCAGTTAGAAAAATTGAACATTATTGCATCGGCGATAAATTACCAGATATCCCAAATGGAAAAATCGGAATATTTGTTGGTGCACATGTGAAATGGAGTAATGAATTAGCAAATGCTGTAGATCGTTTTTGTCGTATTTACAATGCCGTCGTTTTTTGCGACCATACAAGCAACTACAAGGGTAAATATAGAATACTATTCCCTCTCATAACAGAACAATATGATACAAAAGACGAATTGGGAATTGATATGTTAATACATATTGGATATGTTTCTTCGTCAATTTTAAAAGGGAAAGTAATGTGGCGTATAAATGAAGATGGTGAAATACGAGATACCTTTAAAAGGACACATAATATATTTCAAATGTCAGAACTTGACTTTTTTAAGTATTACACAACAGAAAAAGAAGAAAAAGAAAATATGCTTCATTCTTTCTATTTAGAGAAATATAATAATCTTTTAAACACATTGCCTGAACTTCCGTTCTCTAACATGTGGGTTGCAAAGCGGTTGTCTTCTGTTCTTCCTGAAAATTCTGTCCTTCATCTTGGTATAAGAAATAGTCTGCGTTCATGGAATTATTTTGAAGTACCCAATTCTATTATGTCTTATTGTAACACTGGTGGATTTGGCATTGACGGAGGCATGTCTTCGCTAATTGGTGCTTCGTTTTTTAATAGAAATAAATTATATTTTGGCGTTTTTGGAGACTTGCTATTCTTTTATGATATGAATAGCTTGGGCAACCGAGATATTTCTCGAAATCTCAGAATATTAATTATTAATAATGGATTGGGACAAGAATTCAAAAATTCAGGCATAGCTTATGGCGAAGACGTTGATCGGTTTATAGCCGCTCGTGGTCATTTTGGTAATCTATCCACCAAATTAATTAAGAATTATGCAACAAATCTCGGATTTGAATATCTAACAGCGTCAAACAAAGAGGAATTTGAGCAAGTTTATCGCCGGTTTATAACAAATGAAATGACAGAAAAACCAATGCTTTTTGAGGTTTTTACAAAGACAGAAGACGAAAGTGAAGCTTATCAGCAAATAAAAACGCTATCTACAAAGAGTAACTTTGCTAAGTTCGCAAAACCTATCGTGAAAACAATGAAAAATGTCTTAAAAAACAATTTCTAAACAATAGTGAATAGAATGAAAGTTTTACTATTAGGTGGAACCGGAGTAATAGGCACTTATTTGCTGCAACTACTGAAGGAACAGGACATCGAAGTATTTGTTACCTCACGCCGATGCATAAAATCACACGAAAATTTACATTATATACAAGGAAATGCAAAAGATTTAGTTTTTTTGCACGAGTGTTTACAAATACATAAATGGGATGCAATTGTTGACTTTATGAATTACAATACTCAATCCTTCAAGGAAAGAGTTGATATGTTACTAAATAGAACGAAGCAATATGTTTTTTTGAGTTCTGCACGAGTGTATGCCAATTCTGAACGGCTGATAACAGAAGCTTCACCAAGATTACTTGAGGTTTCCACAGATGTTAATTTTTTAAAAACAGACGGATATGCTTTAACAAAAGCGCGGCAAGAAGATATTTTAAAAAAAACAGGAAAAAGGAATTGGACTATCATTCGTCCATATATCACTTGTGATAATAATAAATTAGATCTAGGTGTTTGGCATAAAGAAGTCTGGTTATACCGAGCATTGCACAATAAAACGATAATTCTTCCAATAGATATTTGTCATGTGACCACCACTTTAACTCATGGGTTAGATGTTGCGAAAGGAATTGTTGCACTCATTGGAAATTCTCAAGCATACGGAGACGCATTTCATATTACAACAAATTCTTCAATTACTTGGCAAGAGGTTCTGGATATATATATTGAAATATTAAAAAATTCTTTAGGAAAGAAGCCCAAGATTTTATTAGTTGAAATTGCTAGATTCTCAATTTTATTCTCAGAAAATCAAAAATATACTATTGTATATGATCGAGTTTGGGATAGAAGATTTGATAATTCAAAAATTGCTCAATTTGTAGATATTGGGCAATTTTATGAATCTAAATATTTTATAAAAAATGCGCTGGAAGAATTTCTTCAAAAAATTCAATTTAAAAATATTAATTACGAGCTAATGGCTAAGTTAGATAAAATGGCAAATGAGACAATGTCTTTGAAGAAAATTCCTGGCACTACCGATAAAATAACATATTTACTTGCTATGTATTGTCCTCCTATATTGAAATTTAGGCGAAAATTATCTTCTAAATTTTGATTGAAAAATGAAAAAAATAGGCATTATAACTATACACAATTCGCCCAACTACGGTGCGAGCTTACAATCGTTTGCTTTGTGGAAATACTTACAAAATGAAGGTTACGATTGTGAAATAATTGATTTGGCACGTCCACATGAAAATGATTTTGTTGCGAGCGAAAAATACAAATGCTTAATAAGCAATAAGAAGCCTTTCTCACAACGCTTGAAAATCAATATAAAAAAAATCATCAACACAATATTCAAAAAAACACCGGAAACACCATTTAATAAAGAATTAATACAACGGGATGTAAAGTTTAATGCTTTTAATGCTCAGGTCAGATTGTCTAAGCGATATAGAAGCGTTGACGAACTATATGAAAATCCACCGATGTATAACGTATACATTACCGGTAGCGATCAAGTGTGGAATCCGGAGTTGTGTAATATGTCGATGGAACCATATTTCCTTTCGTTTGTGAACAATGGGGGTAAAAAAATATCTTATGCCCCAAGCGTGGGTGTTACATCTTTGACCGATGGCGTTAAAACAAAATACGAACAGTGGCTTGCATCTTATTCACACATATCGGTGCGAGAAGAAGAAGGAAAAATCCTTTTGCAACCCATTGCCCCGAATGATATAAAAGTAGTACTTGATCCTACTTTTTTGCTGGATATTGCAGATTATCAATCTATTGCTAAGAAGCCTGTAACAGACAAAAAATATATCTTTTGTTTTACTTTGGGCGAAATGCCGGCATTGCGTAATTATGCAGAAGAAATAGCTAATGAATTGGGCTTAGAATTGATTGTAATGAACCAATATCTACAAAAAAGTTTTTCCGGTGGCTACCAGTATATTGTTGATGCCGGTATTGAAGAATTTCTAGGCTGGATAGAAAGTGCAGAAATAGTCTTTTCTAATTCATTTCATGCTACTGTTTTTTCTATTATGTTATCAAAAAACTTTTTTGCCTACATATCTGAAGAAAATAAGCGAGGCAGTAGAATTATAAATTTATTGAGCAATTTCAATTTATCAGAACATTTACTTAATAATAGCTTTGTGCAATCGAGCGATGAATTAATGAGCTGTCAAATTGATCGCTTAATATTGAATCACAAAATAGTAGAAAAACAAGAAAAATCGAGGAAGTTTTTGCTTGCAGCGATAGAGGATTAAGAAAAACAAAATGAGCAACTGTTAATTATTTAAGCAATTTAAAAGAATGTACACCAGTTTAGAATCCATACAAATAGTAATTTCATTATTGAAAAAATTTAACATTCGCCATATTGTTACATCTCCAGGAACGAGAGCAATTCCATTTATACATTCGGTAGAAAAAGACCCGTTTTTCATAACACACAATGTTGTAGATGAACGTTCGGCAGCATATTTCGCCGTCGGTATAGCATTAGAAACAGGTGAGCCTTGTGTTATAACCTGTACGACAGGGCAGGCAACGCGCAACTATACCCCTGGACTTACTGAAGCATATAATAAAAAAATCCCGATCATTGCTTTAACTGGTGATTGTCCACGCGAGGTGGCTGGACAACTTCACGAGCAAAGTTTGTGGCAAGAAAATCAATATCCACGAGATGCAGTAAAATATTCTTGTACCCTGCCACAAATAAAAGACAAGGCGGATTACGATTATACAGCACGGCTTGTAAACGAGGCTTTGCTTGAACTCGACCATCATGGAAAAGGACCGGTACATATTAATTTTCAAACTAATTACACATCGGCTTTTCCTGTGAAAGAACTGCCTGATATTCGTAAGATATCACGATATGATGTAAATGTTCTCAAACGAAATGAATTAAATATTTTGGCAAATAATTTTGCTGGCAAACGAATTGCAATGCTTTTTGGTGCTGATATTCCTAAAAACGACAAAACCATTGTTGCAATAAAATTATTTGCCGAGCGATATGGCGCAGCAATATGGGTGGAGCATTTTTCAAATCTTAATATCGAAGATGCAATATATCCGTGGTATGCAATGACAGCGATGTCAGAAGACGAACTTGGCGCTTATATGCCTGATGTAATGATTACTTTTGGTGAAATTGTGGGCATCAATCGCTTGAGTTTTATTCCTCGTAAGATACAAGGCACGTTCTGCCACATCAGAGTAAATCCTGATGGAGCACTGCGCGATACCTATAACTCGCTTACCGATATTTATGAAAACTCTACCGAAGAATTTTGTTCTGCTTTTGCCTCTATAAAAGAAATTGCAGAACCGGATAAAAGGTATATAGAAATGTGTCGAAACGCAGCATTTGCAGTTTATCCGGATTATTCGTTTTCGTATGCTTGGATTGCGCAACAATTTTCGGCTGCCTTGCCGAAAGAGGCAAATTTGCATTTAGCAATTAATAATTCCATTCGTTGGATGAATCATTTTAAAATACCCGCCGGAGTGGTTGCGCACGGCAATACAGCGGCGTATGGCATAGATGGGTGTGTCTCTACTTTTTTGGGACAAGCATCAGTGTCTGACAAACTGAGTTTCTTGATGGTGGGTGATTTGGCGTTTCTCTATGATATGAATTCAATTTCTATCAAAGAGTTGCAAAAGAAAACCAATATCAGAATTATTATTGTGAATAATAATGGTGGGGGCGAATTTCGCCAAAATCTTCGTTATTCAAATTTTATTGAAGATGTGGAGAAAAACATTGCTGCTGGTGGACATAACTTTAGAGCAAAAGGTTGGGTAGAATCCTACAACTACGAATACCTCACAGCGAGCAATAAAGAGGAATTCTCTAAATTATTGGCTCATTTTGTAGAAGATGATGGTAAATCGAAAGTATTTGAAGTGTTTGTTGATTCGGAAGAGGATAAAAAATCATTGGAATTGATTTTTGCCTCAGCTACTCCTTTTTCTTCAAAAATCAAAACTTCGCTGAAAAATTTTGTAAAAGAAAACTTACCGGATTCAGTGAAAAAAACGATAAAAAGCGTGATTAAATAAATGAAAAAAATCGGTGTTATAACAATGCATAAGGTGTTGAACTATGGTTCGGTATTGCAGGCATATGCGACACTAAAAGTAATACAGGAGATGGGTTATGATTGCGAATTGATAGACTATATTTACCCTAACGACTATCAATTTGAAAGGGGCACTCCAAAGAGAAGTCTCTTTTCATATCTCCGTATCTTAATCAGAAATTATGCTTGGTACCGTAGACGTAGAAAACTAAAGGAATTTTGGAGCGAGGAGTTTAGTTTATCGGCAAATTATAAAAACCACGCAGCGATATTCGAAAAGCCACCGGTATATGATATATATATCACCGGTAGCGACCAAGTGTGGAATCCTCGTTTTATGAAAGGTGATGCTGCGTTTTTACTCGGTTTTACACCGTTAGGCGCAAAAAGAATTGCTTTTTCATCGAGTTTTGCCTGCAAAGAACTAGATGATAGTGTAAAAGAAATATACAAAGAACTGTTATCCCGATACGCTCATATTTCCACACGCGAAAAAGGAGGATCGCAACTGATAGAAGAATTGCTGGGCAAAAAAGTTCCGGTAACCTTAGATCCTACGCTCTTGCTTAATGCAGAAGAGTGGAAGACACTTGCATCAAAAAAGAAAAATAATTTTGCAAACCGGCAATATATATTGTTTTATTTTTTGGGTTACGCCTTTGATCCCCGTCCATATATTTATGATTTATTGCACTATGTGCAAACAGAAACTCAATTGGAAATCATTTCGTTTTCGGTGCTGCCAAAGGATTTTAATAAAGTTACAATAGTTGCTGATGCAAGTCCCTATGATTACTTGTATTTATTTGAAAATGCCTCTTATGTAATCACTTCATCATTTCACGGAACTGCCTTTGCTGCCAATTTTGGCATACCACTCTATTCGGTAGTCAAGAGCAAAAGCAGCGATGACGACCGGCAGAGCACTTTACTTAATGCTCTAGGAATAGACAATTGTATTGTGCCTGTAAATACAGATTTTACATTACTCAACCCCGGTTACGACAAGGAAAAAGAGCAGAAAAAATTGCAAGAGATTAGAATGGGTTCGCTTTCCTGCCTGAAAAATATGTTAGAGTCATAATTTTTATATGATAGTAAATTTAATTGTCATAGCATTTTTTTCTTTGAACTTGATTCGTAGCTATAAAACTACGGTTATAGTAATAGTCGTATGGAGTTTGGTGCTCTCTATGATGAGTATGCCGACGGTTATGCCGTTTAATCTTTTTCAAATTCTTTCTGTTATTAGTATTTTGATATTTCCGTTTAAGATGAAAAAATCAGAAATCAAAGCAAATAAATACCCCTTGTGGTTATGTGCAGCGGTGTCTGGAATATCATTATTTTTAACCAACTATTTTGCCCCAATATCGGCTTGGCCGATGACTATAGCAATTTTTCTCTCTCTCTTTTGCTTCCCATTTATACTTTGGTACTCTCTATCGTCGCCACGGATGGTTTCATTTTTCCTAAAGTCGTTAATTGTTTTTCTTTTATTGCTTACCATATATGGATTTATAGAAGTGTCAATAGGAAGTAATCCAATAATAGAATGGATGCAGAATAGTGATATTTTTACCAAGGTGGGCAATTCAGATCGTGCTCGCTTTGGGATAAAGCGGATACAGTCTTTTCTTACATATAATGGTGCAATGGGGATGTGTTGCGGGATGAATTTTGTGTTACTGCTTTATATCCGGATGTATTATAAGGACTATATAGTACAATACAAACAGATTTTGCCATTCCTGCTTTTTGCATTAGCGGCTTGTATTGTGTTTACAGGAGCTCGCTCGGTAATGCTTGCTTTTGCTGTAGGGTTACTGGCATTTGCACGTCCTTCCATTTTTAAATATAAATGGACTTATTTTCTTATTTTTATTTTCATTTTAGCTTTGCCCGTATTGATTAGTTTTTTAGCGCCCATAATCACTTCTTTTGTTGATACCGAAGCGGTAGGCGGGAGCAATGTCGATATGCGCACTATGCAACTTGATACAGCCGTATATTTTTGGCATAAATCTTTTTGGACAGGCAATGGAATTGGATTTACCAATTATGTAATAGAAAATTACAGGGAAGATATTTATGGCGCGGAAAGCCTTTGGTTTTCAAAAATGATGAATCAAGGTCTATTGGGTATGGTAGCCTTTAGCATCACGATTGTGCAACCGATATATGTATTGATAAAAAATAAACTGACACCTTGTATTTTTATTGTATTGTCTTTTCTTGTAGCAAAAACAATGACTTCTGCTCCGGGTATTACCGAGGCGTACCACCTTATTTTTGTGGTGGTGCTATTAAAAGTAGCCCAAACATATAATGACAGAAAAAAAGTAAAAAATGACAAAATTCAGCATAATAGTACCAGTATATAATATAGAACAATATATAGACCAATGTGTAGAATCGCTTGTAGGGCAAAGTTATCTGCATTTGGAAATTATTCTGGTTAATGACGGGTCTAAAGATTCGAGCCTGGAAAAACTCAGTGCTTGGGTGGAAAAAGACAAACGGGTAATTGTTATAGACAAACCGAATGGAGGATTATCTTCGGCTCGAAATGCAGGGATGGATATAGCTACGGGCGATTATATTTCATTTATAGATGGCGATGACTGGGTGGATATGGATCTATATACGAATATAGAAAAAGCTATTTCTACGAATGGAAACTTGGATATGATAACTTTTTCTCTCGTAAAATATTATAACGATGAAACTCAAATAAAACTCAAATATACAAATTCAACAGAGGTTTTTACGGGAGAAGCATTTTTTCAGGATACTCATTTTTATGTGAATGCTTGCAGCAAAGTGTATTCCAAGCAAATTATTGATAAATATCATTATCGTTTTATTGAAGGTCTTTTGCATGAAGATGTTCCCTTTACCATCCCTTTTTGTTTGGATTGTAAAAGAATTGTAAATATTGATATTCCATCCTATTTTTACAGGCAAGAAAGAGAAGGGTCGATTCTCAACTCATATAAGGAGAAAAACTTAATTGATACCTTTCTTATTATAAACAGATTGTTTTTGTTGGCAAAGGATAAATACAATTTTGCCTATATGCCATTGAACGATAGAATTATAAAAATAGGGAATAATCTAATTCTAAAAGGACAAAAATTTGGCAGGAAAAAGTTATGGTCACTTCACCGGGAAAATAATATTCCGGCACTGATATGTGAATTATTAAAACATTCTTCGTATCGCAACAGTTTATATGGTTTGTTGATTCAAATTAATTATAAATTGGCATTTGATTTTGTGCATTATAAAGGAATATTTAAGCAATTCATTAAATCGCTTATAAAAAAATAAATGCTCAAAGTCATTCAAAATAACGATAAAACCCAATGTTGCGGTTGCCGTGCTTGTGAACAGGTTTGTGCGCAGCGAGCAATTATGATGCGGCAAGACGAGGAAGGATTCATTTATCCTTTGCTCAATGAATCCTTGTGCATCAATTGTGGTTTGTGTGAAAAAGTTTGTCCTATCGCTAATGCTGGTTTGGTATTGAATGGCGAATCAAAAGTATATGCCGCTCAAAATCTTGATAAAAAAGTATTAAAAAAAAGTTCTTCGGGGGGGATATTTTCCGTAATTGCCCGGAAGGTTTTGCAAGAAGGAGGTGTTGTATATGGGGCAACATTTGATAGTGAAATGATTTTGTCGCATAGAAGAATATCAAGTACTGAGGAATTACCGGCATTGCGAGGTTCCAAATATCTCCAATCGGATACAAAAGGTACTTTTACACAAGCAAAGCAAGATTTAAAACAAGGGAAATATGTTTATTATACAGGTACACCCTGTCAAATAGCCGGACTTAAACTTTTTTTGCGGAAGGAGTATGATAAATTGATTACTTCTGACTTTGTGTGCCACGGTACTCCATCGCAAAAAATATTTTCCGTTGTTGTTTCGCAAATAGAAAAAGAAAAAAAAGGAAAAATTACAGCATATTCTTTCCGCGATAAAACTACCAACGGTTGGTCATGTTCTTCATCTTCTTCTGTGGAAAGAAACGGTAAAAATAAATATTTGCCCTATGATTTGAATATGAAAGCTTATTTTAATGCTTTTTTAAACGGACATTTGTTTCAACATGTATGCTACAACTGTTCATTTGCCCGCCAACAAAGAGTGGGGGATATTTCATTAGCAGACTATTGGGGCATTGAAAAAATTCACCCTGAATTCCCGAATATAAGTGAGGGGGTTTCTCTTATATTAATCAATACCGAAAAAGGGCTGCGTTTTTGGCAAAATTGTGTAAACGACATAGTGCAGATAGAATCGGATATAAAAAGTGCACAAGCAACAAATGGAAATTTGCAGCAAGCATCAATATATTCGCCCGAACGTGAACTAGCTTACAGTTTAGCATTTGAAGATTACGGGCAGTTTAAGTCTAAATACTCATCGCAAGAAACTATTACAAAGAGGTTGAAATTTTACACAAAATATTTATTGAAAAATAGACTTCTGCATATTTACAACTTGATAAAAAGATGAAAAAAATAGCACTCGTAACAGTATTTGATATTGTTAATATTGGTACTTATTTGCAAACCTTAGCTTTAGGGGAAATACTCAAAGCCAACGATTGTGAGGTAAATGTTGTAAATTATATTCGTCCTATGCACACTTGGCAAGGCATTATAAAGCGATATTTTAAAATCGGCGTGGTAAAAGCATTGTATTATTTCGTTTTTAAATTTTCTCAAATGCTTGTATTGCGAAAAAAGAACAAACAGTTTATCCAAAAATATTTATTCCTATCCAAAGAATACACTTCTTTTGAAAAACTAAAAAATAACCCGCCAGAGGCGGATATTTATCTCACTGGTAGTGACCAAGTATGGAATTCGCAACACAACAGAGGTATAGAGCATTCTTATTACTTGAATTTTGCGCCTATTGATAAGCCTCGAATTGCCTATGCTGCAAGCATCGGGATGGAGGATTTTCCAGAAAACGAAAAAAACGAAATTCGAGATTTACTTGCAAAATATGTGCATATTTCGGTGCGGGAGAAACAGGCAAAACAAATTATGGAAAATCTCGGTATTCAAAACTCTGAAGTGGTGTTAGATCCTACTCTATTGCTTTCAAAAAACGATTGGATCTCATTGGTAGATATTTCTTGTTTCAAAAAAAAAGAGCCTTATTTATTGGTGTATTCCGTAGAAAGCAAAAAACAAAATGAGCTAATAAAGCAAATAGCAAAGCAAATAGCAAAAGAAAAAAACTTGGCAATTTATTCTGTTTCGTATCAGGGGAAAATTCGTAACCAGATGAATTTTGCCGATAGATGTTTCACTCGTTCCACACCGGAGCTGTTTCTCTCCCTTTTTGCGCAAGCCGATTTTACTGTAGTGAGTTCTTTTCATGGTACTGCATTTTCGGTAAATTTTAATAAGGAGTTTGTATCCGTTGCGCCTGCTCAGTTTAACAGCAGAGTAGATAGCTTACTCTCATTGGTAGATTTAAAAGATAGAATCATTGCGAATACCAATAGTGATATTTTAAACTTAAAAGTGATTGATTATAATGCCGTTAATCAAATTTTAGATATCGAACGCGAGAAATCAATCGCATATCTGCGAAGGGCGATTAATTGACGAAAAAGAGAAAGAACAAACAAGTGAAACAAAGCATTAAATATTTATTTTTAGCCATATCTTCTATAAGGCTTGTTCCTCATTTTGGAATTGAAAAGTGAAAGTTGAGAGTTGAATATGTGAATGAAATTTTCACCCACTTTCATCTTTCAATTCTTAACTAATTAAAAAGGTTTATGACGACACAACCAAAAGTAAGTATTATCGTCCCAATATATAATGTAGAAAAATATTTTACACGTTGTATGGATTCATTATTGAATCAAACGTTAAAAGATATTGAAATTATTTTGGTTGATGATGAATCTCCGGATAATTGCCCTGCCATGTGCGATGAATATGCACGTCTGGATATTCGAGTAAAAGTAATTCATAAAAAAAATGAGGGACAAGGCATTGCTCGAAATACAGGGCTGAAAATTGCAACAGGACAATATATTGCTTTTGTTGATTCTGACGACTTTGTAGATGTGACAATGTATGAAAAATTAGTCAATTATGCTGAAAAAAATAAATTAGATACTTGTTTTTGTCGTTTTCAAAAATATTATTCGTCGGGTAAAACTCAACCAATCGCAGAATTTAATGAGGATAAAATTTTTATCGGCAGACAAGAAGTAGATGATTTTCTTATGCGTATTATAGGAGGCGAAGAGTGTGTTGGTAAAATTAAATGTGGACTTTCAACTTGCAAGGTTATTTTTTCTGCAGAATTGATACATGAATGGAAAGTGTCTTTTATTTCTGAAAGAGAAATGGCATCGGAAGAAATTTCTTTTTTTGTAAGATATTTGAGAGGTGCAAGCAGAGTTGGTTGGCTCAATGATGCATTATATTATTATTATTATCGAGAAAATTCTACATCAACATCATATTCTGAGGTAAACTATCAAAGGTTTAAATCGACAATGAATAATTTAAAATCCTTTTTAAATAACTATTATACTTTTGATTTTTATAAAGAATATTATTATGGTCAATTGTTGAGATTGCAAAAAGTAATTTTTCATGGAGAGGTTGCCCGAAAAGATATTCCTTATTTTACGCTTCGCAATAGATTGAAAATAGAATGTAATGATCCTTTATTGGCTTTTTTGAAAAACGACTATAGCACGAAACGACTGCCGTTTCAGAAAAAAGTATATATTTTTATTATTAAATATAAACTAGTTGATTTGTTGTATATCTTATTGAAATTGAGAAACAGATAGAGATAGTTGCGATAATAATAAACTTTAAAAAGTAAGAACCCATAATAAAATAATACGCTTATTTGCAATATTACCACTGATTCCAACATCATTTTATAAACACAAAGACCTAAGGAAGACGAAGTAGTATTTGTTTTTTATTTTCTTTGTATTTACTATTTTTCATTAGTGGCAATATTGCAAATAAGCATTTAAAATAAAAAGAGCATGTTGGTAGGTTATACAACCGGTGTTTATGATATGTTTCATATTGGTCATCTTAATATTCTTCGTAAAAGCAAAGAGTTGTGCGATTTTTTGATAGTTGGAGTAAGTACGGACGAATTGGTAAGACAAGAAAAAAATAAAACGCCAATTATTCCTTTTCAGGAAAGATGTGCTATTGTTGAATCTATTAAATATGTTGACAAAGTAGTACCTCAATCTAACAAAGACAAATTTGAAGCTTGGGAAACTCATAAATTCCATAAGATGTTTGTTGGTTCCGATTGGAAAGGAACTCCTCAATGGATTGAATTTGAAAAACAATTTGCCCCATTCGGAGTACAAATTATTTATTTGCCATATACAGATGGCATTTCTTCAACTCAATTAGCGGAGATTGTTAAAAACTTTTAATATTTTAGGTCGTGTTGATTAAGTTGAACTATATTGACAAAAACCGTAACGCAACAAATTGAATTTAAATGAAGTTGAAATCAGTAATAAAATCAGACCTGTTACGGTATAGTAAATATGCGTGTTATAGTGGCTTTTTTTTAAAATATCTATATTTTTTATATCTTTTGTTTGTGGATTTAGGATTTCGTGCAATTTTTATTTACAGAATATGTAGTAAAATTAAAGAAAAGAGAAGTAAATCAAGTTATCCATTTTATGTTATATTATACTGGGCACACATCTGTTATACTCGAAAAAGAGGGATACAATTACCTATAGAAACAAAAATAGATAAAGGTTTGCGAATTATGCACCCATTTGATATTGTAATAAATCCTGAAACAAAAATTGGAGCTAATTGCACTATATTTAACGGAGTAACTATAGGAAGAGTCCGTGGAAAATTAGGTTTACCTGAAATTGGGAATAACGTGGTAATATCGGCTGGTGCAAAAGTTATAGGAAATGTAAAAATAGGAAATAATGTGATGATAGGCGCTAATGCGGTGGTTGTGAGAGATGTGCCAAATAACGCTACTGTCGGTGGAATACCTGCCGAAATAATCAATTATGAAGGAGAAAAGCATACAAACCTGTATATTTAAAATATCTGTAAATCTATTAGAGTTTATTATTGGTTGATTTTTCAGGTGATTGATTATCGGTAATTAAAAATCTTCTTGAATTTAAAGTCTATTTTTTATAAAAATCATGCAAAAAAAATATTCTGTAAAAGAGATACAAAATCAATTATTATTCATAATAAAAGATTTTGATTCTTTTTGTAAAGAAAATAAAATTACTTATTATCTGATGGGGGGAAGTGCTTTAGGGGCAATGCGGCACAAAGGATTTATCCCATGGGACGATGATATAGATGTCTTTTTAACATATGAAAATTATCATAGGTTATTAAATTTGTTTGAATCTAAAAATCCGGATAAAGAAAAATATTTTTTACAGAGAGAAAATACAAAGGCATTTCCTCTATTTCTTAGTCAAATTTGTGTTAATAATACTACTTATATAAATGACCAATGGAGAAATAATAAAAAGCAGCATCACGGGCTTTTTATGGATCTAATGTGTCTTTATGCAACACCAAAAAATAAATTTAGAAGATATATTCAATATTGTGCAGCTATGCTTCTTAAGGTTAATGCGTTGGAAAGAGCCTCATATCCTCCTCATAATATTAAGAAGAAATGCTTGATGGTTGCAAGCAGATTAGTTGTGAATAGATTTACACGCTTGTTAATTCATTCGTATGTTAGAAAATACGAAAATAAAGATACAGAATATGTCGGACATTTTTTTGGTAGAGCAAGGTTCAAATTTACATCATTCCCCAGAGCATATTTAGGAGCTCCCAGATATGTTGATTTTGAAGATACAAAACTTCCTGTAATGGAAAGAGTAGAAGATTATCTTACGGTAAGATTTGGCCCCCAATGGTTCGAAATGCCAGATCAGAAAACTTTAGATCTGTATCCGGCTCATGGTAGTCTTGTTGATTTCGAGAAAGATTATTCCTATTATATGAAATAAAGACAGGATAAATGAATATAAAAGAAATTAGAAAACTTTATAAAAAAATAAATGGAGGCGAAGTTTTACGGAATTACTGGAAAGTAGGTTTTTTTTGTTTTGCGATAATTCAAATGTTAATTCTTGGCTTGTCTAAAAAGTCATTAGAAATAATAAGGCTTTCGGTACAATTTAAAGTACAGGGAAAATTAAGAAAAAAATATAAATATGTTTTAGATAGATGCGATAAAGTTAACTACGATTCATATCATAAGGTTCAGTCGAACAAAGTGTGGTTTTGTTGGTTTCAAGGCATTGAGAGCGCACCGGCACTCGTGCAGCGTTGTTATGAGTCTCTACAAAAAAACTTGACGGATAAAGAAATAATCCTGCTTACATTGGATAATATTTTTCAGTATGTGGATTTTCCTGAGCATATTACAAGAAAATGGAAAAAAGGAATAATTACCAATACACACTTTTCGGATTTATTAAGACTTGAATTGTTGATAAAACATGGTGGAACATGGATTGATGCAACAGTATTTTGCACAGGTGGTGATATTCCTGATTATATGTTTAATTCGGAATTATTCTTTTACCAAAAATTGAAGCCGGGAAGTAATGGAAGTAGCCTTAATATATCCAGTTGGTTTATTTCATCTTCTACAAATAATAAAGTATTATTAATAACAAGAGAACTTTTATATGAATATTGGTTAAGAAATAATTCGATGATAGATTATTTTTTATTGCATATGTTTATATGTATTGTTTGTGATAAATATCCCGAAGAGAGAGATAAAATAGTTAAATTTTGCAACTCTATTCCACATATCCTTTTGTTAGAAATGTTTGAATCTTATGATCCTCGAAAATTTAACGCAATGAAACAGATGACTAGCTTCCATAAGCTTAGCTATAAAAATGATCAACAACTGATGAGCAAGAAAGGGACTTATTATGATTTTATTATCAATCGGAATGAAATGTTAGCACAATGAAAATAGCATTTATAAGTACTCGTGGTATTCCCAATAATTACGGTGGATTTGAGCAATTTGCTGAATATATTTCAGTCGGATTGGTAGAGAAAGGACATGATGTTACTGTTTATTCTCCTCATTTTCATCCTTATAAAGAAGATAGCTACAAAGGAGTGAGAATAAAACACATTTATAGTCCTGAAAATTGGATGGGAAGTTCTGTTGGAAGTTTTTTTTACGACTTCCTTTCTTTGCGAGATGCCCTGAAAAAGGAAAGATTTGATATTATTTATGAAGCCGGATATACAAGTATTGTGCCCGCTTATATTTGGTTTAATGTAAAAAAAATCAAATGTCCTGTTTTTATTACAAATATGGATGGATTGGAATATAAAAGAACGAAATTCAATAAGTTTGTACAAAAATTTGTATTTTGGGAAGAACGCAAAACTGTAAAACATAGCCATTATCTTATTGCTGATAATATGGGAATCCATGATTATTACAAAGAAAAATATGGGAAAGAAAGTAAGTTTTTGGCTTACGGTGCTAATATTCACGATAACTACGATGAAAATATTTTAAACGAATATGTTCTAAAACCATACAATTATTTTCTTGTTATAGCGCGTTTAGAGCCGGAGAATAACATTGAAATGGTAATACAAGGCTATCTTGCCTCAAATCAAAAAAGACAAAAACCATTAATAATTGTAGGGAAAACTAATACTCCTCATGGTAAATACTTGTTACAAACATATAGTTCCGAAAAATCAGTTCGTTTTGTAGGAGGTATTTATGATTTTGATAAGATAAATTCGCTACGATATTTTTCGTCTGCCTATTTTCACGGGCATAGTGTGGGTGGCACGAACCCTTCGTTATTGGAAGCAATGGCTTCGAATTGTTTTATTGTAGCGAATAATAATGTGTTTAATAAAACTGTACTATATGACGAGGCTTTGTATTTTTCTTCTTCTAAAGATATTGAGCAAATTTTAAGTGAGATAGATATTGAAATAGAAGAAAATAAAGAGACTTTTATTACAAATAATTTACGCCGAATAAAAAATGAATATTCGTGGGGAAAGTTGATAGATGAGCATGAAGCGTATTTTATAGAAATTTTGAATCGGAATACATAACTTTGAGTTAAAAATTTTATACGGAAAAGATAAGTTTTTGTAGGAAATATACAATCAAAATTTGTGGTAGAAGAACAAATTTTGATTGCATATCTTTCTTGGTTTATCAAAGGAAAATTAGATAAAAACAATATACAAAAATCAACAGATGAATATCGCAATAATAGGTACCGGTTATGTCGGTTTGGTTTCTGGAGCCTGTTTCGCTGAAATGGGAGTAAATGTGACATGCGTTGATGTCGATAAGAAAAAAATCGAGGGTCTGTTACAAGGAGTAATGCCCATTTATGAGCCGGGACTGGACGAAATGGTGTTGCGGAACCACAAAGAAGGTCGCTTGCATTTTACTACAGACATAACCACTTGCCTGAATGAGGTGGAGATTGTTTTTAGTGCAGTAGGAACTCCCCCTGATGAGGATGGCTCTGCTGATCTCAAATATGTATTGGAAGTGGCTCGTACCATCGGGCGAAACATGAATAAATATTTGGTTTTAGTCACCAAGAGTACGGTTCCGGTTGGTACGGCAAAAAAAGTAAAAGAAGCCATTCGGGAAGAATTGGATAAAAGGAATGTTGATATTCCGTTCGATGTTGCCTCTAATCCGGAGTTTTTGAAAGAAGGAGCTGCAATAAAAGACTTTATGAGTCCCGACCGTGTAGTTGTAGGAGTTGAGTCGGAGAAGGCAAAGGAGCTCATGACCAAATTGTACCGCCCCTTTTTATTAAATAATTTCCGTGTTATCTTTACTGATATTCCTTCTGCGGAAATGATTAAATATGCTGCAAATGCGATGCTTGCAACCCGTATCAGTTTTATGAACGATATAGCCAATCTGTGCGAGTTGGTGGGAGCCGATGTGAATATGGTAAGGAAAGGGATTGGTTCGGATAGTCGTATCGGTAGTAAATTTCTTTACCCGGGATGCGGATATGGAGGTTCCTGTTTCCCGAAGGATGTAAAAGCCCTTATAAAAACAGCCGAGAAGAATGGTTATGATATGCGCGTATTGAAAGCTGTAGAAGATGTGAATGATGCTCAAAAAACATTGGTGTTTAATAAGTTGAATAAATATTACGATGGTAATCTGAAAGGGAAGACCATTGCGATATGGGGGCTGGCGTTTAAGCCCGAAACAGACGATATGCGCGAGGCTACTTCACTGGTTACTATTGATCTACTTTTAAATGCAGGCTGTAAAGTGAAAGTGTATGACCCTATTGCAATGGATGAGAGTAAAAGACGAGTGGGGGATAGAGTGCAATATAGTACGGATATGTATGATGCGGTTTTAAATGCAGACGCTTTGTTGTTGTTGACCGAATGGAAACAATTCAGGTTGCCGAGTTGGGGTGTTCTTCAGAAATCGATGAACAAGCATTTATTAATTGACGGACGTAATATTTATGATCCCGAAGAACTTCGGGGATTAGGCTTTGATTACTATTGCATTGGGAAATAAGTTAAAACTGAAAATTGAAAGCTGAAAGTTGGGAAAGACGTTAGGAAGTATTAGTCATTTGTTTACTAACTATAAACGTTACATATGAAAAAAATAGCATTGATTTCCGGAATAACAGGACAAGACGGTTCTTTTTTAGCTGAATTTTTGATCGGAAAAGGTTATGAAGTGCATGGCATTTTACGCCGTTCTTCTTCTTTCAATACAGGGCGTATCGAACATTTGTATCTGGATGAATGGGTCAGGGATATGAAGAAAAACCGTTCGATAAACTTGCATTATGGAGATATGACCGACTCCAGTTCGCTTATTCGTATTATTCAGCAGATTCAGCCCGATGAGATTTATAATTTGGCGGCCCAAAGCCATGTTAAGGTAAGTTTTGATGTCCCGGAGTATACTGCCGAGGTCGATGCCATAGGAATATTGCGGATGTTGGAAGCTGTTCGTATTTTAGGATTGGAAAAGAAAACCCGGATTTATCAGGCTTCCACTTCTGAATTATATGGAGCCGTACAAGAAGTTCCTCAAAAAGAAACAACCCCATTTTATCCGCGTTCTCCTTATGGCGTTGCAAAGCAATATGGATTTTGGATCACAAAAAACTACCGCGAAAGTTATGGGATGTATGCCGTGAATGGCATCCTGTTCAACCATGAAAGCGAGCGCCGCGGAGAAACGTTTGTAACCCGTAAAATTACATTGGCAGCAGCCCGCATAGCCCAAAATCTGCAAGATAAATTATATCTGGGTAATATGGACTCCCTACGCGATTGGGGATATGCCAAAGATTATGTGGAGTGCATGTGGATGATGCTACAGCACCCTGTGCCCGAGGATTTTGTAATTGCAACCGGAGAATATCACACCGTACGTGAATTTTGTACTTTGGCATTCAAGGAAGCCGGGATTACTTTGCGCTGGGAAGGTACCGGAGTAGATGAAAAAGGAATAAATGCAGATACCGGAAAAATCTTGGTGGAAGTCGATCCGAAGTATTTCCGTCCCGCAGAAGTAGATCAATTACTTGGTGATCCTACAAAAGCAAAAACGCTCCTTGGTTGGAATCCGACACAAACGAGTTTTCCGGAATTGATAAGAATTATGGTTCGGCATGATATGGATTATGTGAGAAGATAATTAGCAAATTAGTTAATTAGCAGATGATTAAGTGAGTGAATGGCTAATTGATTAACTGTTTAACTAACTAAGAGAATAGGTAATTTACTAATTTGCTAATCTGCTAATTAACTAATTGATATAGGTTTAAATATCATTTTTGAATAAAATGAAATATTGTTCTTTATTATTTTTTTTTTGTTTATATTTGCGATTCCTGATTGAAGTTTTTGCTTTATGGAAAAGCAAACCAGAGAAAATATATGTTTCAAATAATCCGTTTTTTCTATCTCTCTTAAATCAGGAATAATTTTAAAGAATAATATTTATGAAGACTAAGCTTTTATTTTTTGTAATTGCACTTGTTTTTGTCAGTGTAGACGCATATTCTCAATGTAAAGGAAAATGCAGGGACGGAAAAGGAGTTTATACTTTTGAGCCCGGAGAATTTTATGATGGAACTTTCCACGACGGAAAGTTTGATGGTTCAGGAACTTATACTTATAAATCGGGAGCCAAATATGTTGGTGAGTTCAAGAATGGCCAACGAAACGGAAACGGTACTTATACTTATCCTACCGGTGATGTTTACAGCGGGACTTTTGTAGATGGCCAACCGGAAGGAAAAGGAACTTATACATTTGCCAATGGTGATAGTTATACCGGTGATTTTAAAAATGGAAAGAGAAACGGAGAAGGTGTTTATACCTTTGCCAGTGGAACTAAACAAACCGGAGTATTTGAAAACAGCGAACTAATAGAACAGATTAGTATTGAAAGAATGAAAAAGTAATCAGTTGTTTATAATACTAAAAAATGGATTGAATATTGCATTCAATCCATTTTTTTTGCTCCCTACTAACTTCAAATTAATTTTGTCTGATTATCTCTGAAAGCAGATATTCAGATGTTTAGATAGTCAGATAGAGACTATTTATCCGAATATCTAAACATCTGAATGTCTGAACATCTCTAAATATATTTTGTTTATTTTTTAGAAAAAATAAAGAATCTTTTGCCGGTTAAAATAATATCTTTGGTGATAATTAAATTTAACTATTAAAAATGAAAGTATGGAAAAAAGCATAAAAGGTACGCGAACAGAAAAAAATCTATTAACTTCTTTTGCCGGAGAGTCGCAGGCAAGAAACCGGTATACTTATTTTGCAAGTGTTGCCAAGAAAGAAGGATATGAGCAAATAGCAGCTATTTTTGAAGAGACTGCTAATCAGGAAAAAGAACATGCTAAAAGGATGTTTAAATATTTAGAAGGCGGTATGGTAGAAATCACAGCCTCTTATCCTGCCGGAGTTATTGCGACAACAAAAGATAATCTGACGGAAGCTGCAGCAGGAGAACATGAAGAGTGGTATCTTGACTATCCTAAATTTGCAGATATTGCAGATGAAGAAGGATTCCCTGAAATAGCGGTTATGTATCGTATGATCAGCATAGCAGAGAAAGGGCATGAAGAACGTTATCTGGCATTATTGAAAAATCTGGAAGAAAATAAAGTTTTTTCCAGAGAAGAAAAACAAAACTGGCAGTGCCGCAATTGCGGATATATTGCAAATGGAGAGAATGCTCCGAAAGAGTGTCCCGCTTGTCGTCACCCTCAGGCTCATTTTGAAATACAAAAGACAAATTATTGATTTTGGAATAATAAGATAATCAGATTTTCAGACAGTCAGACAGTCAGATATTTGTTGACTATTTAGCTGTCTGAAAATCTGAAAATCTGACTGTCTGAAAATCTATTTTGAATTATTTCTTTGTTTTTTTGATACCCTTGTAAGCTAAAAAACCGATTACGAAAATAGCCAGTACAACGAAAATAAGAGATAACTCTCCACTATATTGATTTACTTTTTCCATTAATTGATCTTGAGGAATAAAAGAGTGTAAATAGTAGCCGATTGCAGCAAGTACGATATTCCAGATCCCTGCTCCTAATATAGTATAAAGAAGAAATATATGAAATTTCATCTTGGCTAATCCGGCCGGGATGGATATTAATTGACGTACAGCCGGAACTAACCTTCCTACTAAAGTGGATACGACTCCATGATCCCTGAAGTAACTCTCAGCTTTTTCTACTTTTTCCTGATCCAATAGGCACATGTGACCGATGCGGCTATTGGCAAATTTGTATACGATAGGACGTCCGAGGAAATATGCTAACATATAGTTGATTATGGCTCCCAACGCAGAACCTATTGTAGAAAAGATAACAACCAGAAAAACATTCAGTTCTCCCGCAGCTGCTTTATACGCCGCAGGCGGAACCACAACTTCGGATGGGAAAGGAACAAAAGAACTTTCAATTGTCATTAGGAATGTAATAGTCCAGTAATTAAGATTGTCTAAACACCATTGAATAAAAGATACCGACTCCATGATTAATTTATAGTTTTATATTCGAGCTCAAAGATAGGTATTTGAGAAACATAAAAAAGTGAAAATTAATTATCATAACCTTTATTTTAAGGATAAATGCTTAAACCAATGTTAATTGTTTAGAATCTGTAAATTCTAATTACGGGATTTATATTGTTCATTAGTCAAAAATGGATTTTCCGATTCATATATCTATGAAGTTTATTTTTTTTTGAAAACATTTGAAAACCTGACAAAAAACATTACCTTTGCAGCTCGTTTCGAAAGAGGCGAATAGTAACTAATTAAAATTTAGGAGATTTATGTTAAATCATTATGAAACCGTTTTCATTTTAACTCCCGTTTTATCTGACGTTCAGATGAAGGAAGCGGTAGAAAAATTCAAAAACATTCTTCTGGAAGAGAAAGCACAGATTGTGAATGAAGAGTGTTGGGGACTTCGTAAGTTGGCTTACCCTATCGACAAAAAGTCAACAGGATTTTATTGCCTGTTAGAATTTGATGCAGAACCGACAGTAATTGACAAATTGGAAATCCAATTTCGTCGTGATGAAAAAGTTATCCGTTTCCTAACAACCAGAATGGATAAGTATGCTGCTGAATATGCTGCGAAAAGAAGAAGTGTTAAATCTAAAGGAGTAAAGGAGGACTAAAAAATGGCATCACAAAACTCATCAGAAATCAGATATTTAACTCCTCCGTCAGTAGAAGTTAAGAAGAAAAAATATTGCCGTTTCAAAAAAAGCGGTATCAAATATATCGATTATAAAGATCCTGAATTTTTAAAGAAATTCTTGAACGAACAAGGTAAAATTTTACCTCGTCGCCTTACCGGGACTTCTTTGAAATTTCAACGTAAAATTGCTCAAGCAGTTAAAAAAGCACGCCACATTGCGTTGCTTCCTTATGTAACTGATTTGATGAAATAATAGAAGGAGGAATAAAGAATGGAAATCATACTATTAGAAGACGTAAATAACGTAGGTTATAAAGACGATGTAGTAACAGTTAAAGACGGTTACGGACGTAATTTCCTTATCCCTCAGGGGAAAGCCAAATTGGCAACTTCTTCTGCAAAAAAGGTATTAGCTGAAAATTTGAAACAACGTGCTCATAAGTTAGAAAAAATTAAGAAGGAAGCTGCTGAATTAGCTGAAAAGTTAAACGGACTTTCTCTTACTGTCGGAGCAAAAGCAAGCGCTACCGGAACTATCTTTGGGTCGGTAAACAATATTCAAATTGCTGAAGCATTGGCTAAAAAAGGATTTGCAGTTGATAGGAAATCAATTGTTATCAAAGAATCGGTAAAAGAATTGGGAACTTATAAAGCTACTTTAAAACTTCATAAAGAAGTTTCGGCAGAAATCACTTTCGAAGTAGTTGCTGAATAAGACTAACATCTTAATCGAATTTTAAAATACAAAAATCCCCTCTGTTTTTCTGAAATCAGAGGGGATTTTTCTGTTTTATTTTATTTCTGATGCACTTGCATTTCGCAAAGTTTGCAGTCAAAATGCAGCCGCAATTTTTCCCGGTTATTATATAAAAGGTAAAAAGGCTCCTTGCAAATTTGATTATTACTTCTGTTTTTAGGACATAATCCCAAGCTATATTTCAGGCAATGTTTGCAAAACATAAGGATTGCAGACTCCCTTTTCTCCTGTTCGAAAGAATTTTCTATTTCCTTAACCTGATGCTTCCTGTAAAACTCTTTTGCTTTTTGATTATGTACATTTCCCTTATAGTCTAAAGATTCAGTTAAATAAGGATGAGTCGTTTCTGGAAATTTAATAATCGTGCGCGGGTATTTATTCTCTCTCTCCTGTTCCAGCAATTCAATCAATTCTCTTCTCCATTCTGTTAATAAGGATGGTGGAATAAAATAGGAATCATTAAAACTTATTTCTATATCGTTTATTTCAAAAATGGTATTCCCTGTTTTTGAAAACTGCTTACGTATAGACTCTATGGCTCTCTCTTTGTCTTGTGCAATCTCTTTTGACTGCTTCTTAAATATTGATGCAGTTATATTATCCTCGTCACTAATACTGCAATAAAACCCTTCATCTGTTTCTGAAATATGAATCCGCGCTTGAACCTTGCGTTCTGCCGATTTTTTTGAAAGCAATTTTTCAAACGCCTGGTCGTAGTTGCGGTATAATTTAGTTCCCGCCGGAATTGAGATCGATTCAGATGGGAATATTTTGTTCTGTTCAGCTCTGTTTGCTTTGAATCCTAAAAATGAACTTTGCCGGTTAACATAACAAAATCCGTCACCATTTGCAATCTCCTTATTGCTATTGACCGAAATATGTTGAGGCGAGCAGGAGTCTATCGTTCCGATATATTCTCCCAGTGACTTTGGTGAATCAAAAGATGTTATTTCAATGTTTCGTTTATGGATGAAGTAATCGGAAGAGCCGCGGTGAAAACTTTTTTCAGGGTCAGGCAAAAAGAAAAACTTGCATTTTCCTGAACTGGATTTCTTATATTTTCCTGAACCTTCCAGAATCTCATCCAGCTTTTGCCTGTAATAAGCAGTAATATTTTTTACATAAGAAGTCTCTTTCAAACGTCCTTCAATCTTAAAAGAAGAGATGCCCGCATCAATCAATTCTTGCAGATAACCGGATAAATTGAGGTCTTTAAGGGAAAGCAGATGCTTATTTTCTATTATTATGTTGCCCGATGCATCCAGCAGCGAATAAGGAAGGCGGCAGAGCTGGGCGCATGCGCCTTTGTTTGCACTTCTGTTACAAAATGCCTGACTGATGTAGCATTGCCCGCTGTAACTTACACAAAGAGCGCCATGCACGAATGCTTCTAATTTTACTGAAGTATGATCTGCAATTTCGCGTATTTGTCCGAGGGATAGTTCGCGGGCAAGGACAACCTGGTCAAATCCCGCTTGTTCAAGAAATTTTACTTTTTCTACAGTCCGGTTATCTGTTTGTGTACTTGCATGTAAAGGAATCGGAGGAAGATCCAACTGTGTGATTCCCATATCCTGTATGATAAGGGCATCTACGCCGGTTTCGTAAAGTTTTCGTATTATTTTCTCTGTCTCAATCAGTTCCCGATCATCTAAGATTGTGTTCAGGGCAACATATATTCTGGCATAATAACGATGCGCATATTTTACCAAAGACTCAATTTCTTCAATAGTATTCGATGCAGCGGCTCTTGCACTGAACTTGGGAGCGCCGATATAAACGGCATCAGCCCCATGGTTAATGGCCTCAATACCACATTCTGAGTTTTTTGCAGGAGAAAGAAGTTCCACGGAATCAGTGATTAGTGATTAGTTTGGATTTGGCGGTTCCGATTGTTGAAGTTATTTTATAATCACACAAATGTTTGTCCAATTTCACAATCCTTACCGCAAAACTGAAACTTTTTGTCTTTAAAATATTTTCTTTCATGCT
Organism: Paludibacteraceae bacterium; assembly: GCA_031553005.1. Taxonomy (GTDB): domain Bacteria; phylum Bacteroidota; class Bacteroidia; order Bacteroidales; family Paludibacteraceae; genus RGIG9379. The sequence continues at coordinate 34,680 of JAVBMA010000001.1, read as the reverse complement.
TATTGCATTAAGTACATCTTATATATAATACGTAATTAATTGTAATTTGCCTTCGGCGTAATCTATTGTCAATCAATTATTATTAACTATCAATCAATTACTTTCAAAATAATGAATATTAATTTTGATCGAACACTTAAAACTAACCATTAATCACTAACCACTAATCACTGTATCTGTCCTATATCGTACGGTGTCTCCTGGTATACAAAATAATTCAGCCAATTGGAAAACAGCAGGTTTGCATGCCCTCGCCAGCGTACTACCGGGTTATTATGAGGATTTCCGTCCTTGTAATAGTTTTTGGGGATATCAATCACCAATCCTTTTTCCAAATCCCTCTTATATTCAATATCTAATGTGTTGGGAGCATATTCCGAATGTCCGGTAATAAAAAATTCCCGTCCGTTTCTGCCCATTACCATGTAAATCCCGGCATCGTTGGATTCGGAAATAACCTGGAGTTCGGGGACTTTTTCAATATCTTCTTTCCTGACTTCCGTGTGACGGCTGTGAGGAACATAAAACACATCATCGAAACCTCTGAAGATCGGATTCTTTGAATCTGATACCGAATGCCTGAATACGCCAAACATTTTTTTGTTCAGAGCATATTTGGGAATATTATAATAGTGATAGAGTCCGGCTTGTGCAGCCCAACATATAAAAAGAGTTGATGTGACATGTGTCCTTGCCCAATCGAAAATCTCTTTTATCTCGTTCCAATAATTGACCTCTTCAAAATCGAAATTCTCAACAGGTGCACCGGTAATAATCATTCCGTCATACTTTTGGTTCCGCAAAGAATCGAATGTCTTATAAAAAGCCATCATATGCTCAATAGGAGTATTTTTCGATGTATGGCTTTTAATTTGCATAAAATCGATTTCTATTTGCAACGGCGAATTTGACAAAAGGCGAATCAAATCTGTTTCCGTAGTTATTTTCAACGGCATCAGATTGAGTATGATGATTTTTAATGGCCTGATATCCTGGTCAGATGCTTCATTTGAGTCTTTTACGAAAATATTCTCTTCCCGTAAGATATTTATGGCCGGTAAATTTGTCGGAATATTTAAAGGCATAACGTCAAAAATTCTGGTTAAACACAAAGATAGGAATATTAGTTGAAAGTGGAAAGGTGAAAAGTAAAAGTTGAAAATTCAGAGTTAATAAAAATCGTTGAACATAAACGGGATGGAGTTGCAGCCAGATGATATTGTATTTTGTTCTCAACTCTTAACTTTCACTTTTCACCTTTCCACTTTCAACTAATATATCTATCTTTGTAGGAGAAAATAAAATAAATGGGGCGAATTTTATCTATAGACTACGGGCAAAAACGAGTGGGTATTGCAGTTACCGATCCTCTGAAAATTATTGCAAACGGATTGACTACGGTTCCGTCGGGTGAGATTTTTAAATTTCTGGCTGAATATACGTCTAAAGAATCAGTTGAGCTTTTTGTTGTCGGTTTACCTCGCAAGATGAATAACGAAGCTTCCGATTCGATGCGTTTGATAGAACCGTTTGTGCGCGGATTGAAAAATAAATTTCCTTCCATTCCGGTACAGATGGTTGACGAGCGGTTTACTTCCGTGCTGGCGCATCAGGCTCTCATCGAAGGCGGCGCTAAAAAGAAAACCCGCCAGAATAAAGGATTGATAGACGAGATCAGTGCAACCATTATTTTACAATCTTATTTAGAAAGTAAACGAATAAACGGATAGGCAATAGTACAAAGGTAGGTTACCGTACATTTACATTCCGGCTTTATTCTTGTTAATATATTATTTATGATTTATCCTATTACAGTTTACGGGCATCCCGTATTGAGAAAAGAGACAAATGATATTGAGAAAGATTACCCTAATCTGAATCAATTGCTTGAAGACATGTTTAAAACCATGTATAATGCTGATGGAGTGGGACTGGCAGCTCCTCAAATCGGCTTGCCGATCCGGATATTTGTTATCGATCTAACCATATTGGAAGACAGGGATCCTATATTTAAAGGATTTAAAAAGGCTTTTATTAATCCTGTAATCGTAGAGAGAAGCAAAGAAACCGTTTCGCAGGAAGAAGGATGCCTGAGTTTACCGGGAATAAACGAGTCGGTGTCTCGTCCGGTAAAAATCCGGATCCGTTATTTGAATGAAAAATTAGAAGAATGCGAAGAAGAATACGGTGATTATTTTGCCCGCGTAATTCAGCACGAATATGACCACCTTGAAGGAAAACTCTTTATTGACCATGTTTCGCCGATCCGCCGGCAAATGAATAAGGGGAAATTGAACGGAATGCTGAAAGGGAAAGCAAATTGCCATTATAAAGTTAGATATTCGGATAAATAGATATTCAGACTTTCAGATATTCAGATGAACAGATTTTTTGACGTTTCTTTATTTATTTGAATATCTGAAAGTCTGTTCATCTGAACATCTTATATAAATCAATGGAAGATTTAGAAAAAATAAAACAATTGATGATTGCAGGAGAGACTGATAAAGCAATTACTCTCTTGAATGATTATATTCATAACAACCCCTCTTCGGACGAAGCTCTCTTTATATTGGGAAATGCATATCGTAAGAAAGAAAATTGGGAAATGGCATTGAATAATTACCGGAGCGCAATGGATCTAAATCCCGGTAGTCCGGCAAAGTATGCCTATAAAATGGTTATCGATATTCTGAATTTTTATAATAAAGACATGTTTAATCAATAAACGGGGAAAGGCTTTCATGTAGCCAATTGACTTTTAATTCTATTAAATCCGGAAAATTTACATGTTTATAGCTGTATGTTTAAGGTTTCCTATATTCGACTCCAAAGAAGCCGTATAAATTAGATTATCATCTTTTTCTATAAACATACAGTATATTCAGTATTGACAATGAATATTTTAAATTAATTAAGAGGAGTTTAACCCATAACTTCAAACTAATTTCAGAAGGCTTTTGATACGCCTTCTTTTTTTTTTATTTTTGCTTTCAAAGAAGGACAACCGATAATGAGAAAAGTATGTGTATATTGTGCATCCAGCACTCAGGTGGCAGAGTGCTACAAAACGGAAGCATACCGTTTGGGAGAAATTTTTTCCAGGAATAATATCCATTGCCTTTATGGAGGAGGAAGTGTCGGACTTATGGGAGAACTTTCCAAAGCCATGCTGAAAACCGGAGGTACAATCACCGGCGTTATTCCTCAGTTTATGGTAGATCAAAGCTGGAATAACGAAAATGTGGAGCAAATTGTTGTAAATACGATGCATGAACGCAAAAGGTTAATGCTCGAAGATGTGGATGCGGCAATTGCCATGCCCGGAGGATGCGGAACATTGGAAGAGTTGCTTGAAGTGATCACATGGAAGCAACTCGGCATTTTTGTCAAACCGGTTGTTATTCTTAATGTAAACCACTATTTTGATCCGTTATTGGAGATGTTGAGTAAAGCTGTTGATGAGAGATTTATGCGAAGCGAACATCTCCGGATATGGAGTGTTGCCGAACATGCAGAGGAGGTTTTGCAAATTATCGGGCAAATTCCCGAATGGGGAAAGGATGCTATAGGAATGGCTGCTTTGTAAAGAGCCTCTCCCCCCGACCCCCTCTCCTCAAGAGAGGGGGTAACTAAACAAGAAGTGAATCTGGGTAAGTGTTCGGTAAAGATTAGTATTTGTTATTTCGAAAGTAATTGATTGTATTTGATTGACAACAAATTACGCCGAAGGCAAATTACAATTAATTACATGATTTGTAATATAAACTGATTTCCGGCATATACTTAATTTAAAAATAGTTGAATTAAATAATAAAATACGCTCTATTCCCTCTCTTGAGGAGGGGGTTAGGAGGAGGCTCTATGAACAACAAGAATACATTATTCCAAAAGTTAACTGAGAAAAGAAGAATTTTATCTCAACAACTAAAGAATCCCGCTGCCGTGGGATTTTGGAATATGGTCGTGGATAAATATTCGGATCAGGCGCATTTTATTTACGAATTGTTGCAGAATGCGGACGACGCGAAAGCCACTGAAGTGCGGATTATCCTTTCGGAAGAGAGTCTGATATTTATCCATAACGGTACTGTTTCTTTTAGTATCAGTGACCCTGATGATGAAACCGAACGAAGGAATATCGGACATCTGAATGCTATCACTTCCATTGGTGCGAGTACGAAGCAGGACGGAAATACGATTGGGAAATTCGGGGTCGGTTTTAAATCCGTTTTTCAATATACCGATACTCCACATGTAGAAGACGATTTCTTTTCTTTCCGCATCACTGATTATATTGTGCCGGAAGAGGACGTTCCGGTTTTTTACGGCCGGAAAAAAGGAGAAACCCTTTTCTCTATTCCGTTTAAAAATCCAGCTGTAGCTTTTCCGGATATTGAAAACAAACTTTCGACATTGCATAAACCGCTACTTTTTTTACAAACCCTTCGGAAAATAAGTTGGGAAACAAGTCGTGGACTTCATGGCTTATATGTAAAGGAGCAGGAGCGGCGAAATCTGTTTCAATCCTCAAACTTAACAATTTCATCAGGCAGGAATCCTGCAACTTGCGGGGATGTCGGATATGCTTTTGTTAAGCTTGAAAAAATAACGGGCGATGAACGGCAAGCAGAATATTTACATACATTCAGCCGGGAGCTGTCAACTTCTTATGGCAATGACGTTCGTCAGCCGAGAATAGCTCTTGTTGACGAAGATACTCCAAACTGCCCAGCCAATAGACTGACGGTAGCTTTTTTTTCTTCGGAAGAGGGGTCACTTCTGACAGAGCATATTCAGGAGCCTGCTTTCTGCTTTTTTCCTACAAAGGAGGCGACGGGGTTAAATATGATCATACATGCTCCGTTTTTGCTGACAGATAGCCGCGAGTCTATTAAGCAAGGCGAGCCGTGGAACAAAAATATTATTGATGAACTTGCATTATTGTCTACCGACGCTGTTGAACTACTTTGTCAAATGCAGGACCGTAATATTTCTTTTATCAATGATAATCTATTCGAAATAATCCCGATAGAGAGAAATAAATTTTTCCGCAAGGAGAAAAACGAATGGATTCCTACGCATCTGTTTTATCCGTTTTTTACCTGTTTCCGTGAAAAATTATCCGGAGCGCCGCTTTTCCTTTCCTGTGATAATCATTATTTGGATAGAAATCATACCCGGTATGCAACGGAAAAAAGCATCAGTAAACTTTTTTCGCCCCGGCAACTTTTCGAATTATCGGGCGATCAGGAAGAGTTAGAAAGAGAATGGAGCTTTAACACTTTATATGTTGGAAGCCAGAATGAGAGGAACGAACAGATGCGCAAGAGTATTCAATATATAAAGGAGTGCGGGCTTATCAGTTCCGTTATTTCGCCGGAATATATCGCTCAATATCTTTCCCCTGAGTTTATCCGGTCGCAAACCATTGAGTGGTTGCAGCTATTTTATACTTTTATCGGGACGCAAAAGCCGCTTTGGGCAAACCCTGAATCGCCATTGCGGTATAAAGCGTTTATACTTTGTGCAAATGGGGAAGTTATAGCTCCTTTTTCTTCGGAAAACGATATTGTCCCCCGTATTTACCTCTCAGGCGGAAGAGAAAATAATTTTCCTTCCGTTCATCCCAAATTGCTCGATAGTGAAAAATCCCGCCGTTTTTTTGAAAATCAGTTAGGATTAACACATCCTGACCTGTTGGCAGAAATAGAACTTTTTATTCTTCCCCGTTATCGTAGGGGTGAGGTAGATGCTTTTGATAAAGAGACTATTTACAGGCATCAGAATGATTTCACGGAGTGTTTTTCTTCTTTCTCTTTTCAGGAGGAAAAACGGAATGCATTCCTGCAACTGTTCCAAAATGTCCCGTTTCTTCCTGCATTCGGACATTCCGGTAATCTCTCTTTGCAACCTGCCTCTGCTGTTTATTTTGATACACCCGCCTTAAGGTGTTTTTTGCAAAACTATTCGGCGGCTTATTTTTTAGATAATAATCTAATTGAGAAGGGGCTTCTTCCCGAAAAAAGAGATACTTTCTATCGCTTTCTCACATGGGCAGGAGTGGCTTTTTATGCAAGAATAAAAAAAGAAGAACGCCCGGCGAAAAAAGATATTCAGCTTAAATTGAAATTATCGCCCAAGAGCTTGCGGCAATATGATAAAGGAGCGCAAAAAATTACAGATAAAGAGATAGAAGGTTTTTCCGATTTTCTTTCTAAGGTTACACCCGAAAGTTCGCGGGCGTTTACCGACCTGCTTACCAAAGCAATACAGGAGCAAGGCTCTTTTATGTTTCGCTTATCGTTGGAAGGAGAGTATCAGTATATTGAAAAATCCAAGCATGCATATACTATTGAAAAAATAAGAGAAACTACTGCATACAGGAATATTTTCAATGAGAAATGGCTCTTCAATAAAAAAGGAGAGAAGGTTTGTGTGCGTGAGGTTAATTCAACGGAAGAACTGGCAGGAATTTATGATTGTTCATATCCGGATCTGTTTTTCTTCCTGGGCATTACCCATGATCCCGTTCTTGCTGGCCTCAACCCAATTCAGCGAAGATCAATATCGTTGGTCAAAGATTTTGAAAAAAAGGGAATTTCTATAGAAATGCTTGAAAATATAGCGAAAAATCCGGAGTTAGTTTTAAGAATAATAAACCACGAAGACAAGGAGAACAAGGAAGAGATGTTTTAATCTCAGTGCTCTCAAAGTCTGTTTAAATTCCATATTGATTAGACGTGATGCGCATAATATATTGATTTAAATCCGAAGGATTTATATATTTATAGCCAAATGTTCAATATTTTCTATATTCGACTCCTTCGGAGTCGCACAAATAGGATTATCATCTTTTTCTATAAATATGCAATACCTTCGGCATTGACAATTAAGAAACGTTTTAGCGCAATGCAGAAGATTTTTAGCGGAGAATCCACAGCGGCGGCTTTTTTTGCTTACTTTTTTCAGCTGTAGCAATTTCGCGAAGCGTAATCATGAGTTCCTTTAAAATAAACTCATTACGAATAAAAAAGTAAGAGCCAGTCCGGCTTGAGGACATCTAATTATTTTGCGATAAAAAGTTTAAACAGTCTCCTTAGTGTCTCTGTTTTAAAAAATAACAACAGTGGAAGAAAAATTCATGCATCGGTGTTTTGAGCTTGCCGAAAAAGGATTGGGAAATGTAGCTCCGAATCCGTTGGTAGGAGCCGTGATTGTTCATAACGGAAAAATCATCGGCGAGGGTTATCATCAGGCGTATGGCAGACCACATGCAGAAGTGAATGCAATCGCATCTGTCCGGAATCCGGATTTGCTAAAAGAATCCGTTTTATATGTCAATCTGGAGCCCTGTTCGCATTACGGGAAAACGCCTCCGTGTGCCCAGTTGATTATCCGGAACGAAATTCCCCAGGTTGTCATTGCCAATAAAGACCCTTTTCCGGAAGTGAGCGGAAGAGGAATCAGGATGATGAAAGATGCAGGGATTAAGGTCACAGAAGGTTTTCTTGCAGAAGAAGGAAATCTATTGAACCGTCGTTTTTTTACTTTTAATACGAAAAAACGTCCGTATATTATCCTTAAGTGGGCGCAAACAGCAAATGGTTTTATGGATATCCGACGAGGCAGCGCGGAAACACCCGCACTTCGTATTTCCAATAAAATGACTTCAATGCTGGTTCATAAACTGAGGGCTGAAGAATCGGCTATTCTTGTCGGGACACAAACCGCGTTATTGGACAATCCCGAATTAACAGTCCGCGATTGGCATGGAAAAAATCCGGTTCGTATTCTGATAGATAAAGATTTGCGTGTCCCTTCCACATCACGTATTTACAATGAGAAAAGCTCCACAATTGTTTTTACGGAAAAAACACCGGAGAATATCCCCGGTTCAAATGTTGAGTACATCAGAACTTGTTTCGAGGGAGTCGGAGAGACGTTGAATTTGGAGATTTTATTGGGTAAATTGTATGAAAAAAACTTACAATCGCTGATTGTCGAAGGAGGCAGCAGCTTACTAAATAGTTTTATCCAATCCGGAATCTGGGATGAAATGCGGATAGAGACCGCTTTAATACTTACTGTTCCGGAGGGTGTTCCGGCTCCCCCGGTTTCCGGCTATTGCATACAAAAAGAAATCATCGGAAACCAGATGATAGAGAGGTTTGTTAATAGTTGAAAGGTGAAATATGAAAGGTGAAAGTGTTTTGGGGTAATGTGGAAGGTTTTTAGAAGAAAATCCACGGCGGCTTTTTGACTACTTTTTTTAGCTGTAGCAAAAAAATAAGAGCCTGTTCGGGTAGAGGATATTGAATGCCTTTGTGAGAAGAATTTTAAAGAAAGATAAGAGAACAGGATTTTAAACATATTTTTTAGTAATTTTACCCCGATACGTAATTTAGTAAATTAGAATAAGATTCATGCTTTGGGAGATAATAGCTGTTGTCGTTATTATTGTCTATGTATATACAATACTGACTACTGTAACATTGCTTTTGATGGAAAACCGCAATCCGGTTAAATCAATTGCATGGATAGTTGTTCTTATCTTGCTTCCGATTATCGGATTCATTTTTTATATTTTCTTCGGAAAAAATTTTCGGAGAAAAATTATTATTTCCAGACGAAGCCTGCACAAAATAAGGCGGAATTCAGTAGCCGCTAATATCGAACAAATTTCTCCGGATGTCCTATCTCTCCAAGAAAAAAATATAGCCACGCTTGCTTATAACAGTTGCGGAGCATTGGCGTATGAAGACAATGAGATCGGGATCTATACAAACGGAGCTTCCCTTTTTGATGATATTTTTGAAGCGATAGAGACCGCAAAACATCATATTCACTTGGAATATTATATTTTTCTTGCCGACGAGATAGGCGGAAAAATGATTGATGCCCTTATCCGGAAAGTTAAAGAGGGAGTGTCAGTACGTGTTATTATCGATGATGTGGGAAGTTGGGAAATGCCCAAAAGTATGATCCGGAAAATGCAAAGCCAAGGCATCGAAATGATGAGCTTTCTTAAAGTCGGGCTTCCCTTTCTGAGCAGTAAAGTAAATTACCGCAATCACCGGAAAATTTTAATTGTAGATGGTAAAGTCGGATTTACGGGAGGAATCAATATTGCAGACCGTTATATTAAAGGATTGAAATGGGGTACATGGAGAGATACCCATATTCGCATTGAAGGTCCTGCCGTACATGCATTACAGAAAACATTTCTGACAGATTGGTACTTTGTAAATAGAAAACTGATTTCCGATCCGGTTTTCTATCCCAATATAGAAAAATCGGGAAACAGTTTAGTCCAGATTATTACAAGCGGCCCGAACTCACTTTGGAATAGTATTATGCAGGTTTATTTTATGGCAATCGCTCAAGCCCGCGAATATGTCTATATCCAAACCCCATATTTTTTGCCTACCGACAGTATAATCACTGCATTGCAAACCGCAGCTCTCGGAGGTGTCGATGTCCGCATTATCCTTCCTACGCGCTCGGATGCCCGGTTTACTCTGGCAAGCTCCTATTCGTATATGGGAGAAATGCTGAAAGCCGGCATTAAAATGTATTTCTATGAACCCGGGTTCCTGCATAGCAAGACTGTTGTAATCGACGATAAGATATCTACTGTCGGAAGCGCGAATATTGACTTCCGTAGCTTTGAACAGAACTTTGAAGTTAATGCCCTTATATTTGATCCCGAAGTTGCAGTCAAAATGAAAAAAATATTTGAACAGGATCTCGCAGACTCTGTTCGGGTCAATGCAAAAACATGGAGAAAACGTCCGGTGAAAATAAGGCTAAAAGAGTCAATAGCCCGCCTTTTTAGTCCGCTTCTGTAGATCAATATCAGTTATCAATTAATTAAACTAATCACTATCAATTACATATTTACTCATAAGAGCCACCAATGGATAATGAATTTTTAGAAATAGAAGAAAAGATCGTAACAATGCTCAAAACGGTATATGACCCCGAAATTCCGGTAAATATATATGATTTGGGCCTGATTTATAATATTGAAGCAAAAGAAGGTGGAGAAGTGGTTATCACTATGACTTTAACCGCGCCTAATTGTCCGGCTGCCGATTTTATTGTAGAAGATGTACGGATGAAAGTCGAATCTATTGAAGGAGTTAGCAAAGTAGATGTGAACATTGTCTTTGAACCCGAATGGAATAAAGACATGATGTCCGAAGAAGCAATGCTGGAATTAGGGTTTCTATAGAGAGAAGTTGTAGTTGTTATAGAAATGGAAAAACGCAAAAAAATATATTTCGCTTCGGATACTCATTTCGGGCTTGATCTGAAAGAAGCGCCTGTTGAGTCGGAGAAACGCTTTGTTCGCTGGCTCGATAGTATTAAAAACGAAACCGCAGCTCTTTACTTGTTGGGTGATATGTTTGACTATTGGTTTGAGTATAAATCGGTAGTTCCCAAAGGCTACACGAGGTTTCTGGGTAAACTGGCGGAATTTACGGATGCAGGAATTCCGGTCTATGTTTTTACCGGTAATCACGATATATGGATGTTCGACTATTTGCCACGCGAAACCGGGGTTACGGTTATTACCGAACCAATCGAAACCGAACTCTGCGGAAAACGTTTTTATTTGGCGCATGGTGATGGTTTGGGCGATCCGAGTAAATCTTTTCGTTTTTTACGCTGTTTTTTCCGCAATAAATTTTGCCAGCGGCTATATAAAATAATTCACCCTGCACTGACGGTTCCTTTTGGCTATGCATGGTCCCGATACAACCGTAAGAAAAAAATAGATGATGAGGCTGCCTCATATATGGGCGAGGACAAAGAATACCTCATTCAGTTTGCCAAGAATTATCCGAAGGATCATAACATCGATTATTTCATCTTTGGGCATCGGCATATCATGCTTGATCTGATGATTCCCGAAAAGAGACGTGTTGTCATTTTGGGAGACTGGATAGATCATTTTTCTTATGCTGTTTTTGATGGCGATCAATTGTTTCTGGAACAATACATGGAGGAATAAAAAGTATTTTAAAACAAAACATAGGAATTTTATCTTGCAAAGAGAGAGTTGTTGCGAGGTTGTAATTCTAAAAATTAAAAATAAATTTATATGTGTATGAAACATTTATTGAGATTAGCTGTTATTCTGGCAGCATTTGTTTTCTATTCTTGTTCTCCTGCCTCGAAAGGCAAATCGGCAGGTAATGATTATTGTAAATGCAACGATAAGGAAGGAATAATCGAAATAGGCAAGTGTAAAAAGGATATATTAAAAGGAAATAAAGAAAATTTGGATAATCCGGAATTTCAGGAAGCATTTTGGAAAGCAGTAGGTGATTGCAATTAAAAGAAAAATTTATGTAATTTTTTTTTTGTATACATAAAATTCTATTTTTGTGAAAAGCATAACTTTCTTATTCTTAAAACTTATCAAATAATAATATAATATGAAAAAGAGAAACTTAGCCTATGTGGCACTTTTTTTATTTAGTGCCTTGATTGCAGGATGTGGAGGTAAATCCAATAAAGGCGTACCGGAAATTACAGGTATGAAATCCGAATTTGTATTAGATGGAAGAGAAGCTGTTATCTATGGAAAAAACCTTAATGGCGCCGAAGTGAAATTTCCGGGAGAATTGCCGGCAATAGTAAATAAAGCAAAATCCAATGATACGGTATTAGTTGTGACTGTTCCTGAAGGAACTTTCAGCGGAAAAATAAATATAAAAACAACAGAAGGAGAAACAAAGTCAGCATTCTTTTTCCGCGACAACCGTAATATTATTATCAATTTTGACGACAAATTAGCTACTTGGGGTGGTTATTATCCATTTGATATTGAAGGTCAGAAAATAACCGGAATAGAAGAAAATGACTCGGTTGTAACCCCACTTCCGGCTGTACTTCCGGATCCATGTTCCGGTAAATACGGATTTTTGTATGGAAAATACAATACTCCTTGGGCTATGTCCAATACAATGTATATTCAATATGTGGCAAATCCCGATGAAGGCGGGCGCGGACCTGTTTCGATTGCCGGAACTTTCGAAGATTATGACTTGGAAGATTTGGTTTTGAAATTTGAAGTTTATATTCCGAAAGAGGCTCCTTATAAAGGAATCAAAACTGAAATTTTCTTTGGACCATATAATTCTCCTGACAAACACGGACGAGATCTTACTCCTATTTGCTTTTGGGAACCATACAAAAAAACAGGCAGTTTTTATACTGACGGATGGGAAACCATATCTATTCCTTTAACCCAGTTTACTCATGGAATAAAGAGCGATGAGGAAGTTGTAAATACACTGAATCTGAAAGATGCAACAAACTTTAGTTTCGTTCAATTCGGTATTCCTCAGGATGATCCTCAGATATATATGTGTGTGGATAATTTCCGTATAGTACCTGCGGCTGAATAAGCTAAGAAAATAATACAAAAACGTAGAGAGGCTAAGAAATATTTCTTAGCCTCTCTACGTTTTTGTATAGTTGAAAGGTGAGAGTTGAAAATTGAAAGTTTTTGATTTTATGTTTTTTTTAATTCTAATGGAATAAGGAATGCTTTCCATTAAAATACATTTATTAAATAAAAGAGATGTTTCCCTTTTTTGCAAGGCCGTGATTTTTTAGTAACTTGCTATATGTTTTGATATAGTTTTATTTATAATGGGCTTTAACGAATTAGAAAAGCCGTTTGATCTAAATTACTTATTTCTAATAAGTATTTCTTAGAAAACCGTTGTAATGTCCGGATACAAAATATTTGAAACTCAGGAAACGTAGGATAGTAAACAGTGGAATCTTTAAATATTGAATTACATTTTATAAATCACAGATGAACAAACTACTCTTTTTACTCCCTTTATTTTCTTTATCATTGGCCTCATGCATAATGATAGGAAAAAGTAAGGTTGAAACAACGGATATTTGCAAAGCAGGAGAGAGAACAGTCTCTTATGCCGAGGTTTCGGACTCGATCGGAGGAAAAACAACTTTTGTACTAAATGAAAACGTTTGTATAGAAACAATTCCGACAGAAGATCCGGAATGGAATGAAATTGCGATCCTTGTAGAGGTGACGACTAACGAATTACCGAAAAATGAGATAATTGCCGGTCGCTTTCTGATTGGAAAGAACGGAAAGGAAGTTGGACATATGCTTTTGAGTCAATCTGTTTGGGAGGTAAATAAGGAGAACGATAAGCACTACGGTTTTTTGCGCGGATATGTTAAGAAATCGAGTATTGACAGAAAAACAATTCTCGAAGAGATTATTGCCGACTCTTGTATGAAAAACACTTCCTATACGGTAAAGCATTTTGAACCGGTAATAGAAAAATACAATTTTATCAATTATCATCTGACTTCGCTAATAGAGGAGCTTGATTATCCGAAAGAAGAGTATTCTAACCTGTCCGGAATCGTTGAATTTATGGTGGAAGATAGTTGGCTTTCCGATCCGGGATCCGACAGGCTCTCCCTTGTTTTCAGAAACGACACATTATGGGGTATTGTGCATAAAAGGGAGCTGAAAATTTCATTCGGAACAGAATATGCATTGCCTGGCGATCGACACCTGATTTTGTTGAATGATTCTTTGTCCGATGCCTCAAAAGAGTTGTTGAAATTTAAAACCCAATTTTACAATGACTTGAATGAATAAATTCTTATATTTTAATCTTCGCCAGAGCCAGATGACGCGGATTTTTAATACGATATAAGACCGTATACAATAAACCGGCTTTCGGGCAAATTAAATCCGAAGGATTTCATGTTTATAGCCAAATATTCAATATTCGGCTTCGTAGGGAATCGTACAAATAAGATTATTATCTTTTTCTATAAACATACAATACCTTCGGCATTGATAATATAGATTTTTTATATTGGACAACTTCATCACATATTATAAATATTGCTTATTTTGAACTTAGGTTAAAGCATGTCCATGTTTTTGGATAATAAATGATTTTTCACATCAAACTTACCTCACTCTTACATAATTCTCAATTAATTTCCGTATTTCTTAAGAAAACACTACTTTTGCGTTTGCTGAAAAATGAATCAAAAAAACAGATGAAAATATGTTTGCAAAAACGAACATATAACTGTTTATCCGGCATAAAATTATCAGAGAATTATGAGTAAAAAATTTGCAGAATACACCAGTTTCAATCTTTCGGATATCAATAAAGAGTTAATGAAACAATGGGAGGAAAAAGATCTCTTTCACAAAAGTATCACTACCCGTGATGGCGCTCCTTCTTTTGTTTTCTATGAAGGACCTCCTTCTGCAAATGGAATGCCCGGAATTCACCACGTAATGGCACGTACCATCAAAGATACTTTTTGCCGCTATAAAACAATGAAAGGCTTTCAGGTAAACAGAAAAGCCGGTTGGGATACACACGGGCTTCCTGTTGAACTTGGTGTTGAAAAATCGTTGGGAATAACGAAAGAAGATATTGGTAAAAAGATCACCATAGAGGAATATAATGCCGCTTGCCGTAAAGACGTAATGAAGTTTACCAAAGAATGGGAAGAACTGACTCGTCAGATTGGGTACTGGGTAGATATGAATCACCCTTATATCACTTATGAAAATAAATACATCGAAACACTTTGGTGGTTATTAAAGCAACTATATGGGAAAGGGCTCCTTTACAAAGGGTATACTATTCAACCATATTCTCCGGCAGCTGGTACAGGGCTTTCAAGTCATGAACTGAATCAGCCTGGTTGTTATCGTGATGTCAAGGATACTACCGCAGTAGTCCAATTTAAAATAAAAAGCCCCCTAAATCCCCCTCAAGGGGACTTTGGCGATGAGCTTACTTCAAAGTTATATAATACGGCTAATGTAACTAATTATGAAATTTTGAAAGAAAATGCTAAAAATCGCAGAAAAAATCCGACAGAGGCAGAAAATTTTCTTTGGCAGAATTTACAAAGTAAACAGCTTGAAGGATATAAATTTCGCAGGGAACACATTATCGGCGATTGTATTGCAGATTTTGTTTGTCTGTCAAAACAATTGGTGATCGAAGTTGATGGAGGAGGCTATCATAATGAAGAAAATCAGCAAGAATTAGATAAAATAAGAACGGAATATCTTAATCAAAAAGGATTTAAAGTAATCCGATTTACGAATGAGGATGTCTTATTCAATATTGAAAAAACGCTCGAAGCGCTCAAAGTTGCACTAACCCAAGTCCCCCTTGAGGGGGATTTAGGGGGCTGCTACTTTCTGGCTTGGACCACAACTCCTTGGACATTACCCTCAAATACAGCCCTTTGTGTCGGGCCAAATATTCTTTATAATATTGTTAAAACAGAAAATCCATATACTAATACTCCTGTAACTGTTATATTAGCTAAAGACTTAGTCAATAACTTTTTTGGCGAAAAGAAAATTACCCAATTCGAGATTATCGGCGAGAAGAAAGGCTCTGAATTGGCAGGAATAGAATATGAGCAACTTATCCCTTGGGTTAATCCGGGAGAAGGTGCTTTTCGCGTGATTACAGGTGATTATGTAACAACTGAAGACGGAACCGGGATCGTACATATTGCTCCTACTTTCGGTGCGGACGATGATCGTGTAGCGAAAGCCAGCGGAATACCACCATTGATGCTGACGGATAAAGACGGTAATCGCCGTCCGATGGTCGACCTGACCGGAAAATTCTACAAACTGGAAGATTTGGATCCTGATTTTGTAAAAAATAATGTCAATGTTGAGCTTTATAAAGAGTTTGCCGGTCGTTATGTAAAGAATGCTTATGACAATAAGTTGACCGAAAACGATGCTACGCTTGATGTGGATATTTCCGTAATGCTTAAGCAACAAGGACTCGCATTTAAAATAGAAAAGCATGTTCATAATTATCCGCATTGCTGGAGAACCGATAAGCCTGTACTATATTATCCATTGGATAGTTGGTTCATTAAGTCGACCGCTTGCCGCGAAGAGATGATGAAACTGAACGACACGATTAATTGGAAACCGCAATCGACAGGAACCGGACGTTTTGGTAAATGGTTGGAGAATCTGAATGACTGGAATCTCTCCCGTAGCCGTTATTGGGGAACTCCTCTTCCTATTTGGCGTACAGAAGACAACACAGAAGAGATCTGTATTGGCTCGATGGAAGAGTTGATGACGGAAATTGAAAAGTCTGTTACTACCGGATTTATGAAAGAAAATCCTTTCAGTAATTTTAAAGTAGGAGATTATTCTGAAGAAAATTATTCAATCAAAAATCTTGATTTGCATCGTCCGTATGTAGACAACATTATATTGGTGTCAGCTTCGGGCAAACCGATGAAACGTGAAACAGACCTGATTGATGTCTGGTTTGATTCGGGAGCGATGCCTTTTGCACAAGTGCATTATCCTTTTGAAAATAAAGAAATCATTGATAAAGGAGAAGTATATCCTGCTGACTTTATCAGTGAAGGTGTTGACCAGACCCGCGGATGGTTCTTTACGTTACATGCCATTTCAACCATGATAAAAGACTCTGTAGCTTTTAAAAATGTGGTTTCAAACGGATTAGTATTAGATAAAAACGGCAACAAAATGTCCAAACGTTTGGGCAATGCCGTCGACCCATTCACTACAATTGAAAAATATGGTTCAGATCCGTTGCGCTGGTATATGATGACCAATGCCTCTCCTTGGGATAATCTGAAATTTGATCCGGAAGGAATAGATGAGGTGCGCCGCAAATTTTTCGGAACTCTTTATAATACATATTCATTTTTTGCGTTATATGCCAATGTAGATAGCTTCGATTTCAGCCAACCGGATATTCCGTTGAACGAACGCCCTGAAATCGACCGTTGGATCATTTCATTGCTTAATACGTTGATTAAGGAAGTTGACGCTTATTATGCCGATTATGAGCCAACAAAAGCCGGACGCGCTATTTCCGATTTTGTTTCCGATAATCTGAGCAACTGGTATGTGCGCCTGAACCGGAAAAGATTCTGGGGTGGTACAATGGACTCGGATAAAATAGCAGCTTATCAGACACTTTATACTTGCTTGGAAACAATATCCCGCCTGATGGCTCCGATAGCTCCGTTTTATGCCGACCGTCTTTTCCTGGACTTGAATACGGTTACCGGAAAAGATAAAAATGAATCTGTTCATTTGACTGATTTCCCTGTTTCTAATGACAAAATGATAGATAAAGTATTGGAAGAGCGGATGCAATTGGCGCAAGATATTTCTTCAATGACTCTTGCTTTGCGCAAGAAAGTAAATATTAAAGTGCGACAGCCTCTTTCGACAATTATGATTCCGGTATTGGAAAAAGAACTTCAACAACATATTGAAGCTGTCAAAAGATTGATTTTGAATGAGGTAAATGTTAAGGATATCCGTTTTGTAGACGACTCGGCAGGTATTCTGGTTAAACGCATTAAGCCTGATTTTAAGAAACTCGGACCAAAGTGTGGTAAGAGTATGAAAGAAGTTGCTGCCCTGTTACAAAATATGAGTCAGGAAAATATCTCCGAATTTGAGAAAATAGGACACATTGCTTTAAACATTGGTGGCGCAAATATTGTTGTAGAAAAGACTGACGTGGAAATACAATCCGAAGATATTCCGGGTTGGTTGGTTGCCAATAACGACAACTTGACCGTTGCATTAGATATTACAATTACCGATAGCTTACTTAAAGAAGGTATTGCGAGGGAATTTGTAAACCGGATTCAGAATTTGCGTAAATCTGCCGGATTTGATATTACGGATAAGATAAAGGTAAAAATAGAAAAGCTGGATATTATCAATGATGCAATCAATGCTTATTCCGATTATATTTCAACTCAGACATTGGCAAACGAAGTATTACTGGTTGATAAAATTGAAAATCCGGTAGAATTGGATTTTGATGATTTCAAGGTGAATATTTTGGTGGAGAAAATTTGAGAATTGAAAAGTAAAAATTGAAAAATTTTTTGGGAAATTCATATTTGGGTTGAAGACAAGGATATGCGGCTTTACATTGAATTTCGCGTTAAATTAAATATTAAAAATTTGTATATATCGATCAAATGACTATTTTCGCAAAAAGAGAAACTCACAGAAAGAATCTGTGATAAATCTTGGAGAGAGTAGGATTTTATTTGTTAAACCTTAAAAAAAAATGATTATGGCAGAAAAAACCAGATATTCAGATGCCGAGTTGGCGGAGTTTAAGGATATTATAATGGAAAAACTTTTGATGGCGCAAAAAGATTATGAAGCCTTGAAAGCCAGTTTGACAAATATGGACGGGAATGATACGAGCGATACTTCACCTACATTCAAAGTGTTGGAAGAAGGCGCAGCAACCATGTCAAAAGAAGAAGCCGGACGTTTGGCTCAACGTCAGATGAAATTTATCCAGCACCTGCAAGCCGCATTGGTTCGTATCGAAAATAAGACATACGGAGTATGCCGTGAGACCGGGAAGTTAATTCCGAAAGAGAGATTACGAGCAGTACCCCATGCTACGTTGAGCATTGATGCTAAAAACAGTGGAGTTAAATAACATCATTGAAAAGAATATTGGTTCGGTAAGCGTATGCGTTTGTCGAATCAATAATTTATAAACAGAAGGAGTTTCTAATCTTTCTGTTTTTATTTTCATCTGTTTATAATTTATTTTTCACATTAATGGCAGATGGAACACCCATATAATCATTAGCTTGCGTGTTGTTTTTTTGACGTGGGTGTTTCATGTCAAGATTATTTTTGAAAACTCTTAATTTGCCCCTTCGCCTTTAAATTCATCTATACATACATGACGAAAGAAATTAAATCAAAGTTACTGAAAGTATCCCTTATCGTTTTTCTTATTCTTTTTATCGATCAGTTTTCTAAAATATGGATAAAAACAAATATGGAGATTGGGGAAAGTATCCGGATCACAAACTGGTTTTATATCCTTTTTGTCGAAAATAATGGTATGGCTTTCGGTATGGAGTTATTTAATAAGATGTTTCTTACCTTCTTTCGTATTATTGCAGTTATTGCCATTGGTTATTATGTATATTATACAATTAAGAAAGGATTCAAATTTGGATTTACGGTAGCCATAGCCCTGATTTTCGTCGGAGCGCTGGGCAATATCATTGATTGTGTTTTTTATGGAATATGGTTTGACTCAAGCATGGGGCAAGTTGCTACGTTCCTGCCTGAAAACGGAGGTTATGCACCATTGTTTTACGGTAAAGTTGTAGATATGCTCTATTTCCCTCTTATTGATACTACATGGCCTTCATGGATGCCGCTCATAGGCGGGAAGTCATTTACTTTTTTCGATCCTGTATTTAATATTGCCGATTCGGCAATATGCATCGGTGTATTTTACATCCTATTGTTCCAGCGCAAGTATATTATGAATTCTGCCGAAGAAAAAGAACTGAATAAGGAAGACGCGTTATGAAAAAATTGGGTTGCCGAATAGTATATATATCATTTTTTATTTTCTTGCTGTTAAGCGGAGGATGCAAAGTAGATAAAGGAACTCCTGTAATAGAAAAGGAAAAAATGTCGGACATATTGGCTGATATTCATCTCGCGCAGGCATTGTTAGACCAGGAAGCACTTCCTGAAGGCGCTAAAAAGGAATATTATTATTGTAATATTTTAGAACGCCACGGTGTAACGGAAGAACTATTTGATTCCGCTATTGCCTGGTATGCTACCAATATGGATATCTTTGAACAAGTATACGCTAAAGTTATAGCAAAATTGGAACAGGAAAAGACCGACTTGGATCAGGAACAAAAATAACCCGAATCTCTTTTATTCAGATGAAAAGATATGCTGCAAATTTTCTTTATTGCTCACCCGGTGAATTGTTGAAAAACGGAGTGGTAGAGATAAATGAACAAACAGGAGTAATAACAGATGTTTTTTCATTGGATGATAAAGGAGATGAAGTGCAATCTACCATATTTTTTAATGGAATTCTTTTACCGTTTAAGCCTTTCTTTACCCCCGATAGTTGTGATTCCAATCTCTTCCAGCTATTAGAAGACCAATTCCTGAAAAATGACTTTTTACCCATCTCTTCCCATAAAAAAGCTGCTCTTTGGCTGTTACAGGGAGATGATTTATTAATTAAACACGTTCCCGGAAAAAATTGGAGAGTTACATCCGTATTTATAAAAGAATGATCTCCCGATTAGATAATACCATTGGAAGTTAAAATGTCAATGGCCTCTTTTATTGTGGCAGTTCCTGTTTTCTTAAGAATCTGTTTTTTATAATAAGAAATTGTGTCTTTCGAGACATTTAATATATCGGACAATAATTTTCCGGAAGTTCCTCTGTTAACCTCTACTGCAACGACTCTCTCATTCGGCGATAAAATGATAGGAGGAAGCTCTGTCCACTTTTTGGTTTCGAGAGAATAAGAAAACCGTTGGTTGGTACTTTTTACATTATAAAAAATATTTCCCAGTTTATTATTTACGGAATATTTCATACAGCAGATCGATAACCAGACATTTTTTTCAGGAGCAAGAAGGTAAGGCTTGATTTTGTGATTGACGCAAATTGAGCTTCCATCTTTTCTGTTCAGAATTAAATCGACAGAACAGTAAGAATCTATTCGTAAGTTCTTATCCAATGAATAGAAAAATTCGAATAATACTTTGTTTATTTCAATGAACTTTTCCAAATCCTCGGGAGAGAGAATCTTTTCGTAAAAACCGTAGCCCATTTCTAAAACTTCTTCATGGGAATAACCACATAGAAAAATAGATTCTTTTGAAACGTAAAAAAAGTTTTTCCGGTAATAGTCAATAATATAAGAATTGTGAGGAAGAACTTCTCCTATCGCATTCAGCAAAATTTCTGTATTTTCCAGTTTTTGATAGTTGGGACTACGTTTAAATGATACAGGTGTCAGCGAATCAAAAAAACGTTCGGCAGTATTTTTAACTTTCATGTATTGTTTTATGTCTTCTCAAAAGAGAAATTTTATGAGTAAAAAAGCAGGCAAAAGAATTGATACCCTTATTATATATCGTTGAAAACGACGGTAGAATTATAAAGCTAAGATACGAAAAAAAGCAATACGTTGTTTTATCTTGGAAATATTTAACGAAATTTTTAAAAAATATAGATTATATTTTTTAAAAATTGAAAGCTGAGAGTTTTAAGAAGAGATATGGATAAGTGCAGAAATTTTTCATCAAAATTGATTATTGACTTATCTTTGTTTGTTCTAAGAAATAAATAGAAGTTTATGAATATTTATTTTCAGTTATTTAAAACGTTTTTTGGAATAGGAGCTTTTACAATCGGAGGTGGCTATGCGATGCTTTCTTTGGTCGAACGCTCTGTTGTCCAAAAGAAAAAATGGATGCCGCAGGACGATTTCTGGAATATGATTGTCGTAGTACAAGCTATTCCGGGTGTTTTTGCCGTCAATACAGCTCTCTATACCGGTTATAAGATTAAAGGAATGAAAGGTGCATTATGTGCAGCATTAGGAGCCGTAATCCCGTCTTTTGTTATAATTTGCCTTGTGGCTATGTTTTTTGTTGAAATTAAGGAAAACACAGTAGTCGAACGAATATTTACAGGAATACGCCCTTGCGTAGTCGCCTTGATTCTTGCACCTGCCTTGCAAATGGTTAAATCGGCAAAAATCACTTGGAAAACAGCACTTATTCCAATTGCCGCCGCTTTTCTGGTCTGGTGGTTTGGAGTTTCTCCTATTTATATCATCATTGCTTCTGCGCTGGGAGGTCTTTTGTTTGGAATATATTCATATCGCCGGATAATAAAAAAATAGCTTAATCATGATTTATTTACAGTTGATATACGTTTTTTTTAAAATCGGACTTTTTGGTTTCGGTGGCGGTTATGCTATGATTTCGCTTATTCAGTTTGAAGTGGTAGACCATTTCGCATGGATGACGATGCAGGAATTTGCAGATATCCTTGCTATTTCACAAATAACCCCCGGACCCATTTCAATTAATAGTGCAACATATGTCGGATTTACTGTCGCGGGATTTCCCGGAGCGGTTACAGCAACAGTTGCGCTCTGTCTTCCTTCTCTTATATTAATGTATTTTGTAATCAAATTTCTTTTTGCAAATACCGGAAACCGCTATGTCCAATATGTTTTTTCAGGTCTGCGTCCTGCAATTGCAGGATTGATTTTTGCCGCAGCCTTGTTGCTTATGAATGCCGATAATTTTCCGGATGTGGGAATTGGAAAAAGTAATTTCAGTATTCTTATTTGTACTGCTACTTTTATTGCATCTTATTTTTACAAGGTGAACCCAATTATATTAATAATATTAGCAGGTGTTTGCGGTTTTTTGATGAATTGAGTATCTGAAATGCAATCCTCTTCAAATAAGAAGCGAACTATCCCCGTAACTCAAAAAACGAAAATCGTTTTTCAGCGCATAGTCATATATCTTTTTCCACTTTTCGCCGACAAAAGCCGAAATTAGCAAAAGCAACGTACTCTGCGGTTGATGAAAATTAGTAACAATACCTTTCACTATCTTGAATTTGTAACCGGGAACAATCATAATCTGCGTTTCTGCCTTTAATGTTTCCAGTTTGTTATTTTCCAGATAAGTCAGAATATTTTGTAACGAATCGTTTACGGAAAGAATCTTTGTTGTTTCATAAGGCTTCCATTGGGTTACTTTCAGCTTTTCGGTATACGGTATCTCCGGATTTTCATGCAAAAGAAGTCCCACATAATAAAGGCTCTCCAAAGTACGTACCGAAGTTGTTCCTATAGCAATAATATTGCCCGCTTTTTCTTTAATCTGTGCGATTGTCTCTTTTCGTACCGAAAAAAACTCCGTATGCATTTCGTGCCCGTCAATAGTTTTTGATTTTACAGGTTGAAAAGTTCCTGCTCCCACATGCAGAGTTACTTCTGTGCAGGTAATATTTTTCTTTTCCAGCGATTTAAACACTTCTTCCGTAAAATGCAACCCCGCAGTCGGAGCGGCTACTGAACCTTTTATTTTTGAGTAAACAGTTTGATAAGTTTTTTTATCCTGCTCGCAAGTTTCACGGTGCAGATAAGGTGGAATCGGAAGCTGGCCTGCATGCTCCAATATATCTGAAAAAGAAATTGCCGGATCGTTCCAGGAAAATTCTACCAGATAAGTATTTCCGTTCGAAGAAATTTTTTCGGCAGACAATATAACCGGTTTATCTCCAATAAGAAAATCCTTTGTAACCTTGTTCTCTTTCCATTTTTTAGCATTTCCGATCAAGCATTTCCATACGCATTTTTGATTTGCCTGAAATGCAAGTATATAGTCGGCAGGCTTATGTGGCTCCAGACAAAAAATCTCAATTCGGGCTCCCGTCTCTTTTTGAAAGATGATCCTGGCCTGAATAACTTTGGTATTGTTAAAAACAATCAGGGCATCACTAGGTAAGAAATCAGAGATATTTTTAAACAGAGAGTGGCTTATGGAATTCTTATCATATAGAAGCAATTTTGACTCATCTCGTTTTTCCAAAGGGAATTTTGCGATTCTTTCATCCGGAAGGGAATAATTATACTCTTCAATGGAAATTTTTTTTGCCTGCAACATCTATTTTAGTATTCTTTATGTTCAATATTTCTGCAAAATTAATCAACTTTGTCAAAATAGAAAAGCTGCTTCAATTCTCTCATGAAGTAGTTGGTTTGTAATTAAGCCATGCGTTGTGAAAGCATCCTTTGGCAGAACCGGAGAGAAACTTAATAACTTTTTGATATGGCAGTAAAAATTGGAGACAGGGTACGTTTCTTAAACGCAACCGGAGGTGGAATAGTAAGTAAGATTATAAGTAAAGAATTGATTGAAGTAACAGATGAAGACGGTTTTAATATTCCAACCCTTATTCGCGAATGCGTTGTGGTTGAGGCTGCAGAAAAATCGAATGTATCGCAAAAATCAAATGAAAGCAGAAAAGAGAAAAATCTGAAATTGGAAGAAATACTGCCTCAGGAAGATGAATATAAGCCACAGGAAGAATCTCCGGAAGGTGAAAATCTGAATGTCTGGCTGGCATTTGTCCCTATGGATATAAAAGCCCTTTCGGTTACTTCGTATGAATGTTACCTGATAAACGACAGCAATTACTACTTTGGCTACAATATTGCAAATGGCAATGGAACCCGTTTTATGAGCAGGTCGACCGGATTTATCCAGCCCAATACGAAAATCTTTGTAGAGGAGATAAAAAAAGAGCAACTGAATGATTTAGAATTATTAAATGTACAACTTTTTGCATTCAAACGGGGCAAATCATACTCCTTTAAACCTTCTTATGATGTTCAATTGAAGATAAATCCCGTGAAATTTTATAAACTGCATAGTTTTAGCGAAAATGATTTTTTTGATGAAAAAGCCTTATTATTCGGAGTAATAAATAATAATCGGGCGGAAAATAAAACAACAGTAGTTGTACCCGAAGATTTATCTGAAATCATCATGCAGAAAGAGATTTCTTTTCCGGCAAAAGTGATTAAAAAGAAAGAAGTACCCGAAGTGCTGGAGGTCGATTTGCATATTCATCAACTATTAGACAACCTAAACGGTCTTACTAATTCGGATATGTTGAAATATCAATTAGACAAATTTCATCAGGTGATTCAGGAAAATGCCAAACGCAAAGGGCAAAAAATCGTATTTATCCATGGAAAAGGAGATGGTGTGTTGCGAAATGAAATATTAAAGGAATTAAAAAGCAAATATTCCGGTTATTACTTTCAGGATGCTTCGTTCAAAGAATACGGTTTTGGAGCTACCATGGTGACAATTAAATAATAATATTAAAATTGTTTCGGACTTCTGACGTTTCATTATGCTTTTTTAACTCATAAGCTTATTTAAGCTGTTATGTAACATATTCGCCTGATTTTTGAAACATTTTTAGGAATGCTATATTTGTAGATTCAATTTTAAAAGAACAATTGCCATGGAAAAAACGCTTATAATTTTAAAGCCGAGCGCAGTAGGACGAGGGTTGATAGGAGAGGTTATTCGCCGGTTTGAGCGTAAAGGGTTATTCTTTTCCGGACTGAAAATGATGCAGCTAAGCGATGAGATTTTAAATGAACATTATGCTCATCTGAAAGAAAAACCGTTTTTTAAAATGGTAAAGTTATCTATGCAGTCTTCTCCTGTAATTGTTGGATGTCTGGCTGGTAAAGATGCTGTCCGGGTAGTTCGGAATATGTGTGGCCCAACCAATGGCAGGGAAGCACAACCGGGCACTATACGCGGGGATTTTAGTATGAGTGTTGAACAAAATATTATTCATACATCCGATTCAACGGAGAATGCACAAGCCGAGATAACCCGTTTTTTTAAACCGGAAGAATTATTTGATTATAAACCAGCAAATATTCATTTCTTTTACGGAAATGATGAGATAGCCTAAAAGAGAGAATATGCAAGCACGCAGTTTTTTAGCCATATTGGTTTTGTTGGCTTTTTCTTTGGGAACAGCGAATGCCCAGTTGTCGTTGTTGAAGAAGATCGAAAACAGTTCCGGCAATAACTTAATCGCAAAAAATGTAAGTATAAAAGAGCAACAAATGCTTATTGACTCCTTGATCTCGATTGATGAGGAATTTGAAGAATTTGAGGATGAATACCCAGCCGATTATTTGTATGGCGGCGAGTGGGATAACTCAAAGCTCAATCCATATCAGGTGAAAATAACCTCCCTGCCTGATTCTTTTGTTATTCGTTGTTCCGAATTTTTCCCTCCGATAGAAAATGTTATCACTTCCGAATATGGTCCCCGTTGGGGGCGTTTTCATGCCGGAATTGATTTTCGCGTCAAGGTTGGCGATTCTATCCGTAGCGCTTTCGACGGAAAAATCCGCATTACGAAAACCGGGAAAAAAGGCTATGGTTACTATGTCGTAGTAAGACATGACAATGGATTGGAAACATTGTACGGACATCTCTCAAAAATTCTGGTGAAACCAGACCAGATTGTTAAAGCCGGAGAAATAATTGCTTTAGGTGGTAATACCGGACGTTCGACAGGTCCTCATTTGCACTTCGAAACACGTTTTTTAGGAAATGCATTTAATCCGAAAAAAATGATTGATTTTGAAAATTTTGTAGTTTTCAACGATACTTATACGATAAAAAAACAAGAAACGTTTGACGAATTAACTTCTTATCTAAATAATCCGGCTCGATACTATAAAGTGAAATCAGGTGATACCTTGGGCAAGATTGCCAGAAATAATCGTACAACTGTAGCTAAACTTCAAAAATTGAATAAATTGAAAAGTCCTTCGGCA
Organism: Paludibacteraceae bacterium; assembly: GCA_031553005.1. Classification (GTDB taxonomy): domain Bacteria; phylum Bacteroidota; class Bacteroidia; order Bacteroidales; family Paludibacteraceae; genus RGIG9379. Next base: position 8,368 of record JAVBMA010000001.1, on the reverse strand, counting down.
ATTCGTATAGGTCAAAGAATACGAATTTCTTAATCCGGATTGAAACTCGAAAAATTGTTTTATTAACAATATATACATACAAAAGCGCTGAAAATAAACTTGTTTTCAGCGCTTTTCTTGTTTATGTGCTTTTATCAAATATCTTTTCTTTTCAATATTTCGCAACTTTTTTAAAAATATATATCCAAAATCCTTGTGCAATAAAAAATAAGCACTACCTTTGCAACGCCTTTGAGAAATAGGGCAAACTAAGGGAGAGCTAGTAGCTCAGCTGGTAGAGCACATCCCTTTTAAGGATGGGGTCCTGGGTTCGAGCCCCAGCTGGCTCACACAAAAGAGATTGAAATTTTCAATCTCTTTTTTTATTTTTGTGAAAGTAAGAAACTTAACAATTCCTGCTGCAACTTACAATCAATTTGCATGAAGAAAATAGTTATACTTAATTTTCTTTTTTTTATTTATACAGTTATGTTTTCCCAAACTTGGCATAATTATAAGTTTGAGGCGGAATATCAGTATGGAACCATACTGAAGCATAACAAGCATTTGGAGAATCTGGTGAAAGGGCCTGTTTGTGGAGCCGAATTGGCAGTGGAGTTTCAGACAATGGGAGAGAACCCTTGGCATCAATATTATAACTTCCCCGTTATAGGTTTTGGTGCTACTTATCTGGATCTTAATAATCCCGATATGTTAGGACAAACATTCGCTTTGTATCCATACATTAACATTCCTGTTGTCCGCACCAAATATTTTAAGCTCAATGTAAAACCCGGAGTAGGACTTAGCTATGTAACTAAAGCATTTAAGGATGCAACTGTATATCATCCAGACGGAAGCATATCTCTTGATGAGAGTAATGCCGCCATCGGTTCTCGCTTAAATGTATATTTTTCGGCCGGGGCTAACATTGAAATACCTATTGTGTCTGGATTTAGTTTAATTGCCGAGTATAACTGGAATCATATTTCCAACGGAAGTATGATACAACCTAATTCAGGCATTAACATTTTGAATGCTTCGGTAGGATTAAAATATTTTCCTAATTATCACGATTATCAGTCTCCTGAGAAAAAAGATATTGGAGACCTTCCCCGAAAATTCACTTTTGAAGCGACTTTAGCCGGTGGTATGCGTGAATTATATTACAAAGATGATAACATATATCCTGTTGCATCAATAGCCCTTGGCGTCTATCACCCTTTTAGCAATTGGTATCGCATGGGGCTTGGATTGGATGCTTTTTATGACGGAGTCTATAATGGAAAAACCGAATTTAAACGGACATATCTGACTACCGACAAATTTAAAAATAAAGTCAGAATAGGTGTGTCGTGGCAGAATGAACTGATTATGGGGCGTTTGATTGCCGGATTGCATTTAGGTTTATACTTGTATGACCCCATTAAAAATCTGGAGCCTTATGATGAAGCTAAAACGGGTTTAGTACACAAACCCTTGATTTATGGCTATGACATTGATAAGGAAGATGGTTGGTTATATACTCGTGTTGTAGGAAGATATGCTATAACCGATCATTTTTTTGCTTCTATTGCACTTAAAACCCATCTGCAAAAAGCTGAATTTATAGAGTGGGGAGTAGGATGCAAGTTTTAGTTGGGAATTTTCCTGAGAAACCACTCTTTTTATTTCTTATACTGGTAATGCCCGATGATTTTGTAATCAAACAAGCAATCTTCCATAACCTGTCCCGCCCCGATATTATGAACAATCAGATATCTGATACCATCATTTGATTTTTTATTTACTACAAGCCCAATGTGGGTTACATTACCACCCAAATTCCAGCATACAATATCTCCCGGCAAATAATCATTAACCTTAGTCGAAATAGGTTTCTCTTTTCCATATCGTTTAAAGAAAACCATCAAGTTAGGCACTCTCCGGTGATCAATATTTTTATCCGGTCTCGATAGCCCCCAGATTTTCGGGTATTTATCGAAATTTGTTTTCATATCTTCATGTACTTCTTTCTGCAAATCAATATCCAGTTGCCTGTAAGCCCGAATGACCACATCTGTACAAACGCCTTTCCCTTCGGGTATATCTCCGTTGGGATAATCAATTTTAAAATACCCCGGATCATAATGAACTTCCTGCTTGGTCAGATTAATTGCCGCATTGGAAAGTCGGTCGTAAAAATCATTCTGTCCGACAAGAGTATTGAATACGGAAAAGAAAAGTAAGGTAAATATGAAGGTCCTTTTTCTCATAAAATCTATGCTTAAAAAATTTGACAAGATTTCCCAACCGGGAGTTTTTTAGATGAATAACGGATAATCGGTTATAAATTGTGATAAACAGATAGAATTTCAGCTATATTTTATCCGATTATGGAAAAATAAAATTTCACAAAAAAGCCTATATAAGTCGTTAATTGTACCGTTATTATCATAAAAAAAATTACTTTTGCGTAATCAATTCAGGGTAATCAATGATAAGTACGGAAGAACAATTTGATAAGATAATAGCTGTATGCAGGGATATATATGCCAAAAAGCTTCATGATTATGGTGCAGCGTGGCGTATTATGAGACCATCTTCGATAACAGATCAGATATTTATCAAAGCAAACCGGATACGGAGTATCGAAATAAAAGGAGAAACAAAGATTGATGAAGGTATCCGGTCAGAACTGATTGGAATTGTCAACTATTCAATCATTGGACTTATTCAATTGGAACTCGGGTTTTCCGATGAGGCAGATATGGATGCCAAAGAGGCGTTACGCCTTTACGATCATTATATGGAGATTACAAAAACGTTGATGGTTGCCAAAAATCACGACTATGATGAAGCCTGGCGTAGTATGCGTAGTAGCTCATATATAGACCTCATTTTGATGAAATTATACCGTACTAAGCAGATTGAAGATAACCGGAATCAAACCCTCATTTCCGAAGGAATTGATGCTAACTATATGGATATAATCAATTATGCTATATTCGGGTTGATAAAAATTGACTTTTAAGTTTTAGAAACGCAATAAATAAAAGGAGATAAGAGTTATGCCTAATTTTCTGAAAGATGCAAAATTTAGAACAACTATAGTAGTTATTTTCCGGATATTAATCGGTTGTGTATTTATTTTTTCCGGATTTGTTAAAGTAATAGATCCTTACGGCGGTTTTTACAAAGTAGAAGATTATCTGGTTGCTTTCGGCTGGGATTTTTTCATCCCGCTTGCATTTGTCGGTTCCGTATTGCAATCGGCATTTGAATTCCTGCTTGGTATTTGCCTTCTCTTTGGTGCAAACATACGCTCTACTTCATTTTTGACCATGCTGTTTATGGCTGTAATGACACCATTGACACTTTATATAGCTCTATTTAATCCGGTAACCGATTGCGGTTGTTTTGGCGATGCCTTAATAATCAGTAATTGGGCTACATTCTGGAAGAATATTGTAATCTCTTTCATGATTGTTGTCGTCTTCTTATGGCGCGACTATAGCCCTAGTTTATTTACCCAACGTACCGAGTGGCTGATAGCTATATATGCAGGATTTTTTGCGTTATTTCTTTCATGGTATTGCTATGAAAATCTTCCGATTATAGATTTTCGTCCATATAAGATCGGAACAGATATTAAAAAATCAATGGAGATTCCGGAAGGTGCACCCACAGATGAATATAAGACCACTCTTGTTTACGAAAAAGATGGAGTGAAACAGGATTTTACAATCGAAAATTATCCGCAAGACTCTTCTTGGACATTTGTAGAATCCAAAAATGAACTCGTTAAGAAAGGATATGAACCTCCAATTCACGATTTTACGATAGAAAGCCCGGATTTTGGAGATATTACGGAAGATGTAATCGAAGATCCCGGATACACGTTCTTGCTTATCTCTACTAAGATAGAAAAAGCAAGTACTAGTAAAAGAAACGAAATAAATGCGGTATATGACTTTGCCCGCGAAAATGGATATAATTTCTATTGCCTTACCGCTTCCGGGCTAGAAAGCAAAGAGTTGAAAGAATATATTGTAGAAGCAGGAGGAGCTGAGTATCCATTTATGAATACCGACGAAATAACCTTGAAAACAATTATCCGCTCCAATCCGGGATTAGTCCTGATAAAAGATGGAATAATATTGAATAAATGGAGTAACAAAAATATTCCCGCTTTCGATAAGCCTTTGGCGAAATCCAAATTGGGACAACTACAAATGCGGAATGATAAAAAAGCAACCGCATATTCTATTGTAGGTTTTATTATACCGCTTCTTCTTATTCTTGGATTAGATCATTTGATCGGACTTATCCAAAAAAGAAGAAAACAAACGCATTGATAAAAATGTAGAGATGCGGCAGCCACGTCTCTACGTATACGTATGAATTACTTAATTAACTTTTATAAATTAACATCAAAATGAGAAAGAATATTATAGCAGGAAACTGGAAAATGAACAAAACCTTGCAAGAAGGGTTGGAATTGGCAAAAGGACTTGATGCAGCATTGAAAGGTAAAAACCCTGCATGTGGTGTAGTTATCGGAACTCCTTTTATCCATTTGGCAAGTTTACCGGCTGCTATTGATACTAAAAAAATTGCTATTGCAGCTCAGAATTGTGCAGATAAGGAATCCGGAGCATATACCGGTGAAGTTTCGGCTGCTATGGTAAAGTCTACTGGAGCTGAATATGTAATATTAGGACACTCTGAACGTCGTTCATATTATGGTGAAACATACCCTATTCTGAAAGAAAAAGTTCTTTTAGCCCTCAAAAACGACTTAAAACCGATTTTCTGTATCGGAGAAGTAAAAGAAGAACGCGAAGCAAACAAACAAAACGAAGTTGTAAAAGCACAGTTGGAAGGATCTGTATTTAATTTATCAGCAGATGAATTTTCTAAATTGGTTATTGCTTACGAACCTGTTTGGGCTATCGGTACAGGTTTGACCGCAACTCCAGAACAAGCTCAGGAAATACATGCATATATCCGTAGTTTGATCGCTACTAAATATGGAAAAGAAGTAGCCGACAATACAACTATCCTTTATGGCGGAAGCTGTAATGCTCAAAATGCAAAAGGTTTATTCGCAAATCCTGATATCGATGGCGGATTAATCGGTGGTGCATCATTGAAAGTAGAAGATTTCTGCGCTATTATCGATGCAATAGGTTGATTTGATCTATTTCACTTGAAATAAAATGAGACGTACTTCAAAATAAGAAGTACGTCTTTTTATTTTTTTATATTTTTGTACAAATGAATAAGAGCATTGTACAGGGTTTATTTTTATTTTCGACTCTACAATTAGAAATATATTGCCGATGAAAAAATATGCGATCATAGTAGCAGGAGGAAAAGGGCTCCGGATGAATGCCGAATTGCCGAAACAGTTCATACCTGTCAATGGTAAACCTATATTGATGCTTACATTAGAAGCTTTTGCCTCTTACGATAATGAAATTGAACTGATATTGGTACTCCCTGTTTCTCAACAGGAATATTGGCATAAAATATGTAAGCAATACAAATTTGCATTACCACACCGGATTGCCGATGGCGGAGATACCCGTTTTCATTCAGTGAAAAACGGATTGGAATTAGTTCCCGATACAATAGAATCCTTGATTGCAGTGCACGACGGAGTTCGCCCTTTTGTAAATATAAATACGATTGTCGTAGCTTTTTCTTGTGCAGAAGCAAATGGGACTGCTATTCCGGTAACAGACCCGGTTGATTCTGTGCGTGAGCTAACGGATAGCGGAAGCGTTGCCGTAGACCGTACAAAATTAAAAATGGTACAAACGCCACAAGTATTTAAGAATTCTATTCTGAAAAAAGCATATTTACAGCAATATACCTCCTTCTTTACGGATGATGCAAGTGTCGTCGAGAAGTGCGGATATCCGATTATGCTGACGGAAGGCAATCGGGAAAATATAAAAATAACCACTCCGTTTGATTTATTGATAGCTGAAGCCTTAGTTAATTCTCAACTGTAAGATGTCCGAACTTTCAACCAAAGACATAAAATTTCTTGCCGGAGTAGGTCCGAAAAAAGCAGAACTATTGAAAAAAGAGATGGAAATCTCTTCTTTCGAAGATGTCCTTTATTATTTCCCTTACAGATACATTGATCGTAGTAAATATTATAAAATTAAAGAACTCACCTCTTCATCCTCCTATATACAGATTAAAGGGAAAATAACTCAAATGGAACGGCAGGGCGAAGTGCGAAAGCAACGCCTTTCTGCGCAATTTTCTGATGGAGAAAATACGATTGAACTGATCTGGTTTAAAGGTGTAAAATTTGCATTGGAGAAATATAAGGTAGGACAGGAGTATGTCATCTTCGGTAAGCCCACTGTATTCAACGGCAAATTGAATATGGTGCATCCTGAAGTTGAAACATTAAATGAAGCCGTTTCCAAGCAATCTCTCGGAGGACTCCAAGGACTTTACAATACAACGGAAAAGATGAAATCCGGTTTTTTGAATTCCAAAGCAATTCAGAAGATCGTGATGAATGTAATAAAATCACTTGGAAACTATAAGATTCCCGAAACGCTTCCCGCTTATCTCTTACAAAGACATAATTTGCTGAATCTTCATGAATCATTAATGAATATTCATTTTCCGCAGAATCCCGAAATGTTGCGTAGAGCCGAATACCGTCTTAAACTGGAAGAACTTTTTTATATTCAGTTGAATATTCTTCGTACCGTAAAAATTCGAACACAACGATTTAAGGGATTTAATTTTGAAAATATAGGCCATTATTTCAATACCTTTTACAAAAACTTCCTGCCTTTTGATCTTACCGATGCACAAAAACGTGTCATCAGGGAAATTCGTAACGATGTCGGAAGCGGAAAACAAATGAATCGTCTGCTGCAAGGTGACGTAGGCAGTGGTAAAACACTTGTTGCATTGATGGTTATGCTAATAGCATTGGATAATCGTTTTCAAGCCTGCTTGATGGCTCCTACTGAAATTCTGGCTGCTCAACATTTCGAATCTATCTCTACAATGTTGGAAGGTCTCGGGGTAACAGTTCGCCTGCTGACCGGCAGTACCAAGAAATCAGAGCGAGCCGAACTTTTTGAAAAGTTAGCTAATGGAGAAATTCAAATTCTGATAGGGACACACGCATTACTTGAAGATAATGTTGTATTTGCCAATCTCGGTATGGTCATTATTGACGAACAGCATCGCTTTGGAGTTGCCCAACGTGCCCGTTTATGGAATAAGAATGCCCAACCTCCCCATGTGTTGGTTATGACGGCAACTCCTATTCCCCGCACTTTGGCAATGACTCTTTACGGCGACCTTGATGTCTCTGTTATTGATCAGCTTCCTCCCGGACGCAAACCGATTCAAACTGTCCACCAGTTTGATAATAAGCGGGTAGGCCTTTATGATTTTATAAAAAAACAAATAACACAAGGGCGGCAGATTTACATTGTCTTTCCATTAATTCAGGAATCCGAAAAAATGGATTACCGTAATTTGGAAGAAGGATACGAACACTTACAAGGTATATTTCCACAACCTGAGTATTCTATAAGTATGGTTCATGGAAAAATGCGACCTGCTGAAAAAGAAGAACAGATGCAACAGTTTGTTACCGGACAAACTCAAATATTAGTTGCAACAACTGTTATTGAAGTAGGCGTCAATGTTCCCAATGCATCCGTTATGGTTATCGAAAGCGCTGAACGCTTTGGATTGTCGCAGCTGCACCAGTTACGCGGGCGCGTTGGGCGTGGTGCCGATCAGTCTTATTGTGTTTTAATAACTTCGCCGAAACTTTCCAATGAAAGTCGTCAGCGCATGGAAATAATGGTTCGCTCTACCGATGGTTTTGAAATCTCGGAAGCAGACCTTAAGATGCGAGGTCCCGGCGATTTGGAGGGAACTCAACAAAGTGGCATTCCTTTTAATTTGAAAATAGCCAATTTAGCGACTGATGGGCAAATTCTCCAAGTAGCTCGCCAAATGGCACAGGAAGTATTGGATGAAGACCCCGGATTATCTGTTGAAAAAAACTTCGTATTGAATAAACAATTGAACCGTTTAGCAAGAAATACTGTCAATTGGGGAGTAATTAGCTAAAAAAGGTAAAATTTATTTCATTCATACCCAGCCATCTAAAAAATAATTCAAAAATATTTTCAAAAAAGGGCTAAAAAGATTTGGAGAATAATGCAAAGCGGATTACCTTTGCATCCGCTTTGAGAGAGAAGCAGGGCAGTAATGCTGAGAGGTCTTACCCCTGAAGAGGGGCTTAGATAACAAAACAAGAGCGATCTTTGAGGAAATTATAATAGAAGCAAGAAAAAAGAATAGTTTGGGTAAAACTATTAAAAACCGTTCAATTCTTTGAAAA
>JAVBMA010000031.1:0-133029 GCA_031553005.1 Paludibacteraceae bacterium | reverse complement strand
CCCCGGTGCCAACGTAAATGAATTTTATAAACACAAAGGCACAAAGGACACGAAGTTATGTTTGTTTTTTTATTTTCTTTGTGCACTTCGTGCCTTTGTGTTTACTTTTTCTCGTTAGGGGTAATATAGCTGATAAGCATTTTATTTTATATGCCTATGGATGCAAATCGGAGCTCGGCTTCAAGAGGTTATATTGGGAGCGCGACTTTGAGTCAGGAGTGTTCGGAAGATTTATTTTATAATGCTAATCCGCAAAAATACCCTTATATTTCAAACTTTCATTTCGGGTATTCCTCATTCCACTTTCGTTCCATTCGGAATGACAGACATTTACAGTTTGCTCTATAGGAGATGAAGCGGCGGCAAAGCCGCCGCTTCATCTCCTACTTATTCTTAATATACGCGCAAAATGTCATTCCGAACGTAGTGAGGAATCTCTGAATGTATAGTTGGGAATATTTTTTCGGATAGGAATTATTTATTTTACTAACAATCGTCATAAAAAAGAGCATGGTTTGTGAACAAATGGATCTGTTTTGTTCTGTAATTTTTTCTTGAATTATTGATGAAAAAGAGGATTTCTTTCTTAATAAAATTAACCTATAAAAATCTTCCGAACTCTCCTAACTCCAAGTCGCGCTCCGAATATAGCCCCTAAATCAGAGGGACATTCCGAACAAAACGTAGTGAAGTGAGGTATTGCCCAATACCCTTTTCAACCGGAAATGCTCCCAACTTTCACTTTTCAATTTTCACCTTTCACCTAAAAATAACCTCCTATCGTATACCATTTCCGACAAATAACCCGTTACTTTGTATAAATTTTTTAGAACTTTCTTATGTTGAAGTTTCTTAAAGCAAATGCACTTTTTATCTCCATGCTGACCGGAATTATTTTCCACTCCTTCTTTGCATGGATGGCTCCGGTAACAAAATATCTCCTTTTCCTCATGTTGTTAATCACCTATTGCCGTATTTCTCCACGGCAATTGAGGCTGCAACCTCTTCATCTCTGGTTAGCCGGGGTTCAGGTTTTCGGCTGTCTGTTAATCTATTTCCTTCTGGTTCCTTTCAATGAGGATTTGGCATACGGATGCATGCTTTGTATCCTGGCTCCTACGGCTACATCCGCACCCGTTTTTGCCGCATTGCTGGGTGGAAGCATAGCCACCCTTGCCACTTACAGTATAGTGTCCAATTTGTCCATTGCCTTCTTGGCTCCCGTTGTCCTCTCGCTTTTGGGAGCACATGGAGCAACAGGAGAATTGTCTTTTATAGAAGCATTTATGACTATATGTATAAAGGTTATACCATTATTGCTCGGGCCGTTTATACTCGCTATTTTAATGAAAAAGCTCACTCCTAAAATTCACTACCAGTTACAAAGCAAACAGATATTCTCTTTTTGGCTTTGGGTAATCGCATTGGCTATTTTGATGGCAAAAACTACAAACGATTTGATAAATATGGACAAAGAAATGTATTCGGCAGCGGCAGTACTTGCCCTGGGAGCTGCCGTTGTTTGTATTGTCCAGTTTGCAATAGGATGGTATTTGGGACGTAAATATAACAACAAAGTTGCCGGAGGACAGGGACTCGGACAAAAAAACACTATCCTCGCCATCTGGATGGCACATGTTTTTTTCAACCCGGTCGTAGCTATTGCCCCTGCATCTTATATTGTGTGGCAAAATCTGATAAACTCATATCAGTTATGGAAACACCGGAAGGATCAATCCACCGGATAAAAACCTGTTAAGTTTTAAAAACTTAACAGGTTACCGAGAATCTTTTATTCTCTATATATCTTCTTAAAAAAGAAAAAATTAACTTTGCAAAGAATAACTTGATTCCAATTGTTATATCTAAAGTGAATCAACTTATTTGTTTAACGTAAAATATTAATTATAGATTAAACAAAGCGTCTGAAAATGAATACGGAGAAAGGCAAGCCTTCATGATATTTTTCGTATCTTCATGCCTTTGTATTTAAAATTTTATTATTTATGAAAATAGCAATCATCGGAGCCGGGAATATGGGCAAAGCTATTGTTCGCGGATTATACGAAAGCGGATTATGCAGCGCTGGCGATCTGTTTGTGTCGGATGTCAACCAAGAGAATCTGAATAGCATAAAAGAGATTGACAAAAATATATTCACCACAACAGACAACCGGAAGGCAATACAACATGTGAATTATGTTTTACTGGCAGTTAAACCGTGGTTAATCGACGATGTGATTTCCTTGCTGAAACCATCGTTGAATACCGTTCAACATGCTATTATTTCAATAGCCGCCGGCGTTGATCTGCGTACCATCGCCAACAAGGTGGGCGATGATTTTACCCTCTTTCACGTACTGCCCAACACGGCTATTTCAATACGCGAAAGCATGACATTCATATCATCGTTGAATGCAACAAAAGAGCAGGAAGAAGGAGTACTGACGATTTTCGGGAAATTAGGAAAAGCAATGTTAGTTTCCGAAAGCACAATGGCTGCTTTCACTTCTGTTTCTTCATGCGGGATAGCTTATGCATTACGTTTTATCCGCGCAGCAACTCAAGGTGCTGTGGAATTAGGAATACGTCCCGACGTAGCACAGGAAGTGATTGCCCAAACAATGATTGGTGCAGCCCAGCTTGTTTTACAAAACCAATCCAATCCGGAAAGCGAGATTGACAAAGTGACAACTCCCGGCGGATGGACAATCAAAGGGTTAAACGTAATGGAAGAATATGGCTTTTCAAATGCTGTAATCAAAGGGATTAAAGCGAATAAGTAAATTTTAAGTAGACAAGTGAACAAGTAAAAGAATAGGCGAGTAAAGAATAATCGTCAAGTTCTCGTTTACTCGTCTACTTGTCCACTAAAATATATATCTATGAACGAACAAATAAAACAAATAGCTGAAAGGCTGAGGGGCCTGCGCGATGCGCTGGATCTTTCGGAAAAAGAGATGGCTTCGGTTTGCGGAATCCAACCGGAAGAGTATATTGCTTATGAAAGTGGCAATAAAGATATTCCTGTCAGTATTTTACATTGCATCGCGCACAAATATGGAGTGGAATTAACTTCATTATTATTCGGCGAAGACCCGCACATGCAAACATATTACTTGACCCGTAAAGGGCAAGGAACTGCCATGGAACGCACGAAGGCGTACAAATATCAGTCGTTGGCTGCGGGATTCAAAGGGCGTAAAGCAGATCCTTTTATTGTGACGGTAGAGCCAAATGAAAATCCTATTCACCAAAACTCACATCCCGGACAAGAATTCAATATGGTTATTGAAGGTCGCATGTTATTCAACATGAACGGAAAAGAGCAAATATTGGAAGAAGGAGACAGTATCTATTTCGATTCCAATCTCCCTCACGGAATGAAAGCATTGGACGGAAAAACCGTAAAATTCCTTGCAATAATAATTTAAGGAACAGGAAGATCCGATACAAAATTGCAAAAACGGTTTTTCCCGGACTACTCTCAACTTTTTAACAAACAAAAATTATCAAATAATCCTCCGGCCTCTCTTTCGGGAAACCGGAAAACTTTTCTCAAAAACAACAATGCTCGAAAAATATTTATCAAAAGTAAATTTTGAATCACTCGAAGATTTCAGGAAAAATTTTAAAATCAATGTTCCTGAAAATTTTAATTTCGGATATGATGTAATAGATGAATGGGCGGCAAAGGCTCCTAATAAAAGGGCATTGTGCTGGACTAACGACAAAGGAGAGCATATCGATTTTACATTTGCCGACCTTAAACGCGAAACGGACAAAACAGCTTCTTATTTCCAATCGTTAGGGATAGGCAAAGGAGACATGGTGATGCTCATCCTGAAAAGAAGATATGAGTTCTGGTTCTCGATAATCGCCTTACACAAGATAGGAGCGATAGCGATTCCCGCTACCCATCTCCTGACAAAAAAAGATATTGTTTACCGGACAAATGCGGCGGATATCAAAGCAATTATTGCCGTGGGCGAAGAAATTATATTGAACCACATCAACGATGCGCTGCCTGAATCTCCTTCGGTAGAAAAGGTCGTATCTATCGGTCCTTTAGTTCCGCAAGGATGGGAGGATTTTCATAAAGGAATTGAAAATGCCGCACCGTTTGTAAAGCCGGAAAAAGTAAATTCAAACGACGATCTTTTCTTAATGTATTTTACTTCCGGCACTACGGGTAATCCGAAAATGGTAACCCACTCTTTTACTTATCCGCTCGGGCATATTATAACTGCAAGTTATTGGCACAACCTGAACGAGGATAGCTTACACCTTACCGTAGCCGATACGGGATGGGGAAAAGCGGCTTGGGGAAAGCTTTACGGACAGTGGATTGCGGGAGCAGCAGTTTTTGTGTATGATCATGAAAAGTTTGTACCGGCAGAAATGCTTGGTATGATCGAAAAATATAAAATCACATCTTTTTGCGCACCTCCTACCATATTCCGCTTCCTGATACGCGAAGATATTCATAAGTACGACCTTTCTTCCCTGAAATATTGTACTATAGCAGGAGAACCTTTGAATCCCGCCGTATATGAATCTTTCCTTAAAGAAACGGGTATCAAACTGATGGAAGGATTCGGGCAAACGGAAACAACTCTGACCATTGCCACATTCCCTTGGATGGAGCCGAAACCGGGTTCTATGGGTATCCCGAATCCGGCTTATGATATGGACTTGGTTACCGCAGACGGACGCTCGGCTGAAGATGGCGAACAAGGCGAGATTGTATTACGGACAGACAGATGGAAACCGGTAGGGCTTTTCAAAGAGTATTACAGGGATCCGGAAAAGACTAAAGAGGTGTATTCGGACAATATATACCACACGGGAGATATCGCGTGGAGAGACGAAGACGGCTACTATTGGTTTGTAGGCAGAACGGACGACGTAATCAAAAGTTCGGGATACCGTATCGGGCCGTTTGAAGTGGAAAGCGCCCTGATGACACACCCCGCAGTAGTAGAGTGTGCAATTACGGGAGTTCCCGACGAAGTGCGCGGACAAGTTATCAAAGCGACTATCGTATTGGCAAAAGATTATAAGGAAAAAGCCGGAGAAGAGCTGATAAAAGAGATACAAGATCATGTAAAGCATACTACAGCTCCTTATAAATATCCCCGCGTCGTTGAGTTTGTGGATGAGCTTCCAAAAACAATCAGCGGAAAAATCAGACGGGTAGAAATCAGAGGGAAACAATAAGGTTGAAAAGTGAAAGTTGAAAAGTGAAAATGAAAAAACTTTCAGATGTGGCTGGTAAGAGTCCGTCAGGTGTAAGGTAACGGAATCCCTTAGGGTGTTAGATGATAATTGAATAAATAACGAAATACGCTCTACTCCCCTCTCCTTGTGGAGAGGGGTGGGAAGAGAGGCTTTAATTTATGGAAAGTAATTTCAAAAGAATAGCGATTAAAATTGGGAGCAATGTCCTGACAAAGAAGGATGGATCCCTTGATTTCACCCGTATGTCGGAGTTGGTCAATCAAATCGCCGAATTATATAAAAAAGGGGTGGAAATCATCATTATCTCCTCCGGTGCAGTCGCAGCAGGAAGATCCAAAGTATTGGCAGACAAGTTGGATGCGGTATCTGCCCGGCAGCTTTTTTCTGCAATCGGACAGGTAAAGCTGATAAACCGTTATTATATGCTTTTCAGGGATTACAATATTACCTGCGGACAGGTTCTTACAACCAAGGAGAGCCTCGGCACACGCGGACATTACCTGAACCAGCGAAACTGCATGCAGGTAATGATAGACCATGGCGTTATCCCTATCGTAAACGAAAATGACACGATATCTGTCACCGAACTTATGTTTACCGATAATGACGAGTTATCCGGCTTGGTTGCAACAATGATGGATGCGGAAGCATTAATCATATTAAGCAATATCGACGGAATTTACAACGGAAATCCAAATGATCCCGATGCCTCGGTTATCCGTGAAGTATTTCCGGGGAAAAGGGATTTATCCGCCTATATTCAAACATCCAAGTCCTCATTCGGACGCGGAGGGATGCAGACCAAAACCAATATTGCCGGAAAAGTTGCCGACGAGGGTATCGAGGTTATTATTGCCAACGGGAAAAAAGATAATATCCTGCTCGATTTATTGACAAAAAGAGAAGAGACCGTTTGTACCCGCTTCCTTCCGGCGGAAAGCACCTCAAGCGTAAAGAAATGGATTGCCCACAGCGACGGATTTGCCAAAGGAGAGATTCATATCAATGCTTGTGCCCGCGAAGCTTTGTTCGGAGATACTGCGAGCTCCATACTACTAGTAGGAGTAACCGGTATTAAAGGTGATTTTGAAAAAAATGATATTGTCAAGGTTTTTGATGAAAAAGGAGTGCAGATAGCAATCGGTAAAACGCAATATAGCAGCGACGATGCCCGCCGTTTAATCGGGGAAAAAGGCAAAAAACCAATCATTCACTATGATTACCTTTTCATCAACTAATAATATTATTGTCACTCTTAATTCTTCACTCTTCATTTAATTGTCATGGACTATAAAAATATATTCGAAACAGTAAGAGAAGCCTCCCGTTCACTCAATCTGGTGAATGACGAAAAAATAAATGAGATTCTCCTTGCTTTAGCTGACGAAACGGAAGCGCAATCCGGTTATATCTTATCCGAAAACCGGAAAGACCTCGATAAAATGGATAAAAACAATCCGATGTATGACCGATTGCTATTGAGCAAAGAGCGCCTGTTGGATATTGCCAATGATATTCGTAACGTATCAAAACTGCCGTCTCCACTGGGACGGCTTTTAATGGAAACGGTACGTCCTAACGGATTGAAGATATCCAAGGTAAGCGTTCCGTTCGGAGTAATCGGTATTATTTACGAAGCACGCCCGAATGTTACTTTCGATGTATTTTCCCTTTGCTTGAAATCGGGTAATGCCTGCGTATTGAAAGGCGGTACGGATGCTCACAGTTCGAATATGGCAATTATGCAGGTAATCCATTCGGTATTGAAGAAATTTCAAATAAACACCAATATTGCCGCTTTACTTCCTGCGGGAAGGGAAGCCACCGGAGCCTTGTTAAATGCCGTTGGATACGTAGATGTGATTATTCCTCGGGGAAGCGCCGGATTAATCAATTTTGTGCGAGAAAACGCCAAAATCCCGGTAATCGAAACCGGGGCAGGAATATGTCATACTTACTTCGATGAATTCGGGGATAAAGAAAAAGGAGCCAATATTATTTTCAATGCTAAAACCCGACGGGTAAGCGTTTGTAATGCATTGGATTGCGTGATAATCAATGAAAAAAGATTATTGGACTTACCTTTTATTTGTAAAAAACTGGCAGAAAAGAATGTAACGATCTATGCCGACATAAAGTCATACTCCGTATTGAACGGAAATTATCCTGCTGATCTGTTACAAAAAGCCACCGAAGATAGTTTCGGAACCGAATTTCAGGATTACAAGATGGCTATCAAAACAGTTTCGGACATACACGAAGCAATCGGACACATCACCCGACACAGTTCAAAGCATAGTGAAGCCATAATCACCGAGAATGGCAACCAAATAGCCATATTCAATGCAATGGTTGATGCGGCATGCGTTTACAGCAATGCCTCAACGGCATTTACCGACGGTGCACAATTCGGATTAGGCGCTGAAATCGGCATTTCCACTCAAAAATTACATGCCCGCGGCCCAATGGGACTGGAAGAACTAACCAGTTATAAATGGATTATTGTAGGGGAGGGACAAACGAGAGGATAATGAAGAGTGAAGAATATGGAAAGAAAAAAACGAAATAGAGAAAATTCTCCTCTGCATGAAAAAAGCTATAAATTTGCGATTCGAATAGTAAAATTGGCAAGATATCTTCAGACAGAAAGAAAAGAATTTGTTATAAGTAATCAAATTTTACGAAGTGGAACCTCTGTTGGTGCATTGATTAGGGAATCTGAGTTTGCGCAAAGCAAACCTGATTTCATTAGTAAATTGACAATTTCTCTGAAAGAAGCAAACGAAACGGATTTTTGGTTGAATTTATTAAAAGATACAGAATTGATTGATAATAAAATATTTGAGAGTTTAATAATAGATTGTGATGAATTAATTGCATTATTAGTGTCCTCAATAAAAACATCAAAACAAAATAATACAAAATAAAAATAATTAAGATGAAGGCAAGAATATCAAATTCTTCATTATTCATTCTTCATTCTTCACTTATATGAAAACATATACAAATGTAAAAGACCTCGGAAATCTGAATGAGGCAATAAAAGAAGCATTAGAAATAAAAAAGAACCGTTTTGGTTACAAAAAGACCGGGGAAAATAAAACGCTTCTGATGGTATTTTTCAATTCAAGCCTGAGAACACGCCTGAGTACTCAGAAAGCAGGAATGAACCTCGGAATGAATACGATGGTTTTGGATGTAAACCAAGGCGCTTGGAAGTTGGAAACCGAACGGGGAGTAATAATGGATGGCGATAAGTCGGAGCACTTGTTGGAAGCTATTCCGGTAATGGGTTCGTATTGTGACATAATCGGAGTCCGCTCTTTTGCAGGTCTGGTTGACAAAAAATTCGACTACGAGGAAACAATACTGAACCAGTTTATTAAATACTCGGGCAAACCTGTATTCAGCATGGAATCGGCTACGGCGCATCCTCTACAGGCTTTTGCCGACCTTATTACGATTGAAGAGTACAAAACAAAACCTCGCCCGAAAGTGGTGCTGACATGGGCTCCTCACCCGAGGGCATTGCCGCAGGCGGTTCCTAACTCATTTGCCGACTTTATGAACGATGCCGATGTCGACTTCGTAATCACCCATCCGAAAGGATATGAACTGGACGAAAAATTCGTGCGTGGTGCAAAAGTAGAATATGACCAGAACAAGGCGCTCGAAGGAGCTGATTTCGTGTATGCTAAAAACTGGTCGGCTTACCGGGATCCCAACTATGGACAGATAATAAGCAAAGACATGGATTGGACTGTCAGTACAGAGAAAATGGCATTAACGGATAATGCTTTCTTTATGCACTGCCTCCCTGTAAGACGCAATATGATCGTAACCGATGATGTAATCGAAAGCCCGCGTTCTATTGTTATTCCGGAAGCGGCAAACCGTGAAATTTCAGCACAGACAGTACTTAAACGGATGTTGGAAAGTCTCTAACATTATTTTATTTATAAAAGAAACCCATTCATAAATTTGAATTTATGAATGGGTTTCTTCTTTATATAATGTGATTTCAGAATAAAATCGCACATAAAAAAAATTAGTTTTCAATTAAATCGGAAGGATTTACATATTTATAAAAAATGATCAATATTCTTTACATTCGACTCCTCAAGGAGTCGAACAAATTGCATTATCATCTTTTTATATAAATATACAATACCTTCGGCATTGATAATAAGGCTCTTTCATATTGAACTCACGTTAATATATATATATTTAGAGATTCCTCACTACGTTCGGATGACACCTTAATATAAGGACGTGTAGTAAACTGTAAACTCCCGTCTTTCCGAATGGAACGAAAACGCAATAAGGAATTCCCTAAATAACAGCCTGAAATGTAGGGGTATTTTTGCTGATAAGTATATAAATTTACTATCCATTAAAAATCAACAAAAAACTATCGGGACGCTACCTATTAAAATATCTCATTTCTATCTTTTCAAAAAACGTTTCTCTAATAAATGCCAGGATAACCATGCCAAAAGAAACGTTGAGAAGATAACCAATAAAAAGGTAAAAAAATTGTTGTTGTTACAAAAATTAAGAGATATAAATATTTGAATAACAGGGAAATGAAATAGATATATACCATAAGAGAAATCACCATACTTACCTGCTTTATTTAAAAAAGGTAAAGAAAAGGCTATCGCAAAAATAATCAGTCCCCAAGCTAACGGATAAAAATAATAAAGGATTTTAATTGAAGGGAAAAGGATAACCGGAATTGCTGCCAGAAAAAAAGCAAGCCGGTACTTGAGAAGGAAGTCAAAATAAAATAAGAGAAAGGCTCCTGTTATAAAAAATGACATTTGAAAAAAGACTTGCCGTGACAATATTTGATATATTTCATTCCCTTTTGTATCGTACAAATAGCCCATTACAAAGTTAAATGCTATCGCAAACAGATATATCAGCAAAAGAACGATCCTCTTATCAAAACGACGAACTAAATATACGATCAAAGGAACGGAGAGATAGAGCATAATTTCAACTTTGATGGTCCAAAGCGATCCGTTTACAACCGTTTCAATATGATCGGTAAAAACACCCGGCAAAGTAGGTTGGATAAAGTTCATAAATGAAAGATTCGCAACCAGATATTTTAAAAAAGCGGATGAAGAAAAATATTGGGAAAAAGGCAGGTCACTCAAGAAAAACAAACCAAAGGCGCACAATAAAACCACTAAAATATAAGCCGGAAGAATTCGCTTTGCCCTTTTTATAAAATAATCCTTTAATGAACGTGATCTATAAAAGCTGCGGACAATCAAGAAACCGCTGATTATAAAAAATCCTTGAACAGCCATGGGTGAACTTATAGGTATCCACCAATTTTGACCAGTCAGGGCGGAATAGTGATTGCACATCACCGAACAGGCAAAAAGCAAGCGGAGAAAATCAAAATTATTTCCTGACGGAACAGCCGGCACAATATCTGTGGATTGGTTTTTCAATATTATTTTATGTTAGGAAAACTACTTGATTCAATATCCAGATAAGAGAGGATATCACCGCTGAGTTGCTTCAACGAAATTTCACAAAGTTTTATATTATATTCTGCTGAAAGCAAACGTTCTTCGGCATCCAAGAGGCTTTGCTGCGCTTCACGTAATTCCAATCCTGAAAGCGAACCTAATTTATATTTATCAATAGCAGCTTCATAATATGCACGCGCGAGTATCAGATTTTGCGACTCAAGAGAATGTAATTCCTGATTATTTTTATAGGACAAATAGAAGTTTGATAATGTGGCGATCAGATTTAACCGGACATCTTGTTGCAATAATTCTTTATTTTCTATCTCTATCCGGACATTTTTCAACTCTCTTCTGTTATTAAATCCTTCAAATAAATTCATGCCGATAGTAAGCCCGTAATTAAACCCTAAAGATTGAGACTCCTTTGTCGATCCTGTTTCGTAACGGTTTAATCCGTATCCGTAACCGGCATTCAACTTCAAATAGGGGAAATAACGGGAACGGATTGCTTTTTTATCGGCTTCAGAGAGTTGTACCTCTTTTGCTGCAAGCAGGATATCGGTATTTGATTGCAATGTTTTTTCTTTGAGAGATTCAAAGTCAATCAATGATTGAAGGTTTATAATACTGTCTGCCAATACAAAAGGTGTTTCTACCTCTTCATTGGCAAGCAATGCATTCAGATTTACAGCCGAGTAACTTACAACTTCCTTTTGCGAGATATAACCGGAAATATCGGCGTTCAAATCCACTTTTGCCTGATTCAGTTCTAAAAGGGATGCTGCGCCTATCTGATAGCGCGACTCCACAATCCGGACTCTCTCCGTAGACAAATCAACAGCCGACTTCATGTTTTTCAATCGCAACAACTGATAGATATGATTATTATATCCGGAAGCAATCCGTGCCACTAATTCCTCGATCGAAAGGCGTGTTTGCAGTTCTCCCATCTGTTGCAATTCCCTCAGGCGGGCATAATTTGCCTGCATTTTCAATCCGTCAAAAACAGTCCAGTTTAAAGCTACTCCGGCATTTATCGCATCATTGTTAACCCCATCCACAGATACAATGGTTCCATCTGTGCTTTTATTCTTTATATCCATGAGGGACGCACTATAACCACCTTGCAAATCAACCGAAGGAAGGAAACCGGCATTTCCCAATGTGTAATTATTTTTTTGAATCTCTTCCTGATTACGTACAATAAGCAACGCATAGTTCTTTTCCAGTCCGATCCGGACACAATCACCCAAAGACAATACCGTTACTTGCGCGTAAAGCATGCCCGTCATTAAGAAAAAAAGAGAAAAAATTATTTTTTTCATATTAAGAATCAAATTATTTATCAGTCAAATAACGAACCTTGTTGGTTGAATCTTAATTTACCCAAATGTTTATATGCCAAATCAGTCACTTCACGTCCTCGCGGAGTCCGTTTCAAAAACCCTTCTTTTATCAAAAAAGGTTCATATACCTCCTCAATCGTTCCCGCATCCTCGCCCAAAGCAGTTGCGATAGTAGTTAACCCGACAGGACCTCCGTTAAACTTATCAATCATCAGATTTAATATCTTATTATCGATTTCATCGAGTCCATAACGGTCTATATTGAGAGCCTCAAGAGCATAACGGGCAATCTCTATATCTATTTTCCCATTGCCTTTCACCTGTGCGAAATCCCTGACACGCCGCAACAAGGCATTTGCAATACGCGGAGTTCCCCGGCTCCTTCCCGCCACTTCCTCGGCAGCTTTAATTTCACATGGCATATTGAGCAGCGAGGCCGATCTCTTTACAATAGTCGTCAATACGCTGCTATCATAATACTCCAAATGGCAGTTAATCCCGAAACGGGCACGCAAAGGGCTGGTTAATAATCCGCTCCGGGTTGTTGCTCCCACCAGAGTAAACGGATTAATATCAATTTGTATAGAACGAGCATTCGGCCCTTTGTCGAGCATAATATCAATGCGGTAGTCTTCCATGGCAGAGTAAAGATACTCTTCTACCACCGGACTCAAACGATGGATTTCATCGATAAAAATAACATCATTTGTTTCCAGATTGGTAAGCAATCCGGCAAGATCTCCGGGTTTATCCAACACAGGTCCCGAAGTCACTTTAAATCCCACTCCTAATTCATTGGCAATAATATTGGACAGTGTCGTTTTTCCCAATCCGGGAGGACCATGAAAAAGCACATGATCAAGCGGTTCTCCGCGCATCTTTGCCGCCTGCACAAATATGCGCAGGTTTTCAATGATCTTTGCCTGTCCGGAAAAATCATCAAAAGACAACGGGCGGAGGGCATTTTCAAAATCCCGCTCCTGATCATTGACAGATGTATCTCTTATATCAAAATCTTCCATATTCTCTATTTGCTCACCTTTCACTTTTAAGCAATTGTCTTGCATATTCCATGATTTCCGGAATTTCCCTGTCTCTCTTTAAAATATTCTTAATCCGTTCCCTGACAAAAGAGAAGCGCCATTTGTAACGCAACATAAAGAAAAATGAGAGCGGAAGCGCCAATGCAAAAGCAACTCCTGTCCAGAATGTCGGGGCAATAAATGCAAATGCGATTGTTTCGAACAGGTAAAAAACAGGAAATAATAATGCAGATAATCCGAAAACAAAAGAAGCTTGAAAACCTGTTCCCGTTGATTTACGAGTTAAATATTTTGTCAGTAAATAAGGTATCCCGTTGACTAATGCACTGTACAAAAATAACGGGGACGTAACGATCATATAGCAGAGAGAAATAATCAGGTTTACATCTATTTTATTGCCAAATTCGCAAATGTGGGCAGAGAAAGCAACATTTTTATGTTTAGCTTCCCATTTCTTGCAAAGTTTATCCCATTCGGGCAATAACGGCGAATTATTATCTTCTGCCTTTTGCAGCAAATCCACTATCTGTTGGCGAGCAGCTAAACGGTTCGTTTCATTGTCTTCCAGATCCATTTCATCGAGCATTTCCGAATTATAGAGATAAGAGGTAACAAAGAAAGAGTCGTAATAATCCTTCGTTTTAATATTTAGCATCAATGGAGCCATCCGTTTAGACAATTCGTCACGCAACTGATTTTGTGCTACCGGAGGATTTTCCAGATAAGAATCATAATAATCCTTTATATTTATTGCTTTCCCGAAATTTACGATCAAATGGCCTCCACTATGGTCATAATTACTATAATCAATGCCCACAGGCACAATTTTTACCGAATCCGTATCTTTCAATATATCCTGTGTGGCAAAAGCGATACGAAACATTCCCTTTACCAACGGACGGAGTGTTCTTACTTCATCTTGTCCGCCTTCGGGCATCAGGCAAAAGAAATCCTTATGCAATAAAACCTCAATAGCCTGTTCAAAAGAATCTTCATTTTTTTTCAGATTTTGAATCCCGTCACGGATACGGTATGCCGGCATGATTTTCAATGCCCGTAACATTTTATCCAATGTTTTTTTCTTAAACAAGTCGGCACGCGCCAGAAAGACCACCGGTCCGGGCGAAGACGACAGAAGAGCCATTGCATCAATAAATCCGTTTTGATGATTGGGAGCAAAAATCACAGATGTATTTTCCGGAATCGTATCTTTCCCATTAACCTCAATAGAACTAAACCAGCGCCGGTAAATAAAATTACTGTACACCCGCAACACGCTGTAAAGAATTGTTTTCTGATAAATCTTCTTACTCATTTCGCCTGACTGAAAAAATTTCTTTAAACTTCTTCCTTATAAAAGAATCGGAAAAAGTATTACTTTATTTTATAGTTTAAAAAATTATATGCGTATCTGGCATTTTACACTAATGAAAAATAGTAAACACAAAGCCACAAAGGAAATAAAAAAAGCAAACACAACTTTGCGTTCTTTGTGCCTTTGTGTTTATAAAATATATTGACGTTGAAATAAGTGGTAATATTGCGGATAAGAGAGCACTTACTTCCAAAAAAACATTGATTCTTTATCTTTGTCAAATCAGACATCTTAGATGTTATCCTCATTATTCGGCTCTTCAAACTGATCGGGATAAAGGACGATAAAACTGTTGTTTGCAAAATACTTGGAAAGATGCCCGGGCAATTTTTCAAATGCTGCATTGTAAGAGATAGATGTCTTACGTGAAACAACGACCACAAAAAGATCATTTATCTCAACCTCTCTGGTCAGCATCAGGAAATCGTCCCAATCTTCCAGCTCTTCAAAACGGGTTTCAACGCCAAATTTATTTCTTTTTGCTAATATACGTATCTGCTTCAAGGTATCGGAATGAGCAAAAAAAGAAGTTGTGGCTCCAATCTGTTTACTCAGATTCTTTACCCTGTCATACCATTTTACAAAACCGACCTCAAACTCGGCTTTTGCCGGAACAGCTACTACTACTCTTTTTATGGTGCTGATCGGTTGTATGGACTTCGAGATCATAATCATCTGATTGGTAGCCTTAAGCAGGTTATCCGTCTTAGCTCCGAAAAAAGAATCGGCAAAGCTTGATTTGTGATGCAACCCCATTACGACTTCGGTAATATAATTCTCTTTCATCGTGTGAATGATCCCGCTGGTTACATTAATATCGTAGCGGGTAATCATACGTACCGTATTATCAGTAGCGGAAGCGATACTGGCAGCTTTCTCCAATATTTTCTTACACTTCGCGATACTGTTATCTACGCCCGAATTGGAATCATTAGTTACGCTGAGTGCGTAAATCGGTTCTTTACTTTTCGGATTTTTCAATAAAACAGCAAGCTCCATCAAGCTATTCAGGGTATCTGGATTGTATACCGGAATCAAAATACGGTCTACCAGTTTTTCTGTCTTCAGCTCATCTTCCAGGCGGTCTTGTTGTACTGCCAGCTTTCTTGCTGCTTTCTCCGTTGCAAACGAAGCGATAGTACATGTAACCAGAATCATCACAATAGTCCCGTTCAACACATCATCGTTGAAAAGATGAATAGCTGTTCCGTCCGATGCATATCCGACAACGATATTATATCCGATTGTAACGGCTGCCAATGTTGCCGCCGCCTGCGAATTACTTAACCCAAACATCATCAGACCCTCTTCTTTTGTCATTTTGAATGTTTTACGGGTAATTACAGCAGCGAGATATTTTGACAAAGTCGCTATCGAACACATGACAACAGCTACAATTAATGTATCAAACCCGTTGAATACGACCTTCAAATCGATCAGCATTCCTACCCCGATCAGAAAAAAAGGAATAAACAGCGCATTTCCTACAAAGTCGAGACGGTTCATTAACGGGGAGATACGAGGGATGAGACGGTTCAGAGCCAAACCGACAAGGAACGCTCCGATAATTGCCTCAAGTCCTGCCAGTTCGGCAAGGAATCCGCCAAGAAAAACCATTGCTAAAACAAAAATATATTGCAGGATACTATCTTCATATCGTTTGAAGAAATGTTCAGCTATTTTGGGAAAAATAAAAACAACAATGAATCCGAAAATAAGAACGGAAATTGAGAGTTTAATCCAAAAGAAACTATCAATATTCCCTTTGGTCATACCTGCTATAACTGCTAAAATAAGGAGGGCAAATGTATTGGTAATCATAGTTCCCCCGATTGTGATGCTCACCGAACTATTCTTGGTAACTCCAAAACGCCCGACAATCGGATAAGAAATAAGTGTATGGGAAGCATACATACTGGCAAGCAGGATGGACGACATCACAAGATAGCCTGTGGTAGTCATATTATTGCTCCATATAATATTCCCGTCCGGGACAGCTTCTTTCAAAATGTATCCAACTCAAAAATAGCTGGTTGCGACTCCGAGTATCATCGGAATGAGGAAAGTGGCTATACCGAAAAATATACCTTTTTTCTTGTTCTTTTTGAAGTCGGAAAGATCCATCTCCAATCCGGCAAGAAACATGATATAAAGCAGTCCTACCGCTCCGAAAAGTTTAAAACTTTCATCCCTTGAAAGGATATTGAATCCATTCGGACCAAAAATGATACCGGAAATAATAAAGCCTATGATATGCGGAACTTTAAGCCGGTTAAGCGTAAGGGGAGCAAACAGGATAATAAACAATACAATAGAAAAGATTAAAATCGGATTTCCAAGAGGTAAAGAGAAGCTTATATGATCAAAAATCTTATCCATGAATCAAAAAATATATATAACGCAAAATAACGAAAAAAAAATGAAAGAAGAAGAAAAAAGACTTTCCAGGTTTTGAAAACCTGGAAAGTCTTTTTTCTTCTTCTTTCCTCAACTCTCTTCGCTTCCTTCTAAAAAGTTTTACCGTGCGATAAAAAACTACTACTGTTCAGATAATTCTTATCATTTGCATAAATATACAAAAGAGAACCGTTTTTGATGGTGTTGATAATGGACTCACTGACAGACTCGGGCAAAGCCGGGCAACCAAAACTTCGTCCCAACCGTCCGTTACAGGCAATGATGGAAGGATTTGAATAAGAAGCGCCGTGGATAACAATTGCCCGTTCTTTTGCCTTGTCATTAATGCCTTTTTCCAATCCGGACAAAACCAGCGAATAACCATTTTTGCCATAGTAAGTATTTTCGGTCAGATAAAAGCCAAGGGAACTTTTGTGCGAACCGCTTTGATTGGAAAATGAAGTTGCATAATTTTCTCCGCTATTCCTTCCATGAGACACATAAGAACAAAACAACATTTTTTTCTGCTTTACGTCCAAAACGTAAAAACGCTCTTCTGTCGAAGGCTTCGTAAAATCAATAAGGGTAATGATTCCATTACATTTACTTCCAATTTTGTTATATCCCGCAAAAGCTTGTTCAAATGCCGTATAATCAACAATATTCTCCAATCGCATGTCAGTATAAAGTTGTCTGCAATCAAAAATATTGGATAGGTTAGAGTCTGTGCCTTTCAGAAAAGGTGAACATAGAAATACGGTTAATAACAAAACAATATATACAATCTTTTTTCTCATATTTTATTAGCTTAACTTACGAATATACAAATAATTATGCAGATTTGGAAATAAAAAGTATTAATTAACTCAAACTATTCCAATACTAACAAAATAGAATAAGGAAACTAAAACTGAGTGTCCGTCCATATTAGAAACTATTAGCATTTTCTCAAAACATTATCATATTTCAAGGCGTTTATTCCTTTACAAAGGAGAGAACCTGTTTTTACTTATTTACCTTAATAAATCTCCGTTTTATGATTGAAAAAATGCGATTAAATATAATATTTCTGATATGCCTCCTTATTTCATACGCATGTCACACAAAAAGCCAGGAAGGTCCCGCAAAGGAGAAAAAACAAGATGAGATTAAAACCGAGACAAAGGCTGAAATTAAAAAAAGTGATATCAAACCTAAAATTAAGGTCAGAATAAGAAAAGAGTTTCTTTATGATAAAGACACCCTTCCGGATAACTATCCTTATAAAGCTACTACACGAGAATTTCAGTGGGATAAAATACGAAAAAAGCTGATTTTTCTGGACTCAATTCAAGAAAACGCCATTTCATGGGCAATACTTCAAAACTACAAAAACTTTAATGGGGAAGCCAAGACGGTAAAAAATTTTCGTCGTAACGATTACAATTGGGTATCTGATTCGTTGGGAGTCGAGCGATACCAATCCGCACCTCTTTACTCTTTGTCCGATTCAATAATTCCTCTGCTTTATGGCAGGGACGGTTCTCTTGTAAAGCTAACAGGAACGGATGGGAACTTTATAAAAATCAAAACTCTCCATTTTGAGGGTGAATGGAAAGTGCCTAAAAGATATGTCAAAACTCTTGACGACAGCATTACTTTTAAGAAAACCATCTTTGTAGACAGAACCAACCAAAACATTGCCACTCTCGAAAAAATAGATTCAATATGGTTTGTAAGAAGTATGGTCAAAGCGACTACCGGTTTGCACAAACCTCCTTACCAGCATGAGACTCCGCTTGGCATTTTTGTTGTTCAGCAAAAAAAATATAAGATGATTTATAATGACGATGGTTCGTCGGAAAGAGCCGGATTCGCACCTTATGCCAGCCGCTTCTCCAGTGGCGCCCATTTACACGGAGTTCCGGTAAACGGTCCCATAGATTCCAAAATAGTAGAAAGCAGTCCCTCGCTGGGCACTACCCCGCGTTCCCACATGTGTGTAAGGACAATCTCCTCACATGCCGAATTTATTTATAAGTGGGGAAAAATTGATAATGCAATTGTTTTTGTGTTTGATTGAAAATTCAATATTTTTGCGGAAAACATTGCCAATCATCAATTTTTACGCATGAAAAAAAATATTGCAATCATAGCCGGCGGTAATCAATCGGAGGTTATTGTTTCCCTGAGAAGTGCAGCGGGAATTTACTCTTTTATCGATAAAAAAAAATTCAACCTCTATATAGTAACCATTATCGGTAAAGATTGGACAGTCGAATATGCCGGAGAAAAAATCGCAATTGACAAAAACGATTTCAGCTTTACCTACGGCAATCAAAAAAACACATTTGATTTTGCATATATTACCATTCACGGAATGCCCGGGGAAGATGGCAAACTGCAAGGCTATTTTGACTTGATGGAAATCCCATATTCCTCTTGCGGAGTGCTTGCGTCTGCATTGACTTTCAATAAATTTTTCTGCAACAACTACCTCAAATCATTCGGCATCAAAGTTGCAGAGTCAATCCTGCTTCGCAAAGGAGAAACCATTACCGCCGAAAAAGTGGTAGAAAAGTTGGGGCTACCCTGTTTCATCAAACCAAATGGCGGGGGCAGCAGTTTCGGAGTAACTAAAGTAAAAAGCATGGAGCAAATCCTGCCCGCTATTGAGAAAGCCTTTACCGAAGGTAATGAGGTGATTATGGAAAGTTTTCTGTCGGGTACGGAAGTTACATGCGGTATATACAAAGCAAAAAATAAAAAAACGGTATTGCCAGTTACGGAAGTTGTCAGCGAAAACGAATTTTTCGATTTCGATGCCAAGTATAACGGACAGGTAAAAGAGATTACTCCTGCCCGCATATCAGAAGAATTGACACTTAAAGTGCAACAATTAACCTCTTCAATCTATGATATCATCGGAGCTAAAGGGATTATTCGCGTGGACTATATAATTACCGGGAAAGATAATATCTATCTGCTGGAAGTAAATACAACTCCGGGAATGACAGAAACAAGTTTCATCCCGCAACAAGTAAAAGCAGCCGGGCTCAATATTGCGGATGTAATGACAGAGATAATTGAGAGCCTCCTCCCAACTCCCTCCTCAGGGAGGGGGAGTGTCTAAGCATGAAGGGCATTCTGATAATTGAGTAAATAATTAAACAAACAATAAAATACGCTCCGCTCCCCCTCCCTGAGGAGGGAGTTGGGGGGAGGCTTTAAACATTCTATTATGGACTTTTATCCCCAACTTATAATTGATGCGTTAAAACATGTCCGTTACCCCGGAACGGGAGTTGACATCGTTTCTGCCGGAATGGTAGATGATGATATACGCATTGACGGAAATAAAATTTCCTTTTCCCTGATTCTTGATAAACCCAATGACCCATTTGCCAAATCACTGGTAAAAGCTGCCGAACAAGCTGTTATTACCTACGCCGGAGCCGATGCCGAAATCAAAGGGAACATCAATATCCGTTTCAGGAATCAAATACCCGAAGCTCCGGAAAAGGCGCTTCCGCAAGTAAAAAATATCATTGCCGTGTCGTCCGGTAAAGGCGGAGTGGGTAAATCCACCGTTTCATCCAATCTGGCGGTTGCACTCGCAAATCAAGGATATAAAGTAGGTCTGTTGGATGCCGATATCTTTGGCCCGTCAATTCCTAAAATGTTTGGAATAGAAGATGCCCGTCCCGTTTTGGATCCGGTAAACGGACGTGAATTGATTAGGCCCGAAGAAAAATATGGGGTAAAAATACTCTCCATCGGTTTTTTTGTTGATCCTGATAGCGCTGTCCTCTGGCGTGGCGGAATGGCAAGCAATGCCCTTAAACAATTGATTTCGGACGGGAACTGGGGTGAATTGGACTTTTTCATACTCGACCTTCCTCCCGGCACCAGCGATATACACCTTACTATGGTACAGACATTGGCTATAACAGGAGCTATTGTAGTTACAACTCCCCAAGAAGTTGCCTTGGCCGATGCCCGCAAAGGAATCAGTATGTTTACCGGAGAAAAGGTAAATGTGCCGATACTCGGACTTGTTGAAAACATGTCATGGTTTACTCCTGCCGAACTGCCTGACAATAAATATTATTTATTCGGGAAAGATGGAGGCAAAAAATTGGCACAGGATTTGCATGTCCCTTTGTTGGGATTAATTCCGATTGTCCAAAGCATACGCGAAGGAGGCGATAGCGGTATTCCGGTAGCTTGCAATCCTGACAGTATAACAGGACAGGCTTTCGCAGAGCTTGCCCAAAATGTTATAAAACAGGTGGAAATCAGGAATAAAACATTACCCGAAACTCAAAAAGTTGATATATCTGTAAAAAAACAAGCGTAAATAAATTATTACACTAAAAACATATTTTGTATATTTGTACTTATCAAAATCACATTTTTTTAATCTAATTATATAATAGGAGATTTTATAATGAAAACTTTCAAATCACTTTTTTTGCTTCTTTTTGTTTCTGTATTTGTGTTATCAGTTAACTCTTGTAAGAAAGACGGGGATGAAGAATTAGGCGCGTTTAACAAAGACAGCGGCGCTGAAAAATTCCATGAAAGGATTGCAGCCCAAGGTAGTGATGCGCAAATTTTGGATTACCGTTCTGCAGAAGAATTTGCTGCCGGACATATACCGGGTGCAATAAATATTGAAGCTACGGTCTCAAATACAGCATCTAATAATTCGTCTTTTGCAACGGCTGTATTAGCAACTTTTGATAAAACCAAGCCGCTATACATGTATGGAGGAACAGGTGGATCTTCTGCCAGCCTTGAATATGTTGTACCGGGACGTATATCCAAAATTGGGTTCGGAAAGGCAAATACATGGATTCTATTGGGTGGTTTCGATACATGGGTAGAAGCATATCCGAACGAAGTAGAAAAATAATATTTTTCAAAGAATACAAATAATCAAGATAGAATCAATTTCGATTGACTGCGCTTCTATCAATTACTTATAAAAAACATCTTCACACAGGATAAAACCTCCATGAAGATGTTTTTTCTTTTTCAATGAGTAAGAAATATTTCCTACTTTTGCATGCCACAGTGCCTAAAGATTCTAATATGATAAGAAAAATACTATTACTCATAGCTGCGTGTCTGCTTTCTTTTACAATACAAGCAGGAAGTCAGGCTTCCCAAATAATATTAAAACAGCTTATAGAAAACGCCCATGGAGGAGTGGAACTACACACAATCGACGGGCAAACAAGTTATTCCGGATATGTAGGAACCGGATATCAATACTATTTTTACAAGCAAAAGGCCTACATAAAACCGGAGTTGGATATCAAATGGGGAGAATATAAATATCAAAGCGGATACCATGTAGAAACAGCATCTATTGCTATTCCTGTTACAATAGGGTATCATCTGTTTCAGCAAAAAGATATCATCGGGATGACCGTTTTCGGAGGAGGACGTTACGAACAAATCGTGCACTCTGCAAATAATAATTACGCTTATGGCATAAACAACGCCCAAGCCGGTCTTACGGCAGGTACATCCATCAGTTTTTTTAATAAATTCAGCATCAATGCAAGTTATTATTATGGACTGACTACACTTTACAAAGACGGTAGCGGCAGGGTAAGCTCGTTCAATTTCTCATTCAATTTCTAACTTTGGAGAACCTGTATCTTGAATCATTTTGTTACCAAGCAGACCGGAAAGGTGAAAATTCCACAGGAGCTTTACGACACAAGCACACTGAAAAAGAGGATTATCAGTTTTTTCAATTACTGAATTCTTAATTTTTTAAAGACTTTTAAAAATGGGGAGTAAACCTTTTTGTAAAAAAAACATCTAATCATCATTGATTGCCGTTAGGGCAAAACGAGCCGGAATAATCAAAAAAATTTATGAGAAAAGTATTTTTATTACTGCTATTGATTCCAACATTTGCATTTGCACAAAAAAATGTTCTTTCCGTATCGGGAAAAATTTTGGATGGAGAAACTCATCTCCCTATGCAATATGTTAATATTCAACTATTTTCTTTACCAGACAGTACATATCTTAGAGGTACAATAAGCGAAAATGATGGTAATTTCCTTATCTCATCAGATATAAAGCAGGGAGATTACTTCCTGCGGGTATCCTTTATCGGATTTGAAACAATAGATAAAAAATTTACAATCAAATCCGACAACGTCAATATCGGAAGGGTTACCCTAAATGTTGATGCCGTCTTATTAGACGAAGCGGTTGTCGTTGCAGAAGCAATTCCGCTTACGATAAAAGAAGATACCACTATATTCAGCGCATCTGCCTTTCGGGTTACGGACGGCGCTATGCTGGAAGAGCTTGTAAAAAAACTACCCGGCGTTGAAATCAGTGACGACGGAAAAATCACGGTAAACGGGAAAGAGGTAAAAAAAATTATGGTAGACGGAAAAGAGTTCTTCTCGGACGACCCGCAAGTAGCCATAAAAAACCTGCCTGCCAATATGGTGGAAAAGGTAAAAACATATGACCGGAAAAGCGATGCCGCCCGTCTTACAGGAATAGACGACGATGACGATGAAACCGTATTAGACCTTTCCGTAAAGAAAGGTATGAAACAGGGTTGGTTCGGAAATGTGCTTGCGGGCGCGGGAAACAAGGAGCGCTATGAGGCAGGGGGAATGATTAACCGTTTTCAGGACAATTCCAATCTTTCGCTTATCGCATCAATGAACAATACCAATAATCAAGGGTTCTCCGAGTTTGGGGATTCCGGATTCGGAGTGAAAGGAAATGCCGGTGCGGGAATTACCTCTTCAAAAATAATAGGGGCAACTTTTGCCCAAGATTATGATAAAATTGAACTGGGAGGAAGCGTACAGTACGGATATTCGGATAATGATGCCGTAATGAAAAAATCAACGGAAACATTCCTGCAAAGCGGTTCTTCTTACCGGGCAGACACTTCAACAACAAGAAGAAAAAGAGATGACCTTGCCGTTAACTTTAAGATGGAATGGAAACCCGACTCAATGACCACGATTACATTCCGTCCTAATGTAACTTATGCTCATACCGAGTCTGCAAATACAGGACGTTCGGAAACCTCCAATAACCTGCATCAGCCTGTTAACTACAAGTTATCTACCGGTTCCGCAGATGGAGATAACGTAGCTGTCAACGGAAACATCCAATACTTTCGTAAGTTAAAGAAAAAGGGAAGGAATTTCTCCCTTTCTGCCCGTATGGATTACAGTCACAACGAATCGGATAACTACTCCAATTCCGACACTCGTTTTTACTTTTACGACGAACAGGAAGATATTGACAGCTTGTTATCGTTAAACCAATATACGGATAAAAATAACAATGGTTTTACCTACCGGTTACAAGCATCTTATACAGAACCGCTTTTTGCCAACCATTATCTCCAAGTCAAGTATGCATTTCAGCAAAGAAATTCGACTGCAAGCTCTTATGTCTATACCGACAATGAACTCGAATATTACATTGACTCCCTAAGCAACAAAGTAAAAAACCAGTATAATACACACCTAGTAGAGGCAAATTTACAAGGACAATATACCAAACTGAATTATAATATCGGATTTTCGTTGGAACCCCAATCTTCGGAGAGCGAGACGACGATAGGTCCTAATTCAGGGAAAGAATTAAAGCAACAGGTAATCAATTTTTCACCCAACCTGCGTCTGCGTTACCGTTTTTCCAAACAAGAAATGCTTATGATACGCTACCGGGGACAGAGTAGTGCGCCAAATGTAGAATATCTACAGGAAATAATCGACGTAAGCGACCCGCTTAACCTTCAATTCGGGAATCCTGACCTGAAACCGTCCTACCGGAATATGATTACATTAAGATATAGCAACTTTGAAAGTGAAACTCAACGGAGCTACTCGGTAAACGGGAGCTTCAGCAATACACTGAACGCCGTAACAAGACAAGTAAATTACAATACCGAAACCGGAGGTAAAGAGTCTCGTATGACGAATGTGGACGGGAACTGGAATGCCAACGCTTTTTTCATATTCAGCACTCCTCTTCCTAACCGTAAATTTACCGTATCGTCTAATACCAGCGCCGGATATGCTGATGAGGTGTCTTTCACAAATGAAGAGAATGGAGACTTGATGGGCAATGCAACTAAAAGCACCACGCATACATTGAACCTGAGAGAAAAGTTGGTAGGAAGTTTCCGTACGAGCTTGCTGGACGCATCACTTAATGCATCCGTCAACTATATGCTTACACAAAACAGCATTCAAACAAAAAGCAACCGTGAAACATTTAACTACGAGTTGGGAGGAAATACGAATATAAACCTGCCATGGAATATGTATTTCTCAACAGATATCAACTACCGTATTTACACCGGATATTCCGAAGGATTTAATAACAACAATGTTATATGGAATGCACAGCTTTCCAAAAATTTCCTGAAAAATAATGCCGCTACCATCCGTTTCAAAATCTATGATATCCTTCAACAGCAGAGCAGCTTAACCCGTACTGTCAGCGAAACGGCAATGAGCGACACAGAGTACAATACACTGGGAAGTTACTTTATGGTACATTTCGTATACCGCATCAATACGTTGGGCAAACAATCGGCGAAAGCATCGGAAAGCGGACCGGGAACCGAAAGGGGAGGCGATCGTCCTCAACGCCAACAAAATCCGGAAGGAGGATGGGGAGGTAGGAATTTCTAAATCTTAGAAAAAAGGATAAAATTGGTCTGGTTTATAAAATCTCATCAACAAAGGGATTAATTAAAAATGCAAATTCTCTGTTAGAATCCAACAGAGAATTTGCATTTTTAATTAATCCTGATATTCTACTACCTTGTTAATACTTCTAATTCCGAGCCCAATACTACCTCAAAATCACTACTGATTGTGGTTGTTCCTGCTGCATCAAGGGTTAATTTTACATTATTGCCTGTAACGGTAACGTTTTGGACGTTTATATCGCCGCAACTTATGATGGTTTCATCGGCAGTTACAGTTTGATCGATGAAATTGACAGCCATTTCACATCCCCTTTGGACGGCGGCATAAGCATCGACTAATCCATAACCCATTTCATTATTCCATGTACCATTCGGACGTCCGGAAGTAGTTGAATATGTATATAATCCAGAATTTACTTTTTGCGTCGTACTTTCAATAATATCTCGAACTTGTTGTCCTGTTAGATATGGATTTACAGATAAAATAAGAGCTGCTATACCAGCTACGTGAGGAGTTGCCATAGAAGTACCGCTGACAAAACAATAATTTCCAGCTGCTCCGGGTATAGTATTCTCCCCAACATCTCCTTGCCTGTCCGTAGTATAAATCTTAGCTCCCGGAGCCACGACATCTAATGCTGTTCCATAATTAGAACCAATATCATGTTGTCCTTTATTCGTTATTGACCCCACTGCAATAACATTCGGCAAACTTGCCGGATATAAAACAGTTGATGCTGCATCATTTCCTGAAGCAAAAACCACAATACAACCTTTATCTTTTCTACCTCGTATAACTGCATCATCAATAGCATCCGAAATGAACTGTCCCTGAAGCAAAGCATTCCCCCACGAACAACTGATAACATCAGCACCATTTTGATATGCCCATTCTATTCCATTAGCAAGATTCTGTTGTTGGCGAACTGCTGCTGGCGGATAAATGCCAATACTCAAACTGTTACTTATTGACATTAATTTACAATTTGGAGCCACCCCAGAAATACCCTCAGCGTTATTTTGAACTGCACCCACAATTCCAGCACAAAGTGTACCATGAGCTCCGCGCACGATACTTGGAGAACTCCTATTTTCACAATCATAACTTAACGAATGTATATTGGCTTCCAAATCTGGATGATCCAATTCGATACCATGATCTATAACCGCGACTGTAATATTATTTCCTTTTGAAATTTGCCAAGCATCGCAAGCGTTTATATCCACACCCCTCGTACCGGCAGATTGCCCAATATTTTTCAACCCCCACTGATTATTAAAATATGCATCATTAGTACATTGTGAAAGATTATTAAGCATTAAATCTGGTTCCGCAGCTTGAAACAAGCCTGATTCATAAAAAAGATTGGAACATTCCATCGCATTTTGTTCTGAAACTTCAGTTGTGCTTAATACATACCATAATGGCATAAAGGGGTCTTGTTCAATAATAACAGTTCCGGTTTGCTTCGTCATCTGCGTGAGTAATATAGTGTCTTTTTTTTCTTTCAGTTTTACATAAAAGAAATTAGATAACCCTACAATATCATCATCTTTAAATCTGAAATATGGAGAGATAATCATATCCTTGTTTTTACATTTCATCTCTAATAACAATTCTAAATATTGCTTGTTTGACATCTTTTTCTCAAAATTTAATACCGTATAAAAACGATCTGTCCTTTTTTTAATTTCATCCCGCTTTTGATCGGATTTATCAGATTTCAATTCTGCAATTTTAACATAGTGTTGCTGAATATTTACAGGCAATTTTTGTTCTTTCAATGATAAAAAAGCATATTCAGTATTTAACGAAAGGTATATCTTTTTTCCCTCATAATTGTAAAAATAATAAGAATTTTCTGCATTTAAGCCTATACATAAAAATGAAATTCCTAAAACGACTAACATTCTTTTCATAATAATCAATTCATTAAATTAACAAACTATTTGTTGAACGTCCAACGTGACAGTTGCTTTATAAGCATACCGTTAGAGTTAGTTATGGCAATTCCAATACGCTCAAACTATTGATATTGACATACAACATCTTAGACTCTGCCAATTTTGGATATAATCCGGCACAATGGCATCTGCTTGTTCCCACATGAAGTATATAATGATGTTGCTCCAATGACTAAAACAAATTTGAAATAAAAATCTTTTTCATCTTGTAATTTTATTTAATAATGCGAATTAGGAGTTAAATGTTATTGAAATTTAGCCCAATATGACTTGATTTTCATAACTTTAGCTTACACTTCTCTTACCTACAGTTATGAATATTTGGCTTTTCAAGCCCTTTTCAACTACTGATTCGCATTAATAATCATTTTATCCGATAATTTTTGATTGTTTTTAAAATGGTAACATATAAATAAGTTCCTTTGCCAAATTTTCTTATTGTTGTACCTATATGTTGATCAGGCATATTTGCATAGAGAGATTTCTTCTGTAATTATTAAATTATAGCCTCATCAAAGAACATTTCCAAGTCAAAAACTGTCACCATAAAAGTAATATCGTCACCAATTTTAATTTACAATTCTGCAAAAGAAAATGCAGGTATTAAAACAAGACCTAATAATAATATAATTTTTTTTATGATCTTGTCCTTTTATCTTGTCAAAATCATCTGTTTAGCCTCGCTGGTTTTACCATCACCTATTAATAAATAAGTATATATACCTGAGGCTAATTGTCCTGCCTGTATTTGTACTGTAATTGTCCCACGTTCCGAAATAAGAGAGCATTTTTGCTGAACACCTTGTATGTCATATACACACAACTGTACTTTTTCTACATTTTGTGGAATATAGCATTGAATTGTTGTATTCTCATGAAACGGATTGGGTGTATTTTGATATAATATCATCTCTTCGGTATTTTCATATGCCTGATCTGTAAGATCAAATTGTTGAGAAACCTTTTCTACTGATCTTAATTTATCTGAGTTGCAACATATAGCTAAAGATTTTTCCAGTGATTCTACTCTTCGCATCAATTCATTGATTGTAGATGTCTCCGGGTAATTTGTTTTTTGCTGAATTTCTTCCTGTAAGTCTTCAATAATGAGTTTTTGGTCTTTCAAGGCTTCGACAATAACGGGAATCAATCCAATGTAATTTACCGCATAATAACCGGCTGAATCCTGAGTTACCAAATCAGGGAAAATCTCTTTCAACTCCTGAGCTAAGTAGCCGTATTCCGAAAATTCAATTACCTCTTTTTTCGTTTCTGCTTTTTCCATCACAGATGTAAAATTTTCATCTAAACTTGAAGGAGAAAGCGTTTTTTTGTATGATTTTCCTTGCAGTAAATAGAGTTTATCCTTTTCTTCGGATAGAGGTTTTATTGCCATTTTCAAACGTTCATCCGAAGTAATCATAACACTTCCATTAATTGCAATACTTCCTGCAACATCCAATAATCCGGCGGTTGGCTCCTTACCTATCCCCACGCTTCCATTCATCATTACAACTTTACCTCCGGTAAAATAACCGGCATATCTATTATTCGCATTAAAACCACCCGAAACAGAAGCATAAATACCATATACACTGGAACTGGAAGCTCCTACTGTTTTAGTATTGCTTACATGAATACCATACGCCGAAGTATATGCACTTGAATCAACATTGATTATCTGTATGCCATATGTTGCACCACCTGTAATATCACTTACATTCCCTCTGGTATTTTTAATATAAGCTCCATAAGAGTATCCATAAGAAGACAGATAAGTATTATCTATATAAATCCCATGCAAATCTCCGGCATAGCCACTTTTTATGTTTTTTGCATAAAAACCATAAGCACCGCCATACGTTGTATTATTATTGTTTTCCAAATAGATGCCATAGCTTGGAGCTGTTGACGTTGAACCCGAGAGCGATTGTGTTAAATAAGCTCCATACAGTGGACTACTAGTAGTACTAACCCTACTCACAGTCGAATGTAATCCAAAAATGGGATCAGCTGCAGTTGAGCTATTATACAAAAGTAGTTTAGCTGTTGAACTAGGAATGGCTCCCATTCCGACATTACCTACACTATTAACTTTTAATTGTGCAAAAACAGTATGTGCAATACATAACAGAATGAATAAAGGCAAAGTTTTTTTCATAAAAATTATTTTAAATATTAAAAAAACAGATAATTAGACAAATTAAAAGAAAAAAACAACATATATTGTATAACATAATAAATATTTTTTCATAAAAAATTAAATTCGTTTTATACTTCATAAATTTATTTATCCTCATTCGACTTCCGTTCATTTATAGTTATTCGGAAATAAAATCTTAACTTTGCAAGAAAAAATTTATAACCATGAGTTTTAGTCAGGACGCAAACAAGATTTTCGACAAAGTAATAACGGATTATCATGAAAAAGACCATGTTGATACTCCTATTGTTAATCCCTATCCTTCCCAGTCTATAGAAAACGTATTGTATCTGAAAAACTGGATTGATACCGTGCAATGGCATTTGGAAGATATTATCCGGAATCCGGAAATTGATCCGGTGGAAGCGCTGGCTATTAAACGCAGGATTGACAAGTCAAATCAGGACAGAACAGACCTTGTTGAGATGGTTGACAGTTATTTTCTGGAAAAATACCAGTCGGTAAAAGTAAAACCGACGGCTGTAATCAATACCGAAAGTCCTGCCTGGGCTATCGACCGCCTTTCCATTTTGGCATTGAAAATTTACCACATGTTGCAGGAAGTAAACCGTACCGATGTTTCTGCCGAACACAAAGCTGCCTGTACAAAAAAACTGGATATATTGCTTGAACAACGGGAGGATCTCTCTTCGGCTATTGACCAACTGATTGCAGATATTGAAACAGGCGAAAGATACATGAAGGTGTACAAACAAATGAAAATGTACAACGACCCTAGCCTCAATCCTGTACTTTATGGTAAAGTGAAAAGTGAAAGTTGAAAGGGGAAAGTTAAGGAATGTTCTTGTGCGATGCTGAAGATTCTTAGGGGAAATTGTCAATTATAAAAATGGCTTCACCTTATAAAAATATACTCATAATCCGTCTTTCGGCCATGGGCGATGCGGCTATGACCGTTCCTGTAATTGCGTCCTTTGCGAGCAAATATCCGGACGTTCATATTACTATGCTTTCTAATCCGCGTTTTGCAGGGATGTTTGCCGGAATAGAGAACCTCAATTTTATCGGAGTCGATACTAAAAAAGAGTACAAAGGTTTTACAGGCATTTTCAAACTTTTCAGGCATCTGACAGCTGATAACAAATTCGATGCATTCATTGATTTGCACGATGTACTTCGGAGTAAAGTCTTACGCACACTTTTCAGACTCAAAAATATCCCTGTTTTTGTCATTCAAAAAGGCAGGAAAGAGAAGAAAGAGTTGACACGTCCGGACAATAAAAAACGGATGCCTTTAAAAAGTTCCATCGCGCGTTATCAGGAAGTTTTTGAAAAAGCGGGATTTGATTTTCCGTTGAATTTTACAGGGCTTTTCGGAAAAAAGGCAGAGTTACCGGAAAAAACTAGGCTTATTTTTGGCGAGAAAAAAGCAAAATGGCTTGCTGTCGCTCCATTTGCACAACATGCGGGGAAAATATATCCGGTTGAAAAATTAGAAACCGTCATTGATTATTTTTCAAAAAAAGAAAATATTCAAATATTATTGTTCGGAGGAGGAAAGAAAGAAGTGGATATATTGGAAAAATGGGAAAAGAAATATCCGCATGTGATTTCCTTAGCCGGAAAATTCCAATTACAAGAAGAGTTGCAAATCTTAAATCAATCCGATGTACTCATTTCGATGGATTCGGCAAATATGCACTTGGCATCCCTCGTAGGCACTCCTGTGGTTTCGGTTTGGGGGGCTACCCATCCGTTTGCCGGATTTTACGGATTCAATCAATCCACTGATAATATTATCCAAATAGACTTGCCTTGCCGCCCATGTTCCATATATGGAAAAGAGCCATGTCTTAGGAGTGACTATGCGTGTCTGAATTCAATCCAACCGGAGCAAATAATCCGTAAAACAGAAGCTATTCTCGGTCTATCATAAAAATGTAATAATTAACGGTTAACACAATTATTCCTTCTATTTTCGAACGTTTTAATATTGCTATCCGAAAAAAGTTATCAACATTTTGCTTTTTTATAAAATATAGTTATCTTTGCAACCCAATTTAGGAAGAAATAAATAAAGAAAATTCAAAATAAATACGGCAATGAAAAGAACATTTCAACCATCAAACAGAAAGAGAAAAAACAAACACGGATTCCGTTCAAGAATGGAAACTCCTAACGGCCGCAGAGTATTAGCATCTCGTAGAGCACAAGGAAGAAAAAAACTTACAGTATCTGACGAGCCGGCTTTAAGAAAATAATATACGTTTTGTATAAATAAAAAGAGGTAAAGAATAGAATTCTTTACCTCTTTTTATTTAGGTGAAAGGGGAAAAGTGAAAGGGGAAAGTTAATTAAAGAACAAATGGATAATCATGTATTCAGACCGCTTTCAATTAATTTTCAACTTTCAATTCTCAATTTTCAACTATTTATATAACTTTGCCAAATCGGCTGTTGACCGTTGGTTTTCCATTTGCAATTTTTTATTATTATGAACAAGACATTAAAACGATTCCTCACCAATCCGATTATTATCAGCATCATCGCTGCAATTTTCATATTGTTGGTTTTATTTTTCGGAAGCCTGCACTGGTTGGATAATTACACAAACCACGGTGAAGAAATTATTGTTCCCGACCTGAAGGGACTAAACGAAGAGGAAGCCGGAAAAATATTGGCCAGTAAAAAACTGGAATATGAGATTATTGATTCAATCTTTGTTAAAGGAGAAAAAGCGGGAGCCATTATGGAACAAACTCCCGAAGCAGGATCGACAGTAAAAGAAGAACGAAAAATATATCTTCTTATTAACGCCCGTTCTCCGAGACAAATTGTTTTACCCGATTTGAGAGATGTTTCACTACGCCAAGCCGAAGCTATAATCGCCTCCATCGGATTAAAAATTGGGGAATATGAATATGTTCCGTCCGAATACAAAGATCTGGTTCAGGATGTGAAATACGGCAACCGAATTGCTGCTCCGGGAACAAGAATTACAGAGGGAGCCTCTATCGCTCTGCTCGTAGGAAAAGGACTTTCCGATGAAACAACAATAGTCGTAAGCTTGCGCGGACTAACGCTCGAACAAGCAATTGAAAAGGCACATTCGGCATCACTAAACATAGGTGCAACGCTATATGACGTAACACCTCAAAACGAAAAAGATAAAGCATCTTATCTGGTTTACAAACAGGATCCTATCACAAATTCAACAGCATCATTGGGGCAATCGATCAACTTGTTTTTTACAAAAGATAAAGCATTGCTCAGTTTGCCTGAAGAGGTAGCAGATACTACAAGCACAGAAGAAAATTTATGGGAATAACGGAAAACGAAAATCTGTTGCCCGATGAAATGGAAAACGACCGGGAAGAAGTCGAATTGGGAAGCGACGGACAATTTCACGAACACTTCCGTTTTGTCGTAGACAAAGGGCAGAGCCTTGTACGTATTGATAAGTACTTGGTAAATTGCATGTCGCAGATTTCACGCAACCGCATACAGGACGCAGCAGACGCTAATTGTATCATTGTAAATGGGAAAGCGGTAAAATCCAACTATCGGGTGAAGCCTCATGATGTTATCTCGATCATGCTCTCCTACCCTCCCTCCGACTTTGAGATCATTCCTGAAGATATTCCCCTCCGCGTCGTTTATGAAGACAGTGATATTATACTAGTCAATAAAAATCCGGGGATGGTTGTCCATCCGGGATTCGGGAACTTTCGCGGTACACTGCTCAACGCATTGGCGTGGTATTTGAAAGATTCTCCGGGTTTTGATGTTTCCGACCCAAGACTTGGGCTTGTGCATCGTATTGATAAAGACACATCCGGTCTTCTTATCATTGCCAAAAACGAAGATGCAAAAACAAAACTCGGGAAACAATTTTTCGATAAAACTACCCAACGTACTTATAATGCTTTAGTATGGGGTAATGTAGAAAAAGACGAAGGTACTATCATTGGTGATATTGCCCGCGATCCCCGCGACAGGATGCTTTTTACAGTTTTCCCCGAAGGTAGCAATCCAAATGCAAAACATGCCATTACACATTATAAAGTGTTGGAAAGGTTCGGTTA
Source organism: Paludibacteraceae bacterium (assembly GCA_031553005.1). GTDB lineage: Bacteria > Bacteroidota > Bacteroidia > Bacteroidales > Paludibacteraceae > RGIG9379. The sequence continues at coordinate 99,214 of JAVBMA010000031.1, read as the reverse complement.
TGTGACACTTGTCGAATGCCGCCTGGAGACAGGTCGTACACACCAGATACGGGTACACATGAAACATATCGGTCACACCTTGTTTAACGACGAACGGTATGGAGGACATGAAATCCTGAGAGGAACAACCTTTACTAAATATAAACAATTCATAACCAACTGTTTTGAACTTTGCCCGAGACAAGCATTGCATGCCAAAACGCTCGGATTTACTCACCCCCGCACGGGAGAATTTATGCACTTTGACTCGGAACTGCCCGAGGATATGCAAAATTTGATTGAAAAATGGCGAAATTATGCAGCTAATAAAGAGCTGGAGATAATAAATTGAAAGGGGAAAAGTGAAAGGTAAGAAACAATTTTTGTTTGTGGATTATATTGAAAAAACACAGAAATCCTACATTCATATAGAAAATTTTCTAAGTTTAAAAGCAGGTGTTTTGATATCCGGATAATGGCTATTTATCTGAACTTCTGTAATTAATTGTTCCACAGATCAAATTTTGATTATCAGGAATATTTCATTTAGAATCATTTTATCTATATTTGTGCAAATTAATTTTGGACTTCAAGAAATGAGACGAATATTTTTATTGGCATTCTTATTGTTTTCTCTAACAAATATTTGCGCACAAAAATCAAAAACGTACATTCATCCGGACAAATTGTTTTACGATGGGAAAGAGATGTACGATTTAAAGCAATTCAATACAGCCTTCCGTTATCTCGACGAATATCTGCAAACCCAGCACAAAGAGCGTTCTCCGCTTTATCCCGAAGCAGAGTATTATCTGGCATGCAGCTCCTACGAAATGAAGCAGAAAGATGCCGGAAAAAGATTGGAGCAATTTGTTTCAAACAACCCCTACTCTATTCATGTAAACCGTGTAAGATTTCTTCAGGGAGTACTTTCTTACGATAAGAAAAAATTCAAAGAAGCCATTGAATTCTATGATAAATGCAATCCGGAAAAACTATCGAAGGAAGAAAAAGCCGACTATTATTTCCAAACAGGATATTGTTATTTGCAGACAAATGACCTGCCAAAAGCCCAGCAGGCATTTACGACCCTTCTTTCCCAAAAAAGCAAATACGAAGACTCCGCTCGCTATTACAGCGCCTATATTGATTATCAACAAAAGAAATATGACTCGGCATTGCCGGTATTTCTTTCCCTGCAAAATAATCCGGACTATGCACAGATAGTACCCTACTATATCCTGCAAATCCACTACTCACAAAAAAGATACGATGAGGTTGTAAAATCGGGGGAAGAGTTATTGAAAAAATATCCCGATAATGCAAATAATATCGAAGTATACAGGCTGTTGGGCGAATGCTGTTTCTTCCAAAAAGATTATACAAATGCCATCAGGTATTTAGCTCTTTACGATAAACAGGCAACTCCGGTATTACGTAATGATATGTACATGCTGGGGATTTCGTATTACGAAACGCAACAATACAAAAATGCCATACCGCATTTGCAGAAAGTGACAGTTACAGAAGACCAAATGGGTCAAAATGCCTATCTGCATTTAGGTAGTTCTTATTTGAAAGAAAACGATAAAACGAATGCCCGTTTGGCTTTCGAATCGGTCGCCCGCATGGACTTTGACAAAGCAATAGAAGAAGAAGCGCTGTACAACTACGCATTGATTGTATATGAGCAATCATACTCTCCTTTCAACGAGTCTGTTGTAGCTTTCGAGCGCTTTCTGAGTGAATTTCCGAAATCCAAGTACTCGGATAATATTTACGACTATCTGGTAAATGTATACCTGACCACGAAGAATTACGAAGCTGCTTATGAATCCATTCAAAAAATAAAATCCAAAAATCCGAAAATACTGGAAGCTCGCCAACGGGTTTTATACAGCATCGGGATTCAGAATTTCACGGAAGGAAATTATGATAAAGCCATAAAATCATTTACAGAATCACTGATAGACGGTAAATCGAACAGAGAAACGGAAGCACTGGCTCTTTTCTGGAGAGGAGAATCTTATTACCGGATGAAGAACTGCTCAAAAGCAATTTCAGACTACCAGCAATTCCTGAATTCAGTAGGAGCCCGGAGTTCCGGAGAGTTCAATATGGGACACTATAACCTGGGATATTGCTATTTTTCCGAAAAAAAATACAATGAAGCACTGAACTGGTTCCGCAAATACATTAACCTGGAAGAAAAGAATAAAACATTGATTGCCGATGCCAATAACCGGATTGGCGACTGCTATTTCCACAACCGGGATTTTGAAAATGCGGAAAAAAGCTATGCTACCGTATACAACCTGAAAGGGCCGGGAGCTGATTATGCTTGCTTCCAACAGGCTTTCGTAGAAGGGTTACAAAAAAACTACAAAGGAAAAATTGCCACTCTTCAGAAACTAATAAAAACATTCCCTCAGTCCGAATATCTGGCAGATGCCATGTATGAGATTGGCCGGTCGTACATTATGATAGGAGACAATAAATCTGCCATTTCAACTTATGACGAACTCACATCAAAGTACCCGCATAGCCCGCTCAGCCGGAAAGCAAGGTTGCAAACCGCTATGCTTTACGATGAAATGAACGATTACAATAAATCAATCTCGATCTACAAAGAGATTGTAGATTACTTCCCAAGCAGCGTTGAAGCAAAAACGTCACTTGAAAACCTGAAAACGGTTTATTTTGAGAAAAACGATATTCAGGCTTATGCCGACTATATCTCTTCGCTTGGAGGAATTGCCACGTTCGAAAAATCCGAACAGGATTCACTCACTTACCTTGCAGCCGAACGCTTTTACATCATGGAAGAGTATCCGAAAGCAATCGAGAGCTTTACCAAATACCTTGATAAATTCCCTGAAAGCAATTTCAGTGATAATGCTCATTTCTATTTGGCAAATAGTTATTATAAAACAGGCGATAAAACGAAAGCTAAAGAGCAATACAAGATTGTAGCATTCAAACCGGGTTATACAAATATGGAACCGGCACTGGTCAAATTGGCTGAAATTCAATATGATCTGCACGAATGCGAAGAAACCCTTGCTACATTAAAATTCTTATTGGAAGCAACCCAGCAGGCAAACAACAAAGAAGCCGCCAAATTGGGAATTCTGCGTTGTAACAGGATGCTGGAAAATTACGATGCGACAATCGCTGCTGCCAATGAACTGATAAAAGGAGACAAACTGGATCCTGCAGTTCAGCGTGAAGCCCTCTATGCAAGAGCAAAAGCATACGAAAAGAAAAATGATCTGAAAAGCGCTTTTGCTGATTATCGCACCCTTTCGGGCAATACCCTGGATCAGTATGGAGCTGAAGCACAATACCGTGTAGCCGAATATCTGTTCCACGAGAATCAACTGGCGGAAGCAGAAAAAGAGATATTCAATTTTATCGAAAAAAATACCCCATACCAATATTGGCTGGCTAAAAGTTTTATCCTGCTCTCCGATATTTATATGTTGCAAGGCAACGACTTCGAAGCCAAGCAATATCTGTTGAGCGTACGCGAGAACTATAAAGGAAAAGACGATATAGCAACTGATATCAAAGCCCGCCTCGATGAGATCGAAAACAGAGAATTCGACAAAGTGATAAACGAATGATAAAAAAGCAGACGAATAAACGGCATATGAAACACTTACATATATTCCAGCACAAGAAAAAAAGTGAAAGAGATTCTTTCATTGTCAATTCATTATCGAAGATCATCATATTGGGGATTTTTACAGGTAGCTGCCTGACTGCTTTTGCGCAACGTCCCGACACAGATACCACTATTGCCCGGAACATAGAAATAGTAAAAGAATACAATCCTGTGATACAGGAGGCCGGGAAGATAAATACCATGCCGGAGCTAAAAGATATTGAGGCAAAGAAGATCCAGACAAATTACATGGTATGGACAACCCCTTTTCCTCCAAAAAATGATATTATACCTTCTCTTGATTATGCAACCGTTTCGCCTCAACCCTCTCCATCCTATAAAGATGGTTTTGTAAAAGTCGGAGGCGGGAATTATACCTCTTTCTTAGGCGAATTATATACTCCTATTTATAAAGATCCGCAATACCTGATTGACTTCTATTTAAAACATAACTCTTCTTTCGGCGATGTCAAATTAACTCCGGAAATGTATCCGTCATTGACCGAATCGGTCAAATCCGATGCATTAACCAATGACAATAAAGCGCGGATATCATTCCTCAAAAACATACGTAACAAAGAGTTAATCTCTTCCATTGGTGGAGGATACAACCGTTTTAATTATTACGGATACGACTCGTTTGCCGATTCCATCGCCAATGTTCCCGACTATCAATCGCCGTTAGACGACGATTACAAAAAACAGGCATTTACTAATTTTGACGTAAACCTGCGTTACAGGACTAAAGAGTATATCTCCAAGTGGAAATATGACCTGCAAACTAACTATCAGTTGTTTCATAACCGGAATAAGCTGACGGAACATACCATTTACACTAACGTAATGGGCGATTACCGTATGGAAAGTTCGTCTTTGGGCGCTAAGTTAGAGATGTACAATATCTTTATGGGAAGACCGGACAGTACTCCTGTCTATAATTTTGAAAATGCGGAAAATACCAAAAGCTATACGGTAATCAAGTTGAATCCATACTACACTTTCGAAGGGAAAGCCGGGGTTATGGTAATCGGAATAAAGGGAGCTTTCAGCATTGGGCAAGGACGCCCCGGAGCAATCACTCCCGACATTTACGGAAATGTAAAGGTGATAGACCAAAAACTCTATATCTATGCCGGAGTTACGGGAGATTTTGCCGTAAACAACTATCGTTACATTACGCAATTAAATCCGTATATCTCGCCCGATACGCGTATCGAAGATACTTATACCCCCATTGATGTATACGCCGGAACCAAGATCAAACTTTTCAATCAAGTCAATGCCGACTTCTTTATCGGATACAAGATCATAAATAATCCTTATTTCTTTGTAAATAAGAGTGTCGATACTGCTGCGGCATCGCCTTACTACAATACATTTGATGTGGTGTATGAAAAAGACGCAGGGTTATTCAATGCCGGACTCACCCTCCTTTACAATTGGCATGACAAGTTGAATTTCACGTTTAAATCGAAATATAACTCATGGTCATTGAGTGATGATATCAAAAAACCATGGCAAACTCCGGCATGGGAAATTGACTTTCAAACCAGCTACCTTGTAACGGATTATCTCCGGTTGAATCTGGCTTACCGGTTCGAAGCAGGACGTTATGCGTTGATCAATGGAAACAGCGTATCCATGAAAAATATTAACGACCTGAGTCTGGGAGCTAATTACAAGCTTCTGAGCTTTATGAATATTTTCCTTAACCTGAATAATATAATAAACCAAGAGTATGCTAATTGGTATGGATATACTGCTCACAGGTTTAATGTAATGGGAGGACTTTCGGTTTCATTCTAAGAAAAATATGAAAAAAAATAAGAAGGTAGGTTCGGATATACTTATAGTTATCCAGGGTCTTCTTATCGTTATTGTGTGTTTTCTGTTCGCACTGTTTCGTTATAGTGTAGTGTCACCATCCACTAGCGCTCTATTAGGGATGTTTTGTATACTGATTTTTTATTTTATAAACAAAAAATCGGCATATACTGAAAGAGAGAATGAAAATATAAATATGGTTCCGACTCTCAATATCGCTTTAATAGGGCTTATTTCGATTGTGATGAATGCAGATGGACAAGCCAAAAAATCAGAATTGGATGAAGTCAAATCTTTCCTCTTAAAACGATTCGGAGAACAAAAAACAAAAAAGCTCTTATTGCTCCTGAAAAACACCTTACAAAAAGAGATCACAGATTTTCGTCCCCATTGCTTAAGACTCAACCGAAGCCTCTCCTATAATCAAAAGTTAGACTTCTTCTCCTTGCTTTTCAGAATAGCAAATGCCAATAATGGAATTTGCCAAAAAGAAGCGGTGATTCTACAAAAGATAGCTCGTCATATAGCTATCAATAGTTCCGATTTTGCCAAGTTAACATCACAGTTCCCTTCTTTCTACGACTATCAAAAAAAGCAGGTTCAATCATACTCACTCAATGACACCCGTTGGGCTTGCAAGACCCTTTTAATCGGTGAAAACGCCTCTAATGAGGAAATTAAAAAGGCATACCGCAAATTAGCTATGCAATATCACCCGGATAAAGTTGATTCCAAGGATACGATTGCACAAGCTAAAGCGGCGGAGAAATTCCGCGCTATTAATGAAGCGTATAAATGTTTGAAGAGAGGGAGATAAGAGATAGGACAGATTCATATTTTTCCTTATCTTTGCTTTTAATTAAGAAAATGATTTTCATACTACCTCCATAACGATTAATGCAATCATCGACAATAAATAAGGAAATAAAAGATGTATTTTATTTGATTGCTTTGCAAGGATTAAATTACATAGCTCCTCTTTTAGTTCTTCCTTATTTGATGAAAGTTTTAGGTGCCGAAAAATTTGGATATATTGGTTTTTCTTTATCTGTGATGCAGTATCTGATGTTAATTGTTGATTTTGGATTTAATCTTACTGCAACGAAACGAATAACTTTGGCAAAAAATAATCATGAAGAATTAAACCAAATTTTCACATCAACGTTATATGCAAAAATCGGGTTGCTTGCAATTAGTTTTGTTGTCCTGATTTTATTAGCTTGTATTCCCCGTTTTGCTGAATATAAACAAACCATGTTTGTTATGTTTCCCATGGTAATCGGAAATGCATTTACGTTTGTCTGGCTTTTTCAGGGATTGGGAAAAATCAAAATAGTATCTATTGTCAATGTAATTGCTAAACTTTCGATATTACCGTTAACTTTTATTTTAGTAAAAAGTTCGGATGATTACTTAATAGCTGCTTTATTACAATCTTTGGTCATTATGGTAGGGACAATGATCTCAGTAGGAATCATTATCCGAGGGAAATGGATATCAATTGTTTCTTTTGTTAAAAAGAATACTTTTTTTGAATTAAAAGAAAGTTTTCCGGTATTTCTTTCAAGTGCGGCAACTTCTATTTATATGGCTAGTTTTGTAATTGTGCTGGGGTACTTCAGCACTTCAGCCGAAGTGGGTCAATATTCTGCTGTAGATAGGATAATGAGAGCGTTATGTTATTTGGTGCTGACGCCGGTTTTGCAGGCATTTTATCCAAAGATAACCTATCTGGGAAAAGACAACAAACCAGAAGCGATTTCGTTAGTATATAAATTGCTTATTTTTGTTGGAATTTGTATGTTTATGATTTTTATCGGCATGTATTTTTTATCTCCATTTATAATTGTTTTTTTGGGAAATGATTACCAAAATGCAAATGTTTTGTTCAAAATAATGGCATTTGCACCAATTTTCATTGGGATAGGGGGAATAGTTGCACAATTGGGAATTTTAGCATTAGGCAATTCTACGGATAAGAAAAATTATCAACATACATACTTTATAGCAGGAATAGTTGCTTTAATAACCGTTTTTCCTACGGCTTTCTTTTGGGGAGCAAACGGAGTAGCTATTTCATTGCTTATTACAGAAGCAACGGTTTGTATACTAATGTTTTGGTTCGGACGAAAAATTTTGTTTTAGAAAAATGGCTATTTATATCATAATATTTTCACTGTTCCTATCTGCTTCTATATTTGAAGCCGGGGGTTTAAAAAAAGAGCAAGCGTCATGGATATTTGTGGCACTTGCCGGTCTACTCGTTTTGTTTGTGGGCTTACGTTATAACACGGGAGCAGATTGGAATTTATACAAGCAAATTTTTAATGGAACTTTATCCAATACAGAATATGGCTATTTGCTACTAAATAAAACTTTTAACACAATATTTGGCAATTATTATGTATTGCAATTTTCTGCTACATTATTCTTTGTGTTTTCTGTTTGCAGGCTTTATAAAAAAGAAGCTCCTTATCCAATTGCCGCTCTAACATTATTGATGTGTTTTATGCTATTTAATATTTTGATGGCTCAAATACGACAGTCTATTTCAATAGGAATAATTGTTTTATTTTCAAATTATATTTTTGAGAGGAAACCAATACGCTTTTTACTAGTTATTTTTGTAGCTTCGTTTTTTCATACATCAGCAATAACTGCCATTCCTTTATATTTCTTATATAAAAATTATGGAAAGGCATTACCTGTAGTATTAATTTTAGTTGCAAATATCTTCTATTTTTATCCGGAGTCGTTGAAAACAATAGTTTTACAAATTGCCCCCATATTACCAGAAGATTTCTCTACAAAAGCTGTGCTTTATATGGAATCACTTTTTGCACAAAAAGTACAATTTAATACGGGTTTATTTTATCTATCTCAACTTGCCATCATATTATTAATAGTATTATTTGTAAAAACAAATAACAATAAAACAGCTTTCTTTGTCAACTCTTTGGCTATGTTCGCAATTATTAAGGCTTTTTCATCATCTGTTTATATTTTAGGAAGACTGGAATCATATTATTTAGTTTATGGCGTTGTTGCATTCACCTATATTTGGGATCTAAAAATAAAACAAATACAGTTATCTTCTTCTAAATTGGTATTTGCAACCATATTGCTTCTGTTTTTTTGTGTACTACCAGTAAGAGATATTACTTCCACAAAAATAAGCAATTTAACCAATAGACCCGTGAACTATGGATTATCGCCATATTACAACTGTATATCTCATCCCCCAAAAGCAACGTTAAGAAAAGATTGGAATCAATAATGAATATGTTGTAAAAATGGATGTATCAATTATCATCGTAAGTTATAATACGAGAGAATTAACAAAGCAATGCTTAGAATCGGTATTAAAAAAAACAGAAGGGATTGACTTTGAAATCATTGTCGTAGACAACAACTCGCAAGATAGCTCAGGCCAAATGTTAAAAAAAGAATTTCCCAATGTAAAGCTCATTGAAAGCGAAAAAAATTTGGGTTTCGGCAAAGCTAACAATTTAGGAATAGATGCAGCTATAGGTAGAAATATCTTTTTATTAAACCCTGACACTATTTTAATAAATAATGCCATAAAAATTTTATCCGATTATTTAGATAAAAACGAGAACATTGGTATTTGCGGAGGAAATCTTTACGATGAAGAAATGAACCCTTCTTATTCTTTTGATAAAATACCGTCTTTATTACAAGAAATAAACATTTTATTGGGAAATCCAAACAAATTAAATAAAAACCGTAATTTTAACTTTACTTTCAAACCAATGGAAGTAGGATATATAACTGGGGCTGATATGATGATAAAAAAATCATTACTTGATAAAATCGGTTATTTTGATCCTGATTTCTTTATGTACTACGAAGAAACAGAGTTAACTTGGAGAATCAAAAAATCAGGGTACAAAATCATTAATATTCCAAACGCAAAAATAATACATTTGGAAGGAAAAAGTTTTAACTGCAATTTAGATAAAATAAAAAGAATATTAACTTCCAGAAAACTGTTTTTCAAAAAAACGCATGGAAACTTATATCGCCTCATTGCTGATTGCATATTTCACCTGACGGCAATATCGCGCATAACAGTTTTCTATATATTGGGAAACAAAGAAAAAAACCTTTATTGGAAATATATTTTAAAGAATATCTGATACTGATGAGAATATTAATCATATATCCCGAATACAAAGAGGCGATTACCGGAGGACAAATTTACGATCATTATCTTATTGATAGGATTATAAGCAAAAGCGATCATGAGGTAGATTTTCTCACAAATGATATGCTATGCTCAAATAGCAAATATCTTTACAACATTATTTATTTACAAAAATTCAACCATATACGCAAATACGATTTAGTATTGACCAACAGCAGGTTATATTCACGTTTGATGTTGTTATTCTTGGGTTTACGAGTGTTTTCAAAAACAAAGTTAGTCTCTATACACCACCATTTTAATTTTTCAGGTGAAGAGGGACTAAAAAAATGGATACATAAAATATGGGAACTCTCTTTTCTTAAGATTTCTTACCGTACAATTATTCCAAGCCCATATATTAAGCATCTTTTTCAACAGATTTTACCTTACAGTAAATTTTTTTATATCGAATTAGGCATAAAAAAAACATTATTACATCTGCCTAAAATAGAAAATAACGACAATAACTTACTGTTTGTAGGAACTATCGAACGAAGAAAAGGATTGGACTATTTAATTAACGCGTTGAATATACTAAACCAAAAGAATATTTCGTTCTACTGTAATATAGTAGGTAAAATCATTGAAGATGATTATTATACAGAGCTTTTTTCCAGTATCAAACAATTTGGACTAGAAGAGAAAGTTGCTTTCTGCGGAAGGGTTGAAGATAAACAATTATCCGAATATTATAATAACGCATCTTGCTTTGTTTTTCCGTCTTTATTGGAAGGCTACGGAATGGTAATGCTTGAAGCGATGTCTTATGGAATTCCTGTTGTGGCATTTAACAACTCAGCCATGCCTTTTACAGTCAAAAACGAAAAAAACGGACTGTTGGTGGAAGATAAAAATGATAAAGAATTGGCAAACGCAATTTCAAGAATAATCACTAATACGACTTTAAAAGAAAACTTATCAAAAGAAGCGTTAAACACTTATTCAAATTTTCGTACATTCACAGATATGGACAAAGAAATAGATATGCTATGCCAATCAAATTTTAATAGTTAATTCATGTTGCGATAATTTTTCTGTTCTATATCACTAATAGTATAAAAGGACAAATACTGAAAGGGAATATTATGATCAAGAACCTATTCCTATAAATATTAAAGCTCATTCACTTTTATTTTTGAATATACTTTTGGACAAAATTTTATAAAATACAAATAGCAACTTGAATTAGTTATTAATCTTTTATGAATATAGCTTACATAATAACCGGATTAGGATTTGGCGGCGCAGAAGCCATAACGATTGATATAGCCAATCGTATAGCTTATGCCGGGAATAATGTATTATTGCTGTATCTTACCGGAGAAAACACACAAGAACATCGCATTGCCTCTCAAGTAAAAGTTGTTGGGCTTGATATGCGCAAAACGCCAGCAGGATTTATCAAAGCATTCATAAAAGCGCGAGCAATATTAAAAGAATTTCATCCGGATATTATACATGCACAAATGATTCATGCTAATATCTTTGCCCGGTTGTTACGGATAGTCTATCATCAACCAACATTAATCTGTACAGAGCATAACAAGTATATAGGAAACGCTTTCCGGATGAAATTGTACCGGTATACAAATTGTTTATCGGATCTCAACACTAATGTATCACAAGAAGCCGTTGACTATTTTATTGAACAAAAGGCTTTCAAAAAATCAAACAGTAAAGCAGTTTACAACGGCATTGATTTATCAAGATTTATTCCTAATCCAGCAGTTCGGCAGACGATTCGTAAGCAGTATGACGTTTCTGAAAATGAATTCTTATTTGTCAATGTCGGACGGCTTACCGAAGCAAAAGACCAACATAATCTTATTGAAGCATTTTCAACACTATCCAATGCCAGATTGATGATTGTAGGAGAAGGAGAATTGTTAACTGATTTAAAAAAGCTTACATCTGACAAAGGGATAGAAAACAGTGTGATTTTTGCCGGTAATCACAAAAATATTGAAGATTACTATTGTGCTGCCGATTGCTTTGTATTATCCTCAGCATGGGAAGGCTTTGGTATTGTACTAGCAGAAGCTATGGCATGCGGATTACCTGTTATAACTACCAATGCCGGCGGTTGCGCAGAAGTAATAAATCAATCTGAATGGGTAGTGCCAATTCGAAACAGTACAGCTTTAGCAGAAAAAATGACGGCCATTTTGGAAAAAACACAAGAAGAAAGAGAATTGCTCGGTAAAAAAAACAGAATGCTCACAGAGCGATTCGACATCAATAAAATTGTAGAAAAATGGCAAAGTTTATATGAAAACTCAACGGATAAAAATAGAATAGAGGAATTTAATGGTTAAAAACATGACAAAAAAAACAATTCTTTTTTCGGGAAATACTCTTTGGAGTATGTATAATTTCCGCAGGGTTTTGATGGCTGATTTTGTACAAAAAGGATACAATGTAGTTGTTGTTGCACCCGAAGATGAATTTAAATCGAAAATAGAAGCTATTGGCTGTAAATTTATTCCAATAAAAATAGCTGCAAAGGGAGTAAATCCTTTGCAAGATTTTTTTGTTTTTCTTTCCTATTTGAAAATATTCAGAAAAATAAATCCTGATTTTTGTTTTTTCTACACAATTAAACCAAATATATACGGCTCTTTAGCTGCGCGCTTTTTGAAAATAAAATACATTCCGATTACAACAGGATTAGGGTATATTTTCCTGAACAATGATATTGTGTCTAAAATAGCTAAAAGTTTGTATAAAATAGCTTTTAATGGAGCAAATCAAGTTTGGTTTCTCAATCAAGACGATTATACAGAATTTTTAAACGGTAAAATCATAAATGAAGAGAATGGCTATGTAATGAAAAGTGGTGAGGGCATTGATTTATCTATTTTTTCTATATCATCTCAGCCCGAAACCATTTCTTTTCTTCTGATGGCACGTATGTTATGGGACAAAGGTGTAGGCATTTTTGCCGATGCTGCACGTGAATTGAAAAAAAAATATCCGACAGTCGAATTCAATTTATTAGGATTCATCGGAGTCGATAATCCGAGTGCTATTTCAAAAGAACAAATAAATGCATGGGGAAAAGAAGGTATTGTTAATTATTTGGGGGTTACCGATGATGTTCGGCCTTACATCGAAAAAGCTGCGTGTGTTGTATTACCGTCTTATTATCGGGAAGGAATACCTTTTTCTTTGTTGGAAGGTGCTACAATGGGGAAACCCCTTATAACAACTAATACAGTAGGATGCAAAGAGATTGTAGACGACAAAATTAATGGTTATCTTTGCAATCCTAAAGATGTTGAAAGCCTTTATGAAGTAATGGAGAAAATTATTCTAATGCCCAAAGAAGAACGAATGCAAATGGGGCTTGCCGGCAGAAAAAAAGTAGAAAAACAATTTAACGTTCAAACCGTTATAAACCAATATCATACCATTATATCTAATAGTTAGAATAACTCAAATCTATTTATATGCATAGGATACACTTTGCATTAATTTTAAATTGCTTTTTTAATATCGCAATAATTATTACAAACAAGTTAAAATATTTTTTAATTGCATTTGAGGATTACTAAGAGAGAATTAGCAATTTTGCCTTTATTTTATATACTTTCCAATAAAGTACTATCTTTGCAAACTAATTCATTATAATAGTTTTTTTATAACATTAATCTATATTTATGAATATTGATTCCATATTAACCTCCTGTCCTTTTTTGCTAGGATTATTCTCTTTTGGCATAGGTCAATTTTTAATGCCCTATATCATACAAATGGCAAAAAAGAAAGAGTTGATAGTAAAGCCAAACAGAAGGACCTCACATGAAGGTGGAATTCCGAATATCGGAGGAATTAATATTTTTTCGTCTTTTATCCTATCCTACCTTATTTTCTCAACTGAAAACATTGATTTCCAACACAGAATCATCCTTGCCGGGATGTTTTTTACTCTCTTGGTTGGCTTTTTTGATGACATGATAGAACTCTCTCCCTTAAAAAAGCTATGGGGAGAATTAATTGCCGGATTTTTATTAATTGTCGTTGCGGATGTCCGCCTGACTAACCTATACGGATTTTTGGGAATAGGAGAGATTTCATGTTGGATTAGTTATCCTCTTTCATTTTTTGTTTACCTGTTGGTTATAAACGGGCTTAACCTGATTGATGGAGTTGACGGACTGGCTTCCGGATTAGGAATCTTAATTTGTACATTTTTTGGAATCTATTTCAGCTTAATAGGTGTAACCTCTCTCTCTATGATGAGTTTCTCATTGGTCGGAGCATTACTTATATTTTTTATCTATAATGTATTCGGAAGCAAATCCAAAATATTTATGGGAGACTCCGGAGCGTTAGTACTCGGTTACATTGTATACCTCTTCGTTGTCCGGTTTTGTGAAATCAATGTGTATGATACGGGAAATATGAATTCTGTCTTCATAATGCGATCGGCTCCGGTAGTTGCAATATGCGTATTGACTATACCATTAGTCGATACCCTAAGGGTTATGATCACAAGAGTAAAAAAAGGATTATCCCCCTTTGCTGCCGATAAGAATCACGTCCATCATCTGCTGTTGAGCACCGGACTAAAACATAAAGAAGTAACTTTCATTCTTTTATTCGTAAATTTTGCGTTTATCATATTAGGACTTTCTCTTCGGAATGTCAAGATTGAAATAGCATTCCTGATTGTTGTAGTTTGTGCGTTCACTTTGACCGTTTCCCTTTGGCGAATTGTAGACAGATACAAAAAGAAAAAAGAAGAATCGGGAACTAACGATTAATCACATATTTTCTTTCTGAAAATTTTGCAGAACAAAAAAAACTATCTATTTTTGCGAGATTTTAAAAATTTAATTTTATAGAAACAATGAAGATTCCGGTTTATACGTTCAATGATAATGTTGGCACAAAAAATTGGGATTTCTGTTTTTATTATAAAAGTTGACTGCGTTGGTGTTTCCCAACGCATTTTTTTTGTTTCCCGATTGCAAATAATTGTATTTAAGAATAAAGAAGAACGAGAAAAACAAATAATATTATTCCCATGTTACAAGAAATTAAAAAAATCGTTTTGCTTGGATCCGGAGCTCTTAAGATCGGACAAGCAGGAGAATTTGATTATTCAGGTTCGCAAGCGCTTAAAGCCATGAAAGAAGAGGGTATAAGTACCGTGCTTATCAACCCGAACATCGCAACAATCCAAACTTCCGAGGGTGTTGCTGATAAAGTTTACTTTCTTCCTATCACTCCGTTTTTCGTGGAAGAAGTAATAAAGAAAGAGAGACCTGACGGTATTCTTCTGGCATTTGGCGGACAAACAGCCCTGAACTGCGGAACAGAATTGTATCTCTCCGGAACATTGGAAAAATATGGCGTAAAAGTATTAGGTACTTCGGTAGAAGCAATCATGATCACCGAAGACCGCGATTTATTCGTAAAGAAACTGAATGAGATAGATGCAAAAACACCGGTTTCGCAAGCCGTGGAAAGTTACGAAGATGCATTGAAAGTTGCGAAAAAGATCGGATTCCCAGTAATGGTACGCTCAGCATATGCACTTGGAGGTTTAGGTTCGGGCATCTGCGAAAACGAAGAACAATTTGCTACACTTTGCGAAAGCGCGTTAGCTCACTCCAAACAGATCCTCGTAGAAGAATCGCTAAAAGGATGGAAAGAGATTGAATTCGAAGTAATCCGCGACAAAAACGACCATTGTTTCACAGTTGTTCCAATGGAAAATTTCGACCCGCTAGGTATCCATACCGGAGAAAGTATCGTAGTGGCTCCTATCATCTCGCTTTCACAAGAACAAATTGATCTCTTGCAGGACGTTGCAAGAAAAGTAGTCCGTCACATCGGAATCGTAGGAGAATGTAACATTCAATACGCTTTTAATGCCGAAACCAACGACTACCGCATCATTGAAATCAACGCGCGTCTGAGCCGCTCATCAGCATTAGCCTCCAAAGCATCCGGTTACCCACTCGCATTTGTTGCCGCAAAATTGGCATTAGGTTATTCACTTGATCAAATCGGCGAAATGGGAACGCCAAACTCAGCATACGTTGCTCCTTCCGTAGATTACATGATTGTAAAAATACCTCGCTGGGACTTGACCAAGTTTGCAGGAGTAAGCCGCCAGATCGGCTCTTCAATGAAATCGGTCGGAGAAATCATGTCAATCGGAAAATCATTTGAAGAGATCATTCAAAAAGGTCTTCGTATGATTGGACAAGGCATGCACGGATTCGTAGGCAACAAAGAACTTGAATTTGAAAACCTTGACGAAGAACTTGCCAATCCGACCGACCTTCGTGTTTTCGCCATTGCCAAAGCATTGGAAGAAAACTACAGCATTGACCGGATTTATGATCTGACCAAAATAGACAAATGGTTTCTGGGCAAGCTAAAGAATATTGTAGACTACACTAAAGTATTATCCCAATATAAAAAGATCGAAGACTTGCCCGCTGATGTTTTGAAAAAAGCAAAAGAATTAGGATTCTCCGATTTTCAAATAGCCCGTTATGTAGAAAATCCTGACGGCAACCTGGAAAAAGACTCGCTCAGGGTTCGTGACATGCGCAAGGACGCCGGAATCCTTCCTGCAGTACGCCGCATCAATACCATTGCATCCGAGCATCCGGAACTGACCAATTACCTCTACATGACTTACGGAGCAGAAGGATACGCCACTAATTACGACTATAAAAACGAAAAAACAGTTGTTGTACTCGGTTCGGGAGCTTACCGCATCGGATCATCGGTAGAATTTGACTGGTGCTCTGTAAACGCGGTACAAACAGCCCGAAAACTGGGTTATAAATCCATAATGATCAACTACAATCCGGAAACCGTATCGACAGACTACGACATGTGCGACCGCCTTTACTTTGACGAATTGAGCTTCGAAAGAGTATTGGATATTATCGACCTTGAAACTCCGAAAGGAGTAATAGTATCAGTAGGAGGACAGATACCTAACAATTTGGCAATGAAACTATACCGCCAGAATGTTCCGGTTTTGGGAACTTCTCCTATTTCGATCGACCGTGCGGAAAACCGCCACAAATTCTCGGCAATGCTCGACCTGCTCGGCATTGACCAACCGCGTTGGAAAGAACTTACCAACTTCGATGAAATCGGCAAATTTACCGAAGAAGTCGGATTCCCGGTATTGATCAGGCCTTCCTACGTGCTATCGGGAGCAGCAATGAATGTCTGCTACGACAAAGAACAAATGGTGACTTTCTTAAAAGCAGCTGCGAAAGTCTCTAAAGAATTTCCGGTAGTAGTTTCCGAATTCCTGCAAAATGCAAAAGAAATTGAGTTTGACGCTGTTGCCAAAAACGGAGATGTGATCGAATACGCAATTTCCGAACACGTTGAATTTGCAGGAGTACACTCCGGAGATGCTACATTGGTCTTCCCGGCACAGAAGATCTACATGGAAACCGCCAGAAGAATTAAGAAAATAAGCAAGAAAATTGCAAAAGAACTTAATATCAGCGGGCCTTTCAATATTCAATTCCTTGCCAAAAACAACGATATCAAAGTAATTGAGTGTAATTTACGCGCTTCAAGAAGCTTCCCGTTTGTTTCCAAAGTATTGAAAAGAAACTTCATTGAAACAGCAACAAAAATTATGCTGGATGTTTCAGTAGAAAAACCGGATTCTTCTACATTCGACATCGACTACGTCGGAGTAAAAGCATCCCAGTTCTCTTTTGCCCGCTTGCACAAAGCAGACCCTATCCTGGGAGTAGACATGTCGTCAACCGGAGAAGTAGGATGCCTCGGAGCCGATTTTGACGAAGCAATGATGAACGCAATGATTTCCGTTGGCTATCACGTCCCGAAAAAAGGAATTCTGGTATCCTCTGGAGATGCAAAAGGAAAAGTTGATTTATTGGATGCATGCAAAATGCTACGCACAGAAGGCCATCAAATCTATGCAACCGAAGGAACTCAAAAATTCCTTGCCGACAACGGAGTGGAAGCTATCATCGTGAGCTGGCCGGATGAAACCAAGCATAAAGACATTATCAAGTTGATTGCTAACCACGAAGTGGATCTGATCATCAATATCCCGAAAGACCACACCAAGCGAGAGCTAACCAACGGATATAAGATACGCCGCTCTGCAATCGATCATAATATTCCATTATTGACAAATGCACGTTTGGCTAGTGCTTTCATACAAGCATTTACCAACAAAACAGACAAAGATATCCAAATCAGAAGCTGGCAGGAATATTGAAATAATTAAAGATAGATTCTAAATCCTAAGTTGCGGAAATGCTAAAAACAGTATTTCCGCAATTTGTTTTTTTATAAATTGAAAGTTGAAAGGGGAAGAAATTGCGAATTGCTTGTTTGCTGCCTTGAGGTTATAAAAAAAAGAAGAGTTTTATTTTAAATAAGATTTCAGCATAAAAGCCTTCTTTTCAATGCCGAATTCACATTAAACTATATTTTTATACATGAATGGTTATTTTTTTGAAGCGTTATAAAAAAATAGCGGCAAAATGGTATTTTTGTGCTTTCGGGCACATTAACATGAAAAACTATGTCAGGGACATTCTCACAAATCTACGTTCAAATAGTATTTGCAGTAAAAAATCGTAATGCATTAATCCAACCGGAATGGGAAGCTGAATTATATAAATATATTACCGGAATTGTGCAAAATAAAGGACAAAAAATGCTTGTAATTAATGGTACAAGCAACCATATTCATTTTTTGATAGGCATGAAAACAACTTGTTGCTTATCTGATTTAGTAAGAGAAATCAAAAAATCATCTAATACATTCATAAACAAAGAACATTTTACACGTTGTAATTTTCAATGGCAAGAAGGTTTCGGTGCTTTCTCATATAGCCATTCTGCATTGGATAAGGTTATTCAATATATTCAAGATCAAAAGGATCATCATAAAAGGAAGACATTCAGAGAGGAATATATAAGTTTTTTGAAAAAATTTGATATCGGATTTAAAGAAGAGTATTTATTCAATTGGGTTGAAGAATTATAGAATCAATATAAGATTGCAAATGATAGTTTGAATTTTAATTGAATTAAATCCAAAGGATTTCTATATTTATAGCCATGATTCAAAAGACTTCACATTCGACTCCTTTGGAGTCGCACAAATGAGATTATCTTCTTTCTATAAACATACAATACCTCCGGCATTGATAATAAAACTTTTTCAACTTTAATAGAATAAACGCGTGGAAGAACAAGCAACTTTAAAAATATATAAAGCATCTGCCGGATCGGGAAAAACATTCCGTTTGGCTATCGAATACCTTAAGTTGGTGATTGAAAATCCGGCATCATATATCAATATTCTTGCGGTTACATTTACCAACAAAGCCACTGCTGAAATGAAGAGCCGTATCCTGACTGAGTTGTTTGGAATTGCCAAAGGGCTGGATGATTCCAAAATCTACATGGATACGATTTTAGCGGAATTAAAGGAAAAAGATCCGGATTGGAGTATTCGTAAAATAAGAGAACGGGCACAGACCGCCCTCCAACTGTTGTTACACGATTACAGCCGGTTCCATATCGAAACAATCGATAGTTTCTTTCAATCCATATTAAGGAATCTGGCGAAGGAGCTCGGACTGGGAGCTTACATGAACATTGAATTAAATACAAACCCGATACTGGGCGAGGCTATCCGTTCAATATTCGGAAAAGTAAAAGAAGACCCCGAACTATTGGAGTGGATTAGCGATTATATCGATGAAAAAGTATCCGAAGGAGTCAATTGGAAGTTAAACCGCGAACTTGAAAGTTTCGGAGAAAATATTTTCAAAGAAGATTTTAAAAGTAAAGAGAAAGAGCTGCACGCAGTATTACAAGATAAAAAATTCCTGAAAAGTTTCCGTAAAACCCTTTCCGAGCTAAAAAAAGAGAAGATAGAAGAGGTTGTTCAAACCGCCCTTCCCTTTCGGATAGAAACAGAAAAACAAGCATTAACAACAGATGATTTCGCATGGAGAGATAAAGGCATAGGAGCTTATTTCGATCGGATCATCAATCAAAATGAGATCCAGAAAACGCCAAATTCTTATGTGGAAAAATGTTTTGAAAGTGCAGAAAACTGGGTAAATAAAAGTTCTCCGCGAAAAAATGAAATCATTGCGTTGGCGGAAAACTCGCTTATGGCAATTTTACAGCAAACAGAAGAAAAGCGTAAAAAGAATGTACAAGTAGTCAACACTTGCAACCTGATTCTCCGCCATATTAACAACATCGGATTATTATACGATATTGCGGACACGGTTCGGGAATTGAACTCGGAAAATAACCGTTTCATGCTTGCCGACACTCCCAACCTGTTGCAGGAACTGATCGATGGAAACGATGCCCCTTTTGTCTATGAAAAAATAGGAGCCTCTCTCCAGCACATAATGATAGATGAGTTTCAGGATACGAGCCGTGTTCAATGGGAAAACTTCAAGCCTTTGTTGTTGGAAGGATTATCTCAAAATGCAGACAGCCTGATCGTAGGAGACCAAAAACAGTCTATTTACCGTTGGCGAAACGGGGACTGGAGAATTCTGGGGAACCTTGCAAAAGAACTTCCCAATATACAAACGGAAGAGATACGGCTGGATAAAAACTGGCGAAGCGAGTATGAAATCATCCGTTTCAACAATCTGGTTTTCAATGCCGCTGTCGCGTTGTTTCAACCGGAACAGGGGTGCGACAATACCGATATACAACAAGCCTACTCGGATGTAGCCCAAAAATGTTCCAAAGAAAAAGAGGAGGGTTATGTAAAAGCGGATTTTATATATGAACCCGATAGCGATTCTTACAATAAAAGAGTGTTGGAAAAATTAATCGAAAACATCGAAGAGTTGCAGGAAAATGGGATTGCAGCCGAAGAGATAACCATATTAGTACGGAAAAACAAAACCATTCCGGTTATTGCCGAATATCTTGCCAATTACCAAAAAGAACATCCTGAAAAAAAGTATAACTACGATGTTATCTCAGATCAGGCTTACCAGTTGCAGGCATCTCTTACTATTCATATTTTGATTGAGGCATTACGCTACATTTCAGAGCCGGCCAATCCGATTTATAAAACTCAACTGCTGCTTTCTTACCAAACAGAAATCAGGCATAAAGAGATAGGTAATTTGGTTGCAGACATTCATTTGACTCAATCGGAAGAGGTAAAAGCATTGGAAGAAAAACTACGGCATGCCGCCATGCTTCCTTTGTACGAACTGATCGAAGAATTATATCAAATATTGGAACTTCACAAAATAAAAAATCAGGAAAGCTATCTTTACTCTTTCCTCGATGGAGTTACCGATTTTTTAAATAAAAAGTCGGGCGATATCAATCTTTTCCTTGCCTATTGGGATGAATCGCTGAAAGAGAAAACGATTCCATTCAGCAGCGAGATAGAGGGAATGCGCATTATGTCCATCCATAAATCCAAAGGGCTGGAGTTTCATTCGGTTATTATTCCTTTTTGCGATTGGACGCTTACGCATGAAACAGGACTAAATCCACTCCTTTGGTGCAATACGGAAACAGATCCGTTCCATTCACTTCCACTTTTTCCTGTTAAATATGGGAAAGAGATGGCAAATTCTATTTTTGACAAAGAATTTGCCGATGAAACCGCGCAATTGTGGGTAGATAATCTTAATTTACTCTATGTTGCCCTTACTCGTGCCGAAAAAAACCTGATACTGATCGGAAAAGACAGGAAACCCGACAAAGAAGATAAAAAGAAAAGAGAGAATAAAACAGCGACTCCTTCCAATATCTCCGAACTACTGATCAGGATAATGGAATCGCCCGAAAACAATGAATTGCATAGCCACTGGAACGATGAAACAAGGCAGTATGTATCCGGAAACCTTTATTCCCGACCAAAAGAGAAGAAAAAAGAATCCGGAAACAAGTTGAACCAAAAGCCCAAAGTGCTTAGTTTTCCTTACTTCTCGCATACTCAAAAAGCGAAGTTTAAACAATCAAACCGGTCAAAAGATTTTATCGAGGAAGAGGAACGAACTGAAAACAGCTACATCAACCGTGGAAAATTATTGCATTACCTGTTTTCCAATATTCATACAATAGCAGATATCCCAGAAGCTGTTGATCAATTGCTATTTGAAGGGATAATTCACAGCGATGCCGAAAAGGAGGGATTAATAACCTACGTTTCCGATGCCATGCAACTGCCCGAAGTTGCCGAGTGGTTCCGGCCCGGAGTCAAACTATTCAATGAATGTTCCATTGTTTACCACGATGAAATGGGAGTTTTACAGGATAAACGCCCGGACAGAGTAGTTTTACATGAAAATAAAATAACGGTTATTGACTTTAAATTCGGTAAGGAGCAAAAAAAACATATATATCAGGTAAAAGAATACATGGAGCTTCTCCAAAAAATGGGATATTCAAATATCGAAGGATACCTTTGGTATGTAGAAAACAACAGGATAGAAAAAGTATCTTTTAATCAATAAGTTTCAATATAAAAAATCCTTATTGTTAATTTCAAAAGGATTACATGTTTATGGAAAAAGATGATAAGAACCCTTTTGCCCTATGTTCATTACTTTTGGGTTCTCTACTCTTTGTGTTATGTTTAAATCTTTTCTTAACTTTGTGAGGATAAAATGCAAACAAATACAACGAAAATCATTTGCCTAAAAATATTCGTTTCCTCAATTAAGAATCATAGTTTATGGCCGAAGATGACATAATAGATCAGCTTACTCCCGGAGAATATAAATACGGATTTGTTACGGATATAGAAACCGAAGTCATTCCGAAAGGATTGAACGAAGATATTGTACGCCTTATTTCCGCAAAGAAACAAGAGCCGGAATGGCTGCTTGAGTACCGCCTTAAAGCCTACCGTCATTGGTTAACACTCAAAATGCCGACATGGGCTCACCTTTCCATTCCCGAAATAGATTACCAGAATATTTACTATTACGCTGCCCCGAAGAGCAAATCCGGACCCAAGAGTCTCGAAGAAGTTGATCCTGAATTATTGAAAACTTTTGATAAACTCGGCATTCCGCTCGAAGAACAGAAACAACTTTCGGGAATAGCCGTAGATGCCGTTATGGACAGCATATCTGTTAAAACGACTTTCAAGGAAAACCTTGCAGAACTTGGAATTATTTTTTGTTCATTCAGCGAAGCGGTCAAGGATTATCCCGACCTGATACGCAAGTATCTGGGAACTGTCGTTCCGCACACGGATAACTATTTTGCCGCACTTAATTCGGCAGTATTCAGCGACGGATCGTTCGTATACATTCCCAAAGGGGTCCGCTGCCCGATGGAATTATCCACTTATTTCCGCATCAATGCGGCAAATACGGGACAATTCGAACGTACATTAATCGTCGCCGACGATGATAGTTACGTCTCCTATCTTGAAGGATGCACGGCCCCGATGCGCGATGAAAACCAACTGCACGCCGCTATTGTGGAACTGGTAATACACGACCGCGCCGAAATAAAATACTCAACCGTACAAAACTGGTATCCGGGCGACAAAGAAGGGCGCGGAGGCATCTATAATTTTGTTACCAAAAGGGCGCTTTGCAAGGGAGATAATTCCAAAGTATCGTGGACGCAGGTGGAAACCGGATCCGCTATCACATGGAAATATCCGAGTTGCATTCTATTGGGCGACAATTCCATAGGCGAATTTTACTCGGTTGCCGTAACCAACAACTACCAGCAGGCTGACACCGGAACCAAAATGATCCACATCGGGAAAAATACCCGGAGCCATATTATTTCAAAAGGAATATCTGCCGGACATAGCCAGAATAGCTACCGTGGATTGGTCAAGGTATCCAAAAATGCGGAAAAAGCGAGAAATTTTTCCCAATGCGACAGCCTTTTGCTTGGAGACAAATGTGGTGCACATACATTTCCTTATATGGAAGTAAGCAATAACTCCGCGATCGTAGAACACGAAGCTACAACATCCAAAATCAGCGAAGACCAGATATTTTATTGCAATCAACGAGGCATCAGCAGTGAAGATGCTGTCGGACTGATCGTAAACGGTTATGCCAAGGAGGTAATCAATAAACTTCCGATGGAATTTGCAGTAGAAGCGCAAAAACTATTGCAGATAAGTCTGGAAGGAAGCGTGGGATGATGGGATAGTGGAGAATGAAGAATGAAGAGTGAAAAATAAAATGAGTGCTTGCGGTTTATCAAGTAAACGAAGAAACCGTGAAAAGGCGACATATCCCAGTGTAGGACAACGTCCTACGAGAGAGTAAATGCATGACGTTTCGGTTCTTGGCTCATGGTTCCTGATTCCTGGTTCTTGATTCAATATAAACTAATTTACATGATACACTTATTTTATTTTGAATACTTAATTGCAAATAAATAAACATATATGTTACTGCAGATAAAAAATCTTCATGCCAATATCAATGGCAAAGAAATATTGAAAGGAATAAACCTGACCGTTAATCCCGGCGAAGTACACGCCATAATGGGACCGAACGGTTCGGGAAAAAGCACCTTGTCGTCCGTCTTAGCCGGTAATCCCGTTTTTGAAGTAACGGAAGGTGAAGTAATTTTTAATGGTAAAAACCTACTTGAGCTCTCTCCCGAAGACCGTTCGCGGGAAGGACTTTTCATGAGTTTTCAATATCCGGTAGAAATACCCGGGGTCAGTATGGTTAACTTTATGCGTACTGCTGTCAACGAACATCGTAAATATCAGGGTTTGGAACCTATGTCTGCCTCTGATTTCTTGAAAATGATGCGCGAGAAAAAAGAGTTTGTCGAATTAGACAATAAACTCGCTAACCGTTCGGTCAACGAAGGTTTTTCGGGAGGCGAAAAGAAACGAAATGAAATTTTCCAGATGGCGATGCTCGAACCTCGCCTCTCAATCCTCGATGAAACGGATAGCGGACTTGATATCGATGCCCTACGGATTGTCGCAAATGGCGTTAATAAGCTCAAAAGCAAAGACAATGCCAGTATTGTCATCACTCATTACCAACGGCTGTTGGACTATATTGTTCCCGATTTTGTACACGTACTCTACAAAGGACGTATTGTAAAATCTGCCGGAAAAGAGCTAGCGCTCGAACTGGAAGAAAAAGGATATGACTGGATTAAACAAGAAGTGGATAATTGATAAGCTTTCATGCTCACTTAATTTATGAATGTAGAACAACCATATATTGACATTTACCAAAAGCACGCATCTGTCATTAAACAAAACAGCGCTGAGGTTTTGAATAAGGATAGGGATGCCGCTTTTGCCTTTTTTCAGGAAGCAGGCTTCCCGACAAAGAAACTTGAGGATTATAAATATACCGATTTGAGAGAACGGTTTGCCCCCGATTTCGGGCTTAACCTCAATCGCTTCGAAACTCCGGTTAATCCTTATGATGTGTTTAAATGCGACGTGCCGGATATTAATTCACACCTTCGTTTCGTTGTAAACGATTCGTTTTACAGTGTAAAAAATAAACCTGACAAGGAAACACAAAAAATTATAGAAAAAGGCGTTCTGATCGGGAGCCTGAAAGAGTATGCCAAGAGTCATCCTCAACTGGTTTCCGCTTACTTCGGAAAATCTGCAAAATACAAAGACGATGCATCGGTTGCATTCAACTCCATTTTTGCACAAGACGGTTTTTTCTTATATGTCCCTAAAAATGTGATCATTGAAAAGCCCATACAACTAATAAATGTGATGCATGCCGATTTCCCCCTTATGGCAAACAGCCATAACCTGATTATTCTGGAAGAAGGAGCGCAGGCAAAAGTATTGGTTTGTGCGCACACCCTTGACCCGGTACAGTTTTTATGCAACCGTGTCACAGAAGTATTTGTCGGGAAAAACGCAGCTTACGAACATTATAAGCTGGAAAGCACTCACAACCGGATGACTAACATCGGTTCGCTTTTTGTTGAACAGGAAGAATCTTCAAGCCTTTTGGTAAATGAAGTTACATTGCTGAATGGCTTTACACGCAATAATATCCGCGTCAACCTGAACGGTGAATATTGCGAAACGCTTCTTTGCGGAATGGCTGTGGGCGATAAGAACGAACACATTGACAACCAGACACTCATTAACCATTTAAGTCCGAATTGCAAAAGCCGGGAGCTGTATAAATATATACTCGACGATCATGCGACCGGATGTTTTTCGGGCAAAATCCTGGTGGATAAAAATGCTCAAAAGACTGCTGCTTTCCAGAATAATAAGAATATATGCCTGAGCTCCGATGCAAAGATGTACAGCAAGCCCCAGTTGGAAATTTATGCTGATGATGTAAAATGCAGCCACGGAGCTACTACCGGACAGATAGACGAAAACGCATTGTTCTATTTACGTTCCCGCGGAATTTCCGAGAAAGAAGCACGTATGCTGCTGATGCTCGCATTTACAAACGATGTAATTGAAAATATTCGTGTAGATGCCCTTAAAAATAGGATTCGGACTTTGATGGAAAACCGCCTGAAAGGAGAGCTGGCTAAATGTGCGGGGTGTGTGATATGCAGGAATAGTTGAAAAGGTGAAAGTTGAAAAGTGAAAGGTGAAAAGTGAAAGGTGAAAAGTGAAAGGTGAAAAGTGAAAGGTGAAAGGTGGTAAAAAATATTGAAAATGTAATTTTAATGGTGTAGAGACGTGGCATGCCGCGTCTCTACGTAAATCGCACATTTTCACCATATAATTTCGCCATATATTAACCCAATTTCCATATGTATTCAAAAGATGAATTAAAACAATTAAAAAAAGATTTTTGGGAAGGATTCGGGTTATTTTGCGAAAATCTTCCCAGATTTAAGTATAAAAAGAAGAAGTGGGTTCTCTATAATACCAAAATCAAAGGTGTGGAGATGAAATTTGACGCTTCACGTGAAGGCGCCTTCGTGATTTTGGAACTTAATCATCCGAATGAAAGCAAACGTTTGGAAATGCTTACTTTGTTGGAAAAATATAAACCTGTTTTCGAGTCCTATTTTCCGGATGCAATATGGGAAATCCTATTTATCAAACCATGTGGAACGCCTGTTTCCCGCATCTACAAGCATAAAAAAGAGCTGGACATTCACCGAAAGGAGCAATGGCCGGAGTTTTATCCTTTCCTTTCCCGCGAAATGAGCCAATTGGAAAAAGCTTTTAACGAATTAAAGGATTTGCTTCAGGAACAATTGGTTAATTAGATTTTCAGATAAACAGATGTTCAGACATTCAGATAAACAGACTAAAAAAATCTGAACATCTGTTTATCTGAACATCTGAATATCTTTTATCTGAACATCTCCCTTATAAAAAATGCTAAAATAAAATCGGAATGAGAGAAATGGTTTATCTTTGCCCGGTAAAAATTAAGTTAACGGGATTCTCATAATCAGATTATTATCAGAATAAAAAGGAATCCCTTATAATTATTAAGAATGAAAGATATAAGCTATGCATTAGGCCTTAGTATGGCCAACAATTTTCTGGGAACAGGAATCAAGGATTTGGATGTGGAAAAATTTGCCAAAGCAATGAGTGACGTGTTTGGAAATAAGGAAACAGAGATGAGTTATGATGAAGCTAAACAAATCGTAAACAGTTACTTTTCCAAATTACAACAAGAAGCAGACAACCTGAGTAAAAAGGCGGGAGAAGAATTCCTTTCTGTCAATAAGGGAAAAGCAGGAATTGTTACCACTGCAAGCGGACTACAATATGAAGTATTAACAGCTGGAGACGGAGCCAAACCGAAAGAAACGGACACTGTACGTTGCCATTATGAAGGAAGATTAATCAACGGAAATATCTTCGACAGCTCATACCAACGCAATCAGCCGGCAGATTTTCCTGTTAATCAGGTAATTCCGGGTTGGGTTGAAGCCCTGCAATTAATGCCTGTAGGTTCTAAATGGCGACTGTTTATTCCGTCTCAATTAGCCTATGGCGAACATGGAGCAGGAGATGTTATAAGCCCGAATTCTACTTTGATTTTTGACGTGGAATTACTTGAAATATTATCATAATAAAACGAATAATTAAAAACACATAAGAACAGAATAAGGAGATAATCCTTCTGTTTTTATGTTTTTTGCCTTTTAAATTTTAATATATGAAACGACGGATGATTTTTACAAAATTGCCAAAGTCTATGACAATAAAAATCATTCGAGTTCCGTACGACATTTAAAAATAAATTATTATCGTATGAAAAAGAACATCTTTATTTTTTTGCTGGTTGGAACCGTTTTTTCGGTTCAGGCAGCACCCAAATCGGGAAAAAATGTATTAAAAACCCCTTTGGACTCTGTAAGTTATGCATTGGGAATGCAAGTAGGAAATGACTTGAGTAAGAATCTTGAAACCGTTCCCGGAGACCCATTAAAAATAGACCTTTTCATCGAAGCAATGACTAAGGAATTAAAATCGGATACTGCTAACCTTTTACTGGAGAGGTCTAAAATAATGGGAATAATCCAGACCTACATGATGAAAGCGGAAGAAGAGAGAGTGAAAAAAGCCGAAATAGAAAATAGCCTGTTCCTTGAGAACAATAAGAAAAATAAAAATGTTATTACAACGGCCTCCGGTCTTCAATATGAAATAATAAAACAGGGGACAGGAATAAAACCGAAAGCAACCGACAAAGTAAAAGTACACTATCATGGCACGTTGATAGACGGAACTGTTTTCGATAGCTCTGTAGAACGAGGAACTCCTATTGAATTTGACTTGGATAAAGTAATTCCGGGTTGGACAGAAGGAGTGCAATTGATGCCTGTAGGTTCCAAATATAAGTTTTTTATTCCTCCAACTCTTGGTTACGGAAGCAGGGCAATGGGAAAAATCAAGGCAAATTCCATCCTGATTTTCGAAGTTGACTTATTGGATGTTACGCCGGCGCAAGTCCAGAACGACTCTAAATTTCAATTCGAACCATATCAAAAAAGCAATTAAACATTTTAAAATAAAAACAAACAAATGAGAACAACTAAATTTTTAATGGGATCTGTACTTGTTGCAGCAATTGCCCTTTCTTCTTGCCAAGGGAACAAATCATTTAACTCCAAGTTGACTACCGAATCTGATTCAGTAAGTTATGCACTGGGAATAAGCGCCGGTTCGGGATATGCCCAAAACCTGAAAGACTTCCCGGGAGAAATCAATAAAGAAGCCTTAATCGACGGATTCATCAAAGGGATCAATGAAGACTCGGCAAGCTACAAAATGAAACAAGATGAGATATATCCTTTCCTTCAGGCTTATTTTTCTAAAGCAGCACAAAAAGAGAAAGAAGAAGCTGAACTTAAAAACACTAAAATCTTGTTCGAAAACAAACAAAAAGAAGGTGTTCAGGTAACTAATAGCGGTTTGCAATACAAAATATTGACAGAAGGAAAAGGCAAAACACCAACTAAAGAAGATATCGTAAGAGTACACTATACAGGCAAGTTGGCTGACGGGACAATTTTCGACAGTTCAGTAGAACGCGGTCAACCGGCTGAATTCCCGGTAGGAGCAGTTATTCCGGGTTGGACAGAAGCTTTGATGATGATGCCTGTAGGTTCTAAATGGGAATTAGTAATTCCTTCCGAACTTGGATACGGTGAAAGACCGGTAGGGAATATCCCTGCAAATTCCGTATTACTTTTTGACGTAGAGCTTTTGGAGATCGTATCTCCGGCTACAAAATAATTTATCCCTTTCTATAATAAAAAAGTCGCGAATACATTCCGCGACTTTTTTTGTATATATTTTTCAGCTTTCAATTCTCAATTTTCAACTATCAAGCCACATATAGAATGCTATTTTTTTCTCTTAAAAGAACCATATCTTTTATAAAATCATTATTTTTGTTTACATATTGATAAATAATTCTATAAATGGAAAAAATAGACAATCTCGATAAGCATATTCTGGAAATTATCACTAAAAATGCCCGTATCCCCTTTAAAGATGTGGCTGCGGAATGTGAAGTATCTCGTGCGGCAATTCATCAACGTGTACAACGCCTCATTGATATGGGAGTAATTATCGGCTCCGGTTATCATGTCAATCCAAAGACTTTAGGATATCAAACTTGTACATATATCGGAATAAAATTAGAAAAAGGATCTATGTACACCGAAGTAGTTCCCGAGCTTCAAAAAATACCGGAAATAGTGGAATGTCATTTTACTACGGGTCCTTATACAATGATGATAAAATTATACGCCCGTGACAATGAACATCTTATGCAACTACTTAACGGGAAGATACAAAGTATAAAAGGAGTATCTGCAACCGAAACACTTATCTCTCTCGAACAAAGTGTAAAAAGAGAAGTTCCAATTTCATATAAATAAAGCGATTTATTTTGTTTGCAAGTTGCTTATACGCAAATAAAAGAACAAAGGAAGATTGTATAAAAAGCATTTTAGGCATAAGAATAGGATTGGTTTTCAAATTGTTATATTTTTTTGTGCTTAAAATTTTGATTTTTCATACAATCTTTTTTTATTTACATCCTGAATAAAAATTATTTCCGGACATCCGGTTTTTAAAATCTGACACATCCCTTCCTTTGATTATTTTATACTTTAAAGAAATATATTATGAAAAAAATCTTGATTATTCCATCTTTATTTTTGATGTTCATGATAGGCAGTTTTTCGCTTTTTGCAGGAAACGAACTCGTAGAAGGCTATATTTTTGATGGAGATAATGCCGTTTCAAACGTAATGGTAAGAACATCCGTAAAAAATAAAACATCGAAAACCAATAAAAAAGGATACTTTAAAATTAAAGGTATCTCTACTCAAAAAGACACTATTTTCATAGGAGTTACAAATCGTGAAGTATTAGAAATTCCATTATTGGGGGCCAATATCATAAACGTCCGCATGGCTGAGGATACGGTATTTATTCAAAGAGAAAAAGTGATACAATCCAGCCCTTCTTACGGAGGAACCTTTGTTACCCGCGAGGCATTGGAAAAAACAGGAGAAACAAACCTCTTAAAAGCAATCGCCCTCAAAGTTCCGGGAGTAGAATATGTGCAGGGCAATCTGCTAATCCGGGGGATCAAATCATTTCACATGAACAATGCCCCACTTTATATTCTGGACGGTGTGGAAACATCGCAGGTTCCTTACCTGACAGTGATGGAAGTAGAGTCGGTAGAAGTCTTGAAAGATGCTTCTACATCGATGTTTGGAGTAAAAGGGAGCAACGGTGTAGTTATTATCAACCGTAAGAAATAAGATTTCTAGTGTTCCGGTATTAAAATAATACCGATTATCCCAATGACAGATCAATCGTTCGTATCGTTGGCGGGTTATGAAATAAAATCAATAGTTTTATATAATAAAAACTCCAACCGAATTAAGTAGGAACAGCTTAACTCCGGTTGGAATTTTTATTATATGAAGTAGAAATTATCCCGCTTCACTACAAAGTTCAGCATTACTTTCCTAAAAGAATTGCCGGTAATTCGTTAGGAGATCCATCGGCATTGACAACCGGAAAATCGCCTTTATAGCACCAATGCCCGTTGTTTATATTATTTTCGCGAAAGACAGCCGCAATATCCCTGTACCAACGCAAGCGGGTTTCTTTATCAATAAAAGCAGGATAACATCCGAACTCACCGCAATAAAGAGGCAGATTCAACTCTTTTGCTTTTTCAATTGCAGGCTTCATGGTTTCGGCCAATCGCTCTTTGTTCCAGACTCCGTTTGATTTTCTTATTTCGTCAACCAGTTCGGGAGACAATTGACTGTATATGGTTGTATCAATTGCCTGCCCCGGGTATTGTACCGGCCCGGTATACTCGCGAAGGAGCAACCAAGGTGCGCGGTAATGAGTCACTACAAGCGGATAGTAGAAATGGAAACTAAGGATCAGGTTTTTATCATTCTCAGGAACTTTCAGTGCATGAAAAGTTTCTACCGTTTGCCACATATTTGATCCGACAACGATCACCCTTTCAGGTTCTTTCAAGCGAATCTCGGCAATTAATTTTGCAATCAGTTGATTCCAGTCTTCATCGGTTGGCGCGACTGCTTCGTTCATCAATTCATAAGCAAGCCTGTCATTCGGATATTGCATCAGATCTTTTTGCAGGTCAAGCCAGATATTGACCATTTTTTCCTGTTGTTTCGAATCTTCAAACAATGTATTAGCATCTTTATTTTCATGATTGAAATGGTGTGCACGGATGATATGCAAATCAACAATAACATTCAGGTTGTTTTCCAATGACCATTTAATCGCGTTATTCATCAATTGAAACGCCTCTTCGTTACGGTTCATCTGTTCATCATACAATTGTTCTTCGTCTACTGGCAGGCGCACATGGTCAAATCCCATAGCTGCGATCGAATCAAAATCTCTTTTGGTAATCAGGTTTTCCCTTTCGGTTCCACGCGATTCGGATTGAGAGAGCCAGTGGCTTACATTCACTCCGGTACCCAGTTTAAATCCGGTCGTTTCGGATGGTTGTGCCTCATCGTCCACCTTTGCCTGTTTATTTCCACATGAATTCATACCTAAAAACATTATTCCCAGAAGTAATAATTTAAACACATTTTTCATACTTTTTTCAGTTAAGTTATTAATATAGTTACAAATTATCAGTTGTAATTTTCAATCAAATATACGATTGTTCTGCAACAAGTTTCACCTTTCAATTCTCACCTTTCACCTATTCAAACATTCCATTCAATAATGTACTTATTTGCTTCTGAACAGTAGAGCGGTCCCCTTCAAAATTATTTACCATCACGCAAAAAGCATACCATTTATTATTATAGTTAATATATCCGCTGTAATTTTGAACACGTTCCATACTTCCGCTTTTAGCATATACTTTTCCCGAAAGCTTAGTCCCCGAAAGAAAACTTGCTACCGTCCCATTGACACCGGCAATAGGCAGAGAAGAGACAAACGAATCCTTATACTTCCCTTTTTTCTTCATATAAACTAGCATTTGAACAAAAAAGTCGGCATTAACCGCATTCTTCATCGAGAGTCCGGATCCATCCGCCTGAAATATTTTCTGTGCAGGCAATCCCTTTCCTTTCCAATAGGAAGAGATAACATTGGCTGCCACCCGGGCTGTTGCTACACTATCCTTTTGCAAAGCAAGGTAATTGAATATATTCTCAGCATAAAGATTCAGGCTCCGGTAATTCGTTTCCTTTAGAATGCTTTTCAATGGTTCCGAATAATAGGTATAAAGTGAAGTGCGTTCCCCGCTTGTAATTTTGCAAACCCGGGCCGTAGCACATACCGACTCAACAGGAACTCCCACCCTGTGTAAAAGGTTGGATAAAGAATCGACCACAAAGAGTGCCGGTTCAGGCATTTCCGTCCGGATTGTCACTTTATTGTTGACAGGCATGGTTCCGCGAAAAACAGGCTGCCACGAAAAGTCCGATTTGGAAACCCTCCATGAAATCTCTTTTCCTCCGACCTTAAAATCCATCTCCGGAGAAAGCAGGTTGGTCGAAGGCCGGATTTTTTCTAACCGCACAGAAGAGGCATCCGCCCGTAATGTCAGGTAAAAAATATTATCGTGAGCCGAAAGAGCCGATGGCGTGGGAGAATAATAACTTCCGATGTCTTCGACCAGCCATTGGAAAGGAGAGCCATACTCTTCAAACAAGGAAGCATCGCCTATTATCTGTCCGTTTATTTTACGAATGCCTGCATTGCGGATTGCCTCAACCGTTTTGACATAAAAATTATTGGGCGTTTTCCGGTAAGACGATTCCAACGTAGGATCTCCTCCTCCTATTATATAAATATTCCCATTCAGGACAGAATCCTCGGTAATAACCCCATCGTATTCGATCCGCGTCCGAAACCTGAAAGTATCCGTTAACAGTTCTACGGCAGTTGCAGTAGTCAGCAACTTTGTGAGAGAAGCAGGGATACGGTTTATTTTTGAATTATGCTCTATCTTGTTTTGTCCGGTTTCAATATCACGCACCAGTACACTCACCCCTGCCGAAGAGAGGTTACCCGCAGAAAGAAACTTTTGCAACGGCGTCTGTGCCTGCAAAAAGAAGCAGGATGGACAAAAAAGTATTGTAATTAAAAATAGAAACCTTTTCATACGATAATGATTTGTTTTTAAAGGTCGTATGGAACTCGCATGATTTTTATTATCATATACTTTGGCGATTTTGTAAAAATCATGCTTCGCTTCATGACAAGTTATTCTATAAGTGGCGGATAAAAACGAAGGGCAATATACAATAAAATAATCCTTTGACCATTAATCCCCCGTAAATTCGTGTCCTGCAAAATTAAAATACGAAAACAACAAACACAACTCTTTGTTGTACAGTTACGAGTTATTTTTTGATATATTTCTAATTATCCAAAATATAAGATCTGCCGGCTAATTGGGAGGACGACTTGGAGTCGTCCTCCCAAGGGCAAAGAAGGCACGCTGTTTGGCGGAATATTTTCTTTTTCTACTAATTTAATTGACTAATCGATTTATCTGTTCATCTGAATATCTATTCATCTGAACATCTACTTCTCAGAATGCACTGTTAAAGAGTCGGAAAAACACCCGGTTAATTTTGGCATTGAAAAAAGCATTATTATTTTTGTTCTTGTACATTGAAAATTAATCAATAATATGCGAAAGGTTATTTATTTTTCCCTGTTTCTGAATTTACTTTTGTGGGGATGTAAATCAAAACAGAATACGGCACAAACATCCCAAAATGGCAATTTAGACGATGGAATCGAATATGCAAACGGAGAAATTCCTCTTTTATTTTCGTCTGATGTCCTTTATGTTATAGGGAAAGAATACGAACTGATAAATGATCCTACCAGTGAAAAGTATAAATCGGCACACGCCAGAAAAGGCTTCCCTAAAGATTCTCTCTCTTTGTCCGAATATATGGAAATGCGCCTGATGGAGCTATACCCACAGAAGGTATTCAAAGGAATGATTACCCATTTTGACGCACAAAACATATATGACCTGATAGAAAAAGAGGCTAAAATCGAAATCCCGGACGATAGCTACAAGGAATTATCATTTATAAAAGCTCCCGGAACTGAAGAAACAGACCAGATTCACCCTTTTATTTCGGTGGAAGATGAGATAAGTTATATGAACATGACCCCAAAAGAGACGGAAAAATATATGGCTTTAAATAAACTGGCTTCTTCCGGAAAATTTGCAGAGTTGTCGGATTTTAAGAAAATTGCCCAAAACGAAGATTCGACCTTTGTAGATTTGGAACCGGAAGACATTTCTCTTTATTTAAAAGAAAACGTTTTTCTCTCGACCATGTTATTCGTTTCGCCGGGCGCTTATCTTGGTTTCCGTGTCAAACTATGTAAGGAGCGAGCCGTATCGCTGGCCAAACAACATTACGGAAGTGATATCAATTGCGGAAAAAAAGGAGATGCATTCAAACATCTTTATATAAGTATGATGCTGCGCCGCTATCTGTCCGAAGATATGTCTTATATGATAATGGATCTGTTTTGGGAAAATCAGGGAAACAATTCACCTTGCGACAAATATATGGATCTACACAACAATTATGTAGGCCGCCATACGCAATACCAACAATTCAGGGGCAGCTTCCTGAAAGATATGTATAACTGGGAGTCGTGGGCTAACAATATTCACCAGTTCGTAGAAAATGAGGGCAATGCAATTCAGAAAAAATGGAACAAATGCCAAATAGAGCAATTTATTATAAAAGATAAGGAGACAGCCAACAAGGGAAAATACATATTCTGGAACAGAAAAACAGAATGCGAGTGAATAAGTTGAAAAATGAAAGATGAGAATTGAAAGTTAGAAGAAGGTTGAGTGTAACCTGGGTAAATTGAAATAATCCCGATTTTGCGCCATTACGTGCAAGATCGGGATTATTTAGTTGAAAGGGGAAAGGTGAGAATTGAAAGGGAAAATATCTCTATTACTGATATTTCAAACCCTTTCAATTCTCACCTTTCCCCTTTCCCCTCGTGAGCTGTACTGGATTCGAACCAGTGACCCCTACCCTGTCAAGGTAATGCTCTAAACCAACTGAGCTAACAACTCTTTTTACGGCTACAAAAGTATTAAAAAATTTTATACGCTTGTCTTACAGAAAAATGTATAATTACATAAAACCGCATATTTTTAATATTCTTATGACAAAAATGTAACATAAAGATATTTTCAAGCACAATTAATCATTTTTTAGATACAAATAATTGCAAAAACAATCCATAATGGCATATCATTTTTCACTATTATTGCATATTTATGCATTTATTTTGATTTTAAAGAATCCTTTTTGAAAAAAAATTCGTTTTCTCTTGCATTTAGTATTTGGTTTTTCTACTTTTGCATGAGCTTCTTAAGGCAAGAAGCTTCTTTTTAGACTTTCCAAAAGAAAAATTATGACGAAAAATGAAAATGTAATAGATTTGGAGTATGTGGTTGTCCGGTTTTCGGGAGATTCCGGAGACGGTATGCAACTTACAGGAACACTATTCTCCAATCTGTCGGCTATTTTAGGAAATGAGATTTCAACGTTCCCCGACTATCCTTCCGAAATTCGCGCCCCTCACGGTACATTAGGCGGCGTATCCGGATTTCAGGTCTGTTTGGGAGCAAATAAAGTATATACTCCCGGAGATCAAGCCGACGTATTAGTCGCTATGAATCCGGCGGCATTGAAAGTAAACGCGAAAGGCATTAAAAAAACAGGGATTATCATCATTGATAATGACTCTTTCGGAAAATCGGATTTAGAAAAAGCCGAATTTAAAACAGATAATCCTTTCGAAGAATTAGGACTTTCCGATTCTATCCAGATAATAAGGGTTCCTCTGACTTCCATGACAAAAAAGAGTCTGGAAGAGTTTGAAATGGATCATAAAGCTGTACTCCGAAGCAAAAACATGTTTGCTTTAGGTTTTATTTGCTTCCTTTTCAACCGCTCTGTGGACCAAGCCATCCATTTCCTAGAAAATAAATTCAAGAAGAAACCCGAAATACTCAGTGCGAACATAAAAGTATTGGTAGACGGTTTCAACTACGGACAAAATATAGATGCATCAATTGCAACTTTCCGTATCGACAAATCGGACAAAATGCCAAAAGGCAGATATACCAATATGGAAGGAAACAAAGCTGTTGCACTCGGACTTATCGCTGCCTCCAAAAAAGCAAACAAAGAGTTGTTTTTAGGAAGCTACCCGATCACTCCGGCAACCGATATCCTTCACGAATTATCGGCTCGCAAAGATATGGGAGTAAAAGTTATTCAGGCAGAAGATGAAATTGCAGGAATTTGTACCGCCATAGGCGCTGCATTCGGGGGAGACCTTGCTGCAACTACCACTTCGGGTCCGGGATTAGCACTGAAATCAGAAGCTATCGGATTGGCGGTAATGGCGGAACTTCCGCTTGTTGTTGTCGATGTAATGCGCGGCGGACCTTCAACAGGACTTCCAACCAAAACCGAACAGACTGACCTGTCACAAGCATTATACGGACGTAACGGCGAAAGCCCGGTTGCAATTGTTGCCCCGAGCACTCCTGCCAATTGTTTCGACTATACATTTGCCGCTGCTAAGATAGCATTGGAACACATGACTCCGGTTATTGTCCTCAGCGATGCATTCTTAGGAAACGGAGCCTCTCTGTGGAGAATACCTAAATTAGCCGAACTTCCGGAAATAACTCCAAGTGCAACACCAACAACCTCTTTCGCAGGAAAATTTAATGCCTGTATCCGCAACGAAGAGACAAAAGTGCGCTACTGGGCATATCCCGGAATAGAAGGGTATGCACACCGCAACGGAGGGTTGGAAAAAGATTATGATAAAGGAAGCCTTTCGACTATTCCGGGAAACCACGAAAAAATGGTAAAAACCCGCGAGGAGAAAATTGAAAAGATAGCCGACTATATTCCTGAGCTTAAAGTAGAAGGCAATGACGATGCCGACTTGTTGGTTATTGGCTGGGGAAGTACACACGGTCACCTGATGTCGGCCGTCAATGAGATGAATAAAGAAGGAAAAAAAACTGCGTTGGCACACTTTAATTATATTAATCCGCTACCGAAAAATGCAGCAGAGGTTATCCGCAAGTATAAAAAAGTAGTGGTATGTGAATTGAACAGAGGTCAATTTGCCAACCACCTGCGTTCCAAAGTAGAGAAAGTCCACTTCAACCAATACAATAAAGTTCAAGGACAACCATTTACAGTAAGCGAATTGAAAGAATGTTTTACAAAATTACTGGAGGAATAAAATGACGCCACAATATACAGCAAAAGATTTTAAGAGTGACCAATATGTGCGTTGGTGTCCCGGTTGCGGAGACCATGCCGTATTAAATTCCTTACAAAAAGCAATGGCTGAAGTTGGGATTGCTCCCGACAAAACAGCCGTAATCTCAGGTATCGGATGCTCTTCCCGTCTACCTTATTATATGAATACGTATGGTTTTCACACCATCCACGGACGCGGAGCAGCAGTTGCTACCGGATTGAAAACGGCTCATCCCGAATTAAGTGTTTGGCAAATTACCGGTGACGGTGACTGTCTGGCAATCGGAGGGAATCATTTTATCCATTCCGTAAGAAGAAACATAGACCTGAATATTATCCTTTTCAACAATCAGATTTACGGATTGACAAAAGGTCAATATTCTCCGACAAGCAAAAAAGGGTTTGTCTCCAAATCATCCCCTTTCGGGACTGTTGAGGAGCCATTCCGCCCGGCAGAATTAACATTGGGTGCAAGAGGAAATTTCTTTGCCCGTTCATTGGATGTCGATCTGAAGACAGCCGTTGATGTAATGGTTGCTGCCGCTAAACACAAAGGCGCATCGGTCGTTGAAATGCTGGTAAACTGCGTTATTTTTAACGATGGCGTTTACGGTTGGATTGCCGACAGGGAAAACCGGGAAGACCGGATAATCGTATTGAAACACGGAGGAAAGATGATTTTCGGTAAAAATCGCGATAAAGGGCTGATACTCGATGGCTTTAACCTGAAAGTAGTTACTATCGGTGAAAACGGAATTACTGAAAAAGATATACTTACGCACGATGCCAAATGCGAAGACACTACTCTTCATCAAAAACTGGCACTAATGCAAGGTCCGGACATGCCGATTGCAATGGGCGTAATACGTTCCGTAGAATCGGAAACATATAACGACGCAGTTCATGGCCAGATTGCCGAAGTACAATCAAAATCCAAAGTAAAGACATTTGACGATTTACTCTCAACTTACGAAAGCTGGGAAATGTAATATCAAAATAAGCTTATGGTTACAAAAGACGCAAAGAATTATTATTTCTTTGCGTCTTTGCATTTAAATATGTAAAACATAAGAAGCATATTCGGAGTGCAATTTTAAGTCGCACCCCGAATACAAAAACATTTTGCACATATAAAAAATCAATTGTCTGTAAGTATCTTTTCAAGAAATTAATAAATTTAGCAAGAAGTTTGTGTATTGCGTGTATTTATGGGTTAACTGCAAGCGGGCATTTTACAAGCAAAAAAAAGCCGGCACTTAACGAACGGTTTGGCGCAATGGCAAATGTAACTCACAAAAACTGTGATACGATTTTGGAGTTTTTGTCTCCTGCACAAGCGACAAAAAATAAACAAATTGCTTTTTTATAAACAACATAAAAAATAAGTATGCTTTTCCGATTTATCTTACTTTATTGGAGCAAGGATGCCTTATAATTAGATATGATAGAGACAATCGTTAAATTTAGTTTAAATTTAGCCGAAAGACTACAAAGACGTAAAGAACCAGAA
Organism: Paludibacteraceae bacterium; assembly: GCA_031553005.1. Classification (GTDB taxonomy): domain Bacteria; phylum Bacteroidota; class Bacteroidia; order Bacteroidales; family Paludibacteraceae; genus RGIG9379. Next base: position 59,725 of record JAVBMA010000031.1, on the reverse strand, counting down.
AATAATTCTTTGCGTCTTTGCGTTTAAGTATGTAAAACATAAACTAATTTTAATATTTATTCATGAGAAAACACATAATTGCTCTTTCGGTTTTTATATCATCATCTGCTTTTCTACTTGCTCAACCGAAAGAAACTACAGCAAAACCGGAACCTCTTTTTGTTTCGCCGACAAACTCCGAATTATCTGCAAAAGCGAGAATATTGGCAAGACACAAATTGTCAGAAAACTGTATTGAGAATCATCCGGATATGATGGAATACATTGAAGAGCGAGCAATAGAAAAAGGAGAAAAGGCTTTCGATAAAATTGCTGTTTACGATTATTACTCAGAATTTATAGAAAATCTCTATTTTTATGAAGATGAAGAAATAACCTACTACTACCTTACCAATGAAGACGAAAGTGAAGACGCTTATTGGGAAGCGTATGATAAAGAATATGACAGGCTTTGTGAAAAATATGATTTAATTAATTGCCGCAAAGAGGGTATCGACAATACGGATGAAGATTTGGACAAAGCAATAGATATTCTGAAAAAACGAAATATTGACCCCGGACATATAAGTTATTTCTATTCTAACCAAGTGATAATAACGAATGATAAAGAGATCGAACGTATCTTAAAAAATACCATAACGAACAAAAACAGATCAAAACCACTAAAAAAATATACTAAAAACAATGTTTCAAGAATTTTTCTTGTTGTGTACCAATGGGAAAAAGGCAGCCATGTTAAAGCATTTTTATTTACGCCGGAAGGGATTATATTTGAAAGGCTTTATTTTACAAACGTAACGAATGTAAAAAACCCCAGAACCGGGACTACCATCTACGTAACCGAAGAAGAAGCTCTGATTCTCACACGAGGTTGATATATAATAAGTTATAAACAGATGAAACACACTTCCTTTTTTATCTTCATCTTTTGCATTTTCCTTTGTCAATCCGCTTCTTCGGGAGGTCAGACAAAAAATGCGGTTTCTGAAAAAGGAATAAACAAGGAAAAATGCGCCTACAATAAAATTCCCCTTAAAGTAAAAGTTGTAAATAGTTTCGCAGACTTCAAAGTACAAGTAGTAAGCTCCTTTCCAGACATAGAAGTAAAATTGGTCAACTCTTTTCCCGATCGCTGCGGAGAGTGGCAGTTTGTAGAAAGTTTTCCGGATTTTACTGTCCAATTCGTCGAAAGCTTCCCTGATGTTAAAGTTAATTTTGTTGAAGCATTCCCGGGTATGAGATAAAAAATATTTTTCATTTCTTCAAAAAAATATAATAGCATACCTCTCCAATCGCACGGCAAGCAGAGGTTTACAGACAAATGAAAAGTAAAACCGGACGTTAAACAAGATATATGAAAAAAATAATTTTATCAGTAATTGGCTCTTTATTTTTCAGTTACTGTTTTTCTATGGAAAATAAAAAAACGCAGGAAAAACAGATACTTGTTTTTGATTCTGTTGCTCTTGATACTTTGTTGTGTATAGACTATTCAGACGCTACTTTTGGAGAATATGACGAGATTATTGATTATAATTTGGAAAGAAAAATTGAATTAACAGAAGAAAATGTCAGAAAAATGTTTCTTGGGAATAAAGATATGATTGAAATAATAAGTTATGAGACACATGAAGTTGTAAATTATATAACAGCAGAAGAATATTTAGAAGATAGGGAATTTTATTTACAAGATATAGTTTCGTCTAACAAGAAATGGACGGCGATAATTATTGAAGAAATTGACTATGGACGCACCTTCACAATGTCTAATAAATATATAGTAACCATTGATGAAAACCAGAATTTAATAACTAAATACCGCATAGCATATTATGGCAAATTTGGAACATATACTTGTGATTGCGTAGAGTTGGCAGACGAAGACGAAAACGGCAACATAATTCCCTACAAGGATGAAAACGGCGATATAATTGAAAGTTGCGGACGATGTCCTTGGTTTACAGGCAAAGAAGGTTGTATTGACAAGGATTTTTTTGATAAAGAAGGGTATATTAATTAGATAAGACAAATAAGTTCCTAATAAAAACAGAAAAAGTATACAAGAAACGCCAGCCTGAAACAGTCGGTTAAAGCGGGCATCTATAAAAAAAATCTCAACACAACTTAAAATAACAAACAGACAATAATAAATTTTAAAAGTTAATTTCATGATAAATCAAAACCAATTGTTTTTTGGACTAATATTTTTAACGACCTATTGCTTTTAAAATTTTCATAAAATAATTAATTAATCACCATATATTAAAAAACTAACATTAAACAAATTAAGTATGCGAAAATTTATTTTTATCGTCTTTATTACAAATCTGTTCTTTGGGGCTTATGGGAATACGCATACATATTACAATAAGGGGACGTCTCCTACAGAAATTAATATTATTGCAAATAACAATGAAGAACCGATAGATGACAATAAAGAGCCTATTTACTTCTTTGCTGAAGTAATTCCTTCATATGTCGGAGAGCAAGAAGAATTTAACAACTTTTTTGCAAAAAATTTAAATTATCCATTAAAAGCTATAGAATCAGGGATACAAGGAACCGTTCTTATAAATTTCATAGTAGAGAAAGACGGACGGATAACAAACGTCAAAGTCCAGAAAAGTTCCCAAAACGAGGATTTAGACAAAGAAGCGGTACGTTTCATAAAATCAATGCCCAAATGGAATCCCGGAATGCAAGAAAGAAAGCCTGTTAGAACCAGTTTCATGCTACCATTGAGATTTTCACTCAAACACAATAAAAAGTAGTCCGTTTGGGACAATAATGATTTTAAAAATAATTTCATGATAAAACAAAGCCAATTGCTTTTTGTACTAATATTTTTAACGACTTACTGAATAATGAAGGCTAATTTTTACCAAACGTTTGTTTTTAGAATTTTCATAAAATAATTCATTAACCACTGTCTATTTAAAAGACTAACATTAAACAAATTAAATATGCGTAAATTTATTTTTATCGTTTTTATTGTAATCTGTAGTAGTAATTCTTTGAGCGCTCAAGACATCATTATTCTGCAAAACGGAGAAGAAATTAGTGCGAAAGTGTTGGAAGTAAATCCCACTGAGATAAAGTATAAAAGATTTGGAAGTGAGCGTCCGATTTATTCAATTGAAAAATTCCGAATATTTATGATCAAATATGAGGATGGATACACAGATTTGTTTAATCAAGAAAACATTCGATACGAAAATAAATCTCAATATGAAAACAATCAAGTTCGGTCAAATCTACCTAAATATCTACCGTACTCTTTCGGATTTGATCTAAGTATGGGTTATATAGGGTTTGATAGTGGCATTCAATTCACTCGTAACTTTACACCTTACATAGGTTGGGATGTTCTGAAACTTAAATTTTCCGTTTATGATGAAGATGAAGATGATTATCATTACTATTATAAAAATCAAGAAGGGATTAGTCTACTATCAGGTGTCAGAGGTTCTACGCCGCGTTTCGGCAGAAACAAAACATCACATGTATACAGCGCCTTTCGATTAGGAATTTGTTATTACTCCCGAGATCATGAATATGAACATTACAGTTATCGTGGTGGTGATTATTATCATGATATAAAAACTGATGAGGGATTTTCAGGTTCATTAGAATGGGATTTAGGTATCCATTTATCACATATGTTTTTTTACACAAGAGTTAGCGTAGTCGATGATATTCCTTTTATAGGCATCGGAATTGGTGCTGATTTTGGACGATTGGTAGAAGTAAAAACAAAAAAAATAACCTTTAACGGACAGATGCATTAACCCTTTTGTGTTAGCTTGCTAACGAATCAATATCGAACAAATTCCATACAACCTTAAAATTATATCGTATGAAATAATTATTTAACAACCGAGGAGATGATTCACGGTAAAAGAGAACAGGCTATTCAGCCTCAGGAGATTGAATAGCCTGTTTTTTACCTGCCCTTTGCAGACTTCTAACCGAAATAATATTTTTTTAAATATTCAGGATTTCGCCTATCTCAAAATCCCATTTCTTCCGGATCGTAGCGCATTCGACGCAAACATCATGTTCAAATATCAGGATTTGCTTTTCCCGAATTGCCTCTTCCAACAACTGTTGTTTCCCTTCGATTGCTTTAATCTGATCCACATCATAAGCGCTGAGCCAATCCAACCGTATATTCGCCGATGTAGGAATCACATCTCCGACAAAAACATACGTGCAATCCTGATCAAAAATATAAGGAACGATTTGCCCTTCCGTATGTCCGGAGAAAAGCCTCAACTCAATATCTTTACAAACCCGTTCGGTTTCCGTAATTAATCTCAATTTCTCCTGTTTAAACACAGGCATCATATCTGCCATAAAATAAGAGTTTTCTTCCCTGAGATTCGGATTCAGCATATTTTTCCATTGTGCTTCACTCACCCAATGAGTTGCATTCGGAAAGGTAAGTTGCAATTGCAGGTTCCGGTCTATCCATGTACAGCCTCCACAATGGTCAAAATGCAGGTGCGTGAGGATCACATCCGTAATATCCTTGCAGGAAAAACCTATTTTTTGCAACTCTTTTTCAAACTGTATAATATCCCGGAAACCATAATTGCTCATGATGTCCAGATGCTTATTCCCTACTCCGGCATCTATTAAGATAAGTTTGTCTTCCGATTGAACAAGCAATGACCGCATCGCCATGGAACAAAAGTTAGATTCATCGGCAGAATAGAAATTTTTCCACAATATTTTAGGCACTGTTCCGAAAACAGCACCTCCGTCGGATAAAAAAAATCCGGTTTCTATCTTATATAACTTCATTTTTTAATTGTACTTTTGCACGAAATTAGCAAAGAAATACAAAGTCACCAAATATTTATCCAACACAGTAACTATTAAGCAGATGAGCGGAAACAAAACAGAAAAAGACAAACAACATATACTGGACTGCCGCTACATGCGAATGGCGAGGATATGGGCGGAAAATTCTTATTGTATCCGCCGGAAAGTGGGAGCTTTGATTGTCAAAGATAAAATGATTATTTCCGACGGATACAACGGAACCCCGTCCGGGTTTGAAAATATCTGCGAAGACGAAAACAACAAAACAAAACCCTACGTACTTCACGCGGAAGCAAATGCAATTACTAAAGTGGCGCGCTCAAACAACAGCAGTGAAGGTGCAACCCTTTATGTAACCGCTTCTCCATGCATCGAATGCTCCAAACTGATTATCCAGTCGGGAATCCGGAGAGTTGTCTATTCCGAATATTATCATCTTATGGACGGAATAGAACTTCTCGAAAAAGCAGGAATAGAAACTATGTGCATTCCCGCAGAAGAGCTACAGGCCGATTGATTTTTAATAAAAAAAATATTCAATTATAATAGGTAGTTTCGCATCACCTGAGAATAATCAGGAGATAGCGAAAATTAAAATAAGAATCTAATTTTTAAATAATTAGAAAACATGTTAGGATTTATTATTAATCAAAACACAATTAATTCAAACTAACCTCTGTTGATTATTTATATAATACAAATATCATCATATAATGAAAAAAGTCATTGTTCCATTATTCATAGCTTTAGCGGCTATAATTGGCTTTGTAATCGGGAATGTCCTCACCCAAAGGGCACAGATGAATCTGCCCGAACGGACACAGATACCTTCCGAAGGAAAAATCGACGCTCTCCTGAATATAATAAACGCTCAATATGTCGACTCGGTTAATAGCCATGAATTAGTAGAAGAAGCCATCCCTAAAATTTTAGCCGGCTTGGATCCGCACTCCGTATACATTCCGGCAAGCGATTTACAATCTGTGAATGAAGAACTCGAAGGCAGCTTTAGCGGCATCGGCGTACAATTCAATATCCAGAAAGATACTATTATGATTGTAGGTGTAGTGAGCGGAGGACCGTCCGAGAAACTGGGAATCATGCCCGGAGACCGTATCGTGACCGTAAATGACACTCTCTTCACCGGAAGTGAAATAACCAACGAAAAGGTGATGAAAAAACTCCGTGGTCCGAAAGGGACTACGGTGAAAGTCGGAATTAAGCGAAACGGAGCAAAAGAATTATTGCCGTTCACTATCAAACGCGGGGATATCCCGGTAACAAGCATTGACATTGCGTATAAAGTCACCGACAAAATAGGTTATATCAAAGTGAGCAAATTTGGGAATAATACGTACAGCGAATTCCTGACGGCGCTGAATAAACTTCAAAAGGATGGCGCTACCGAATTTATTATCGATTTAAGGGGCAATTCCGGAGGATATCTCGACGCTGCAATCCAGATGATCAACGAATTCCTGAAACAGGAAAATTTAATTGTTTACACCGAAGGAAAATCAGAACCCCGCCGGGACGCATATGCCGATGGGTCCGGATCTTTTCAAAATAACCCATTGGCTATATTAATTGATGAATGGTCTGCCTCGGCAAGTGAGATTTTTGCCGGAGCGATTCAGGATAACGACAGAGGTATAATTATAGGTCGCCGCTCTTTCGGAAAAGGATTAGTACAGCAACAAATCCCGTTACGCGACGGTTCAGCCATTCGTCTGACTATTGCGCGATATTACACTCCATCCGGAAGATGCATTCAAAAACCATATAAAGACGAAGAGTCTTATGGAAATGATATAGTAAACAGATATTTACATGGAGAATTTGATGCTGAGGACAGTATTCAGGTAGACAAAGCTGATACAATCAAATACAAAACCCTCATAAAAGAACGGATTGTATACGGAGGAGGAGGAATTATGCCTGATATTTTCGTCCCTCGGGATACATTGGGTATAACTTCATACTATACCAAGGCAAACAATAACGGTTACCTCTACGAATATGCATTCCAATATGCAGACCAAAACAGGAACCAACTAAAAGCATTCTCCGATTATAAAGCGTTGGAAACATATCTGGACACTCAAAAATTAGGCGAGTTATTTGCCGATTTTGCCGTAGGCAAAGGAATACGCCGTAATCCGCACCTGATAAGCAAATCGAACGATTTGATTGAAAATAAACTTAAGGCCTATATTATCCGGAACATTTTCGGCGATGATGGTTTTTATCCGGTCATCCATGAAAAAGACAACACATTAAAGCGTGCGATTCAAGAACTTTCGGTGCAATAATAGTAATAGAAATAAACGAACAGAAAAGTAAAGTCTAAATAATTTTGTTTTATACAAAAAAATTATTTATCTTTGTTTGGTACAAAAAAGGAGGAGAGACCTCCCAGAAGAGTTCCGGCTTTGGTCGGAATTCTTTTTGTTTTTTATAAATTCATAATACAAACGTAAGGAAATCCCTAAAAACTAAGGTTGAGGTTTGCAAAATGATAAACGCGGAGTTTATTAATATAAACATGCACGTTATCAAAGGAATGCAAATGCATAAATCAAAGTTTTTGGAGTATCCGTAATAAACAAAATAATATCATGGCTATATCTTATGTGACCGAAGACGGTTATAACAAAATGGTCGAAGATCTGAAACAGTTGGAAACAATCGAACGCCCGGCAATCTCTAAACAAATTGCAGAAGCGCGGGATAAAGGTGACCTGTCCGAAAATGCAGAATACGATGCTGCTAAAGAAGCTCAGGGATTATTAGAAATGAAAATTTCTATTCTAAAAGAAAAAATTGCAAGTGCCCGGTTAATTGATGAATCCAAATTGAGCACAGACGTGGTGCAGATACTAAATAAAGTAGAGATAAAGAATACCAAGAACGGGCAACAGATGGCTTATACTCTCGTTTCCGAACACGAAGCAAACCTAAAGGAAGGGAAGCTGGCAATCAACACTCCGATTGCGAAAGCATTGCTTGGGAAAAAGGTAGGCGACGTTGTGGAAGTAACTGTTCCTGCCGGAAAAATACCTTTTGAAATCCTTAATATTTCCATCTAACATAAATTTTCGCGCAGATGCCAACTATATTTTCAAGGATAATCAATGGAGAAATCCCCTGCTATAAAATTGCAGAGGATGATAATTATTTTGCATTCCTGGATATCAATCCGATAAAAAAAGGACATACATTAGTAATCCCAAAGACAGAAACCGATTATATCTTTGACCTGGACGACAAAACACTGGCAGGACTTTTTGTATTTGCAAAAAAAGTAGGGTTGGCGATTGAAAAAGCGATTCCATGCAAACGCATCGGCATTACGGTTATGGGAATGGAAGTCCCGCATGCACATATTCACCTCATCCCTATGGAAAGTGAAGGAGATACGAATTTTAAAAATCCGAAATTGACATTCACCCCCGAAGAGATGAATACTATTGCAGAAAACATCAGGAGCAACATCAAATAAAAAGGATAAAAAAACGGTACAAATTACAAAGAATGCCGATAATATAAACTTAAGAAAGATAAAACATTGATTGTCTTACTGTTTTTAGGTTGATATTATCGGCATTTTATTTACTCCTAAATGAATTGGGGTTATTTAATGTTCAATCCTTCGAATTGGATTTGTTAAAAGTCTTAAGATTATTAATTACAGATAAGCGTAATAATAAATAACCGGTGTTCGAGATAAAAAACCTCATTTTTACCAATCGGTTTTTCACTTGATACCTTTTTATTATATCTTTGTCATAAAGTTACGTTCAGGTACTTCGGTTTAACAATATACACGACATTAAACCTCGAATTAACTTACGCCTAAAAGAATTCACAAAAGAGATTACGCGTTTTTATGTCTGTAAATGCTACGACAAGAGAAGATTACTATTGGAAAAAGTTTGGGCCGTCGCTCTCACGGCCGAGCTTTACAGAGCCCCAAGAGGGAATCATTTCTATAGAAACTCAGGCTCGCGATACTACCGGAATCGAATTAAATACCGATTCTATTGCCCGAAAGGAAGTAATAGATTCCCTCCAAAATTGTTATCCTTATATCATTCCTCAGGAAAAAAGCAATGCCGCTACTCCAACAGCAGACTATATTTCAAATTGGCAAAATTATCCCGATTTCAACGAAAATTCTCCGCATCAGACCATAAAAACTTATTCTATCAAAGAAATGTATCCCGGAGAAAACGGAATACTAATTCCTCAGAGAATTCAGACGGAAATATGGTTTACCCCTCTGTTGTTTTTGATATTTTTAATCTATGGATTAATTTTCTCGCGCAAGAAAAAGTTTCTGTTACAAGACCTTAAAGAGTTTTGCTCATTATCCCTCAGAAGCGAATCCTATAGAGATGACTCCTTTTCGGATAACTCCCGGTCAAAAATACTATCGATGATAGCCGGAATTATAAATATATCCTTATTCTCTTTTTTTGCAACTTCCCGGTTTTTAAATCACGAAACAGAAAATTTTTCATTTGTCTTGCCTCTTGTTTTGGTAATAACAATACTGTTTATCCTGTTCAAAATAGCAACGATCAAAGTGATTTGTTACGTTTTCTTCGATAAAATCCGCTCTTCGGCGTGGTCAAAAACATTCCAGTCGTTCATCTTATTTTTTGGTATTGCGTTGATTCCTTCCGTTTTATGTCTCTCTTTCGGACCAACATCTTGGATTACACCGGTCATTTACACCGGACTTTTTGCATATATCTGCTTGTCAATTTTATACTTATCCAAAATAACAACATTTTTTTACAAAAGTACATCATCGTTATTCTATTTGATTTTGTATCTTTGCACTCTGGAAATTTTACCCACTTTTATTTTCTTGGGAGGGCTAATAAACGTAATAACTAACAATGGAATTATAGTAAGGTGATGTTAAAGATAAAAAACATATTGGTATCTCAACCAAAGCCGGCCACCGAAAAGTCTCCTTATTTTGACATTACCGAAAAATATGGTGTCAAAATAGACTTCAGACCTTTCATTAAAGTTGAACCTATACTTGCAAAAGAATTTCGTCAACAAAAAGTATCAATCCTTGACCATACAGCAATTGTCTTCACTGCCAGAACTGCTATTGATCATTTTTTCAGACTATGTGAAGAAATGCGGATAACAGTCCCCGAAGCAATGAAATACTTCTGCGTATCGGAATCGGTAGCCCTTTACTTGCAAAAATACATCCAGTACCGTAAGCGCAAAATATTTTTTGCAGCCACAGGAAAAATCGAAGATTTAATGGTTGTCATCAACAAACATGCCGACGAAAAATATTTAGTAGCTGTTGCCGATGTATATGATGCCAACAAATCCGTATCTGAAAATCCCAAAGACGATATCATCGCATTGCTATCCAAAAGCAAGGTTTCTTATACAAAGGCTGTAATGTATAAAACCGTCAGCACCGACTTTACTCAAGACAGCAGTTTCAATTACGATATGCTGGTATTTTTCAGTCCTTCCGGAATCGCATCCCTTTTCAAGAATTTCCCTAATTTCGATCAAGGAGAAATCAAGATCGGATGTTTCGGCGCAACAACTGCTAAAGCAGCAAAAGATGCCGGATTGAGAGTCGACATAGAGGCCCCTAATCCGAATGCACCATCGATGGCTGCGGCAATGGACCAATACATCAAGGAATTTAATAAAAAGAAATAAATATTTCGTTCCCTATTCAATCCACGGATTAAACAGATTTTCGCACTTCCAACCATTTCCTATGAAACTCTGCATAATCCGTGGATTTATATTTTAACAGGTCGAAGCAAACAACTATGGCGGAACTTAAAAATACATTTTCCAAAGCCGAACGCTTGTGCGGAAAGACTGCAATAGACAGATTATATGCAGAAGGAAAAGCATTTTTATCCTATCCTGTACGGGTTGTTTTCCGAACCTCCTCAAAAGAAGAAATCCCTGTCCGTAGCCTGATAAATGCACCCAAAAGAAAGTTCAAACACGCAACGGACAGAAACCGGATAAAAAGGCAAATCAGGGAAGCATACCGGAAAAATAAACACGGGTTATACCAATCGGTAGAAGAGAAAGATTATCAATTGCATGTATCAATTACTTATATCGGAGATAAAATAGAGCCGACCGGATTTGTAGAAAAGAAAGTAAAGGTTGCTCTTGCGAAACTTATAGAACAATTGCCATGAAAGAATCCGGAAAACAGGAAAAGCCGTCCATACTGCTCAGGATATTTACCTTTCCTCTCCTGTTGCCTGTTCTTTTTTACAGATATTGCATTTCACCGCTGAAACCGCCATCCTGCAGATTTATCCCGACCTGCTCCGAATATGCCCTTATCGCATTAAAAAAATACGGCCCGTTCAAAGGATTGTGGTTAGCAGTCAAAAGACTACTAAGATGCCATCCGTGGGGAGGAAGCGGATATGATCCTGTCCCATAAAAATAATTGATCGGACTATGCCAAATATACAGATAGAAAAAACAGCCGATGGCTCCCATACATTTTTTGTTCCGGAGTTGAACGAACACTATCACTCCGTCAACGGAGCGTTAACCGAGTCGAAGCATGTTTTTATAGAAAACGGCTTAAACCAAACCGGGAAAAAAGATATTTCCATTCTGGAAATCGGATTCGGCACAGGACTAAATGCTATTCTTTCTTATCTGGAAGCAAAATCGAAGAATATTCACATCCACTACACTACTATCGAGCTTTATCCTATCGAAGAAAGCAAGATAAGGTTATTGAACTTTTCGGCCCTGACCGGAACAGATAATTCGGTTTTCGAATCCTTGCACGGTTGCGAGTGGGACAAAGATATCTCTATTGATTCTTTTTTTACGTTACACAAAATAGTGGGAGACTTAACAAAAATGCGATTTAACCGGCAGTTTGACCTGATTTATTTCGATGCATTCGCTCCGGATAAACAACCGGAAATGTGGACTCCCGAAATTTTCGCGCATCTGTTCAGGCAAACTTCTCCGGAAGGAATCTTTACCACATACTGTGCAAAAGGATCTGTGAGAAGAATGCTGCAAACCGCAGGTTATACTACCGAACGATTACCGGGACCTCCGGGAAAAAGGGAAATGCTCCGGGCCCGAAAATTAGGCCTCTAATACAGTGATTATAACCCATAAAATTGCTAACTTTGTATAATACATTAAATTTCAAGAGATGATGAATCTGGTATTTGCCACGAATAATTTGCATAAGGTAGACGAAGTGATGCATAAGTTAAACGGCTACTTTTCAATACAAACGCTGCAAGAGATCGGATGTCATGAAGATATTCCCGAAACGGCCGACACATTGGAAGGAAACGCACTGCAAAAAGCTCGCTACTTATACGAAAAATACGGATGCGATTGTTTTGCCGACGATACCGGTTTGGAAGTGGAAGCCTTGGATAATGCTCCCGGAGTTTATTCGGCCAGATATGCCGGAGAAGCCAAAGATCCGGAAGCAAACATGGAAAAATTATTGAATGAACTTTCCGGAAAAACGAATAGGGAAGCACGGTTTCGCACGGTGATCGCCCTGATACTGGATGGTAAAGAATATTTGTTTGAAGGGCGTATAAATGGTCAGATATTAGAAAAAAGACAAGGAAATGAAGGATTCGGATACGATCCGGTATTTCTTCCCGATGGATACGAAAAATCTTTCGCCCAACTCTCAATGGCAGAAAAAAATGAAATCAGCCATCGGGGACGGGCAATCGATAGGCTATTAACTTTTCTAAAAGAAAAATAGCTCTCTTTTAAATACAATAAAAGACTGAATGTTAAGTTTATAATTCATAAAATAATGGTTTTTCACTTTCAATTTTCAACTTCTTGCAATATGAATATAACACGAAAAATTCTTTTGCTTTCATTATTCTCCTCTCTCTCTCTAATGTTTTATGCGCAATCGACAATGGGGAGTTGGAAAACCTATTTTTCTTACAATAATGTAACGGAGATAACAGAATCTGCAGAAAAAGTATATGCAATAAGCAACGGGTCTCTTTTTTCAATAGATAAAGAGTATGAGAGTGTAGAGACATATTCCAAGATTAACGGGCTAAGCGACGGTGAAATCGCACATATAGCTTACAGCAAAGAAAATAATTTACTTCTTATCGCTTATTCCAACGGGAATATTGACATGATGAAGGGAAGCCGTATTATCAATATTTCGGATCTGAAACGAAAAGAAATTTCTGATAAGGAAATCAATAATATCTCTTTCTACAAGCAATATGCCTATCTCTCATGCGGATTCGGAATTCTGGTAATAGATACTAAAAAGAATGAAATTACCGATACTTATGTGATTGGCGAAAAAGGGGCATATCTAAAAATAAACTCCCTGAAAATCACCGAAAAACAAATTTATGCATTAACAAAAAACGGCATTTATTATGCGGAGACTCACAACAATAACCTTTCCAATTTCGAAAACTGGACTTTGTTGCCGGATCCGGACAGTTCATATCCGAATAACGACATAGCTGTATTTAATAACGAACTGATACTGTTAAAACAAAACGGGATATACCGATACAACGGATCAGCATGGAATATTTCCTATGATAACTCGGATTTTTTAAAAATTGATGTATCCGGAGACAACATAACTTTTCGCCAAAGCAACTATTTTATCCGTTTTGATAAAAATTGGGAACAGAAAGAGTCCCGGGAATTATCTAATATTAAGAACCTGATATTCTCTCCTTCTGAAAATTGCTATTGGATTACGCAATACAATCAGGAAGAAAATCAAATAATCTTGATAAAATATAAAAACGGGGAGATTGAAAACACATTCGTTCCGGAAGGTCCCGCTTCCAGCCAAGTAGCATTTATCAAACACAGATACGGAAAATTAATCACCGGAAGCGGAGGTCCTTTTGATTTAGCAATGAATACTCCCGGGCTTGTACAAGTATACGAAAACGGCAAATGGACTTCTATCCGCAGAAAAGACTTTCCTGACGGAGTGGCAGCCAGTAGTGCCGTGCCTTTCGTGGACGTATTGGACGTTGAAATAGATCCGAGAAACCATGACCTGATATATGTCGCAACATGGAGAAACTCATTATTTTTATTTGAAAAAAATAAATTAATCACCCATTTCACTTCCGAGAACAGCACTCTCATACCTAATTCCAGCACATCTCCCCTTTATGGGATAATAGTAAGTGGACTCTGTTTCGACAAAAATAATAATTTATGGATGGTAAACATGCTTAGTCCGGATATACTCGATGTAAGGAAAGCCGACAATACATGGGAATCTCTATATTATTCGAGTGTAACAAGAAAAGAAACAGTTAAAGAATTATTTATCAGCCGGAACGGATACAAATGGATGATTTTTCCAAGAGCCGGAGCCGGACTGTTTGTTATCAATGACAAAGGAACTCCGTTTGTCGCTTCGGATGACCAAACCAAACTCTTCACAAATTTTCAGGAAAGCAGCTCCGGCGAAATTAGTATAACCACACCGCTGAAATACCGCTGTATTGCTGAAGATAAAAATAATGCAATCTGGATCGGTACGGATATCGGTCCTTTGATCATATCAAAACCCGAAAATATTTTCAATAGTAACTTTACTATTGACCGGATCAAAATCACAAGGGAAGATAACGAAACCTTGGCTGATTATCTGCTGGGCTCGGAATTGATCAATGCAATCGAAGTGGATGGAGGAAACAGAAAATGGATTGCCACCGAATCATCCGGAGTATATCTGTTGTCGCCAAACGGACAAGAGACAATCCACCATTTCACAACCGAGAATAGCCCCTTAACATCCAATACAATTGTAGATTTAGCACTTGACGATAAAACAGGCGAAGTGTATATTGCCACATCATCAGCCCTATATTCATATAAAAGCGATGCAACGGAAGGAGCTGAATCTTACAGCGATGTGTATGCCTATCCAAATCCTGTACACGCAAATTATACCGGACTAATTACTATCAACGGACTAATTGAAAAAAGTGTAGTTAAGATTTCAGACGTACAGGGCAACCTGATTTATCAGGGAAATTCAAACGGTGGCGCATTTACTTGGGACGGAAAAAACCTGAAAGGAAAACGCGTAGGAACCGGAGTATATTTTGTTTTTGCGGCATTGGCTGATGGAAGTGAAAAAATGGTTACGAAAATTGCAATTATTAACTAATTCTTGATATTACTTAAAAGCGCAACTCTAAATCGCGCCTTTAACAGCAGGACAAATATCATATTGAAAGCGTAGCTTTAGACTACATCTTCAAAAACGGCAGAACATGAAAATAAGATCATTAGCGGAGATTTCGGATGTTGCAAAAGAGTTTATTTCTCAAATAGGAGACAATAAGGTTTTTGTATTTTATGGCTCTATGGGCGCCGGAAAAACAACCTTCATCAAAGCTATTTGCGAAGAATTGGGAGTAGAAGATATTATTAACAGCCCAACCTTTGCCATTGTCAATGAATACAATACTAAAGGCGGAGAGCAAATATTCCACTTCGATTTCTATCGCATCAACAAAATAGAAGAGGCCTATGATTTCGGTTATGAAGATTATCTTTACAGCGGAAAACTTTGCTTTATCGAATGGCCTGAAAAGATAAAAGAACTGATTCCACCGGATGCAGTAGAGGTATATATTAATGAAAACGAAAACGGAGAAAGAGATATCCGCTTAGTAAAAAGATAATCGATAAACGAATGTATTAAATCAAAGGTGCTTAATACTGATAATTTTGTGCAAACGAGACAGAACTACTACAAAAACAAATAAATCACATTTAAATACATAAAAACAAACTATAAATTTTAATAACCATGAATAAAAAACTTTTACTTTTTATTGGTAGTTTACTTTCTATCAGTCTGTTGACAGCAGCCGAATCCAATTGTACGGGAGGCTCTCTCATTGCTGATTTTGAAAATAATGCTACACTTGATGTCTGGGGAGGGACGCAAGAGATTGTCGACAACCCCTCTGCCAACGGAGCAAATAAAAGCGCCAAATGCCTGAAGGTAACATTCTCTGAAAACTGGGGAGCCGTAGCTAAATCCACAAATGTAAACTATTATAATTATGGTTGCACATTTTTAGTTTATATGGGAACCCCCGGAGATGTTTCAATGAGAGCTATTAATAGTAGAGGTGAAGAATTAGAAATGTCTCAATCCGTATTTGTAGCAAATGAATGGGCTCGTGTGTGGTTTGATTTTTCAGACAAAACATTAAACTCGAACACGATTCAGATTTTTACCGGATCAAAAAACACAATTTACATCGACTCGATACAAATTGTTTGTTTGGAAGATTTCCCTGCACCCACACTTGTCTGCAATGGCATGGACGTTCTGTACAGCTACGGAACCCTGGCAATCGGTGGTGGAGGTTTTGTTTCGGGACTTATTGCAAGCCCGACTCAAAAGGATGTGAAATATGCACGCACAGACGTAGGAGGAGCCTATAAATGGAATGCTGCTGATTGTTCATGGAAACCGTTAAACAACTTTATCAGTGAAGATGATAACGGGTTGTTAAGCATCGAAGGATTGGCGATAGACCCATCCAATCCTGACCGTATCTACATGGTTGGCGGAAGCATGTACCTTAGCGGACAGAAAACTGCTATCATGCGCTCTCACGATGGAGGAAAAACATTTAATACGGTTGATGTTACAGGCAAGCTTTACGTGCATGGGAACGGAGACGGACGCGGCAACGGTGAAAGAATCGCGGTAGACCCTAATAACGGGGATATCATCTATTGCGGCGGACGCGTTGGTAATCCGCTGATTGTAAGTACTAATGCCGGAGGAAGATGGGAAATCGTATCTTCTTTCCCGAATGTATTTACTGCCACTACACCATGGCCAAGCTGGACCAGCGATATGAAACCGACTACAACGAATGCAAACGGAGTATCTGCCATAGTATTTGACGGCTCACAAGCCGACAAGGGAAAAACTCAACGGATTTTTGTTGGAATATCCCAGACAGGATCCAATAACGTATATGTTTCCGAAGATGGAGGCACTACATGGAATGCAGTTCAAGGATTGCCTACGAAATGGATGCCTTTGAGAATGAAAATGGATCCGGCAGGAAATCTTCTAATTGCTTATGCTGATAAAGAAGGACCAAACTCAAGCGGAACTTCGGGAGGGATTTACCGCTACAATCCAAATACAAAAATAGCAACAGACATCTCTCCGGCAGGAAATTACCAAATAGGAGATGTCTCTTGTTCCCGTACCAGTGCCGATAGCTTGGTTTGTACGACTATCTGTACCTGGGTTAATCAAAACTGGAACACCGGAAACGGACCTGTTCACGGAGATATAATCTTCACTTCTACCGACGGGGGAAAAACATGGAGAAGCCTGCAAGATAATTTCAGATTCGACGCAAACGGATGCACATGGATTCCTGACCATGCTATCCACTGGTCTTGCAGCATCATAATGGATCCTTTTGACAACAACAAAGTCTCCGTTACTTCCGGAAACGGAATATTCACCACAAATAATGTATGGTGTGACGCAGATGGAGGTCCGATATTCTATTTTGATGTAAACGGATTGGAAGAGACTGTGCCATTGGATATGATCAGCATTCCAGGAGGAGATCCTATATCTGTTATCGGCGACTACACCGGATTTGTTCACTCTAATATCCATGAATTTGCACCGATCCATAAACCGGAATCAGGTACAACATCAGGAATAGCTTATGCATCTAAAAACCCGGATATAATGGCGAGGGTTGCTAGCGAGGGTTCTTACTACACGGAAAACGGAGGAAGAACATGGACGGCTATGACTAAAAAATACGGAAAAATCGGAATTTCTGCCGATGGAAAGGTGCTTGTGTATGTTCATATAAAAGAAAACGAAAAAGATCTGGAAGCTACCGGAACTACATATTATTCAACAGATAAAGGAATTACATGGAATCTAGTAACCGGCATTTCAGCAGAATATGTAATCGGAGACCCTGAAAATGAAAATTATATCTATGCTGCAGGCTCCAATACAATTTATGTTAGTTCCGACAAAGGAAAAACATATACTTCTACTAGCTTATCGAACGGTGATTTCAGCCGTATATGCGTTGTTCCGGGACACGAAGGTTTGATTTACGCACCACGAGGAGGGAATGGATTATCCGTTTCAACGGATCACGGAAAAACATTTAGCTCCGTTCCTTATGTAACCACCTGTAACGCCGTTGGTGTAGGTGCAGGTCAAACACAAGGCTCTTATGTTATTTACATTTGGGGTAAAGCTAACGGATGCGAAAAAGGATTATACCGCTCGGAAGATAACGGTCAAAGCTGGCAACGTATCAATGACGAAACAACCCAATTCGGAGGTCCCGGTAACGGAAAATTCGTTGTAGGTGACCAAAACGTTTACGGTCGTTTCTACATGAGTACTGTCGGTTTGGGAATCGTTTACGGAGAATTGACAAGTAACGCTACTTCCTCAAACTGGAACTGCTTTGTTGATAACTCTGAATGCAAGCCGGAAAGAACATCTATAAAAGAAGAAAGTACAGAAAATCCGGCTTCTTTCGCTTATCCGAATCCGTTCTATAGCTCTTTCAACCTGGATATAGCCGGAGAGTATGTTGTAGTTAATATGACAGGGCAGATTATCGAAAAAGGAAAATCTTCAGGCTCGACTTCATTAGGAAATTCATGGTCAACAGGCGTTTATTTTGTAAAAATAAACGGAAAGACAATCAAAATGATAAAACTATAAATCAGGATTGAAAGCGTTCAAGAACGCAAATGATTAAAAAGCAAAGGCGCTAAGAAAACAAAACTTAGCGCCTTCGTTTTTCACATAAAATAAAGCGATATCATCCCCTCCCATTCCCCGCAGGGAATAAACATGAATTACCCCATGCAAGGCTTGGAGGTAAAGCCCTCTCCTACGCGAGACTCAGAAGAAGCACATACCTATCTATCGCCGATTCCTCAGCATCCCTCCTCATGAGCAGATATAATCTCAATAATCATAAAAATAATTACCTTTGTATCCAGAAATAAATAGATCATGAGCAATAACGGATTAAAAATAGGTTTCGATGCCAAACGGGCTTTTTACAATTCCCGGGGATTAGGAAATTATAGCCGTGATACAATTCGTATATTGAGTGAACAAAAGCCTGATAATGATTATTTCTTATTTACGCCAAAGACAGAAAATGCAATCCCTTTTCCGTTAAAATCCAACTGTAAAATTATACAACCCACCGGATTCTTATCCGCCAAATTCCCGTCCCTATGGCGCACATTCGGGCAATGCAGTGAAATCAGGCAGGAGAAGTTGGATATATACCACGGTTTGAGCCACGAGCTTCCTTATGGGATTAAGAAGTGTAACGTCCGGACAGTTGTAACAATGCACGATGTGATTTTCCTTAAAAATCCGGAACTCTTCCCGTTCTTTGACCGTTATTCCTTTCGCGAGAAGTATACCAGAAGTAGCGAAGTTGCCGATAAAATCATAGCGATCAGCGAACAAACCAAGCGCGACCTCATTGAATATATGGGAATTAATGAGCAAAAAATAGATGTTGTATATCAGGGATGCAATCCGGTTTTCAAACAAACGGTAACGGAAGAGACAAAAAAAATCGTGGCTGAAAAATATCAGTTACCGGCAAACTATATGCTGATTGTTTGTGCAATCGAAAAACGCAAAAACCATGAAATAATCCTTAAGGCAATGCATGCCGGAAAAATTGATATTCCCCTGGTAATCGTAGGACGCCCTTCGGCATATAAAAATGAGCTCCTGGAGTTAATTTCGGAATATAAACTGGAAGAAAAAGTTATCTTCCTGCACAATGTAGAAACTTCGGAATTGCCGGCGATTTATAAGTTAGCAACACTCTTTGCGTATCCATCTTTATTCGAAGGTTTCGGTATACCTATTCTGGAAGCATTAACATCCGGCATACCGGTTATTACCTCAAAAGGAAGTTGCTTTGAAGAGACAGGAGGCAAAGCCGCCTGTTATATCGCCCACGACAATGCGGAAGAATTAGCTGATGCTATCTGCAAAATAATTGAAAACAAATCACTGGCTGAAAAAATGGTTGCAGAAGGATATCGGCATGCCGCGATTTTCTCCGATGAAAATATTGCCGATTCACTGATGCGGGTATACGAATCCATCGCAGATTAACCACATTTTCCGGGATTATTTTACAATACTTCCGGTCCCTTTGCCTATCTCGGTTGCTTTTGTAATAACTACCTGCTTCACTCCTGCCTGAATAGCCTCAAACGAATTTTCGAGTTTCGGGATCATTCCTCCCTGAATAATTCCTTTCCCAACATACTCGTCAAACAACGGACGGGTAATTTCCGGTATTACGCTTTCATCGTCGTTTTCATCCATCAAAACGCCTTTTTTCTCAAAACAAAATACCAAGATCACATCAAAATACCGGGTCAATGCTTTAGCCGCTTCTCCGGCAATAGTATCCGCATTTGTATTGAGCATATTCCCCTTTTTATCATGTGTCAGCGGCGCCAATACCGGAACCACTCCTTTATGAATCAAATCGGCCAAGATTCCGGCATTCACCTCCTTCACATCACCCACAAAACCGTAATCAATCTCTTTCACAGGACGTTTTTCGGAACGCATATAGTTAAGGTCAGCTCCGGACAATCCCAGCGCATTCATATTCAATGCCTGTAACCGCGCCACTATCGTTTTATTCACCAATCCAGCATAAACCATAGTCACCACCTTGAGAGTCTCTTCGTCGGTGATACGCCTTCCGTTTACCATGCGGCTCTCTATGCCCAAGCGCGAAGCTATTGCCGTGGCAGAGCGCCCGCCGCCGTGAACCAATACCTTATGCCCTTCTATGGCCGAAAAGTCGGTTAAAAGCTGTTTTAAAGTATCCTCTTCTTCTACTATTTTTCCCCCAACCTTAATGAGCGTCAGTTTTTCCATTTTATTTTTATTTTCGTTTTTATCTTTAATGTCTGTCTACAAAAAAGTCACATTCAAATCTGAACAACTTTCAAATTATATGTTTATGAAGTTGTCTCTTATGTTATTAAACATTCCGTCTTCCGGTACGTTGTCTTCGCCAATTAACATCTTCGCGCTCAGGATTAAGCGCTTACGCTTTTCTTTTTTAACGCCAAGACGCAAAGGACGGGAAGTCGCTAAGATTTTCATTTAACTTAGTTAAATTACATGAGGAATCTCGGAATCTGTAACTTGGAAGTATTTACTGATAGGCGTTTTTATCCTTTAAAACCGTTCAAAATTTTAATTAAGTAATTACAAGTTAGAGTCTTTAATGAGACAACAGACACTTAAATTGCTCAAAATCAAATCAGGCGATGTATTTGAACGCAAATAACACGGATTTACGCTGATCTTATTTTACATCCTCGAAAGTAATTTGCTAATTTACTCATCCGCTAATTTGCTAATTTCTCAATCCTCCCTGTTAAACCAATTATCCCAGATATATTGATATTTCTTTTCTTCTTTCTTTTTCAAATTACTCAAATCAAATGTAGCATAAAACAACTGCTCATGATACATCTCCTTTTCCGCAAAGTGCAGTGAATAAATAAATTTCAGGTTAACCACGTTTGTTTTTACAAAATAGACATAAAAGTCTGCCCGGTCATATCCTGTCGAACGGTAAAGCGGATCTCCCCAGTAAACCTCATTTCCATGATCGCCGTAAAAGACCTGTTGTTTACCACCCATATAATACGTATTAAACAATCCAAGCCCCTTATACTCTATTTTTATTTCCGACAAAAACCCTTGCGGAGTATGCCAATCGCCAATACTCCGGTCACGCTCCAAGCCGACAGTCCAACCGACATTAGCTTCCAGCCTGTCAAAATTTGTCTTTTTAGTCAGGTCAATACCCACCGAAGCCCATACCAACCCGTTATCGTGCAATCCTTCAGGGACAACCGCATCTTTCTTTGCTGCGAAATGGTACATATAACCGAACAGTTGGCCATAAAACATGCTTAAATTATATTTTCCCGATACGCCCATAAAGAAAGCCTCATTCTGCTCGCGCGTTTGGCGGCCTGTCCAATCAAGCCATCCGTTCAGGAAATTTTCGTTAGAATAATATTCCCAAAATATCCCGGTCATAACCGGCCGGTAGTTTAGAATAGAGTCCTGAAAAAACATATACGGATACTTCTCCAATGCCATTTTTCGGGGAAAAGCTCCCATCAAAAAGTGAAAAGGCTTGTGGTCAAACTCATAATAGGCAATCAAATCCGAATAGTCGATCATCTCATCGCTCCCAAATTCGTGCATGACGTCAACCCCCGCAAATATGCGGTGTACCTTATTCCATCCGACCCCCACCTCCGGAGCTACATGAACTCCAGCCATCGTTTGGGAAGTTTTTATATGAGAACCGGAAAACTCACAGTTATCAAAAAAAGAGTGCAATCCCGCTTTCCACAAAAACTCTTGTGGAAAAGCAGATTCAAAAAAACCGAAAAGAAATAATACAACAATATAACTCTTTCTCATTTTCATAAAATTATCTTCATTATCAGGCTATTCAAAATCAATCCGGATGCAAATTTAGTACTTTTCCTTTGAAAGTTGAGAGGTGAAAGAGGAAAGTTGAAAGTTGGTAATGAGAAACATTATTATCTAAAGAAATACTATGCAGGTAGCTCGTAGGCTCTTAAAATTTTACATTCAATATCTTAATAAATAGATCTGTTCTTAATCAATTCAAAAGTTTATTTAAATTTGTAGTTAGATAAGGTGAGAATTGAAAAGTGAAAGGTGAAAGTGAAAAGATATATAGTTGAAGAATTTTTGAACTGTAAGGATTTCGCGAAATAAACTCTTTAACCATAACATCCATACAAATACAGCGAAAATGGCATTAAATTATATTTGGGTCGGTTTTTTTCTTGTAGCCATGTTGGTTGCATTGATACAAAGCATCTTTTTCGGAGATTTTTCAGCATTTGAAAGAATTGTCTCAAGTACCTTCGAAATGTCCGAATTTGCAGTGATGAAAATCGCGTTGCCCTTGGGTGGAGTGATGATCCTTTGGTTGGGACTGATGAATATAGGAGAAAAAGCGGGCGCAATCAATTTCCTGTCACGGATAATCGGGCCTTTCTTTTCCAAGTTATTTCCCGAAATACCCAAGAATCACCCGGTAAACGGGCAATTATTAATGAATTTTTCTGCCAATATGCTCGGATTAGACAATGCCGCAACTCCTCTGGGACTTAAAGCAATGGACGGATTACAGTCCTTAAACCCGAAAAAAGATACCGCATCCAACGCACAAATCATGTTTCTGGCGCTCAACACTTCGGGATTAACGCTGATCCCGATTACCATATTGGCTCAACGTTCCATCCTGGGTGCTGAAAACCCGACAGATATTTTTATACCGCTGCTTATTGCGACTTATGTTTCTACACTGACTGCAATTATCTACGTCGGCATTCGCCAGAAATTGAATCTTTGGAACAAAACAGTCATCGGATGGCTCGGTTCAATCTCTTTAATAATCGGATTAGCCATTTACTTTTTTTCCAGACTGGATAAAGAGACAATGGTTACTGTCTCCAATATTACCAGCAACTTTTTACTTTTCAGTATTATTATCATATTTATAATCGGTGCGGTATACAAAAAAGTAAATGTCTATGAAGCCTTTATCGAAGGTGCAAAATCGGGATTTGAGACAATTGTAAAGGTAATGCCCTATTTGGTCGGAATGCTCGTTGGAATCGGTGTATTCCGCGCTTCGGGAGCCATGGATTATTTAATAATGGGGTTAAAAGGATTCTTTTCACTCTTCCCGATCAATACCGATTTTGTCGATGCGCTTCCTACTGCCCTTATGAAACCGTTGAGCGGCAGCGGAGCCAAAGCGATGATGGTGGAAACGATGAAAACTTACGGTGTCGATTCATTCGTGGGTCGCTTATCGTGCCTATTCCAAGGTGCGGCGGATACGACGTTCTACATTATCGCCCTTTACTTCGGTTCGGTCGGAATCAAAAAAACAAGATATGCTGTAACTGCGGGATTAATTGCCGACTTGGGTGGAGTAATTGCCGGAATAGCAGTAGCTTACTTGTTTTTTAGGTGAAAGGGGAAAAGTGAGAGGGGAAAGTTTTAAAATATTATCGGAATTTCTATTTTCTATATTGATATAGAAAATTTTCTACACAAATATAGAAAATAACCAAAACTTCACCCTCTTCAACTTTCCCCTTTCACTTTTTAACTTTCAACTTATTTAAAACGATTTATAGATGATTTTTAAGTACGACATTATCGTTGTGGGAGCCGGGCATGCCGGGTGCGAGGCAGCGGCTGCGGCGGCTAACCTCGGATCGAAAACGGTTCTGATTACAATGGATATGCACAAAATAGCCCAGATGAGTTGCAATCCGGCTATCGGAGGTATTGCAAAAGGCCAGATTGTGCGTGAAATCGATGCATTGGGTGGTTTTTGCGGGATTGTGACTGATATGACGGCTATCCAGTTCCGGATGCTTAACCACTCGAAAGGTCCTGCCATGTGGAGCCCGCGCTCTCAGGCGGACAGGCAAAAATTCAGCGATAAATGGCGAAATATTTTAGAGAATACGGATAATCTTGATATTTGGCAGGATACCGTGAAGGAGTTTATTATTAAAGACGGAACGGTTACAGGAGTTAAGGTCGGCATGGATGCTATATTCGAGGCAAAGTGTGTGATATTGACGGCTGGTACGTTTCTTTCGGGATTGATTCACTGCGGAAAAACGCAGATTGCGGGGGGAAGAATATCCGAGCCCTCTTCTTATGGAATTACAGAGCAATTGAAGAGCTTGGGCATAAAGACAGACCGGATGAAAACGGGAACTCCGGTGCGGATTGACGGCCGTTCGGTCGATTTTTCGGTTATGGGAAAACAGGATGGGGATTGCGATTTTCATAAGTTCTCATACCTCGACTTTCAACCTCGCCCGTTGGAACAGAAAAGCTGTTTTATTACTTATACAAACGAAAGGACGCACGATATACTGAGAAAAGGGCTACCCGATTCTCCGCTCTATAATGGTCAGATTACCAGTATCGGGCCGCGTTATTGTCCGAGTGTAGAGACAAAAATCGTTACTTTCGCCGAAAAGACCCAGCATCAGCTTTTTCTCGAACCGGAAGGTGAAACGACACAGGAATATTACCTCAATGGTTTTTCATCGTCATTGCCCCTCGATATTCAGATAAATGCGCTTAAAACGGTTAAAGGGCTTGAAAATATACGTATTTACCGTCCGGGATATGCAATTGAGTATGATTTCTTCGACCCTACGCAATTGACGCATACATTGGAGTCAAAGGCAATAAGGAACCTTTTCTTTGCGGGACAGGTAAACGGGACAACGGGTTATGAGGAAGCCGGAGGGCAAGGTATCATTGCGGGTATCAACGCGCATATCAACTGTCACGGAGGAGCTCCTTTCACACTTGGCCGCGACGAGGCGTATATTGGCGTTTTAATCGACGATTTGGTTACAAAAGGGGTAGACGAGCCATACCGTATGTTTACTTCGCGTGCCGAATACCGCATTTTGCTCCGACAGGACAATGCCGATGCCCGCCTGACCCAAAAATCATACGAAGTAGGATTGGCTAAAAAAGAACGATTGCAACTTTATGTCGAGAAAAAGGAACAGATTGATAAATTGGTCGATTTCATCCGCAATTATTCAATAAAACCGACATATATCAATGGCTTTTTGGAAGCAAACGGAACTGCTGCGTTGAAACACGGTTGCCGACTGGTCGATTTAATTTCGCGCCCGCAATTAACGATAGAGGGTCTTGCGGAAGCGATTCCGGCATTAAAAGGAGAAATCGGGAAGATACCTAACCGTAGGAGTGAAATAGTGGAGGCTGCTGAAATTTTGTTGAAATACCAGGGTTATATTGACCGGGAAACAACGATTGCGGAGAAACTACACCGGTTGGAAAATATCCGGATAAAAAGCAGATTCGATTATGCAACGATACAATCGCTTTCGACCGAAGCGCGCCAAAAACTCACAAAGATAGATCCCGAAACAATCGGTCAGGCCAGCCGGATTCCGGGCATTTCACCGAGCGATATTAATATCTTGCTGGTGCTGATGGGACGGTAAAAAGAGTGATAAGTGATAAAATGATAAGCGATAAGTAGATTCCTTTTAAGAAATACTTATCGCTTATCATTTTTATTTTAGAATATTTTCTATATTTTTTTACTGTAAATTATATGTTTCCAGTCCGGTAGGCCGGGTCGCTTGTGCTAAACTCATTGCCCATGCAAGGGCATTTGCAAAGAAATGAGCGCTTGTAGTCTTGGCATTATTACCTGTACTATTCGAGGCTCCTATTTGCATAGTTCCGTATGGAGCCGTACCAACAACCTTGATCGGCCAAGCAGTTGTATTTGCCAACTGAGCTGATGCTCCTGCTATCGCACCACCGTCTCCTACCCACAAAATACCTTTGGTATTATGTACAAATACCCGGGCGCCGGTACCGGCGACATTTTTCACCAATACCGTAGCATTTTCTATATTCGGAGTACTATTAACAGATATTGAAGCGTTTCCGCCCGCATCCTGTTGCATATAATAAGTAGATACTCCGTCGGGATATAAATCCAGAAAAGGGCCCTTCATGATCGGATGGCTAACGTCCTCCCACGGTAAAGTAGCTCCTCCCGATTGAGATTCACCGTTACGTACCGTAACAGTCGAAACACCATTATAAAACAAATTGTCTATCAACTGTTTACTAACCGTTTCAGCTTCATTATAAATGTAAATCAAGACACCTCCTTTATTGACAAAATCCTGAAATAAAGTCATATGCGCAGCAGTAATACTAACTTCATATCCACCAATAATAATATCCGGATTGTATTTGTTTATCGTATCCCGAAGCTGTGTTGCATTGGGTCTCCAGTCCTCACCATTACTTTCCTTACAAATAACAACTCCTCCTACCGGATAAACAGCGCTTGCACTTGGTCCGAAATAATCCGGATTGTGAATAATCTTATTCATAACCATATCAACGGCGCCGGTTGTCGGACGGTTATTCCCTACATTGTACCAATAGCCCCCCAAGCCCAGAATTTTAACTGTACGCGGAATCACTTGTATATTTTGAGTACACGATGATGATTTTTGGATACTATTGCCTTGAACGGTAAAAATATCGACTTTGGGTTCGACCGGAGTTCCGCTTCCTACCAGAGTGATTGTCTGGGTAAGGCTTGTAATGGTTCCCGTAGCGCTAAAACTATAACCGTTTTGTGTATTTGTTTGAAGAACATAGGTCGTTCCTATCGAGGCTGGCGTTGCTGTCATTACAACACTCATCGTATTGGCATCCGATAACGGCACATTGGCCACGTATGATCCCGAAACCGTAATATTGGAACAATTAATAGTAAAATCGGCCTGTTGAGCCAATACGTCGATACTCAGAGGACAATCGCCCGAAGAAAAGCCTTCAAAAGGCTGACCGTTTAACTGGAAAGTAAGTTGGTCTGTCTGTGCGCTCAATGGCATACCGGCTCCCTGAACTGTAATTGCATAGGTTCCCGGTTGTTCAAAAACACCGGAAGCAAAGAAATAGTAACCATTAGAAGAGTCAGGCGATATCAGAATATTGTAATATCCCCTTTTTTGTACGGAAACAGTTAGTGTAATATGATTCTGCTCTGCCTTCAAAACAGCATTTTTTGTGTAATAGCCTGAAATCTGTATGTTATTACAATCAGAGATTGTAAAAGCGGCAGCACCCGAGCTAATCGTAATAGGAAGCCACTCTTCGCCGTCCCATACATATAGCCCGGCGCCGTTCTCCATTGTATTTTCCGATACATTGTACACCACCATCCCGGTTGTATTCAGCGAGTCTTGCGAAGAAGGAGTTCCTGCCGTAAACAATGGTTGCAGGATAGTACGCCCCTGTAAGGCTACTTTCGGAAATAAAACTCCCTTCGTCGAGTTTGGAGAAGGCGCTACGGATGCATTCTCTTTCAAGTCCAACAATGCCCCGGCGGACGGCGCAATATTAGAGCCTATCGTAACTTGTGCCTTCATAGTATTGAATCCGGCAATAAAAATAAGAGAGAAAATAAGAACAAACTTTTTCATAACTGTCTATTTGATATTTGTATATTATTCAGTCAATTAAAACAAATTGGCAACAATCAAACAAAAGATCCCTTTTCATCTTTCACCTTTCACCTTTCAATTTTCACTTTCTCCCTCCTCCGCACATACAACAAATACCCCCCTGCTAATAAAAGCAGAAAGAATCCTCCATTATCCAAAGGCAAAATAACTTGCAATTTATCATTAAAGTCATCATCACTATCATCCGTACCTCCATCGTCAGCAAAGGCGTCTTCATCTAGGGTATTGGCAGAAAATGCCGGGGAATTTGCAACTGGTATTGCTCCCGATATTCCCGAATAATAATTCAGAGAGTAGCCATTCGAATAGGCACTATGATATACGTTTTCATCGAAACAATTTTCAGAAATACCGGATTCGCTATATTCATTCCATGCAAGCAAACGGTTTCCTGAACCCCAAATAATGAAAAGAAAAACCAAGACCGGAATCAACATATTAGGTTTTGTCATCATTTTATAATATTGATTTTCCATTTTGCAATTGTAACATTATCAATTTAAATCACTTTTGATAAACTTTAAGCTTATATTTCTGTTCCCTTCCAGATAAACAATATAGGTTCCATCGGGGAAATCGGCAGGAAAAGTCATTGCCGGATATTCATTCACAGCAAATGTTCTGATAGTTTTTCCCAAAACATCATATACATATATTTTTGAATTGATATCTGTACTTAAGAGGTTATTAATCGTCACCTGACGATTGGAATAGAAAATATTCAAACTATTATTCTCTTCCTGATCGTTTTGATTGATAGTAGTAAAAGCATTTTTAAAACGAACTATAAACCGCACTTCAGAATCCGATGGATTGGAAGAAAATGTATATTCGGGATTTTCTGCCAAGTCAATTTTTTCGCCTGTCAGAATATCTTCAAGCCAGATGCCTTCGGTGGTCAGACTTTCGGTATATAGCGCCTTCAATTTATAAGAACTTGCGGCAAGGGCAGGTTTCAATCCCATCCGGACAGTTTCAACATCCGTAGGAACTCCATTGACCGAAAGTTTAGAGCCGGAACCGGAAAGCGTGTAGAGCTGAAAACCTTCCGGCGCCGAGGTATATATTTTAGATATATCATAAGCATCGCTTTCCAACGATGCATTTTCGCGGATTCCGATTGCTGCGAGGTCGTAAATATTTCCGTTGTTTACAGGGGTTATCTTGAAAATAACCTGATTATTTGCCGTTGATTTCGAAGAACGAAGCAGATTATGCGAAATATTTCCATGCCTCAACAGGTTTTTACCTACTTCGAAAGTGGTATTTGCGGGAATTGTTCCGGTTTGATTGCGTGATAAACGGATCATAAATATGCTTGTTGACGGGACTTCGTCAATATCGGTCACGGTAATGGCGTCTCCATCGCCGGAAATATCGAGTGGCTGGTAAGAGGTAGAGCCTGTAGGAAAAACATAAATATAGGGAGCAAATATTAAATTGCTATTTAACATCTGTTCTGCCAATAATTGCGTTGAAATGGGGCAAGTATAAGAATTTCCGATTAACCAGTTGACTGTTCCGGAAAGATCGGTTGCATCCTGAAAGGTATATGAAAACAGAATATCCTCGGCAAAAAGTTGCTCTTTATAAGGAGCTATCGTATATACTCTCCCATTGAATACAAATTTATCCAGATCGTATGCTCCGGCTAAAGCTCCGGTAATAGCCAATCCGCCCGTCGATTGTAAATCACTGTAATTAAAGCCATTAGGGCGCGGTTTAATCAGATAGGCTTGTCCGGGTTGCAAAACCGAGATGGCATCTGTTACATACTGGTCGCTGTGTATTTGTGACGAACCGGATGCAGCCGGCTTGTTCCCAAGCACATAAGTGGTATGCAGGAAAGTTCCGGTTTCGGGTTTTCTAACCCAGTTTCCGGCAAAATAACCAGCCAACTGCGTATTCTTAAAAGGAGTAGCAAATGCGAATAATTGTGTCCCGGTACGATATGTTTTCATTTTCTGTTCGAAAATGACAGAACCGAGATCAACCAATTCTTCAGAAGAGAAACCGGTTGTAGGTATCCTCAAAGAGGCATTATATACCCCTAATCCAACCGTGCATGTATCGGAACACAAATAGAGAAAACCCGCCTTCCCTGCTCCTAAATGAATGCCGGAGGCATCTATCCCCATTTTAGGAGAGATACAGACGGTATCATCCGTTTCTATTCGTATTTTCGGGAAAGCGACATAGTAGGAAGCACGATCGAAAGTATTGATATCTTCGGTCTGTGTATTTATAACGCGCCGCACTGCACGGGTAGAAACGAAAGAGAATGTTCCCGTTGAAGTTGTTATTCCTTCAGAATCAATGTCAAAAACATTTGTCCGGGAATCTTGATAAAAATTCCCACCAACCTCGGCAGTCCCATTTAATACAATTTTTACCGTGTCGGAAAGAACGCGCATGCCATCGGGGATATACAAAGATGTCCCACTAATCTCGTTGGGTGCAACATATATTTTCCCTGTATTTAAAAAGATAACATCTTCGGGAGAAGAGGCTTTGCAAACGAAACAGGGAAATAGAAAAAACAAATACAAGCAAATGTATTTTTTCATAGAAGTTCAGATATAATTAAACCTTACCGAATATAAACAACCAAATAAATAATTTTGTTCTTATAAAAGTATGATTTTAAATCTATTACCCCTTTAATAATTTAAACAATAAGTAATGTCAACGTTTTTTAGATATTGACAGGAAGAAAAAAATCAGAATTGATAAAATACCCGGAAAGAAAGAGAAGGATATAACGTCCATATTTTCTTTTCCGGAACCATTTCGGTAGGCCCGGTTTCAGGATCGATATAAACATCATGTTCACATCTATCCGGATAGTCATAAACCGGTATAAGTGACACTCCTAACGAAAACGATACCGATTTCGAACCTCCGGTATTAACCCGGCAACCCGGCATTACCGACAAGTAGTAGTGACATTCTACATCATGGCTGTCTAAAAAGGTGACACCTCCGGCTTTTATTCCTAAAAAAGGAGTTACTGGCGTAGGAAGAATATTGTAACGTAAATCCAAATAAAAAGGAAACATAAAAGCACTGCCTCCAAATAAAAAAGCGGATGGTTGCACTCCAACTCCTGCTCCTGCCTGTAAATAGGGATTAAATTGATAAGAAGCAACATAATCGACTCCGGAAGAAAAAAAGAATCCCGCATTCACCGAAAAATCCACTCCATTGCAAAAACCTGTACTTTCAACAGGGTCTCTGTACTTTCTTTGTGAATAGCGTTGAGAATAAGCCAAAACAGGTAAAAAGAGAAATAACAAAAGCAAAAACCGGCGATACATTTATGTGAAATTTTTTATTTACAAATGCAAAAATACAGTTAATATATATATATACAGACATTTATGTATAGAAATTATAACTCAAACAAAAAATTATTTCAACGATATAAACAGTAACCCGAAAAAAGAGCATAACTTTGTGTTTAATAGCAAGATATATATCTTTCAATTATTCTTTAATGGAAGAAATAACAAACATACATCTCAAACAACTCGTGTTATCCCTGCCCGAAAAGCCGGGAATATATCAATATTTCAACAATAAAAGTGAAATAATCTACGTTGGAAAGGCGAAAAATCTTAAAAAAAGGGTATCCTCTTATTTCAATAAGATACACGATTCGGTAAAAGTTCAGGTTCTAGTACGTCAAATCACTGATATTAAGTACATTGTAGTATCATCCGAGCAAGATGCCCTGCTGCTTGAAAACAGTTTGATAAAAAAACACCAGCCCCGCTATAATATTTTATTGAAAGATGATAAAACATATCCTTCTATTTGCTTGAAAAACGAGCATTTCCCAAGAATATTCAAAACACGCAACCTGATAAAAGACGGCTCCAAATATTTTGGCCCTTATACCTATTATCCGGCAATGAAAACGGTTTTGGAACTGATTCACAACATTTACCAGCTCCGCACCTGTAATCTCAACCTCACGCAGGAAAATATAAAACAGAAGAAATTCAAAGTTTGCCTCCAATATCACATCAAAAAATGTAAAGGCTGTTGTGAAGGATTGCAATCGGAAGAGGATTATAAAAAAAATATTGAAGAGATAAAGTACATTCTTAAAGGTGAACTTGACGAAATAGAGCGGTATCTGAAACGAAAAATGAACGCGGCGGCGGCGGAACTGCGGTTTGAAGAGGCTCAGGTATTGAAAGAAAAGATTGAAGCCATCAATAATTATAAGGCAAAATCGACTATTGTAAACCCTACATTGACAGATATAGACACTTTCTCGATTGAAATCGATGAAAACGATGCTTTTGTCAATTATCTGAAGGTAACAAACGGTACAATTTCACAAGCTTATACGTTTGAATACAAAATACGGACAGACGAGACGAAAGAAGATATTCTGGCAAGTGCGATTGTTGAAATGAGAGAACGTTTTGGCGATTCGTCGAAAGAGATACTTGTCCCTTTTGAGATAGGATTTGAGCTCAAAAATGCAACATTCTCCATCCCTCAAAGAGGCGATAAGAAGAAATTGCTGGATTTATCGCTTCAAAACGTAAAACAATACAAATTTGACCGGATGAAGCAGATGGAGAAATTCAATCCGGAACAACGCGCTACCCGTACTTTAAAAGCATTGCAAGAGGCACTGAATTTGAAAGAACTCCCCATGCATATCGAATGTTTTGACAACTCAAATATACAAGGATCGGATGCAGTTGCCGCCTGTGTAGTATTCAAAAAGGCGAAACCATCCAAAAAAGATTACCGTAAGTATATCATTAAAACAGTCGAAGGCCCCGATGACTACGGTTCTATGAAAGAAGTAGTCCGCCGCCGCTACACCAGAATGATACAAGAGGAATCTTCACTGCCCGACCTTATTATTGTCGACGGCGGAATCGGACAAATGGAAACCGTCCGGCAAGTAGTAGAAGATGAATTACACCTCTCCATCCCGATTGCAGGGCTTGCCAAAAACGATAAGCATCGTACACGGGAATTACTTTTCGGTTTTCCTCCCCTTGTGATCGGGCTTAGCCCAAACGACCAATTATTCAAATTTCTTGCAAGTATACAGGAAGAGGTTCACCGTTTTGCAATCACATTTCATCGGAATAAACGAAGCAAATCGCAACTAAAATCCGAATTGGAGATAAAAGGAATCGGCCCTAAAACACAGGAACAATTAATAAAAAAATTCAAAAGTGTAAAACGCATCAAGGAGCTTACTTTAGATGAAATTACAGAAGAGATAGGACAGGCAAAAGCGAAGATAATTTTTGACAATTTTCACGAATAAAACAAAGCAAAACTTAAAAAATAAGTCTAAAAATTGAAAATGATGAAAAACGACATAAAATATAAAATTTTCACAGGGATTATTGTACTATTTATCGCTTTACTGAAAATTTATCTCACCGATATTACTTTTTTCTGGGATTCTATCGCGTGCCTTTCCAATCCGGCGTATTTCTTTTATGAAAACGATTTACAAACGCTAATTTATCAAGGAGCACTTGATAATGGAGATCCTCATGTTATTCAATATTACCTGTCGGTCATTTGGAGCATATTCGGTAAAAACCTTTTGGTATCCCATTTAGCATTTTTACCTATTGTCGTCGGAGCTGTCTACCAGATTATCCTGCTTTGCAAAAAAACGTTAGCTCCGGATTCTCAAAAAAACGCCTTTGTTATCTTTCTATTGGGCAGTATTCTTGTTTTGTCCGACCCAACAGTACTCACACAAATTATTTTATTGGGAACCGATTTATTTGCCATTTTCTTTGCCGTATATTGTTTAAATAAAATTCTCTCAAACGAAAAAACAGGATTATCTTTCGGTTTCATCGGATTATGCCTTACAACCCGAAGAGGAATGATTATTGCGGCAACGCTAATGATTGCCTATGTAATAAAAATATTTTTGCTGGAGAAAAAAGCATTTTCCACCAAAGAATTTTTCAAAGTCATTGCTCCTACTCTTCCGGCATGTTTTACGGTATTCGGCTATCTGCTTTTCAGATTCGGCTATCACGGTTGGGTATTCAGTGACCCCAATTCGGCTTGGGCTGAAACGAGCGAAATAGTTACTTTTTACGGATTTATCCGCAATCTTGCCGTTTTCATCTGGAGAAACATTGATTTCGGCAGAATCGGGTTATGGGTAGTTCTTTTTTTTATGTTTGTAAAATTCGGATACAAACGGCTGTTTAATACCGAAACTCGTTTTTTATGGATCTGCTATTTCTTATTGCAGTTTTCGTTTATGTGTGTTACACTAACAATAACAAATCCATTCGGAGCGAGGTATTTTGTAATCCAATTTATTTTACTGGCTGTTATTGTCATAAAATTATTGTTTGATTTATTTAAACAGAGACAGGCTGAAATTATTTCATGCTTACTCATTGTTGTCTCGCTTACCGGAAACCTGTGGTTATATCCTGAAAAGACATCTCAAAACTGGGATTGTACACTAAAGCATTTGCCATTCTATTCTCTCAGGTCAGAATGCTTGGATTATATGGAAAAACATAATATTGCTTACGACCAAACTGCCGCAGGGTTTTGCTTGTATGGAGATCAAAAATACATTGACCTTATCGAGCAGGATAGATTTATTTCAGGTCAAATAAAAGAGGATACAAAATTTTTCCTTTATAGCAATATCAGTAATCTGGATGACGAATCAATTGAAGATTTTCACTCTACCACAAAATGGAGTAAAGTCAAAACATTTGAAAAGGGAGGAATATTCATTCAATTGCTTTCGAGAAATGAAGAAACAGAATAAATGTTTCACGTGGAACATAGAAAAAGAAATACAATATGAGAGTAGTAATACAACGGGTTGCGCATGCCTCTGTAACAATTGAACAAAAAATAAAATCAGAAATTAGAGAAGGCTTGTTGGTCCTCATTGGAATCGAAGACCGCGACACAAATGAGGACATCGAATGGCTTGCAGGAAAAATCACCAATCTCCGGATATTCGACGATGAGAACGGAGTTATGAATAAGTCTGTGATGGAAGTCGGAGGCGAAATTTTAGTCGTCAGCCAATTTACGCTTCAGGCAATGGTAAAAAAAGGGAACCGTCCCTCATACATCAAAGCATCAAAATCAGATTTTGCAATACCTATGTATGAAAAGTTTTGCTCCGAAATAGAAAGATTACTTGGAAAAGAAATCGGTAGGGGAAAATTTGGAGCCGATATGAAAGTAGAACTTTTAAATAATGGTCCTGTAACCATCTGGATAGATTCGAAAAATCGCGAATAAAATAAATATTCCACGTGAAACCTAATTTACGTTTGTAATTTCGTTTCACGTGGAACATTCAAAATTTAGTATTTCTCCTTTATAAAAAAGATTAAGGAACAAGGTAAACTTCTACTGATTATTCGGTACCTCTCCGGCATCAACAATCTTATATAATTTATCGGAAGGACGTATCTTGCATGGAACCGAAATAGAAAAAAGATCACCCTTGCCACATTCATCGACAGTTTTATAATCTACTTGCATCTCTTCTGCCTTTAATTCAATGACACCTGTCGTTGGACCCATAATAAGAAGTTCGTCTCCAACTTTCACACCGTATTTCGTCTCAACCAAAAATTCAGCAACTCCTAACTTTGAAAAGTACTTCATCCCCTTCCCTACATAGACTTTCCGCTTAGTAGCTTCGGAACCATAAGTAGAACTCCACTCTCCTAATCGTTGCCCCAAATAATAACCATTCCAAAAGCCACGATTAAAAACAGTCTTCAAACGGTTATCCCAGCCTTCTATTTTTTGTTCGGAAAAAGTGCCATCCAAATAAGAATTAATCGCCTCATTATAGCATTGAGTAACAAGTTTTACATATTCTGGCCCTCGTGCACGCCCTTCAATCTTAAATACCCGTACACCGGCATCAATCATTTTATTCAGGAAATGAATTGTCTTCAAATCTTTCGGCGACATCAGATATTGATTATCAACCTCAATTTCTATATCACGTTCATCATCAATCAAACGGTAGCCGTGACGGCAAACCTGATAACAAGCGCCTCTATTAGCAGAAGCATTTAATTCATGCAGGCTCAGATAACATTTACCTGAAACAGCCATACACAAAGCTCCGTGACAAAACATTTCTATACGGATTAATTTTCCCTTGGGTCCTTTTATCTGCTCATTTTGAATCGCCTTATAGATATCCGCAACTTGTGCCATATTCAGCTCACGCGCTAATACGGCTACATCGGCAAATTGCGCATAAAACTTCAATGCATCGACATTCGCAATATTCAATTGGGTTGAAAGATGCACTTCAACTCCTTGTTGGCAAGCATAAAGCATAGCAGCAACATCTGCTGCAATAATAGAGGAAACCTCAACTTCTTTCGCCGTATCAATTATCTCCCGCATAAGCGAAAGGTCGTCATTGTAAACAACCGTATTCAGCGTGAGGTAACTTTTGATATTGTTTTCCTTACAAATCCGCACAATCTCCCTCAAATCATCTGTTGTAAAATTGCTTGCGGAGCGAGAACGCATATTCAACTTCTCAATACCAAAATAAACAGAATCAGCCCCTCCCTGAATTGCCGCATGGAGGCTTTCGTAAGAGCCCACCGGAGACATTATTTCAAAATCGCTACGTTGCATAATAATTAAAAATTGATGTGCAAAGGTAATATAATTTCACGTAAATTTGTGGCATATTTTGTAGAGACGGGGGGCGCCCCGTCTCTACAATACACAATAAACATTTTATTTATGAAAATCGGCAATATTGAATTTGGAAAATATCCGTTGTTTTTGGCCCCGATGGAAGATGTAACCGATCCGGCATTCAGGCTTTTGTGTAAACAATTTGGAGCAGATATGGTCTACTCCGAGTTCGTATCAGCCGATGCTCTTATCCGTAACATTGAACGTACGGAAAGGAAACTGACTATCTGTGACGCCGAACGCCCAGTTGTCATTCAGCTTTACGGAAGAGAGCCCGAACCAATAGCCGAGGCTGCAAAAAAGGCGGCAGATTCCAATCCCGATATTATTGACTTGAATTTTGGATGCCCTGTCAAGAAAGTAGCAGGAAAAGGAGGAGGCGCCGGTTTATTAAAAGATATTCCGAAATTGCTTGAAATCACAAAAGCAGTAGTAAAAGCCGTAAATATTCCTGTAACCGTCAAAACCCGCCTTGGATGGGATGACAGTAATAAAATAATTACGGAATTGGCAGAACAAATACAGGATTGTGGCGCACAAGCGCTCGCCATACACGGACGTACACGTGCACAAATGTATACAGGGGAAGCCGACTGGACACTTATCGGCGAAGTAAAAGCAAATCCTCGCATCCATATTCCAATCATTGGAAACGGAGACGTTACCACGCCTCAACGGGCAAAAGAGTGCTTTGAAGAATATGGTGTCGATGCGGTTATGATTGGTCGCGGGAGCATCGG
Source organism: Paludibacteraceae bacterium (assembly GCA_031553005.1). Lineage (GTDB taxonomy): Bacteria > Bacteroidota > Bacteroidia > Bacteroidales > Paludibacteraceae > RGIG9379. Next base: position 22,136 of record JAVBMA010000031.1, on the reverse strand, counting down.
TCACCCTTGGATATTTGAAGAGATAAAATATTATCTGGAAAACGAAAAAGAGATGACAAAAAAACCTTTCGCTTGGTATCTTGATATTCTCAAAACACAAATAACCAAAAACATCGAATGGCTCGATGAACGCCGGGGCATTACACATTCCCGCCGCCATTTGGCAGCCTCTCCCCTATTCAAAGGCATCGACCACTTCAAGCAAACGCGCATAGCAATGCTTCGGGCAGAGACAAAAGAAGAACTTTTTGAAATTCTGAATGGAATTGAAGAAAAATTCGAATTAAAATGATTTTATCTAATGTTTCACGTGGAACAATGAAAAAATCTCAAAATATTTTGAAGAGTATTATAAAACAAAAGTTGATTCTTTTTATATTAAAAGTTGAAACGTTGAAATCACTTTTTCCATATATCAAGATAATTCCAATTATCAGGAAATCCCATTTCTTTTAAAGATAATAACTTACCTCCGTTTTGAATTAATATCTTCAAATTTTTATAAAAATCATTATCAGGGCTTATTATATCCAAGATATATTTAATGCAACAGAGATATGCAAACAATTTATTCTGTCTGATTTTATTAATGGTATCTCTATCTAAAAACAAATAATCGGTATTCGTTGGAAATGTCACACGAACTGTAAACCTACGATTCCAAATACGACTATGATGAGCGCAGCAATTACGTAAATTGGATAAAGCATGCATCCAATTTTCTAAAATATCAATCTTATTTAGTCCAAATTGTTTGGCAACTGCTTTTTTATTATCATCTTTTTTCAGCAATTCATATAAATGACTTAATGTTCCTAAAGAGACAACTTCAAGGGTCATCCATGCCGGAGGTATCTCTGGATCAAAATATTTACTTTTATAATGCTTTATAAAATCTTCATTACTTCTATGTACTTCACGCAATATATCACTTGAAAGAGCATTATAAGAAAATATTTTTTTTCCATTAAATCCATAGACCTCATTTTTAAACAAATTTTTTTCTTCAAACCAATGGCTATTGCCGGTAGCTTCTCCATATATCTGAACTATTTTTGTTCGGATAGCTATTTCAATCTTTTCAATTGCATTAAAAATAAGCGAGCGTAAACGTCTATCAAAACAATATAAATCTATGATATCTTTAAAATGGATATTTTCTTGAATAAATTTGTGGTCTGCATCAGTATCCGCATTATTTTGAAAAGGATAAGTATATGCACGCAAACGATAATAACTAATATTCAACAAATATTTACTTGCTAAATTTTCATCATCTATGATTAGACCTCTTCCTTTAAGTTTTGCAATTTGTGTTTTAATCGATAGAGGCTTTTTTATATAAAGCTCTTTTTCTTCAAAATCTTCAATCATAAATGTAAAAGGATAAAAACTCGAAGACCTCCCCGGGTGCGCTGGTCTACGGGAAGCGTGGGAGGTCATATTGAGTACAAATATACGATTTGTTTTTATATTTACAAAATGTACATAAAATTACAAACTTCATTTAAAAAAATGCGATTTTTTATACATCAATTTTTATTACTTAATGCGCTTCAAACCAATTCTTCCCTACGCCATAGTCTACTTTCAACGGAACAACTAACTTGAATGCCGACTCCATTTCTTCCACTACAATGTTTTCTACTTTTTTAAGTTCGGAATCAAGTACATTAAAGTTCAACTCGTCATGTACCTGCAAAGTCATTTGCGATTGTATCTCTTCCTTTTTAAAACGATTGAAAATATTCACCATCGCAATTTTTATAATATCCGCAGCTGTTCCTTGGATTGGAGCGTTAATCGCATTTCGTTCGGCAAAACCCCTGACAATACTGTTGCGCGAATTAATATCGGGAAGGTAGCGTTTGCGGTGCAACAAAGTCTCTACAAAACCATTTTGCTTTGCGATTTCAATGGACTCATCCATATACTCTTTCACTCGCGGATATGTAGCAAAATAACCTTCTATCAATTCTTTCGCTTCTCCGCGCGGAATAGACAAGCGTTCGGCTAAACCAAATACCGAAATTCCATAGATAATACCGAAGTTAGCTGTCTTTGCATTGCGTCGCATACTCGAAGTTACTTCATTCATCGCTACCTTATAAATCTTAGCGGCAGTGGCGGTATGAATATCATAACCCGAATTAAATGCCTCTATCATATTCGGGTCTTCACTAAGATGTGCCATAATGCGCAATTCTATCTGCGAATAGTCGGCAGAAAGGAACAGGCAATTTTCATCGGCAGTAAAAGTTTTTCTGATTTCCCTTCCCTCTTCATCGCGAATCGGGATATTCTGCAAATTCGGATTACTGGAGCTCAAGCGTCCTGTGGCAGTTACCGTCTGGTTGTATGAAGTGTGAACCTTTCCTGTCTTCGGATTAATCAAAGCAGGAAGTGCATCAACATAAGTACTTAATAGTTTTTTCAAACCACGGTATTCCAAAATCTTATCTATAATCGGATGCTTTCCGACAAGAGATTCCAGTATATTTTCCGATGTGGAGTACTGTCCTGTCTTTGTTTTCTTTCCTTTATCTATAATCTTTAACCTCTCGAAAATAACCTCTCCTACCTGCTTGGGCGAGCTTATATTAAATTCAAATCCAGCTATTTTATAAATTTCCTCTTCAATCTTTCTGACTCTTTCCGAAATAGAAATTGAAGCCTGTTGAAGCGAATGTTTATCAATTCTTACACCTGTATGTTCCATTTCTGCCAATACCAACATCAGGGGCATTTCGATATCGTAAAAAAGTTTATTGAGATTATTCTCTTCCAGTTTCTTCTCAAATATATTTTTCAACTTCAATGTTACATCCGCATCTTCGGCAGCATAATCGCAAAGCCTCTCCAACGGAACATTTCTTATAGATAATTGATTTTTTCCTTTTGGCCCACAAAGCTCTTCATAAGTACTTGTTTTGTACTTCAAATAAATTTCCGCCAGATAATCCATACCATGCCGGACTTCGGGCTGAATCAGGTAATGGGCAATCATTGTATCGAAAAGTTTACCTTTGACCTCTACTCCATAATTTCGAAGCATCAAAATATCGAATTTCAAATTTTGGCCTATCTTTTCAATTTTACTATTTTCAAAAACAGGTTTAAACTTATCTATGATTTTTTTTGTATCAACCTGATTGGCGGGTAAGGTAACGTAATAAGCCTCTCCTTCTTTCCACGAAAAAGACATTCCTACCAATTCTGCCGAAAAAATATCCATTCCGGTCGTTTCCGTATCAAAACAGAAAAAATCCTGACTAGAAATTCTAGCTAAAAATTCATCTATTTTTTCTTCATTATCAATAAGTTGATATGTATGTGGAGTGGATTTTAAGTCGCTGAGATTTGAATATTTTATTTCGCCCGACTCTTCGTCCGTAAATTCTTCAAAGAGCGACGTTTGAACGGGACCACTTTGAACTACTTTTTTAACAGGTTCCAATTTTGTTAAAAGATGGCGGAATTCCAATTCCGTAAACATCGACCTCAATTTTTCGGCATCGGGCGATTTTAATTTTAAATCTTCTTCGTTCAATTCAATCGGAACATCTTGCCGGATAGTTGCCAAAAAACGTGAAAAAATAATTTGGTCTTTATTCCCTTCAATTTTTGTTTTCAGCGCACCTTTTAGTTGGTGGGTCGATTTTAACAAATTTTCAATAGAACCGAACTCTTCCAACAATTTCACGGCGGTCTTCTCTCCCACTCCGGGACAACCCGGAATATTGTCGGAACTATCGCCCATCAATCCCAACAAGTCGATAACCTGTTCGGGGTACTTCAATCCCCACTTTTCTTCCACTCCTTCAACTCCCAATGTCTCATATCCTCCTCCATAGCGCGGACGATAAATAAAAATATGTTCGGAAACCAATTGAGCATAATCCTTATCAGGAGTAAGCATATAAACATCAAAACCTTTCTTTTCTGCCAACTTGGAAATAGTTCCGATTACATCGTCCGCTTCAAAACAGGGAACTTCCAACACGGGAATATTATATGCCTGAATAATTTCTTTGATAACGGGAATTGCTTTTCGTATATCCTCAGGCGTCTCTTCACGATGAGCTTTATACGCTTCGAAAGCATCATGCCTGAAAGTAGGCCCTTTCGGGTCGAAAGCAACGCCGATATGGGTCGGTTTTTGGGTTCTCAATACCTCTTCCAGCGTATTCACAAAGCCAAGTACGGCAGATGTGTTCATCCCTTTCGAATTGACCCTTGGATTTTTTATAAAAACATAATATGCTCTGTATATTAATGCGTAAGCATCAATAAGAAATAATTTCTTTTCCATATTTTCTAATCCGGTTTTTAATGAAACAGTCCTGCTCCATCCGGATAATGCAAATATAAATAATATGTAAAAATAACTTAGCCTCATCCCGACAAACTTATGAACTTATGTATGTTTCTGTTTGTTAAGCTACTAATTGTTAGAATTGGTTTGTTATAAATTCTATTTACACGGATATTAAAATAATATCAATTGTCAAATCATTATTATCCATTATTATTTTATACTTTTGCAGCGTTTAATAACCAGTATCAGAGATTTTCAAGAAGAACTAAATGATCTCCATCGAACAGATAAAAGAGCCTATTACAGAAGAATTTATATTATTTGACAAATATTTTAAAGAAGCATTTGAATCAAATAATGAAATTTTGGGTGTAATTAATAACTATATTCTTGAAAATAAAGGCAAACAGATTCGTCCGGTACTTACCTTTCTGTCTGCCAAAATCTGCGGAAAACCGACTATTGAAACGATTAATGCCGCTATCGCATTAGAGCTGCTCCATACGGCAAGCCTTATCCACGACGATATTGTGGACGATACTTTTGAACGCCGGGGAAGGAAATCGGTAAATGCTATCTGGAAAAATAAAATAGCTGTCCTTGTAGGCGATTTTCTTTTGTCAAAATCCCTGTCAATCGCCAATCAAACTAAAAATTTCAGGATTCTCGAAAAAATCACGAATCTCGGAAAAGAACTTTCGGAAGGAGAATTATTACAGATTTCAAATGCAAAAAACATTTCTACGGACGAACAGAAATATTTTGATGTTATCCTGAAAAAAACAGCAACGCTCTTCTCTACCTGTACAAGCCTTGGTGCAATTTCGGTAGGCGCTGACGACAGAAAAGCAGAAGCGCTACGCAAATTCGGCGAAATTTATGGCATCTGTTTTCAAATAAGAGACGATATGTTTGACTATATCGCTTCTGAAAAGGAGATTGGCAAACCTGTCGGGAATGATATACGTGAGGGAAAAATTACTTTGCCTTTACTTTACGCTTTAAATAACGTTGACAGTAACACTAAAGAAGAATATATCGGTATATTGAGAAATCAAGATTTTTCAAAAGAAAACATAGAAAAACTAATCTCTTTTGCCAAAGAAAACGGCGGTATTGAATACTCCGAAAAACGGCTAATTGATTTTAGAAATGAAGCTGTAGAAGTCATCAGTTTTTTACCCGATAATGAAGTGAAACATTCACTCCTAATGACATTAGACCACACCATCGAAAGAAAAAAATAGGGATACCTGTTATTCTATATTTTAAAAATAAAAAAAGGGAAAAAATATTACTTATTTTTTCCCTTTTTTGTTTGATACTAAAAATCAGAAATATTTTATCTGTTTCCCTGCTATTTCAGTTAATAAATTATTTGCCAAACGGCTTGCGCCAATACGAAAATAGGCAGGTGTTAACCACTCTTTTCCCAATACTTTTTCGACAATGGTATAATATTTTACGGCATCATCTACTTCCGAAATTCCTCCGGCAGCTTTAAAGCCCACTTTGGAACCGTTTTTAGCATTAAATTCCTTAATAGCGTTGCAAATAATATATGCACTCTCCAATGTGGCTCCCTGAGATACTTTTCCTGTCGATGTTTTAACGAAATCGGCTCCGGCTACCATTGATATGATTGCAGCCTTTTTAATCGTCTCAGCATCCTGTAAAAGACCTGTTTCCAAAATAACCTTTAATTTCGCGCCTCGGCATGATGCTTTAATTTCGGACAACTCATTATAAACCTCTTCGTAATTGCCCGAAAGCATGTTTCCGACAGAGATAACCGTATCAATTTCGGTAGCTCCTTCCATGACAGCCATAGCAACTTCGGCAATTTTCACTTCGGTAAAAGTTTGCGAATGAGGAAAACCACCTGCGACAGCAGCTATTTCTACATTTTCGCTCAATGAATCTTTCACCGCCGATACAAAAGCAGGATAAACGCAAATAGCGGCAGGATGGGGAAGTATCTCGAAATTATCATCAAATTCGTTTATCTTTTGAGTAAGGCTGATAACCCTGTCTACCGTATCATCGGTGTTCAAAGAAGTAATATCCAGCAAACCCAGAAGTTTGCTATAAACAGCATTTTCCTTATTTTGCAGATAACCGTCCACAATAATTTTATTTACCTCTAATGCTACGCCTTTATCTGTCAAATTTAAATCGTATTGTTTAAAAAGCTGGTCAAACTTATTCATTTTTGTATAGTTACGAGTTATTAATTACGGGTTACAAGTCCAATAGATAATTACTTCAATTTTTTATTTTCTATATGTCTTGTATTATCCCTGTTTGTCTTTTTCTCCATATTCTTTTTAAAGGCCTCTGTGAGGTTTATTCCGGTTTGGTTAGCCAGACATACCAATACCCATAAAACATCCGCCATTTCATCCTCTAAATTGTATTTAAGGTCACTTTCCTTGCAAGATTGGTCTCCATACTTGCGCGACATCACTCGTGCAAGCTCTCCTACCTCTTCCATCAGGATAGCAGTATTGGTCAATTCGCTGAAATAACGGACACCGTATTTTTTAATCCAGCTATCTACCTCTTTTTGTATTTCTTCCAGAGTCATCGAAATAGTTACAAGTTATCAGTTAAAATAATCTCAGCTCATTGAAATCATTTTCAAAATAGGCTTAACGGCTTTTTCCCGAATTTCCTCGTCTACCAAAATCTCTGGTTGTTCATTCAAAAGAGCTTTATAAATCTTTTCCATTGTATTCAACTTCATAAAACTGCAATCATTGCATGCACATGTACTATCATTAGGAGGTGCAGGAATAAAAAGTTTTCCGGGAGCTTGCTTTTGCATCTCATGCAAGATACCGCTTTCGGTAGCGACAATAAATTCGGTAGCATCCGATTCTACTGCAAATTTCAATAGAGACGCAGTTGAACCTACATGGTCGGCTACTGTAAGTATAACTTTTTTACATTCGGGATGAGCAAGTATCAACGCATTCGGATATTCCTTTTTGAGTTCTATAATTTTCTCCAAAGAAAACTGTTCATGTACGTGGCAGGCTCCGTCCCAAAGTAACATATTACGCCCTGTTACACTGTTTATATAATTACCAAGGTTTCTGTCGGGACCGAAAATAATTTTTTCATCTTTCGGAAGAGCTTCTACTATTTGCCTGGCATTGCTCGAAGTTACTACAATATCCGTTAATGCCTTTACAGCTGCGGTTGTATTTACGTAAGAAATAACGGTATGTCCGGGATGAGCTTTGATAAACTTTTCAAATTCACCGGCAGGACAACTATCCGCCAACGAACAACCTGCATCCATATCGGGAACAAGTACTTTCTTATCAGGGCAAAGTATCTTTGCCGTCTCTCCCATAAAATGAACACCACATAAAAGAATAATATCGGCTTCGGTCTTGGAAGCCCATTGTGCCAATGCCAGACTATCGCCTACACAATCGGCCATATCCTGTATATCTCCGGTCTGGTAATAGTGCGCCATTATAACGGCATTCTTTTCTTTCTTAAGCCTTTTTATCTCCTCAGCATAATTGGTCATATCCGGATTTATTAAATGTAACTTGTCTCAAATTTCAACCGAAGACTATATTATATTTATTCTTTATTTCTTTTTAAAAAAATAAAAAATGATAATTATAATTGAATGTTGAAACCGTTCATATTTTCTGTAAATTTTGCTTGCAAATATCGTTGTTAAAAAAATTATTACAAGTTATCAATAGCTCTCAAACCGGTAAAATATTGGAAACAAATGATTTTAAATCGTTATCAACAATATTAACAATTGAACAAAGTTACAAATAAAAACTCTTTTTCTTATTGTTGATTTTGTATAAAAACGGTTGATATTTATTCTAAAAAAATGCCTTAATAATTTGGAATGTTAATAACCCATTTCCAGTATATGAGTTTCTGAATTTTGAAAATTTATTTTTCATTTTTTGTCTTATGTTTGTCACAAGTTATTAACACTTATTTAAAGGGGATTTGTGGAAAGTTATTAACTGAGTTGAAAGGTGAAAAGGGAAAACTGAAAGTTTAGTTTTTCTTCGCTTTCACCTCTCCCTTTTTACCTTTCAACTAAAAAAATAACCGCTAAATATTTTTTAGCGGTTATTTTTTTGCTTTATACATTAAATCTGAAATGCATAATATCTCCGTCCTGTGCGATGTACTCTTTTCCTTCCACGTTCATCTTTCCGGCTTCTTTTACTGCTGCTTCGGAACCGTACTTGATAAAGTCGTCAAACTTAATCACCTCGGCGCGGATAAATCCTTTTTCAAAGTCGGTGTGGATAACTCCGGCACACTGTGGCGCTTTACTTCCTTTTAAGTAAGTCCATGCACGCACTTCCTGCACTCCTGCCGTAAAATATGTTTCCAGATTCAACAGATTGTATGCCGATTTGATTAAGCGGTTTACACCCGATTCTTCGAGCCCAAGTTCCTGTAGGAAGAGCTGACGTTCTTCGTATGTTTCCAGTTCGGCAATTTCGCTTTCTATTTTAGCCGCTACAATCAGTATCTCGGCATTTTCCTCGCGCACAGCTTCGCGCACGGCGTCTACATATTTATTTCCTTTTACCGCGCTTGCCTCATCTACATTACAAACATACATTACAGGTTTGCTTGTAAGCAGGTAAAGTTCATGGGCAGCCTTCTGTTCGTCTTTGGTTTCGAAAGTAACGGTACGCGCGCTTTTGCCTTGTTCCAATGCTTCCTTATATCGCACCAATACTTCGTAAATGAGCTTAGCTTGTTTATCTCCTCCCGTTTGAGCCTGTTTCTGTACCTTGGCAATACGGCTTTCTACGGTTTCAAGGTCTTTAATTTGAAGTTCGGCATCGATAATTTCTTTATCGCGTACCGGATCTATGCTGCCATCGACATGAACAATATTGCCATCATCGAAGCAGCGTAATACATGCAGTATGGCATCTGTCTCACGAATATTAGCGAGAAATTTATTTCCCAATCCTTCGCCTTTGCTTGCTCCTTTTACTAATCCGGCGATATCTACAATCTCTACCGTAGTGGGAACGATTCGTTGAGGATGTATTATTTCTGCCAACTTATTTAACCTTTCGTCAGGAACGGTTATAACGCCTACGTTTGGTTCGATTGTACAAAAAGGGAAATTTGCCGATTGCGCCTTTGCATTCGATAAACAGTTAAAAAGGGTAGATTTTCCTACGTTGGGAAGACCTACGATGCCACATTGTAATGCCATTGGTTGCTATTAATTATGATTTTGAAAGCGCAAAGATAGTGTTTTTGAATGATAAGTGATTAGAAGGGGAGTATTAAGTGATAGAGTGATGAATGATAAGTAGGGTTGATTTGTTTGGTTAACTGGCTAATTGATTTGTATCTGCTAATTGGGAGGGCAACTTGGAGTAGCCCTCCCAATAGTAAAAACTTAATAAAGTTTATAAAAAAAATGGAGTGATAATTTATCACTCCATCACTTATCACATGATTGTTATTTTACAATCAACTTTTCTGTTTTCAGGTTATTTTCTGTTTTTACTGTTACGAGGTAAATGCCGGAGTTTAAGTTTGCCCTAATTTCATTTACACCATTTATAATTGTTGTATTGAAAATAGTTTGTCCGTTCATGGTTTTAATACTCAAATCGGCTTCTTGCATTTCGTTATAAGTAACGCTGAAATTTCCGTTTTGGCTCGGATTAGGATAAATGTTCAGAGAAAGAGCATTTATATCATCACTGCTTGCAGTTGCATCGTAAGTTAGTTTTAGCGGACCTATACCTGAACCGGAAGTAAACGTGACTTTAATAGTTTGAATACCCTCTTGTTCAAAATATAAACCATATATTTCTTTATTTTTATGCAAATAACTCCAGTTGTATGAATTATATCCCTCGTTACTATCCCATTTTTCAGTACTAGGTTCATAACGAACGGTTGCAACCATAGCATTAAGGTCGGATTTACGGCGAAGTATATTTTTTCCGTTTACAGAAAATGAAATACCGTTATTGGCAGCCGGGCTTTTGAATGCATTACAAAACGGAATAACATCATAATATCCGGTTTTTTTTACATCAACTGTATACTTAACCCACTCATCATTATTAATGTATCCGATATTGTAGAATTTGCTCCGTTCGTCTTCTTCGATATTTTTCAATTCGGAATCTGTCATTTTTGAGACATCAACGCATTCGGAACGACGGAAATTTCCGGCATTGCATGTTTGGTTTTCTCTTATTTCCCAACTTGGGTTATTATCGGAGTAAGCCACATCTTGGCCGCCCTCATCATACCGTTCTACCCAAATATAGGAGGTTTCATCTTCTCCGATTACTTGAGGTGTATTTTCATAAGGAGTGGATTCTTCTCCTTCTTCTATTTCGGGAGGTGTTCCGCCGTTTCTCAGCATGGCAACAATATATTTACCGGATTTGGTAAAGTTTGTTTCAATATAATTGTCGGCAACCATGCAAGAGCCGGAACCTTCGTCGTTAGACCAGCTCCAGTTGCACCAGCTTAGGAGCACTTCTCCGTCATTGTCTCCGTTGGCAACATCTATAAATTTAGAGGCATTTTCAAGGTAAATACCTGTATGTCCGTCGGCTGCAGTTGTCCCCCATTCGGTAATGAAAACAGGAATTTTGCCGGCATACTCTTTCAACCGGGGAATAAGGTCGGTATGAGTTCCCGCATAAAAGTGAAATGAATACATTAATTGCAGCCCGAAATTATTTACAATAGGAGAGGAGCAAGCCGTGTTTATCTCTTGGCTCCACATTGGTGTTCCTACCATCACAATTGCATCCGGATCGTTTGCCGCAATAACGGGCAATACAATGGAAGCGTATTTGGTTATATTCGCCCAAGTTCCTCCGGTTCCGTTCGGTTCATTACATATTTCATATAAAACATGTTTATACTGATTTTCCGCAACATAAGCAGATACCCAATCGAAGAAGGCCTCTGCATCGACAGGCTGGCTTTTTCCGTCTTTCAGTTTACCTCCTACAAGGTCATTTTCATTTTGTTGTTTCAGGTATTGAAGCGGATTTCCGGGAGACAATACATGCCAGTCGAAGAGGCAATACATCCCCAGTTCTGCAGTCCAATCAATACAGTTTTGTACCCATTCTTTGTTTTGCCATCCCTTTTCTTGTGTGTACATGGCAATACGGAATATATTGGCGCCATTAGCTTTCATGGCTTCGAAATCATTTTTTGAATCATAAAAGTCACTTGTCCATTGGTAACCGTGCGAACTCCATCCTCTGAGTTGAATAGGATCTCCGTCTTCCGAACTGAGTTGATTTCCTACCAGTTTTAATCTTCCCCATGTCCCGACATAATCATTTGATAAGCATTGTTCGGGTGTAGAGTAGTCAAAATTATCACAAAATCCCTGAAAGGAGGTGATAGAAAATAGCATTAGAAATAAAAGTGTTTTTCTCATAAAATTTTTTTTGATTTTTGGTTCAGAATACAAATATTGCCAAAAGAATCTTGAGAATAGAATTTTTTATTTTTTCTTGTGAAATTTTAAAGAAACCGGATGACTAAAGTTCAAGGTAATATATCCCTGTTTTTCAATGAAAAAACGCATCCGCAATAATTTTGACGGTAAAGTCCGTATTCTTTTGCTAACTGAATAGAACGGAGGTATCCTCCTTTTTTCTTGAAGTCGGAAGGAAGATGTTTTATGCCGTATTTCTCTTCCAGTTTTTTTCCTATCTCGTTTATTTTTTGTGCATTTTTCAATGGACTTATAGACAATGTTGTGGCAAAATAATCGAAACCTTTTTCCTTTGCCATATTAGCTGTTTCCTCCATTCGCAGTTCGTAACAGGCGAAGCAGCGAATTCCTCCTTCGGGTTCTTTTTCCATTCCTTTTGTAACGGTATAAAAACGCGGGGTATCGTATGTTCCTGCCACAAATGTGATAGGATATTCCGTTTGCAGGCATGAAATAAATTTTTCCTGCTCGGCTATCCGCATATCATATTCCTCTTGAGGATATATATTGGGATTGTAATAAAAAAGCGTTATCCGGAAATATTGCGACAAGTATTCCAGTACGTAACTGCTGCAAGGGGCGCAACAACTATGCAGAAAAAGGGTAGGAACTCTCTTTTCTTCCTGGTTTTGCTCAATTAACAAGTCAAGCTCTTGCTGGTATAATTTATTTGAAAGTTGTTTTTTCATCTTTCACTTTTCACCTTTCACCAAAAAATACATCGCTGTTGTATAAAAGTCCTGTAATACCGGAATTTGAAATATTTTCCACACTTTTCTTGGTTTCAATCCGAATTTTATCTCATAATTGGGATTAATCAGATAGTGGGTTTTTTCAATAATGCTGAAATTTTCGTCACGGATGATTTTTTTGAACCGGTTTATGCTCAATCCGGTTTCTTTTATGTCCAGTAAACTCCCTATTTTTGTATGAGACTCCCCTCCTTTTTTCAATACCCAAGCATACATGTTTTTAGGCAAGAGGTGTAAATAAGGCGTCACTGCCAACCATTTATTTTCGCACACTTGCTGATGTCCACCGAAAGGATTTCGCCACGGAGGAAATGCAAAAAAAGCAACTCCGCCGGGAGAGATAAATTCTTTGAGGCGTTTCATGAATTTTTCCTGATTGGGAATATGCTCAATCACATCCCGTAGAAAAATAACATCAAAAGTTCCGCCCAACTCTTCCGGTTTAACTTCGTAAATATCCCTTGCCAAAAGGTGCAGATGCTCTTTTAACGGATTTCCGGAATAGAATTCCTCTGCATTACGAATACTTCCTTCCAGTAATTCTACCCCATAACACTCACATCCCGCTTCCAGGAAAGGGTATAAATTTCCTGCTTCACCGCATCCGATTTCCAGCACACGAGTTCCCGGTTTCAACGAAACATGTTTCTGAATATAAGGGAGAACTGAAATCGCGGTGCTCTCTTTTTGCTCATTGAAATATTGAAGGCGGTTTCTGTGGCGTTCTTGCATATTGAACTTATTTTTTGTTTCTGTTGCAAAAGTAGTGAAATAAATAGTTAAGGACTACCGGATTATAAAGTAATTGGATTTTAAAAAAATTCTTTTTTATATCTTTATCGCCGGATCGGATAAATATTCTCATTTATGGAAGAGAACGAAAAAGGAAATATTCTACTATATCAGACGGCAGATGGGCAATCGCAGATAGAAGTGACACTGAAAAATGATACTGTTTGGCTCTCTTCGGATCAAATGGCAGAGCTTTTTCAGCGTAATAAATCAACTATTTCACGACATATCAAAACTATTTTTGAAGTAGGAGAATTGCATTCAGATTCAGTTGTTGCAGTTTTTGCAACAACTGCTGCGGATGGTAAACAATATAAAGTTTCTTACTACAATCTTGATATGATTATCAGTGTTGGTTATCGTGTAAATTCCTTACGAGGTGTTCAATTTAGAATATGGGCGACGCAGGTTCTGAAAGAATATTTGGTAAAAGGATTTGCTCTAAATGATGACCTACTAAAACGTGCAGGAGGTGGAAATTATTTTAACGAATTACTTTCCCGTATTTGAGATATACGTTCTTCCGAAAAGATTTTCTATCGTAAAATATTGGAGATATATGCGCTTAGTATTGATTACGATCCGAGAGTCGAAACCACAAAGCAATTTTTTGCGATAGTGCAGAACAAAATACACTTCTCTGTTCATAGGTACACTGCTGCTGAATATTGAAAACTTTGAAAGAGAACGAAGAAGATTGAAAAAATAATGCTGTTTATGAAAGACTGGAAAAAATATAAATTAAAAGATTTTATGTTGTTTAATCCTTTTGAAAAAATAGCAAAGGGAGAAATAGCAAGAAATTTTGTTTCTTATAAACAAGATTACGAAGCATATAGAGAAGTGTATTTATATTACTTAGAAGAAGAAAACAAAACTATTAATAATCTCAACCAATGAAAAAAGAAACGAAAATAAAACTGTTTGAAAACAAGAGAGTACGCACTGTATGGGATGAAGAAAAAGAAGAGTGGTATTTTTCAGTGGTCGATGTGATTGAAATTCTGACAGATAGCCCACGCCCACGTAAGTACTGGAATGCACTGAAAACCAAACTGAAAAAGGAAGGAAGTGAGTTGTCCCAAAACATAGGACAACTGAAATTGCAATCGGAAGATGGGAAATTTTACCTTACCGATGTTGCAGATTCAACACAGATTTTACGTTTGATACAATCTATTCCAAGCAAAAAGGCTGAACCCTTCAAAATGTGGTTAGCTCAGGTCGGAAGTGAGAGGATTGCCGAGACAGTAGACCCTGAGTTGTCGATTGACCGTGCCATTCAAAACTATCGCCGATTGGGTTATAGTGAAAATTGGATAAATCAACGAATAAAATCAATTGAAGTACGCAAGTCACTAACAGATGAATGGGATAAAAGTGGAGTACAACAAGGAAAGGAATATGCCGATCTGACTGATTTGATGAGTAAAACTTGGAGTGGAATGTCCACTCGAGAATATAAAAAATTCAAAGGATTGAAAAAGGAAAATCTTCGCGATAATATGACGAATACTGAACTCGTACTAAATATGTTAGCAGAAGTTGCAGCAACAGATATTTCCATAGAACGTCAACCTTCAACTTTTGAAGAAAGTGCGCAAATAGCAGGAGAAGGAGCGACTGCTGCTAAAGTTGCCCGAGAACAAATTGAAAAAAGTACCGGAAAACCGGCTGTTTCTCCGCTTAATGTCAAATCGGGAATGATAATTAAAAAAGGTAAAAATAAAGAATTAAACGAATAATACAGGTAGATTATAGTCATTTACAGAAAATAGTTACGAAAAAGTATTGATTCCTTTATTTAGATAAACGAGTATGTTAATCTTAAAAATCCCCTTTTTCAAAACACTCCCCGAAGTTTTTCCAACAAGCATTAATAAGTTCTTTTTCAGCTATCCCTTTGATATCGGCAACAGGATGATATATTTCTTCTATCAAAAAATCATTGTCGTCCGTTTCTAAGAAAAGGCGGTCAAGGGGAGTAATTTGGAGGCTTTCCCTGTTGAAAAGCTTTCCGAATGATAAGTAATAACCTGTTTTGAGTAAATCGGCAGCCAATTGTGGTTTTCCGCGGAAACCATGAAATATAACAGGCATGTTAAATCGCATTTCTTTTAATATCTGTTGTATCTCATTCCAAGCTTTTACACAATGTATGACAAGAGGCTTCCCGGCTTCTTTTGCAATATCAATTTGGCAGATAAAAATCTCTTTTTGCAGTTCGAAATTAACACTGCAAAGTTTATCTAATCCGGTTTCGCCGATAGCTATAATATGAGGATTGAATGCAATTTTTTTCAATATATTTATTGATTCTTCCACCTTTTCATTAATATGCCACGGGTGTATTCCGGTAGAAAAATAACTTTCTCTGTTGTCCGGCAATTGAATAAAATCTTCCGGATTTATATTATGTAATGAAAAAATATTTTCGCGGTTTTCCTTTTGGTGAGTGTGGATATCAATATATTTTTTCATAAAGGATTCATTTTTTAGGTGCATTAACCGTCTTTGCAAATATGCAAAGAAAATGAAGTTAAACATAATATCTGCGAAAATTTGTGTTATCTGCTTCATTTACGTTCTGATATTAGATTGTATCTTTACAGAAAATTAAAAAAAATGAAGCAAACGGATTTGATTGGGAAAGCGCTTGAAAATTTATCCATACCGGATTTGAATGAGATGCAAAAAGCCTCTTTGAAAGCGAATGAAGAAAAAAGGGATATTATTTTGCTTTCGCCGACAGGTTCCGGTAAAACGCTGGCGTTTTTGTTGCCGCTCCTGAATCAGTTGGATTCTGCCCGTAAAGAGATTCAGGCATTGATACTTGTTCCTTCGCGTGAATTGGCATTGCAGATAGAGCAGGTTTTCCGGTCTATAGGAAGCGGTTTTTCGGTGGGATGTTGCTATGGAGGACATTCGGTGATTACCGAGAAAAGGATGTTGGAGAATACTCCCGCATTGCTTATCGGTACTCCGGGACGCATAACCGACCATATTAAACAGGGAAATTTTTCGCCGGATACAATTTGTATTTTGATATTGGACGAATTTGATAAGTCGTTGGAATTTGGCTTTACGGAAGAGATGTCTTTTATTATTTCCCGGCTCTCGGGATTGAATAAAAGGATACTGCTATCCGCTACCGAGCCGGAAGAGATTCCTTCGTTCACGGGGATTACCGATCCATTGCGGTTGGATTTCCTTGCAAAAAAGGAGGTGGTGAAAGGATTACGAATCCGGAAAGTAGTTTCTCCCGAAAAAGATAAACTAAATACATTATTCCGGCTTATTTGTCATGCCGGAAACCGTTCGACACTGGTTTTCTGTAATCATAGGGAATCTGTGGAAAGAGTAGGGGAGTTTTTAAGGGATAAAGGGCTTATTTGCGGATTGTTTCATGGTGGCATGGAACAGCCCGATAGGGAAAAATCCCTTTTTATGTTCCGGAACGGAAGTTGCTATTTGTTAGTTTCTACCGATTTGGCATCAAGGGGACTGGATATTCCTGAAATTGAAAATGTCGTACACTATCACTTGCCTGTCAATGAAGAAGCCTTTACTCACCGGAACGGACGGACTGCCCGTATGTATGCGCGCGGGACATCTTATCTCATCTTGCATCCCGAAGAGAAAATACCCGGTTTTTTAAGTGCTGATTTTCCGGAAGAGAATTTACCCGAAAGATATAATATGCCTGATAAACCCTTATGGGCAACACTCTATATCGGAAAAGGGAAGAAGGAAAAACTGAGTAAAGGTGATATCGCCGGATTTTTAATGCAAAAAGGAGGTCTGGAGAAAGAAAATCTGGGGAAGATAGAAGTCAAGGAACACTTTTCGTATGCTGCAATCAAAGAGACGGAGATAGACAATTTGATTTTGCGGATAAAAAATGAAAAGATAAAAGGAATAAAAACCCGTTTTGAAAAAGCAAAATAGAAACATTGGGAAAAATCGGATGTGATTGAAAATCATAAAAGATAATGTTTTCATTATCCGTTTTTCACCCATTTCCAGATTTCCTTATAAGTTACTTTTTTACCATACATCAAGATTCCTGTGCGGTATATTTTTGCCGCTATCCGGGTTATGCTGATAAAAGAGAAAAACAAGATTAATACGGATAAAATTATTTCCCAAAACGGAACACCTAACGGAATTCTGACCACCATGACAATAGGTGATGTAAATGGAATCATGGAGCACCAGAATGTCAATGTGCTATCTGGGTTATTTATGCTATAAATAGCGATAAAAAGGGCAAATGTAACCAGAAAGGTGAGAGGAAGCATAAATTGTTGCGTATCCGTTTCGCTGTCGGATGCCGCCCCGATAGCCGCAAATAAAGATGCATATAGCAAGTATCCTCCTATAAAATAGATAACAAAAAAAACGCCGGTTGTTATTAGATAGGAAAATGAAAAAACAGAAAAAAAGGAATTTCCCGACAAAATATCTGACTCTGAACCGTGGGATAAGACCGCCTTTTGCATGATTTCATTTTCTAACCCGCTTCCGAAAATAGAGCCAACTACAACGATAAGAGCAACCCATATCAAAAACTGAGTAAGCCCGACCAATGCAATCCCGATGATTTTCCCGGCCATCAATTCAAATGAGTTGACCGAGGATATAATTATCTCAACAATACGGTTTGTTTTTTCTTCTACAACTCCACGCATCACCAAGCTGCCATACATCAGGATGAAGAAATAGATTAAAATGGCCGCAGTCAAGCTTGTTGCCATAACTATTTCTGTTGAGGCTTCTTCTTCTGTGGTGTTTGTCCACCTGACTTCCTGAATGTCAACATTAATATTTACTTTCTCTACGATTTCTTTCAAATTAGGAATATCATATTGTTGCAACTTCTCGTCCCTAACAAAAGGACTCAATAATCCGGAAATATAAGACTTAAGTTCCGGATTGACCTGCCTGTCGGAATAAATTGTAATCCCGTCCGGATTATTCGACAAATTGTCCGAAATAACAATCAGGGCATCGTTTTTACTCTCTTCGTATGGAAAATGGGCAGATTGGTTAATCAGATAAAATTGGTATAATTCGTTCGAATGGAAAGCATTTTCATATCTGCCTGTCTGGTCAATTACAGTTATATTTTTTATTCCCGGCTCTTTTATCTGGGTTAATCTTGCCGGAATAAATACAATACAGGCCATCAATAAAGGAATCAGCAGAGTCATTATCATAAATGACTTTTTCCTGATTCTTGTAAAGTATTCCCGCTGAATAATTATAGAGATTTTACTCATTGATATCTTGATTTAGCCCCCTTTCAATCTCTTCGATAGATGGGAGTGAAGATTTAAAATTTTCCGGTAGTAATTTTGAAAATGTATATTCTGCAATCCCTATTGGTTGACTGCTGCTTTCCAATGAATATTTAGCATCAATATTATCCTTTGTTTTACAGATAAGTAACCCGATAGTAGGATTATCCATATTTTTCTTTAGCTGGTTGTTAACCGCTGCAATATAATATCCGAGCTGACCGGTATGCTCAGGTTCAAATTCCTTGATTTTTAACTCTATAACAACATAAGAGCGTAATTCCAGATGATAAAACAGCAAATCAATATTTCGCGATTTATTTCCTATTTGTATCGGATATTGTCTTCCTACATACGCAAAACCTTGTCCAAGTTCCAACAAAAACCTGGTAATATTTGAAACCAAAGCATCTTCCAGTTCTTTTTCCTTAAAATTCTCAGTAAGCGTGAGAAAATCAAAATTATAAGGGTCTTTTAGGGTTTCTTTTGCTAAATCACTATGTATATCAGGCAATAAACGGTCAAAATTATTAATTGCTTTTCCCTGACTTTGATACGCTCCGGCTTCGATGAAATTCATTAATACAGCCCGGCTCCATCCGTTTTTAATTGTCTTTCCAATGTAAAACAACGCTTCATCTATTGTTTTACATTTAGTAAAGATTTCTACATGATGCCGCCAAGGAATTTGGAATATTGAATTATTATCAAATTCGTCACCAATTTGGTGATGAATTTGAGTTGTACTTTTATTATCAGCAATAGAATCTTTATTTTTCTTATATAGAAAATCTATTTTATCACCAGCTTGGTGATGAATCTGGTTATTTTGTGAATAAAATAAATAAAAGTATTTGCAATATCTCAAATTTGTAGGAGAAAACCCTTGCATATCAGGAAACTCGGACTTTAATTCTTTACTTAATTGTTCAAAGAAGCCGCTTCCCCAGACTGCATCCATTTGGCGAATAGTTATATCATGTCCTAAATCCCAATATAAGTGCAATAATTCAGAATTAACTTTTATTGCCGCTTTCAGTTGACTTTGACGGATACGAACTTTCAAATCTGTAAGCCACTGTTTAAAATCCGGGTTTTTTATTAAATCAATACTCATTTATAAACATGTTTAAATGCAAAAATAATCAACTTAGCCTAATTGAATATGTGCCCTTATTTTTATTTAGGCGTTTGTGTTTTTAATGGTTTTGATAAAGATTTCATTCATGCCCGGCATCTCTTCTTCGAAGGAGAGTAAAGAGCAATAAGGCAGAATTTCGCGGATTAGGTCATTTCCCGAAACAGGCACTTTTGATTTTATCTTTATTTCATTTATTCCTTTTCTCTGTTTGGTCGATATTACTTCAAATAAGCCATTCGGGGGAATAGTTACATTGATATCATCCGTTTTTATATTAAAAATATGTTTTTTGTACCTCTTTCTGATTTCAGATACATTTCCTTCCAACACAACTCTCGATTTATTAAGCAGTGAAATATTATCACAAAGCTCTTCTACCGAAAACATATCATGAGTTGAAAGAAGGATGCTGCTTCCTTTCTTGTGCAGTTCCAATATCTCCTGTTTCAATAGGTTGGCATTCAATGGGTCAAAACCGCTAAAAGGCTCGTCAAAAATAAGGAATTCAGGTTCGTGAAGAACCGTCACTATAAATTGTATTTTTTGCTGCATTCCTTTCGATAACTCTTCCACAGCCTTATTTTTCCACGAACCGATTTCAAACTTGTCGAGCCAGTATGTCATTCTCTTTGCAGCCTCATCCTTCGGCAATCCTTTCAGGCGGGCAAGGTACAGGATTTGTTCCCCGACCTTCATTTTTTTGTACAAGCCGCGTTCCTCCGGCAGGTAACCCATAAAGCCGGCATCTTCCGGACGTAGCCGTTTCCCTTGGAAAAATAGTTCTCCGCTATCCGGCTTTATAATGCCATTGATAATGCGGATAAATGTTGTTTTTCCCGCGCCATTGGGCCCTAATAATCCGTAAATACTATTTTGTGGAATTGAAATGCTTACCTTATCCAGCGCTAAATGTCCGGAATATTGTTTTACAATATTTTTTGTTTCTAACAACATTTTTATTTCTGAAAATTTTAAAAACAGCAAAGCAAAAATACGTCAAATTAATGAAATTTTGATATAAGAATCACTAATAACCAAATCATTACCTCCTTTTTCTTTAAACGTTATATCCCTTGTGTTTTTTTTGAAAAAGGCAATACTTTCGGCATTATATAAGAAAACTTATTATTTTCAATCTTATATTAATTTCAATATTGGATTGAAAATGATTTATTTAACATAAATCTAAGGTAGATAGTAGTTAAATCTATTCTTTTTTCGTCTGTTTTTTCTATTTATTAACTATATTTGTTTTTCAAAAAAAATCGGAATAGAAACAAGGCATTGAAGAAATGGATATTAATTTTTCAAAACTTAACGGGCTTATTCAGGCGGTAGTACAGGATAAACGGACGAACAAAATATTGAAAGTCGGCTATCTGAACCAATCGGCTCTGGATTATATGGAAAAGAACCGGCAAGTTGCTTTGTGGAATACCGATAAGAATGAACTGCAACTTCTGGAAGGAGGAGAATATCACCGACCGTTGTCTCTGGATACGATTATTGCAAATGAAGAAGGCAATGCCGTAGTTATAAAAGCAATTCCGGAGGGATCAACAACGGGGGCAGATACATTTTTAGGAGATAAGAATCTGGAAGACTTATCATTTCTTTCCCATTTGCAGGATTTTATTGAAAAGCGACAACGTGAAATGCCGGAAGGCTCTTATACAACCAAGTTGTTTCAAAAAGGAATCAATAAAATTTCGCAAAAAGTAGGAGAAGAAGCCATTGAAACCATTATTGAAGCTACAAATGGGACAAAAGATCAATTTATTTATGAATCTTCCGATTTAATTTACCATCTAATTGTATTGTTGACTTATAAGGGAATCCGGATCGAGGATTTAGCCCGTGAACTGAAAGCAAGGCATAAAGAGTAATGCCAAAGGAGATGAATTTGTTTTAAATAGAAAATAATCACTCCGTAAGGATTTCGTATTTTATCTTGTTGTTTTTCAGTGCAACAAAAAATAGTTTTTCTGTTTTTAAAAAAGAAAAAGGAAATATTCATTATATAAAGTTTGGGTACGTTATTTATATCTATAGGGATGCTTTGAGAATTGGAAATTTTGACGAACTAAATAACAAAAAAATGAATATAAGGTATACTATAGTTTTATTTTTCTTTATCGTTTTATCCCTTCCCCAAGCGAAATCTCAGGAAGAGATCGTTTACGATCAGTATTATTTCAACTATTATTTGGTAAACCCGGCGGTAGCAGGAGCGGAGCGCTGCTCTCACCTTATGTTGACTGGTAAGTTCCAGTGGGTAGGAATGGAGGATGCGCCAATGACTCAAACACTCAGTTTCCGT
>JAVBMA010000002.1:0-3762 GCA_031553005.1 Paludibacteraceae bacterium | reverse complement strand
CGGCGGCTTTGCCGCCGCTTTCTCTCCTAAATCATACCACCAAGGTGTCATTCCGAGCGCAGTGAGGAATCTCTGAATGTTATACTTTTTTTGGGGGGTATTCTTGCTTATAGACATATCATATATTATGCATTTATTTTTCATTCCACACATTTTGATATTAGAAATCCATTTATTCATTAAATCATCCTATTTTTTTAGGTCCCGCAAAGAACAATTATTACTTTTGAAAGTATAATTAACAAACCTCTAAATATCAAAGCATAGTTGTGTTAGAAGTTGAAAGATTAAATCAATAGCATCAAATGACTCCATTTCTACAATTAGTTGCCGAAGATTTATTCCGGAAGTATGGTTCGGAATTATCGGATATCACGGTTGTTTTTCCCAACAACCGTGCGCGCTTGTTTTTTAATGAATATCTGGCAACTATTGCGAAAGTTCCTCTTTGGTCGCCTCAATATACGACTATCCAGCAGCTATTCAGACAGCATTCGGCATTGGAAGTTCCCGATACATTGAAATTGGTGAGTGATCTTTTTTCGGTTTACAACGAAGAGGTTCCGCGGAAAGAGAGTTTCGATGAATTTTATTTCTGGGGAGAAATCTTATTGAACGACTTTGATGATGTAGACAAGAATCTGGTAGATGCGATAGCTTTATTTACAAATATCAGGGAACAGGCGGAATTTATTGATACTTTCGAACACTTGACGGATGAACAGAAAGAGTCTCTCAGGATATTTTTCCGGAATTTTTCTCCGGATATGCGTACCGAGTTAAAGGAGCGGTTTATGCAGCTTTGGGATTCGTTGATTTTCGTATACCAGGGATTCAAAGAGAAGCTTCTGGATCAGGGACTGGCTTATGAGGGAATGTTGAACCGGATAGTGATAGAAGATCTTAAGGCAAAAGGAATTGATAAATACCGGTCAATGAAGTATGTTTTTGTCGGATTCAATGTGCTAAACGAATGTGAAAGAAAATTGTTTACCATTTTGCGAAATGCGGGAAAGACACATTTCTATTGGGACTATGATACATTTTACCTTGATAAAAAATATCATGAAGCGGGGGCATTCCTGCGCGAGAATCTTCTTCTTTTTCCGAACGAATTGCCTAAAACGTATTTCAGCCAATTCAATGTAGGAGAAAAGCGTCATGTCACTTTTGTCAGCGCTTCGACAGAAAACGCACAGGCAAAATTCCTGAATGATTACCTCAACAAAACAAAACAGGCAGGGATTTATAATGATAAAGATATTGCGGTTGTTTTGTGTAATGAATCGTTACTTCTTCCGGTATTGCACTCTATTCCCGACCATGTGAGGGATATCAATGTAACAATGGGATTTCCGTTGATGCAAACGCCGGCTTATAGTTTGGTGAAAAACCTGCTGGAGATGCAACTCTCTTCCGAGGAAAAAAGGAGTAATTTCCAGTTCCGGTATGACCGCATAACCCCGGTACTTATGCATCCTTATGTGCAGGCTACCATTCCGGAAGCAAACGGGTTAATGGATTACCTGATAAATAACAACCGCTTTTATCCGGCTTTGGAGGAGTTACATAAGAGTAATAGCCTTCGTATGTTATTTACTCCTGTAGCGACTTACAAGGAATTGATCATATGGTTATTACAAATGATTCGTTTTGTTGCGTCTTATCATAAGAAAGAAAATGCCGGGGATGAAAAAAATGGCGAAGGGAAAGAGCTTATTTACAACGACCTTTATAAAGAGGCTTTATTCCGCATCTATACCCAGATAAACCGCATGCATCTTCTTCTGGAAAACGACAATATTGAGATAAGTTTCAGGACGGCAACCAAATTATTGAAAAATATCCTTGCTTCTATTACAATTCCTTTCAGCGGTGAGCCGATCAGGGGTATGCAGGTGATGGGTTTTCTGGAAACACGTAACCTGGATTTCAAAAATATCGTTTTACTTTCTGTAAACGAGGGTATTTTGCCGAATTCGGGAAAAGAGAGTTCATTTATCCCGCACAACCTGCGGAAAGGGTATGGCATGACAACCATCGAGCATAGGAATTCGCTTTATGCTTACTATTTTTACCGTTTTTTGCAACGTGCGGAAAGTATTACCTTGGTTTATAATACGGCTACGGAAGGATTGAACAGGGGTGAAATGAGCCGTTTTATGTTGCAACTACTTGCCGAGAGTGATTTTGAGGTTCAGATGCAGGATATACGTTCCAACATTCATGTGGTCGATCCTCAGGAGATTGTGGTAAAAAAGAGTGATGAAATTATTTCATTCCTGGTTTCAAAATATGACATAAGGGAAAATGACAAGGCTTATTTTTCTCCGAGTGCTCTGAACTGCCTGATAAATTGCTCTTTGCAATTTTACTTTAAATATGTGCTGCGATTAAAGACAAAGGAAGAGCTGGTTGAAGATGTGGGAGCGTCCATGTTCGGAACTATTTTCCATAGATCGGCTGAAATATTGTACCGGGATAAAATCGGGAAAACGGTTCAACAGGAGGAGCTGGTTGCCATCTCCAGAAACCGGAAAAAACTGGAAGAGATTGTCGATTTTGTTTTTAAGACCGAATATTTCAAACTGGATGTCAATGCAAAAATGCCCGAGTATACGGGCGAGCAGTTGATCAACCGGAAAGTAGTAGTCGATTTCCTGCAAAAACTGGTACGGTTGGATTCCCAATACGCTCCTTTCGCCATTCTTGCGCCCGAACAATTTATATCGGAAGAGATAGAAATAGAAACTCCAGCCGGAGATGTAAAAATAAAAATAGGGGGAATTGTAGACCGGATGGATACCAAGGACGGGATTCTCCGGATAGTGGATTATAAAACAGGGGGGACGCCTTACAGGCCTTCCGGAATCGACTCTTTATTTATACAGGAAAAAGATCGGGCGGATTATATTTTTCAGGCTTTTTTGTATTCTGTTATTCTAAACCGGAAATCGGAAGGAAAGTATACAATAAAGCCCGTGTTATTTTATATCCACAAGGCGGGAAAGGAGTATTCGCCGGAGATCTATTTTACGGAGGATAAAAAGAATGTGGCTATTGAATCCATCTCTCCGTATGAAGAAGAATTCAGGGAGCATCTGAACAAAGTAATCCTCGATTTATTTGATAAGGAGGTTCCTTTCAGGCAGACTCCGGTTGTAGAAAAATGCCTGTATTGTGATTACCGGGATATTTGCCGCCGCAGGAATTGAAGGTAAGATTATACGTCAATAGGATTAGATCTACACATTACCGAATTTTATAAACACGAAGACACGAAGAAAATAAATACGACTTTGTGTTAGGAGTGTTCGGAAGATTTTTATAGGTTAATTTTATTAAGAAAGAAATCCTCTTTTTCATCAATAATTCAAGAAAAAAGAAAAAATTACAGAACAAAACAGATGCATTTGTTCACAAACCATGCTCTTTTTCATGACGATTGTTAGTAAAATAAATAATTCCTATCCGAAAAAATATCCCCAAGTATACATTCAGAGATTCCTCACTACGTTCGGAATGACATTTTGCGCGTATATTAAGAACAAGTAGGAGATGAAGCGGGGGCTTTGCCGCCGCTTCATCTCCTACAGAGCAAACTGTAAATGTCTGTCATTCCGAATGGAACGTAGTGGAATGAGGAATCCCCGAAATGAAAGTTTGAAATATAAGGGTATTTTTGCGGATAAGCAAAAATAAATCTTCCGAACACTCCTAACTTGAAGTCGCCCTCCGAATTGGTTCATTTCGTTCTGAAAG
>JAVBMA010000066.1:0-127600 GCA_031553005.1 Paludibacteraceae bacterium | reverse complement strand
CTTTCAGAACGAAATGAACCAATTCGGAGGGCGACTTCAAGTTAGGAGTGTTCGGAAGATTTATTTTTGCTTATCCGCAAAAATACCCTTATATTTCAAACTTTCATTTCGGGGATTCCTCATTCCACTACGTTCCATTCGTAATGACATACATTTACAGTTTGCGCTGTAGTAGGGAGATGAAGCGGCGGCAAAGACGCCGCTTCATCTCCCTACTTGTTCTTAATATACGCGCAAAATGTCATTCCGAACGTAGTGAGGAATCTCTGAATGTATACTTGGGGATATTTTTTCGGATAGGAATTATTTTTTTTACTTACAATCGTCTTGAAAAAGAGCATGCTTTGTGAACAAACGGTTCTGTTTTGTTCTGTAATTTTTTCTTTTTTCTTGGATTATTGATGAAAAAGAGGATTTCTTTCTTAATTAAATTAACCTATAAAAATCTTCCGAACGCTCCTAGGTGAAACCCGCGGGCAAACGAAAGCCGCCCATGTATCAATGCCCGCTCCACTCAAGTGCGTAGCGCTTACGTCTTAATAGTCATGTGCGGCTTCCTTATCATAAACTCCAATTAATGAAAATAGCTGCTTGAATCAGTTAAGTATTTTCACTTTGTGCAGAAAATGAGGGGCAACGTCGAACCTCCGGATGAAGGTTATTTTTGCGGAGCCGGTATCGAAGAGCATGTTCAGTTTGTCGTTGAACGAGACGTATGTCCGGTTCATTACAAACGATAATCCTATTGACCAGTTGCTGCCGTTATATCCGGTGGACATTCTTGGAAAGAGGCTGGGGGATAGTTCGAGCTTTTTGATAGGGCTCAGGCTTTCGGTTCCGATATTAAGTCCTGCCGATACACCTATGGCAGCAAAGTAATTTTTTTTGATAACGAATGTATGCACATATCCACCGCTGATGCTGAGCTGGTACTTATTAAGCTTGTTTTTTTCGTTTATTGTCAGTGTGGTATCCGAAGATACCTGGTTGAAATAAAAGCCGCCCCCGAGCTGAAAGCTTCCCGCCGATTTCAGTTGCCTTTCGTTCTGGTCGAATGCCGCACGGTAGGAGAATTTTTTATTATTGAATATATACTGCCCGAATGCGCCGTATTGTATGATTTTTATGTCGGGATAGGTGTGGATTATCTTTCTATCATTCTCGTCTTTATTGTAAAATCCTTTATAATTTTGAAAAAATACATCAAAGATAAATTTACGTCCGTAATGATGGTATTGCCAGTCGATAACCCTTGTTTCACCAAGTTTTTTATTCCTCAGAAATCTGAAACCCATTCCTCCGCTGAGGGAGAAATTTTTATATGAAACCGACAAGCCCAGCCCTACGGGGCTATTAGGCATATATGAAACATTTTTATCTTCGTCCACTTCATGCGTGAGCATGGTAAATTCGTAGTACGAATACATACCGACAGAGAGTTCCTGTTTGAAGGGGGAGATATAAGTACTGTCATACTGTGCATTGCCGGCGTATGGCAACAATACGAAAAACAGGAGTAATGTTTTTATTTTTGAAAAGTTTAAAAACCAGTGTTGAATGTAGCCGGGATATATTGAAAAATTTGCTCTGTCAGGATTCATGAAATTCCGTTAATTATTTTGTAAAATAAAATTCCGGCGCTTTTCTTTCTCATATTGAATATATTCAGGGGTTATGTGTTTAGAATATTTTCTATATTTTGTTATTGTTGGTGCAAAGATAGTAATTTTTGCTTTTCTTTAGAGCTTCTTTAACTCGAAGCTGCGACTGCGGCTTGCATAGGTAATTTATGTTTATTCCCGCAGGGAATAGAAAGGGTGATTTGTACTTAAAAGAGTTACTGCTGTGGTTTCTTTTTTCCTTTTTTGTAAATTAGCTGCCCGTTAATTTTGTATTACTTATAAAAGATAGAGTATATGCCCGCTTACATCGAAGAAGAGATATTCAGGAAAGAGGATTTTTCGGACAATCCGCTTCCAAAAGGAGAGTATGAGAAGTGTACTTTTATAAATTGTGATTTCTCAAACTCCGATTTGTCTTATGTGAAGTTTTTGGAATGTGAGTTTGTTAACTGCAACATAAGTATGGTAAATTTGAACCAGACGGCGTTTAAGGACGTAAAGTTTACGGACTCTAAGATGCTGGGGCTCCGTTTCGATTATTGCAATAAATTCGGGCTTTCCCTCTCTTTTGAAAACTGTATTCTGAACCACTCTTCTTTTTATCAGGTGAAAATAAAAAAGACTCAGTTCAGGAATACGTCTTTGTTGGAAGTCGATTTTACGGAGAGCGATATGACTGAATCAGTATTGGATGGTTGCGACCTCGACAGGAGTACGTTTTATATGACAATACTGGAAAAAGCCGATTTGCGGACTTCCTTTAATTATTCCATTGACCCGGAGGTGAACAGGATAAAAAAAGCCCGCTTTTCCCTATTAGGGGCATTGGGTCTGTTGCGCAAGTATGATATTGAAATTGAAAGTTGAGAATTGAAAGGTGAAAGTTTGTTTATAAAGATGGGAATCTGTCCCGATTTAGGAATTCTGATTTTTTGGGATAAGAATTTTAAACACTTACTTATTATATGAAATTCGATAGATAGAAAATATTCTAAAATATTTATATTTCCTATTGTTTTTTTCAATAAACCGGAACAAAAACCGAACGGATAAATTACTAGCTACATAAACAGGCAGAATCACGCTCAGTCATGTTCCGGCAGATAGATTTCAATTAAGGATTAAATGGGCATTCCGGAAAAAAAGATTAGTAATAGACAAAATCCCACTTTCCGGAATTAAGTTTTATAAAAAATTCATTGTTATATTTTTAGTAAATGAATAAACAAGTCATCCTTATTCTTGTCTACTTGTTTAAATACGTCATTAAATCTTATCAATTACTTAATTCATTTACAATATTGTATTTCTTTTTTCAATCTTTTTATATCCGTAAACGGCATATGAACCCAGTTCCTCTTCAATACGGAGCAACTGGTTGTATTTGGCAATCCGTTCGCTGCGGCTTAAAGAGCCTGTTTTGATTTGTCCGGCATTGGTGGCAACGGCAATATCCGAAATGGTAGTATCTTCGGTCTCGCCCGACCGGTGCGAAATTACCGAAGTGTAGCCGTTGCGGTGTGCCATTTCGATCGTATCGAGCGTTTCGGTCAGTGTCCCGATTTGGTTCACTTTTACCAGCACGGAGTTTGCACACCGGTTTTCGATTCCTTTTTTCAGGAATTGCACATTTGTTACAAACAGGTCGTCTCCCACAAGCTGGCATTTGTTGCCGATTCTGTCGGTAAGGATTTTCCAACCTATCCAATCGTTTTCGCTCATACCGTCTTCTATCGAATCTATCGGATAGGTATTTACCAGGTTTTCAAGGTAAATAATTTGTTCTTCCTGTATCTTTTTAGCTCCGTTTTTTCCCTCGAAAATGGAATAATCGTAAATGCCGTTATGGTAAAACTCGGAAGCCGCACAATCCAGCGCTATTGTGATATCTTTTCCGGCCCTGTATCCTGCCGTTTCAATGGCTTTTATGATTGTTTCTATAGCGTCTTCCGTATTCTGCAGGGCGGGAGCGAAGCCGCCTTCATCGCCGACAGCCGTGTTTAATCCCCTCCCATGTAAAACGCTTTTGAGGGTATGGAATACTTCCGAGCCCATGCGCAGGGCTTCATGGAAAGAGGGTGCGCCGACCGGACGAATCATAAACTCCTGAAACGCAATCGGGGCATCGGAGTGCGAACCTCCGTTAATTATATTCATCATAGGCACAGGCATTACGTAGGAATTGACACCTCCGATATATCTGTATAGCGGAATTTGCAAATAGTTGGCGGCAGCTTTCGCTACTGCCAGCGAGACGCCGAGAATAGCATTGGCTCCCAGATTCGACTTGTTGGGCGTTCCGTCCAAAAGGAGCATTTTCTTATCAATCCCGATTTGATTCAATACATGCTTTTCAATGAGGGCAGGGGCAATGATTTTATTTATGTTGTCAACCGCTTTTGTAACACCTTTGCCACCGTACCGTTTTTTATCACCGTCACGGAGTTCTATGGCTTCATGTTCGCCCGTTGAGGCTCCGGATGGCATGGCAGCCCTGCCGCACATGCCATTTGCCAGCCTGACATCCACTTCTACCGTAGGGTTTCCTCTCGAATCGAGAATTTCCCGCCCCTTAATTTCTGCTATTTCCATGTTTTTTAGTTACAAGTTACGAGTTATAAGCTGGCTAGTTTGATTGATTATTGATTCACAACTTTCAACTCTTACTTTTCAACTTTCACCTATTTAAACAAAAGTGGGTGATATAAAGTTTTGCGTACAGAGGACTAAAAAATGTTTCTAGGAGGAAAGATTATTTTTTTCTTCGGGTGGAGTCTGTTTTTCCGTCAGGTATTTCCAGAAACGGACAGGCAGGTTTTGTTTGTGCAGTTTGGGGTTTATCCGTTCTTTGATGGTCATAGAGCGGAAATATGTTTGCCAGAGTTGTTGAAAAAGTTTTTCATCTTCCGCCATCAGTTCTTCACGCAATTTTCCTGATTCCCATTGCTTTTCGTCCAGATAAACTTCGGTAACTTCTTTCAGGTCGTAATAATATCCGTAATCCCTTTTTATGTCGTATAAAAGCCACTTCTGGTCGTGAAAACGGTCTTTAAGATGGTTTGTCACCAAAGGTAAAACGTTGTGCTGTGGTTCCATACAAGCAAAGAAAGTATCATCGGCTGTTTTTTGAAAACGAAGAAATTGTATCACACGCAACCGTTCCCGGTCTACTTTTTTCCAGACTTTGGAAAGTTCCAGTACATCCGCATCGCCGAAGTTCAGTTCTATTGACCGGGGAGCATCTATTGCTTTTCGGATATAGGAAAATAAAAGGGTGTCAATTTGAGGCAGTTCGGACAACCAGCAAACAAAGAGGGCGTGTAGCGCACTTTCGGACAGTTTGCGCTGTAACCCTTTCCATACCCGACTCGATTTTTCGGCGTCCGTATGTACAGTGAAAACTTCATCGTAAAAGAGGGGTAGAGCGTCCGTTTCGGTCAGAAGCATATCCGGAAATGTCTTACGGTAATACGCATCGAAAACTACCGTCAGCAATCCTTCAAATGTTTTATCGTAAATAAAAATAATCATGCTTTGTTTTACCACAGAGAATTTTTTGAGACAATTAAATCCTTATTCTCCATATGATTTTTAGATTAAGCCATTGGCTTATCAAGAATTTCTTTGAGTTTATCAAATACCCCTCTAAAACCGTCTAAATTAACAGTATCAAATGGAGGTATTCCTTTTAAAATATTTGATGCAAAGTCATTTTTAGCCAAGGCAATATTCTCAATACCATTTGTCACACCTGAATCTATAATCTTGTTGTTATCTACACTCAAATGCTTCTTTACCTTGTCCGTATTTTCAACACTAATGCTCATATCTGAGATTAAACGTCCTCGATCGTTAAATTCAGATGTCAAATATAACCTTCTATTATGGGAATCTAACTTTTGTATATCTATATCTTGATATAATAATTCTACGGAAATACCTGAATGTGCAGACCTGTAGGTTGGCTTTGGTATAGATAGGGCATACACATTGTTTTTGAAATCATGAAAATCTTCTTTTGAGTATTTTTTGCCGTTTGCTTCGTCACAATCGAAAACTCCTATTATTTTCTTTTCTTGTTTTACTTTTGACATATTTTTAAGTAGTGATTCTAAGTGAGAATCACTCATTTCTACATCATCTTCATATTCAAAAAAAGCTATATCTATATCAGGGTATTCACCAATACTTTGAAAATATTTCAATGCTCTTTTAAAATGCTTCCAGTCTGTCTTCCCTTCAGTAACTATTAAAGGTTTGGCACTTTCTTTAACCTTGTGTTCCAATGTCTTCAAATTAGCATTTAATTCATCAAATCCTTTTGTGAAAATTTTATATGCTGATACAATTTCAGAGAAATCATTTTCAATAATGCATTCTCCAGATGGGAGATTTATCAACTGATAATCTTCTTTATAAACCTCTTTCATTCCAAGAAGAAAGAATGGTGAATGACTTGTAACTATAAATTGTACATTTGAAAATAGCTTCATCAACTGTGGGAGTACATTCTTCGCATAATCAATGTGCAAATTCAAATCAATTTCGTCAATTATAACAATGCCTTTTACTTGGCTCAAATTAGTTACACTGCTTCTGTTGATGGAATCGAAATCTTTTAATAAAGCTCCAAAAATCGACAATAATAATGCCTCGCCTGATGATAGATGATTGAAAGTAGGAGCTACCTCAACTTCTAAACCGTCTTTTTGACTGGTTAATATAGAAATTTTACGACCTCCATCTTTATTCGAAATAGCAATTCTTGCACTTATAATATGTTCATTTTTACTTATGTATATTTTAGAAACGATTTGATTTAGCAGGTTTAGTGTAGTCGTGTTTTTTCCTCCAAACCCCATTGCGATTGGCTGATTAAATTGCTGATAACTCCCATCGCTGTTCTTTGCATATAAATTCTCAAATTTGGGTTCATTTCTTTCATATAAATACTTATCCAATACAATGTCTAATATCCAAGACTCTATTTCATTCAAAATATTTGTTTTGACAATATTTTTATTACTCTTCCCTATAAAATTATTTTCTTTTTCAAATTCAATTGTAATATTCTGATTTAGCCATGCCGGCTCATAATACCTGTGTACAGGAAAATATATAAAAATGTTAGTGTCAAATTCTCTCTCAAATGATGGATTAACTTTTTTATAAAAACAATTTTCTTTGAAACAATTTTCATCTATTTCCAAATCGATATGTTTCAATGTATTAAATTTATTGATTTTAAAATTAGCATGATTACTTGTCATACAATCTACATAAGAATATAATTTCTCGTTATTGTTGTAGCGAATTCTAGTATAACTATAATCTGAACCTGCTTTTATATATGTTCGACTTCCTAGTTTGTAGAAATTATTCCCAGAAACCTCTTTTAGTTCTGTGTATTTATCCCGTTTAAATTCGATAATAGAATCAACAATATTTGACAACAGAAGGGTTTTTCCGCTTCCATTTTTACCAACTAAAACAATTGGTTTGGGTTCGCCTTGTGTATTTAATTCTGGCTTAATACCTAAACTATCAATACACCCATAATTTTCAATAAAAATTTCATCTATATACATGTCCTATTTATTTTAGTCATGATTATCTTATCCAAAAAATAGAAATTATATTCGATTTTATCGTCATAACAACTGTTTCAACTGCTCCACATCAGGCAAAATATCTTTATATTCATCGGGTAACTCCGTGGCAACCTTGTAGGTAGCCACACCCATTGGTTTTGTCATATCGCGAAAAGCATATTCCACAATATTTTGTTTTTGCGATTTACAAAGGATAATGCCGATTGAACGGTTCTCATGCGGTAGGCGTACTAAATCATCTAAGGCAGAAAGATAGAAATTCATTTTGCCCAAGTATTCGGGTTTGAAATCGCCGCGCTTCAGTTCAATAGCAACCAAACATTGCAGTTGTCGATTGAAAAAGAGCAAATCGATGAAATATTCCTGTTCTTCTACAATTAAACGATGTTGGTTCCCAATAAAGGAAAAATCCTTGCCAAGTGACATGATGAATTTCCGGATGTTACTCACTATTGCGCTTTCCAGTACACGTTCGTCCGGTTCGTCATCGGGCGATTCTATGTTGATATAGTCTAACTCATCCTTAAATGACAACAGCGCTTTCCGTTGAAGGTCTGTATCGGAAATTGTTGTTTTGAAATTGTTGGGTAGCTTTCCCTGTTTTGCGTATAAATCGCTTTTAAGGTGATGCCGCAATGTCTCTTTACTCCAAAACTCTGTAGCACAATGCTGAATATAAAACAGGCGTTCTTCCACTGATTTCGTTTTGGCAATTATTTCATAATGATGAGTAAAACCAATTGATAAAAATTGTTGCAAATCGTTCGCTGACGGCGAACGTTTTTTGATTAGTAGGTCTGTTTGAATTTCGTCCGCTGACAACGGACGAATTGGGCTAGATGTTGTAACATCTGTTTCCTGAATTTCGTTCGTTGTCAACGAACGATTTGAATTCAGTATTTCCCATTCTTCAAAGAATATGCGTATTTTCCGAAGATTACCTTCCGAAAATCCTCGTAATCCGGGCAGCTCTTGTTGTAATTGCATAGAAATAGTTTCTATTGCATTAGTTCCCCAGAAATGGTTCCGGCTATTTTCAGAGATATATTTTCCAATTCCGAAATACAGAGACAGCAGTTCCCGATTCGCCAATGCTGCCGCACGATAACGGCTTTTGAGTATAGCGCTCTTGATTAACTGAATCGCTTTGGAATAATTATGGTTTATTTGTTGTTCCATCTGTATTTATTTCTTTAAATCCTTTTTTGCAACCAATAAGTCCGCAACTTCCACATCTGTTGGTAGTCGTTTTCAGTTGATTTTATTTTATCGTAAACAAAAATAATCATGCTCTGTTTTTTATTACAGAACACACGGAGTTTTTTATAAATAATTTTTCTGTACTTTTTGAATCTCCTTAGGTTTTCATTAAGTTTTTATTCTGAAAAAATGATAGACAACTGTCCGTCGTCTACTTTTTTATTCGTCTTCTGGATTAGCTTGTTCCGTATGTATTGAGGGCTAAGCTCATTTATTGTATGGATAGGAAGCTCCTTACAAGTAATAAAATATTGGGCTTTTTTCATTACGACACCCATCTGTTTTAGTTGCGATGAGCCTAAACGCCCATACCGGCGCGAAGCTATAATGAGTTTGGCTGACTTGACACCTAATCCGGGAATGCGCAAAAGCATTTCGTAGTCGGCTTTGTTTATGTCGACCGGAAAATGTTCCGGATGCCGCAAAGCCCATGAGAGTTTCGGGTCAATTTCCAAATCAAGGTCGGGATTTTTATCATTTACAATCTCATCGACTGTGAACTGATAAAAACGTAGCAACCAGTCAGCCTGATAAAGCCTGTTCTCGCGCACCAAAGGGGCTTGTTTGATTGCCGGGAGGCGGCTGTCGTAGTCGTTTACGGGAATGTATCCCGAGTAATATACGCGTTTCATTGTCGGACGTTGGTACAAAGCCGAGGAGAGGAACAGGATGTCCTTATCCGTATCGGCAGTGGCTCCGACAATCATTTGTGTGCTTTGTCCGGCAGGTGCGAATCGGGGGGCATGTCTGTGCTTTTTTCGCTCTTCGGCACTCTCCAAAACTCCTTGTTGAATGTATTGCATGGGAAGGAATACACTTTGGAAATTTTTCTCGGGAGCCAGTCGTTGTAAGCTCTGTTCATTGGGTATTTCGACATTGACGCTTAACCTGTCGGCATATAATCCGGCTTCCCTGACCAGTTCGGGGCTTGCGCCCGGAATGCTTTTCATGTGTATATATCCATTGTAATAGTGTATCAGCCGTAAGTCTTTGATTGCCCTGACCAATCGCTCCATTGTATAGTCGGGATTACGCACGACTCCGGAGCTCAGGAAAAGTCCCTCAATATAATTCCGCCTGTAAAATTCGATAGTAAGGTTGACCAATTCGGTAACCGAAAGGGTAGCCCTTTTCAAATCGTTGCTTCGCCGGTTGATACAGTAAGCGCAATCGTAAATGCAGTGATTGGTGAGCATGATTTTCAGCAGCGAAATACATCGCCCGTCTTCCGTAAAACTATGGCAGATGCCCCATCCCGCAGTGTTTCCTATGGCGTCTTTCTGATGCGAACGGCTGGTGCCACTCGAAGAACAGGAGACATCGTATTTTGCCGATTCTGCCAATATTTTTAGTTTTTCGAGCACGTTTTCGTTCATAAGCTGCCAATGAATTTATTACAAAAGTAGGGCATTATTGACTAATATCTGTTATCCTTTCGGAAGGAAATATGAACAATAAGAGTTAAAAAAAAGGGTATGTTTTATTCACGGAAGAGGCACGGAAAACATAGAGTTTTTAATATATAATCCTCTGTGTTTTCCGTGCCTCTGTGATGAGAAAGGGCGAATACGGTTTCTAAAAAATGATACTCTTATTTATTTGGAAACCAGTTTGAATTGTTTCCAAGTATTATCGTTTGCGTATAATGTTCTGTTGATGTTTTTAGGAATATTTACTATGCAATTTTCTTTTCTGACACCGCTGAAAACGCTTTTTCCAAGGGTGGGAGGATTACTGTTTACCTGCATGGAAGTTATGTTTTTGCATTCGGAGAATGCCCAATCGTCTATGCGGGTTACTGTCTGGGGGATGGTTACGGAAGTGAGGTGTGTGCATGTACCGAATGCGTAATACTCGACAACAGTTACTCCATTCGGAATGGAAAAATTCTTTTCCGTTTTTCCGGCAGGATAGCAAATTAAAGCTGTCTGTTTTTTATTGTATATCACACCATTGGTTGCAGAAAGATAAGGGTTGTTTTTATCGACCTGAAAATTGGTAAGGCGTTCACAATTTGAAAACGCATCTCCTTTTATATCAGCTACCGAAGCCGGGATGGAGATATGCGAAAGGCTTTTACATCCTTTAAATGCGGTTCCTTTGATTTCGGTTACGGATTCGGGAATAGTTACGGAGGTTAGTTTTGTACATCCTTCGAAAGTGCTCCAATCGATAGTATTCAATGAAGTAGGAAGCACGATCGAGGTTAAACTGCGACAGGAGTGAAAAGCCGAATTTTCAATATGGGTTATTGATTTCGGAAGGTCAATAGAGACCAGTCCTGTACAATTGCCGAAAGCAACTTCTCCTATGCGCTTTACTGATTGTGGAATTTGTATAGAAGATAATTTTACTAAGTTGTAAAATGCATAGTTTCCAATGCTTGTTACCCCTTCCTGAATGATGATATTATGAATAATATCATTGTAAGAACTCCAAGGGGCAAAATCAGGGAAATAATAATCCTGCATGTCGCACGAGCCACTAATAACAAGCACGCCTGTTTTGTCCAATACCCAATTAAGGTTACCGCTCTTTCCGCTTTTCTGTGCGAAACCCGATATAGTAAAGAATAGTACCAAGAAAGGCAATAAAATAATTTTTTTCATAGTCTGTCTGTTTATGAATTAACAAGTAGAAATATAAATAATTTAAAAGATTCCGTCAATTTAATGTAACATGCAAAACACCTAAAATGTTCAATTTCTACCCCCGTTTTTATACAAAGCCCAATAACTTTTAATTACCCCAACAATTAGTCTATTAACTTTCACCCTTCATCTTTCAACTTTCACCTATCAATAAAAAAAAGCACAAAGAAAACCAAGTTTCTTTATGCTTTTTTTTATTGATAAGTGAAGCCTTATTTCGTTTCCACCTGTTCTTTTTCTTCCTGTTGTGTGGCGATTACCGAGCAGTTGATTTTATCCTCTTCCTTGTTGTATGAGATTTGGATTGTATCTCCCGCTTTTATCTCTCCGGCAAGAAGGACTTCCGCCACTTCATCTTCCACGTACTTCTGAATGGCTCGTTTCAGCGGTCTTGCTCCGTACTGGACATCGTATCCTTTTTCGGCAATATAATTCTTAGCCTCTTCGGATAATGTCAGTTTGTAGCCAAGATTCTCAACTCTGCCGTAAACGTCTTTCAGTTCCAAATCGATAATAGAGTATATTGATTCTTTGGAAAGCTGGTCAAACATAATCACATCGTCGACACGGTTCAGGAATTCCGGGGCAAAAGCCTTGCTCAACGCTTTTTGAATTACGCCGTGGGCAAACTGTTTGTCGTCGGCTTTTGAAGCAGGGGTAAATCCTACACCTTTTCCGAAATCTTTCAACTGACGTGTTCCTATATTGGAAGTCATGATGATGATTGTATTCTTAAAGTCAATTCGTCTGCCAAGGCTGTCGGTCAGGCGGCCTTCGTCCAATACCTGCAATAACAGGTTAAAGACATCCGGATGGGCTTTTTCTATTTCATCCAACAGAATGATTGAATATGGTTTGCGGCGTACTTTTTCGGTCAATTGTCCGCCTTCTTCATACCCGACATATCCCGGAGGGGCTCCGATAAGCCGCGAGACAGAGAATTTTTCCATGTATTCGCTCATATCGACGCGGATAAGGGCATCGGTGGAGTTAAACATCTCCTTAGCCAATATCTTTGCCAAGTGGGTTTTACCAACTCCGGTAGGACCGAGGAAGATAAACGAGCCAATCGGGCGGTTCGGGTCTTTCAGACCGATTCTGTTTCGCTGGATAGCCTTTACAATCTTATCAACCGCTTCATTCTGACCGATTACATTCTCTTTCAATATCTTTTTCATATTAACCAGACGAATGCCTTCGGCTTGTGCTATTCGTTGGATAGGAACACCGGACATCATGGCAACTACTTCTGCCACTTTTTCCTCGTCCACAATCTGGCGATGAATCCGTAGTTCTTCTTCCCACTTCATTTTAGCAGCTTCCAACTGGTTCAGAAGCGTTCTTTCCTTATCCCTGAATCCGGCTGCCAATTCGTAGTTTTGCGATTTGACGGCTTGTTGTTTTTCTTCTTTGATAGATTCTATTTCGCTTTCCAGTCTTACGATATTTTCCGGAACTACAATGTTGGAAATATGGGTTCTGGAACCGGCTTCGTCCAATGCGTCGATTGCCTTATCGGGGAAGTAACGGTCGCTGATATATCTGTCTGTATATTTTACACATGCTTCCAACGCATCGTCCGTATAAATAACGTTGTGATGGTCTTCGTATCTTCCCTTGATATTTTTCAATATCTGCAACGTTTCTTCCGCTGTAGTCGGGTCTACGAGTATCTTTTGGAAACGGCGCTCAAGCGCTCCGTCTTTTTCAATATTCTGGCGGTATTCATCCAACGTTGTTGCACCGATACATTGAATTTCTCCACGTGCTAAGGCAGGTTTGAGCATATTGGCGGCATCCAGTGACCCGGCAGCTCCACCGGCTCCGACAATTGTGTGAATCTCATCGATAAACAGGACAATGTTCGGATTCTTGGATAGCTCGTTCAATATCGCTTTGATTCGTTCTTCAAACTGTCCGCGGTATTTAGTGCCTGCTACGACAGAAGCCATATCCAACGAAATCACGCGTTTACCAAGAAGTACACGCGATACTTTTTTCTGGACAATGCGCAAGGCAAGGCCTTCTACGATGGCAGATTTACCAACGCCCGGTTCACCGATTAGCACCGGATTGTTTTTCTTTCTCCGGCTAAGAATTTGTGCCAAACGCTCAATTTCCTTATCTCTTCCGATGATAGGGTCGAGCCGTCCTTCTTCGGCTGCCAGTGTCATATCCGAACCGAAATTGTCCAATACAGGGGTTGGATTGTCTGTTTTCTGTGAAGTAGCAGCAGCTCCGGCAGCAGATTTATTTTTAGACGAATTGAAAAGCATTTCGTCATCTTCTTCCTCTTCTTCCTGAACACCGTTTCCCATCCGGATATCTTTTTTTCCGATAACGGAAACAAGGGTGGAATAAGTAACGTTTTCGTTCTGAAGTGTTTCGGCTGCGATATTCGAGTTATCTTTCATAATAGCAAGCAACAAATGGTCGGTATCCATTACGTCGCAATGCAAAGCTCTAGCCTCCAGATAAATAATTTTCAGAATTTTCTCCGTCGATTTTATCAGGGGTATCTCTTGGCCTGCATGGATAGTATTATCAGTACGTAAACTTGCTTCTATAATTTGTTTTACCTTTCGTATGTCCACATTTAGTGCAAGAAGGGCATCCATGGCCGGACCTTCCCCGTCCCGGATAATTCCCAACAAAAGGTGCTCCGGGCCGATATAATTATTGCCAAGTCTTTCCGCTTCTTCTCTGCTATAGATTAAAACGTCTTTGACTCTCTGCGAAAAATTTGTGTTCATGTCTGTTCCTCTTATTAGTAGTTTAAATCCCTATTATATGTTGCAAATATATGATATTTGCAGTAGTAGTCAATAAATTTTGAGTTATACAATATTAAATGAAAAGATGATTTTTTCTTTTTGTTATTAATTTTCAAACGCTTATAATATAATATCAATAATCATACCATTGTTCAGAGCAAATGTGTTTATTTATTAACCATTTGGTTATTAGTGTTTTATATTTTTGATAAATAAATAATAACTGTGACAAAATGTCAGTAAATAAAGGTGAGAAATTCGAGAATTATGACAATGTTGTTTTAAATTGAAAGATAATTGAATATTAATTTCCGTATTTTCTGTGTCTCAATGGTTTTATCAGAAAATAAGGAACTGTTTAAATTTCGTATTAAGAATAGCTCTTTCTTACCAAAAACTCAACTGCTCCATCCGCCTTTGGAGTCGAAGCGTTAAAAAAATCTTCGTAATGGAGCGTTAAGAAACGTTTTCTGTTTGACGACCGACCGCAGGAAGGGAGGAGTTTAAAACGTTTTAGCGCAATGCAGAAGATTTTTAGCGGAGAATCCACAGCGGCGGCTTTTTTTGCTTACTTTTTTCAGCTGCTGGAAAAAAGTAAGAGCCTGTCCGACTTGAGGACATCTAATTATTTTGTAATAAGAAATTTAAACAGTTTCTAAAAGTTTAGCCGATACAAGGACGAAATATCTTGATAAAAATTGCGTTCATAATGTGCGCATTAATATATCGCTGGCGTTTTTATTTGCAAGATTTCGGCTTTAAACTTTTTGCATATTTAAACAAAAAACCGTAATTTAGTGCGTTTTTTGAGAAATAACGAGAAGAAATAATCAAACTTAAATATAAATGGTTGATCAAGACAGAATTATAAAGATTAATATTGAAGAGGAGATGCGGTCTTCGTACATTGATTATTCAATGTCGGTAATCGTTTCCCGTGCGTTGCCCGATGTGAGAGACGGATTTAAACCCGTTCACCGTCGTGTGCTATACGGGATGAATGAATTGGGGGTTTTTTCAAATAAACCTACTAAGAAATCGGCGAGGATCGTAGGGGAAGTTCTCGGGAAATATCACCCGCATGGGGATTCTTCCGTTTACTTTACGATGGTTCGTTTGGCTCAACCTTGGTCATTGCGCTATCCTTTGGTAGACGGACAGGGAAACTTCGGGTCGGTAGACGGTGATAGCCCTGCTGCGATGCGTTATACCGAAGCCAGATTGCAGAAAATAGCCGAAGATATATTGATTGACTTAGATAAAGACACGGTTGATTTTCAAAACAACTTTGATGATACTTTGCAGGAACCTACCGTGTTGCCTACAAGGATTCCGAACCTGCTGGTAAACGGAGCTTCCGGTATTGCCGTAGGGATGGCTACCAATATGCCGCCTCACAATATTTCAGATACGATAGATGCTATTATTGCCTATGTTGACAACAACGAGATATCTATTGACGAATTGATTAAACATATTAAAGCCCCTGATTTTCCGACCGGAGGTTATATCTACGGATATTCCGGAGTAAAAGAGTCGTATGAAACAGGCCGCGGTAGAATTGTTATCCGTTCGAAAGTAGAGATAGAAAACGAAAACGGACGCGAGAAAATAGTTGTCCGTGAAATCCCTTATCAGGTAAATAAGGCTGAATTGATTAAGGCCATTGCCGATATGGTGGAGGAGAAGAAGATTGAAGGTATTTCCAACATTAATGATGAGTCCGACCGTGACGGTATGCGAATTGTTATTGATATCCGTAGGGATGCCAACTCCAATGTTGTATTGAACAAACTTTATAAATACAGTTCGCTGCAATCTTCCTTCAGCGTAAACAATATTGCCCTTGTAAAAGGAAGGCCGAGATTGTTGAACCTGAAAAACCTCATTTCGTTGTTTGTTGAACATCGTCATGACGTGGTTATCCGCCGCACACAATTTGAATTGAAAGAGGCGGAAAAAAGAGCCCATATCCTACAAGGATTGATTATTGCCGTTGACAATATCGAAGAAGTTATCCAGATTATTCGTTCATCCAAAACGGTTGAAGAAGCAAGAAACCGCCTGATGGAACGCTTCGCTTTATCCGAAATTCAAGCCCGCGCCATTGTCGAAATGCGTTTGAGGCAGCTTACAGGACTTGCAATCGATGATCTTCGCGCCGAGTACGATGAGTTGATGAAATTGATCGACCGCTTGAAAGAGATTCTTGCCAATGTTGAACTTCGCATGAAGATTATCAAAGACGAATTGCTTGAGATAAAACAAAAATATGGCGATGCCCGCCGTTCCGAGATTATTTACTCTTCCGAAGAGTTTAACCCGGAAGATTTTTATGCTGATGATGAGATGATTATTACCATTTCGCATTTGGGCTACATAAAAAGAACACCTCTGTCCGAATTTAAATCACAAAACAGGGGAGGAGTCGGCTCGAAAGGAAGTAATGCCCGCGACGAAGACTTTATCGAATATATCTATCCGGCGTCCATGCACAATACGATGCTTTTCTTTACGAAGAAAGGTCGTTGCTACTGGTTAAAAGTGTATGAAATTCCGGAAGGATCGAAAAATACGAAAGGCCGCGCTATTCAGAACCTGTTGAATATTGACAGTGATGACAAAGTAAATGCTTTCATCAAAATCAAATCGTTGAACGACGAAGAGTATAATAAAACACACTCATTGCTATTCTGTACCAAACAAGGTGTGATTAAAAAGACCTCGTTGGAAGCATATTCTCGTCCTCGTACTAATGGTGTGAATGCGATTACTATACGCGAAGACGACGAAGTAATACAGGTGCGCCTGACAAACGGAAACAGCGAAATCGTGATTGCTAACAAGAATGGGCGCGCTATCCGTTTCAATGAAAGCAAAGTCCGCGAAATGGGGCGTACAGCAACCGGAGTACGAGGAATGAAACTTGATGAGGACGGTTCGGACGAAGCAATCGGAATGATCATAATCAATGATCCTCAAACCGAAACGGTACTGGTTGTTTCAGAGCAAGGCTATGGTAAACGATCGGATATCGAAGATTACCGCGTAACAAACCGTGGCGGTAAAGGTGTAAAAACAATTAACATCACTGATAAAACCGGAAAACTGGTTGCCATTAAGAGTGTTACCGATGATAACGATTTGATGATTATTAATAAATCCGGAATCGCTATCCGCCTCAAAGTATCCGATATGCGCGTGATGGGACGTGCCACCCAAGGTGTTCGCCTGATCAACCTCGAAAAACGCAATGATACGATTGCTTCCGTCTGTAAGGTTGCTTCCGAAGCTGAGGAAGAAGGAGGAATAGACGTAGAAGAATCAGGAGAAGAATTGTGCTAAAATTTAGTAAATAAGTTGACGAGTAAACAAGTGAATGAGTGAAAATACAAACAACTTGTTTACTCGCCAACCGGTTTACTCATCAATAAATATAATAATTGAAAAATATGAAAAAAACAGTATTTTTAGTGGCAATGCTGTCAATAGCATTATCCGGTTTTGCTCAGAAAAAAAATATATCCAGAGCAGAGGATAAACTTTATGATCCAACCGAAAGCAATCTGAAAAGTGCTCAAGCAGACATTGAAGCGGCAATGAAAGACCCTTCAACAGAGAATTTGGCGAAAACTTATTATGTAGCCGGACAGGTTTATTATAAATTCTACGAAGAAGAAGAAAAGAAACGCCTGACAGGGAAAACTGCCGATCAGGATATTAAAGATGCATATTTGGTAAAAGCAATCGATGCATTTGCAAAAGCTGCACAATTGGATGAAATGCCTGATGAAAAGGGAAAAGTAAGCCCTAAATATACCAAAAATCTCAAGAAAAATCTTGAAACTTATTCCAGGTATTTGATTAACGAAGGATTGAATAACTATAACGAAAAAGATTATACAAAAGCAGTTGTATTGTGGGGTAAATATCTGGAAGTTCCTTCTTACCCGATTATGAAATCTGCCGGAATAGAGAAGGATACCCTGTATAATGAAATTAAATTTTATGCTGTGGATGCAGCTAACCGTGTTCCTGAATTGAAACCTACGGCAATCCGGTATATGGAAGAGTTGAAAACAGCAGGATATAAAGAACAAAGCATGTACCAATGGCTGTATGAAGAATACAAATCTGCTAATGATACTGCAAAATTCGTAAAAACATTACAGGATGGATTGAAAAAGTTCCCGACTGATATGTTCCTGATGGGTAACCTGATTAACTATTATATCTATTCAAACAGGACAGATGATGCAATTGCATATCTGGACAATGCAATCAAGAGTGACCCTAAAAACTCACAGTATTATGCCGTAAAAGGCAACTTGCTGCTAAATAGTAAGAAGGATTATGATGGTGCTATCGGTCTCTTTTCCAAAGCGGCAGAATTAGACGCTTCAAATGCATTGGCTCAAGCCGGACTTGGTTTGGTATATGTTAAGAAAGCAGAAGATATCAATGATAAAGCAAGCTCTATCAAAGACAATCAGAAATACCAGGCAGAAAGAAAACGCGCAAAAGTAGAATTTGAAAAAGCAATTCCATATCTGGAAAAAGCAAAACAACTCAAACCGGATGATATTGATAATCTGCGTGTATTGAGAGCCGCTTACCTTCGTTTAGACCGTGGAAA
This sequence comes from Paludibacteraceae bacterium, assembly GCA_031553005.1. Classification (GTDB taxonomy): domain Bacteria; phylum Bacteroidota; class Bacteroidia; order Bacteroidales; family Paludibacteraceae; genus RGIG9379. The sequence goes on along the minus strand of JAVBMA010000066.1, from coordinate 109,045 downwards.
CGATTATAAGAAAATCGATGCTGAAATTAAGGCGTTAGGCTATTAATAAAATATTGGAATAAGTTTTTATTTTAAATATTAAGCTCCGGAAATGCAAAGTTTTCTTTGCATTTCCGGAGCTTAGTATTTTTACATCCAATGGATAAATATACATTTAACCGGAATTGGGATAAGTCAAATTAAATCCGAAGGATTTATATATTTATAGCCAAATGTTTAATGTTTTCTATATTCGACTCCTTTGGAGTCGTACAAACCGGTTTTTTATCTTTTTCTATAAACATACAATACCTTCGGCATTGATAATAATGATTTATCAAAAATCAGAACATTCAGTATTTTTCGCCAAGGGTTGACATTACACTGCTCCGTGTGTAAACGCGGAGATATAAAAAATGAGATACAAAAATGAAATGTAAAAAATATGAGCAGATATCTATATTAACGGACTAAAATATCCGAATATCCGTTCATCTGAATATCTTTCTTATAACTTGTAACTAAACAAACTGCTTAAATTTCGAAATAAACACATTTTTTTTGCCGGAAAAGCTGCATTTATTCATTATTTTTGTTTGCATAAAAGCTCGTTATTATGGACAGTGTACAGCAGCGCATAGACTCTTTGAGGAAAGAACTCAATCAGCATAACTATAATTATTACATCTTATCCCAACCGACTATATCCGACTTTGAGTTTGATGAAAAACTTCGGACTCTTCAGGAATTGGAAGAGCAGCATCCGGAATTTTTCGACCCGAATTCTCCCACACAAAGGGTCGGAAACGATATAAACAAAGAGTTTAAGCAAGTTTACCATAAATATCCGATGCTCTCTCTCAGCAATACTTATTCCGAAAGTGAAATTACCGACTTTTACGACAGAACCAGAAAAGCGTTGAACGAAGAGTTTGAACTGGTTTGTGAGCTAAAGTATGACGGCAGCTCAATCTCTTTGATATACGAAAATGGAAAACTGATACAGGCGGTTACCCGTGGCGATGGCGAAAAAGGCGATGATGTGACGTTAAACGTAAAAACCATCCGTTCCATTCCGTTGGTTCTGCACGGCGATGATTATCCATCTCTTTTTGAGGTGCGCGGAGAGATTATGATGCCTTGGACTGTTTTTGACGAACTGAACAGGGAACGCGAAAGTCAGGAAGAGGCGTTGTTTGCCAATCCCCGCAATGCCGCTTCCGGTACATTGAAATTATTGAACTCCAAAGAAGTTGCAAAACGTAAACTGGATGCTTTTTTCTATTACTTGTTGGGCGAAAAACTTCCTACCGACACACATTATGATAATTTGCAGAAGATGAAATCGTGGGGATTTAAAATATCCGATGCGACCCGGAAATGCAATACTTTGCAGGATGTCTTTGATTTTATTGCCCGTTGGGATACGGAACGGAAGAAACTTCCGGTGGCTACGGACGGGATTGTAATTAAAGTCAATTCCCTGAAACAGCAAAGAAACCTCGGATATACCGCCAAATCGCCAAGATGGGCTATCGCATATAAATTCCAGCCGGAAAAGGCGCAAACGTGCCTTAAATCGGTTTCTTATCAAGTAGGAAGGACGGGAGCCGTTACTCCTGTGGCGAACCTGGAACCGGTACTCCTTTCCGGAACGACCGTAAAAAGGGCTTCCCTATATAATGCCGATGCGATAAGCAACCTCGACTTGCATATCGGAGATATGGTATATGTTGAAAAAGGAGGGGAGATTATTCCGAAAATTACCAGTGTAAACAAAGATGCCCGCACGGCTGAACTCGGAGAAAAGGTGGAATTTATAAAGAAATGCCCTGAGTGTGGAGCCGAGCTTGTCAGGGAAGAGGGCGAAGCTGCTTATTACTGCCCGAACGAAGACGGTTGCCCTCCTCAAATCAAAGGGAAAATCGAACACTTTGTTACCCGTAAAGCAATGAATATCAATGTCGGCAGCGAAACGATAGAACTACTTTATAATAAGGAACTTATTAAAAACAGTGCGGACTTGTATTTTTTGAGGGTCGATGATATTGAAACATTGGAAAGGTGGGGAGAGAAGAGCGCCAATAATTTGATAAACAGTATTAAAGAATCTCAAAACACTCCTTTTGAGCGTGTGCTTTTTGCCTTGGGAATACGGTATGTGGGAGAGACGGTAGCGAAAAAGCTGGCTTTTGCAATGAAAAATATAGAAAACATAGAAAATGCGACTCTTGAACAACTTACTGATATTAACGAGATAGGAGAGAGGATTGCTCTGAGCATTATCGCTTTTTTCAGGAAAGATGCCAATTTGCAATTGGTAAACCGCCTCAAGGGAGCCGGATTGTGTTTTCAGATTTCGGAGAAAAAAATGGAAGAACAGACAGAGTTGCTCAAAGGGCTTACTTTTGTCATCAGCGGAACTTTTGAGAATCATTCGCGTGAGGAATTGAAAGAGCTTATCGAACAAAACGGCGGCAAGAATGCCTCTTCCGTCTCTTCTAAAACCGATTATTTGCTGGCGGGCGACAACATAGGGCCAGCAAAGCTCGAAAAAGCTCATAAACTCAAGGTTAAATTTATGACCGAGGACGAATTTATCAAAAAGATAAACGAAGGCAAAGAGGAAGCGTGACGACCATTGTATTGTATTTTTGTTTCTTATTCCAATTCATATAATATGTTTCAGAATCTTATCAGAAAGTATATTGATTTCAGTATCAACCGACGCACAAAAAATATTTCACGTAAAAAGCATTTTGCTAATTTTCAGGATGTTTCCAGTATATTGCTTCTTTTTTCTACCGATACTATTTCGGAAAAGGAGGTAGAATATATTCAAAAAATACTGGGCGATAAGAAAAAGATTTCTGCCTGGGTATTCAATCCGAAAGAGAGTTACCTTAGAAATACGATAAACCAGAACCTTCTGGGAAAAAAAGATATCTCTATCTTGCAAAAGCCGTCGGGAAGAATTGAGAAAATTTTTCTTAATAACGAATATGACCTTTTGATTGATTTGACTACGAAGGAAATACTTCCTTTGAAATATTTGTTGGGAATTTCCCGGGCTTCGTGCCGTTGCGGAATGAAGAAAGAGGGATATACGTTTTACGATTTGGAAATAGATATGCCTTCGGGAACAAAGGAAACCGAACTTTTGAAACAAATATTGCATTATCTGAATGCCATTAAAACAAAATCGTAAATTTTTTATAAATTTGAAGTCGAAATAGGAAACACAACCATAGATGACAAAAACTAAGTTTACAGGCATGGGCGTTGCCCTGATAACACCTTTTAAAGAGGATGAAAGTGTCGATTACGATGCTCTTAACCGCTTATTGGATTATCAGCTTCAGAACGGCACGGATTATTTGGTTATATTAGGTACTACAGCCGAAACGCCAACTCTGTCGAAAGAAGAAAAAGATAAAATTGTCCGGACTGTATTGGCTAAAGTAAATGGTCGTTTGCCAATCATGTTGGGAGTCGGAGGTAATAATACAAAAGCAACTGTCGAAGAACTGAAAAATAATAAGTTTGAAGGTATTGATGCTATTCTTTCTGTGGTTCCTTATTATAATAAACCGTCTCAGGAAGGTATTTTCCAACATTATTCGGCTATTGCCGAAGCGTCCGCAGTTCCGGTTGTCTTATATAATGTGCCCGGAAGAACAGGCGTGAATATGACGGCTGAAACAACTCTTCGCCTTGCCCATAAATACCCGAATATCATTGCAATAAAAGAAGCATCGGGAAATATTGTCCAGATGAATGATATCATCAAGAATAAACCGAAAGATTTTATGGTTATTTCTGGAGACGATGGTATTACTTATCCGTTGATTACCATGGGAGCGGTAGGTGTTATTTCGGTTATCGGAAATGCTTTTCCTAAAGAGTTCAGTAAGATGGTCAGGTTGGCGTTGCAAGGCGATTATGAAGCGGCACGGATTATTCATCACCGCTTTACCGAACTGTTTGACTTACTGTTTGTAGACGGAAATCCGGCAGGAGCAAAATGCATGCTCTCCATTATGGGATATATCGAAAATAAACTGCGTTTACCATTAGTTCCAACCCGCATCACTACATTTGAGAAAATACGCGAAGTGCTGGATGAGCTAAATATAAAATGCTGATAAATAACGGAAAGCCATCTGAAAAGATGGCTTTTTTGATTTAAATAACTACAACTACAGAAGGCATTCTAAGTTTTCGAAAACTTAGAATGTCTTCTGTAGTTGTGATAAAAAAGAATTCGAAATGGAAAATATAGGGTTGGTACTAGAAGGAGGCGGAATGCGCGGGATTTTTACTTCCGGGGTTTTGGACTATTTTATGGATAATGATATCAATTTTCCGTATACGATTGCCGTTTCTGCCGGAGCTTGCAATGCCCTTTCTTATCTTTCAAAACAAAAAGGAAGGTCTAAGAAGTGTAACACCGAATTACTGGAGAAATATAAATATATTGGGATAAAACCTCTTTTCAAGAAAAGAAGCCTGATGGATTTTGATATACTTTTCGAAGAGTTTCCTCACAAAATTATCCCTTTCGACTACGGTACTTTTTTCTCCAATCCCAACCGTTGTGTTATTGTAACCAGCAATTGCCTTACAGGCGAAGCTGAATATTTTGAAGAGAAAGAAGACCCTGAACGGCTGATAGATATCTGTAAAGCATCTTGCAGCCTTCCCATTGCGTGTCCCATAGCTTATGTCGATAATATTCCGATGCTTGATGGGGGAGTGTGCGATGCTATTCCAATCAGGAAAGCAATAGAAGATGGTTATCAGAAAAACGTGGTTGTTTTAACCCGCAATAAAGGTTACCGGAAATCCGATTCGGATATGTGGCTTCCCAAGTTTGTTTATCGTGCATATCCTGCGATACGGGAGCAAATAAAAAGAAAAAACAGGCAATACAATGAAATAATGGATTTTATTGAGCAAAAAGAAGATACCGGAGAGATAATCGTTATCCGTCCCGAGCAAAAACTGGAAGTAGGCAGAATGGAGCGCAATACCGCTAAATTGAACGAGCTATATATGCAAGGCTACGAAAGCGCAAAAAAGGTGAAAGTTGAAAAGGGAAAAGTGAAAGCTTAAATAGATGAAAATTTTTCAATATAAACATTGAAAATATATAGAAAAAATTCTAATGAAAATATTTTATCAACTACTATATAATTGAAAGCAGAAAAGTGAAAGTTGAAAGGTAAATATTATTTTATCCCCAACTTTCACTTTTCCCTTTTCAGCTTTCAACTAAATTAATATCTGTTTCTGTTGTATCCGCCGTTACCGCCACCGCGATTGAATCCACCGCCTCTGTTATTGTTGCTTCTTTCTGTTTTCGGACGGGCAACATTAACGTTGATTGTTTTTCCCTCAAAGTCGGTTCCGTTAAGAGTATCAATAGCTTTCTGAGCATCAGCATCGTCCGGCATTTCTACAAAACCGAATCCGCGTGAGCGCCCTGTTTCTCTATCTGTAATAACGCTGGCAGATGATACCTCACCATATTGTTCGAATAATTCCTGTAAGCTATCAACAGCTGTGCTGTAGTTTAAATTTGAAATGTAAATGTTCATCTTTTTGTTTTTATTATTAATGTAAGTAAAATGATTTTGTTTTATTTTGTAAGAGCGATTTTTACGGCATTCATACCTTTTTCGCCTCGCTCCAGTTCAAAGGTAACCATATTTCCTTCGGAAATGTTCGCCGGAGCGTTGCTAATATGGAAAAAATATTTGTCTACACCGGAAAGGTTTTTGATAAAACCATAGCCTTTATCCGCATTAAAGTACTCTACGCGGCCGGTTAACGGCACTTCTTCCATCTCTTCTTTTTTAGGAGTAGAAATTATTATATCATCCAAATCCACTTTCGTTTTTTTGCTTGGGTCTGGCGGTGTACTGGTTATTACTCCGTTTTCATCCACGTATGCAATCATATCGTCAAATGATTTACTACCGCCGGATTTGCGTTCTTCCTTGCGTATCTGTTTTTCTTTTCTTTTTTTTTCTTTTTTCTTTTCTAACTCTTTCTTATTAAATGAAGTTGCCATTAATATTATTTTATAGTTGTTTTTAAGCAGTTAATACAGCGGTTTTCAGTTTCTTTCCGGTCAATTTCTGAATATCCTTTATCATCGCCCGTTCTTCCTGTGAGCAAAAAGAGAGAGCGGTTCCGGTTTTACCGGCACGTCCTGTACGACCTATACGGTGGACGTAGGTTTCCGCCATATCCGGCATATCGTAGTTGATAACGATTTCCAGATTTTTGATGTCAATGCCCCGTGCAGCAATGTCAGTTGCAATAATCACGCGCATTTTTCCCGACTTGAAATTGGTAAGAGCGCGTTGCCTTGCCCCTTGTGTTTTGTTGCCGTGAATAGCCTCACAGAAAATACCCTCTTTGTTCAACACTCTTGCAATTCTATCCGCACCATGCTTTGTACGCGAAAAGACAAGTGCCGATTTATCCTCTTCTTTCTTTAAAATATTGATAAGCAGGCTGCTTTTCTGCGGTTTTTCCACAAAGTACAAGTGTTGGTTTATTGTATTTACCGTTGATGAAACGGGTGTAACTTCCACTTTAACAGGATTATGCAGAATGGATTTTGAGAGATTAGCTATTGCCGGAGGCATAGTTGCCGAAAAGAATAGAGTTTGCTTGCGTTTGGGCAGCATTGGTAACAGGCGTTTGATATCGTGTATGAAACCCATATCAAGCATTCTGTCCGCTTCGTCAAGAATAAAGTGGCTGATATGCTCAAGCGTAATGTACTTCTGGTTAATCAAGTCGAGCAGACGTCCGGGAGTAGCAATCAATATGTCTATTCCGTTTTTGAGCTTCTCAATCTGTGGTATTTGGCTTACTCCGCCGAAAATTACCGTATGGCGCAAACCTGTATATTTGGAATAATCACTAAAGCACTCGTCAATCTGTATTGCCAACTCACGTGTCGGAGTCAATATCAATGCTTTTATCTCACGCTTTTGTCCCTTGGGTAGCGGTTGATTGAGTTTCTGTATAATCGGAATTGCAAAGGCGGCGGTTTTACCCGTTCCTGTTTGGGCTATTCCCAACAAGTCCTGTCCGTTGAGAGCAACAGGTATTGCCTTTTCCTGTATAGGGGTAGGGGTTTCGTACTTTTTGAGTACAAGTGCCTTTAATATTGGCTCGGAAATGTTTAATTCTTTAAATGATTTCAAATTTATCAAAATTGAGCTACGATGTTTTTTGCATACAATCGCAATTATTAATACTAACAAAAAAAGTTGATTTGAGGTCAATTTTGACGATGGAAAGAGCCGCCTGAGAGTGTGCGGAACAAATCATTGCTAAGAAAGATTCAATATAAACTCTATTGTTCAAGCGACGAAGGTACAAAAAGAATTTGATTTATTGTTTTTCTGAAACAATTTTTGTTATAGCGTTTCCGGATTTATGCTCAATATTGCTTTTTTTCGCTTTGTTTTTTCTATTTTATCCGTAATTTGTCTGTTTATACATCAAAAAACCGATAGGAATAATCCTATCGGTTCCCGTTAAATCATACTGTTTTCAGGATAAGACGAGTTACATACTTATTCAACTATGGATATTTTAAATTTTTTTATAAACGACAATTGATGTAATAACCATTTTTTGTCCCAGTACAGTGGCACTTATTTTATTCTTGATGGTTAATTTATTTCCCTGTACAGAGTATGTCTGGCTTTCAATATTTGCGATAACTCCGAAGTCTAACCCGGTATCTTCCGGACCGAATTCAACAGATTGACCGGGTCCCAAAACTATTGGTTTTCCTGTTTCCTTGTCGGTAAAAGTCATAGTTATAGAGTAACCTTTGGTGGTATAAGTTCCTGCGCCGTCTTCAGTAGATTCTACTGTTCCGTTACTATAAAAAGTTATTTGTTCATTAGATTCTTCATCTACCGGAATAGTTTGCCCGTTAATAGTCCCGGTAGCGCTTTCGTATTTCCATGTTCCAATAAGAGCTTCCGGATTTCCTTTTTCTTCCTCTTTGCATCCTGTAAAAATGCTTGCAATAACAAGCGTAGTAATAAAAAATAATACTTTCTTCATTTTGTAATTTTTAAAATAATATAGTTATCAATCAGTTTATTTTTGTGATATCTGCGTTCAAAGAAAGTTTGCGATTTTGCATTAAATTGGAAAAACAAAGGTTCTGTATGCTAATCACAAAGATTAAACATAACAAAGATAAATACTTATTTTGTAATATTTGTAAATATAAATAAAGAGATATTTGCATTCCGGAAGAGCAGGAGAGAAGAAGCCTTCTATTTTTGATTATTGGAAATATTAAAACATCCCGCAGGCAATTAGCAAATCAACTAATTTGCTAATTGTTTTGATTTTAGGTAGTTAATTGTACAGTCATATCCCGACTGGATAATCTCTTTATAGGCATTAAAGCTAAATGCATGATATTTTTCAATACTGTTTACAAAAATCAGGTCGTCGCAAAGTTTATAGCGTTTTTTTGAATTGTTGTGGCTTTGCAGATTGATATAGGAGCTCACAATACTCAGTTTGCTGTCAAAAGATTTTTGTTCGTTGTAGGGTATTACATCGATGCCGATAATCCGCTTGCAAAGAGGTTTCAGCGGGTCAACCGGTAAGTTGTTCAAAACACCGCCGTCTACATACATATATCCGTCAATTTCTTCCACTTCATAAAGCATTGGGATGGCAGAGGATGCTACAATATATTCGTGCAGCTTTTTGCCCGAATCAATAATTTCCCATTTGCCTTTATTCAGGTTAACAACGCATACAGCCAGTTTTTTCTTTAATGATGCGAAATCATTTTCAGGGACGTATTTTTGCAACAGATGGCGTAAGGTGTGGTGCGATGAAAATCCGGTTTTGGAGAATAACCGGAAATCAAACAAGCGGAAAGGGCTGAATAAGTGCTCGGTAACAATGATTTCTTTCATTTTCTTTGGAGAATATCCGGATGCGTAGAGTACGCCGACAATACTGCCCATACTGGAGCCCGAAATTATGTCGGGATAAATTCCGTTTTCTTCCAATGCTTGCAATACGCCAATGTGAGCTAATGCCAAGGCGCCTCCGCCACTTAAACAGATTCCTATATTGTATGGATTTTCTTTCATGATTCTATTTTTCAAATTGCTACAAACAAAAGTAGGGAATTATACAGAGAATCGATATTTCATTTGAATGAATAAATCAAGGAAATAATCACAAAATGAATCAAAAGGGTATATTCTTAAATATTTTACTTAACATAATATTAATTATATAACAAAAGGAGAATTGAAAAAATGAACTCATATATTGACTTGCTTGCAAATAAACGCCGGAAAAACAAAGGCGCAAAGTTTTTATTCTTTACGCCTTTCTGTATTTGTGTTTAAAATTCTTTTCAAGGATTTACCACCCAGTTATTTTGATATACATTGATTTTTTTAGAATCAAACTTTATGGCGCTTTCTTTTGGGATTTTTATATAATAAGTTTTTTTATTTCTATTTTCCAGTTTATTGGTTCTTAGCCAAGGATTCGCATCTTTTAATAATTGATAGTTGATTCCGTAGCTTTTGGCAAAATTCGTCAGATTTGGAATTGAACAATTCACTTCAACTGTCTCTGAGTCTACAAAATAGTATAAATCTTCTTTTTTGAGATAAAATCCGTATTTCTGCGGATTTGCGAGAATCTGTTTGGCTATAATCATCCGGAAGAGATACCGGTTTGTCTCTTCTCCGAATAACATGTCGAAATAGTTGTTTGTTTGCTGAGTTTCTATTTGTGAATTGACTTTTCCTCTTCCTGCATTGTACGAAGCGGCTGCTGTAGACCAGTTTCCGGTCTGTTCGTAAGTCTTTTTCAAATATTTGCATACCATCACCGTAGCCTTTTCCAGATTGTATCTTTCATCCACATCCTCACAGACTTCCAACCCGTATTCTTTGGCTGTTTCTGCTAATATTTGCCATATTCCGGCTGCTTTTGCCGCTGAAATCGCTCTTGGGTCTAAACTACTCTCGATTAACGCCAGATATTTGAAATCGTTCGGAACGCCTTCCGATTCCAGAATCGGTTCAATTATCGGGAAATACTTATTCGCGCGTTTTATCATTAAAAATATTTGCGAGTGCCAATAACTAAAGCTTAATAGCTCTCGGTCATACCGTTCGCGCAAATAGTAATTTGTTAAATCGACCTTTTCACCGCAAAAATATGCTGTTTGAGGTATTTCGGGGGCATAATATGCCGTTTCACAAATATCTCTCTTTTCAACCTCTTCTTGCTGGCTATTCAGGTTTAAAGAGCAAAATATAAAGAAAATCAACATGAAGACTTTTATCATCTTTTTCATCAACCTACTTTCTTCTCGTTTTTAATTCAAAATTTTTCAGGGAAATTTACCATTAATGAAAAATAGTAAACACAAAGGCATAAAGTACGGAAAAAAATAAATATAACTTCGTGTTCTTTTTGCCTTTATGTTTATAAAATTCATTGACTTGGCATTAGTGATAATTTACACTTTATGCATGGAATACTAACATCGGGGTGTCGGAGTGAAATACCATTTTACGGGCAATACTCGGATTGAATAACCGGGTAAAAATATTCCTTTTATGTGTGGTTAGAGAAAGGACATCTATTTTATTGTGATGGACAAATTCATCAAAAACATTCAGAATGTCATTACCACGTAAAATATGATATTCAATCTCCTGGTCAGGATAAAACTTGGAAAAATACTCTTTTATTCCGCTTAGCTTGATTTCTGTCCAAGCGTTTTCCTTCTGGTCAAAATGGATGAAATGCATCCTGAAACGGAACGGTTTCATCAATTGCATCAGTTTTTCGAATGCAATCAGGTCTTTTTCATCAAAATTGGTAGCATAAGCTATGTTCCGGATATGGTCGAAGCTGTCCACGGAATTGTTTTCAGGAATAGCTAAAACCGGAACGCGCGAACGTTCTATTATTTCAGCGGTAACACTACCAATCAGGTCAATGTCTTTCTGATTTTTACCTCTGGTTCCCATTATGATAATCAAGGGAGTATGTTTTTTTGAATAACGGATAATCTCTTCTTCCGGAATACCTTCGCGCAGGACGTGTTTAAACTTGACATCAGGCAAGGAACCGTTTTTAATCTTTTCCTTAATCTCTTTTGTAAGTTTTTCCATCTCCTTATTTACCTTGTCTATCACGAATTTAAGGGTTTCTTCATCTTGTCCTATTTCGTAATTTATTACATCGCCAATCGGCATGGCTCCGAAAGACGGGGCAAAATAAGCGTGCAGCAATACTACTTCTGTTTGTAGTGTGTGAGCCAGACCAAATCCGAATTCACAAGCCTTGACAGAATAATCGGAAAAGTCGATAGGAATAAGAATCGGGTGTTTTTTATGTTTTTCTTCCAACGCTTTTTCCACGACTTCCGCATTGTTCATTTCTTCAATGATACACAATGCTTTTGCCAAATCGCTCTCTTTTATTCTTACCCTTACTCCTGCCGAGACGACAGGTTGTATCTGGTTTACATTGTGAATGTAGGCTTCTATGCCGTTGGCCTCCAATACAGACTTTAAAATTTGCGCTTTTTCGTATGTATGGATTGCAACCGTTACTAAATTATCTTCCATAGCTTTTATATTTTTTGTTAGTACTCTGTTTCAGTCTCGTAAATTTATAAATTTTTTATTAGTTAACAATAAAACAGGTAAACTAGTTGAATAGAAATAAAAAAAAGTGATAAATAGACAAGTAAACAAGTTAACGAGTAAACAAGTAGACGAGTTGAAAAGTCATTCTTATTCTTGTTTACTTGTCAACTTGTTTACTAAAAACATGATAATAAATTCTTTATAAAACTTAAGATTTGTTAGCCTGTTTATTCGCTAACTTATTTGGTTTCTTGTAACTTTGCAGCTTATAACTCAATTTATCAGCTATGATTACATTCCCGAATGCAAAAATAAATATAGGACTGAATATTGTCGAAAAACGCCTTGATGGCTATCATAATATAGAAACCCTCTTCTACCCTATCCCGCTAAAAGATGCATTGGAGATTGTTCCTTCGAACGGTGAAAAGCATACTTTTCATTCGTCGGGAATATTACTGGAGGGAGACCCGGACAAGAATCTGGTGATGAAAGCGCTTTATTTGCTGCAAAAGGATTTTGAAATTCCCGCGTTGGATGTTTATCTGGAAAAGGCGATTCCTTTTGGGGCAGGATTAGGTGGCGGTTCTGCCGATGCCGCTTTTATGTTGAAAATGTTGAATGAATTCCTGATATTGAATTTATCGGATTCCCAACTGGAGAGTTATGCTTCGAAAATAGGTGCGGATTGCTCTTTTTTTATAAAAGATAAACCTGCATTTGCTTCCGGTATAGGTGATATACTGGAGCCGGTAGAATTTTCCCTTAAAGGATATTTTCTGGTTTTGGTAAAGCCAGACATTCATATATCCACTCCGGAAGCATATGCCCTTATTACTCCGCAGAAGCCGGAGTTTTCGATAAAGGAACAAATCAAAAAACCGGTTAACGAGTGGAAAAACGGGATTGTAAACGATTTTGAAAAAAGCATATTTGTAAAATATACTGCAATTGCCGGAATAAAGGAACAATTGTATGCTAAAGGTGCATTGTATGCCTCAATGTCGGGCTCCGGTTCGTCTGTTTTTGGAATTTTCGATAAACAAGTTGACCTTTCCTCTTGTTTTAAAGAGCATTATCTATTTCAAAGCGAGTTATAGTCAGAAAGCTTTGTTATAACTAACCACTAATATTAAAACCTATGATATTTTACTTTTCCGCTACCGGAAATTCCCTTTGGGTTGCAAAGCAGCTCGGCGAACGGTTGGGCGAACAATTGGTTTCCATAAACAACGTGTTGCAGAGCGAAAAACCTGTTTTCGAATATACTCTTTCTCCAAATGAAAGAGTCGGGTTTGTATTTCCTGTCCATTCGTGGGGACCTCCTACTCTGCTTTTGAAATTTTTAAAACAGTTGAATTTAAATGGTTATGCAGGTCAGCAGGTTTTTGCAGTTTGTACGTGCGGAGATGATGCCGGTTGTACACGGCAATTGTTTGACAAACATTTAAAAGAAAAAGGACTTCGGTTAAATTCCTGCCATACGGTGCAGATGCCGAATACATATATTCTGCTTCCTTTTTTTGATGTAGATAGTAACGAAGTTGAAAAGAAAAAACTCGAAAATGCCAATAATGAAGTAGAACAAATATCTAAAGCAATAATAGAGAAAAAAGAGAATAAATATTTATATATCAAAGGATTTGCCTCTAAAATAAAATCATATCTTATTTATCCTCTTTTCGCGAAATATACATATGGCCCGAGCAAGTTCTATGCAAATGCAAACTGTATCCATTGCGGCCTGTGCGAAAAATTCTGTCCGAACCGGAACATTATAATGAAAGAACATAATCCCGTATGGCTGCAACAATGCGTACAATGCCTTGCATGTATTCACCGTTGCCCGGTACGAGCCATTGAATATGGGAAAATAACTAAAAAGAAGGGACGATACCAAAATCCGGAGTTGAAAGGTGAAAATTGAAAATTGAAAGTTTTTTAGCTCTCAATTTTCACCTTTCACCTAATTCATTGATTCTATTACTTGCCAGCCCGCAGGGTTTTTCGTTAGATGTAGTTGTTCGGATTGCAAGATTTTCCCGTCTTTTGTGAGTTTGTATTTTACTATTGCTTTAGTTTCTTTTATGTCGATATTGAGGATTTCTACTTCTGTGTTTTCCAGATTTTTCCGCGCTTTTTCACGCTCTTCGGGTGTCCAGCTATCAATAATTCTTTGTTGCCTGTCTAAAAAATATATAGCGGATTCATCGCCGAATTTTTTGGCATCGTCCAACCGGTAATCGACAAGGGCTTTTAGATAATTCGTTGCCACACTACGCACTTCTCCTTTTTCAGAGCATGCTGTACCTGTAAATAGAAGCAATATGAAAGATATATATAGTTTATAACGGATATAAACGTTCTTTTGGGGGTAATTATTCATAACAAGTAGTTTTTTTAGTTGAAAGTTGAAAAGTGGAGGTGAAAAAGCAGAACTTTCACTTTTCACCTCTCACCTTTCAACTATTTTTTATTTTCCTCCAATTCCTCCATCGGGTTTTTGTGGCGCTGAAGGTTTGGCAATGGATTCGCGCATGCTGGTATCGGCTTCAATGTTTTTCATTTTATAATAATCCATGATTCCGAGGTTTCCGTTGCGGAATGCTTCTGCCATTGCTTTTGGAACATCGGCTTCGGCTTCGATAACTTTGGCGCGTGCTTCCTGGGCTTTGGCTCTCATTTCCTGTTCCAAGGCTACCGCCATCGCACGGCGTTCTTCTGCTTTTGCCTGTGCAATGTTTTTGTCGGCTTGTGCCTGGTCCATTTGCAACTCTGCACCAATGTTTTTACCGATATCAATATCTGCAATGTCAATGGAGAGGATTTCAAAAGCAGTTCCGGCATCCAGGCCTTTTTTCAAAACTACTTTAGAAATACTGTCAGGATTTTCGAGTACTTCCTTGTGTGTTTCGGCAGCACCGATAGAGGCAATAATACCTTCGCCTACGCGGGCAATAACGGTCTCCTCTCCTGCTCCTCCGACCAGTTGTTTGATGTTTGCACGTACTGTAATACGGGCTTTTGCCAACAATTGGATACCGTTTTTAGCTACTGCGGCAACGGGAGGTGTGTCGATTACTTTCGGGTTTACTGACATTTGAACGGCTTCAAATACATCGCGTCCGGCAAGGTCGATTGCAGTTGCCATCTGGAAGCTGAGTTCAATGTTTGCTTTTGCTGCTGAAACGAGTGCGTGAACAACTTTTTCGATGTGTCCGCCAGCAAGGTAGTGGGCTTCCAAATCGTCGCGTTTTACATTGCTCAGTCCGGCTTTATGTGCTTCAATCATACAGCGTACAATTGAATGTGGGGGAACTTTCCTGATACGCATCAGGAAGAGTTGGATTAAGGAGATATGTACCCCTGAAACCTTGGCTGAAAGCCACAATAAAAAGGGAACATAGTAAAAAAATAGCATCAGCAAAATTGCTATTAACGCTATTCCGATAATACCTAATGTCATAAAATCAATTGGTTTTTAATTTAACAATAATATTATTTGATAGGACTTTGACTACTTCAATCGGTTGTTGCTCTTCAATCAGTCCGTCTTCCGATTTTGCTTCCAGTGTATTTCCGTTTACTTCTACTTTTCCCATTGGGGCAAGCCTTGAGATAGTGGTCCCTTCGTCTCCGGGAGATATATTAAATCCCTTCATGGTTTCCACTTTGGAGTCTATTTCCGATTTCAGGGAAACCCTGTCTATCGTGTTTGTCCGTATGGTAATGAACAGAGAAAGAAGTATTAATAAAACCGCAGCCACCAAAGTAAAATGTCCTGCCCAGAGCCCCATTTTTACGTAGGCATAAACGATAGCGGAAATTGTAGCGATGACACCTCCTACTCCGGCTACGGAAATGCCCGGGATTAGAAATATTTCTATAAGAAATAAAATTACTCCCATAATAAGCAGGCTTGCTATAATTCCTATATCCATTCGGTAAGTTTAATTAAAGATTACGGATTTAAAAATAAGAAGAAAAATTGTCTTGAACCAAGATTTACATAAGATATAATAACAGAATTTTTTATCATCTTGCTAAATCTTTTAATCTTATGCAAATCTTGGTTTTGACAATTTATTTCGCCTTTGCTTCAGCTTCCTGAACAATTTTGTCTGTTTGTTGCTGTGTAGACGAAACCAGATTGTTTGCTTGGATATCGGCTTCGGATTTTAGTTTATCCGATTGTTTTTTTGCCTCTTTCACCAATGCGTCTCCTGCTTTTTGTTTGGCTACTTTTTCAATAGAATTTTTAGCGCCTGAAACCATTGCATCCGATTGTTTCTGTGCTTCTTCAACCAGTTTTTCTCCTGATTTGGCAGCCGAAGCGCGGATGGATTCTGCTTGTTTTTGGGCTTCTGCCATCATTTTTTGTTGTGTAGCTTTAGCAGTTTCTATTGCTTTCTGAGCCGCTTCGTCTACCACTTTTTTAACTTCTCCTTTTACAATGTCGGTTACGGCATCTACGGTGCTCTTTAAACTCACTTTGACATTTGGAGAAGTAAATGTTCCGCCAATCAATACGTCAAATTTCAAAGGAACGGTAGGTACTTTTGTATTTGGAATGGTGACGGTGGTTGTGTAATCCAATGTCTGGTCCAAACCGGATGAACCAGAAACTGTCATATCTGCGCCTGCAACTTTGGTAGAGAAAGGTTCGGTCATAATACGTCCTTTTTCTATTTCGAAAGCAATGGATATATCTTTTATTTGCGGGTCTTTCAATGCCGGATAACTTAATTTATCGGCTAGCTCATCCAATACTTTTACATTTTTGATAATCACTTCTTTGGAGTTGAAGCGTCCTTTTCCGTTTACGGTTTGCAAGTCGGGACTCATGTCTGCTCCAAGCGCTGCGTTAAATGCCAAATTCATGGAGAAATTACCTCCGGCATCCGAGAGCATTGGTACGAATGCTTTTGCAGTTTCTATTTTAGTGAACACTTCGGATATAACCATATCTTTTACATCGAATGTCATATCTACTTCCGGACGCAATGTGTCTTGAGTATTGTAACTTCCTTTAGCGCCGAGGGTTCCGCCTAAAGTATGGGAAGAGAGGTTTTGGATATTGACTATCCTGTCTTTTACTGTCAATGCACCTTTGCTGTTATCGAGTTCTATGTTGTCATAGATTAATTTGAGGAAGTTTATATCCATTCCGAAATCAATATTTGCAGGAACCTGAATAACAGTCATTGGAGCAGATTCTTCTGTTTGTTCCGGTGTTTCTTCTTCGGAAGACATAAAGTCATTCAGGTTGAAGTAATTTGATTTTACAGATAATTGGCCTTTGATTGTCTCATCATTTTTCATGATATATGGCAGGTAATTTTCCAACTTTCCTTTTGCTTCAATATCGTTTTTACCCAATGTAACCATGAGGGTAGTAAGGTCAATGTATTTGTTGGAGAAGTTGAGGTTGGCAAGCGCCACTTTTACTTCGTATGGCAAATCGGCACTTTTATAGATAAAGTCTGCCAGATTGAGGTTTCCGGAAGCTATGAACTTGTCGTATTGTTCTTTTTCTACATACGAAAGGCGTCCCTGAGCTTCAAGGTCGGCTTTTAGTATACCTTTTAAATCTACACTGTCCATTGGAATCACCTCTTTGATTTTTGTGAAATCGATAGTTCCTTTTGCACCGAAAGCAAAGTCAGGGTCGGAAACCGGAGTTTTCAATAACAGGTTAGCTTCGAATGGGTTGTTTGCCATGTTGAAAGTGAATTTCGGAATATTTACCACTGTCAGGTCGGCAACTCCTCCCGGATTTTTAGCTTCGGCATCGATATTAATTCCCGTTACGGCACTTGGCAAGTCAGGATATTTGAACATCGCATCGGCAACATTCAGTTTTACATCGAACGAAGGAAGATTTTCTCCTTCCATACGGCCTTTTGCCATAGCTGAGAGCATAACTTTTCCTTCGGTTTTGATAGATTCGAAATCTTTGGCATAAACAGCCGGAATCAACGACAGGATTTGTTTGAAGTCTATGCTTGGAGTATTCAGTGTGATATCCATGTCGATGGCAGTCGTATCTATCAATTGTACAAATCCGTCGAATCCTGCCTGAATAGCGTTCAGATTCAGTTGGTTTTCGCGGAAAGTATACTTGTTTGTCTCAAGGTCTGCATCCATATCGATAATTGCTTTGATGTGAACTTTGCTGAGGTAAGGGATTTTGTCCATGCTGAAGGAGAGTTCTTCAACATCCATATTTGTTTTTAGTTTTGCCAGGGCTTCGGAAACGGAACCTTGGAACTCTATGTTCACTTTATTTAAAGAGGCAGCCATTGGCGATTGTTTATCTTCATACGAAATTCCTCCAATCAAAAGTTTCAGGTTTTCGATATTGGCAAGAGAGCCGAGGTTAACATCGCCGCTTCCGCCTTGTGCCAATTCCCCTTTCAGGGCAAGGTTTAAATCACGGATAGAGGCATACATTTTAGATTGGTCGTCAGAATAAGCAATGTCACTCTCTTTTATAGTAAAACTTTCTAATGACAGCTTGAACGGCGAAGATGCGGTAGTGTCAATTTCTTCCACTTCAGTCGTATCCGACTTCATGATGTCCCAGTTTGCTTTTCCGTTTTCCAGCACTTTGGCATATAAGCGGGCTTTGTCTATCTCAATTTTATTGATTTCGTAAGAGTCTCCGAAAAGGCTTTTAATGTTTACTACAACGATTAATTTTTTAACATCGGCCAATGTGTCTCCTTCAAACTCTTTTACTCCTTCTACTCCGAAGTCTTGAATCGTTACGGAAGCATGCGGGAAATTCTTGAAAAAACTTAACGATAAATCGCCCAGGTATACTTTTG
Organism: Paludibacteraceae bacterium; assembly: GCA_031553005.1. Lineage (GTDB taxonomy): Bacteria > Bacteroidota > Bacteroidia > Bacteroidales > Paludibacteraceae > RGIG9379. The sequence goes on along the minus strand of JAVBMA010000066.1, from coordinate 90,540 downwards.
CTTCAAGTTGTTTGTTTGCTTCGTTAATGGCTAAATCTTTGATTTTGCCTTGGAATGCAAAAGGTAAAATCAACAGCAATAGCAACAGTGCCAACAGTACTATTCCTGTTATTTTCAATACTTTTTTCATATTAAATTTATTTGGTTAATTAATTATTCTTTCTGTTTGAAATTGAGAACAAGACCGAACAAATTTAAAGAAATATTAAATAGGTAAAAGTGAATAAAAGTTTAAAATTGGTATTTATAACCCAATATTGTTTAGTAAAAGTTCAGTTATATCCCGCCATCTTTTTCGGGAAAAGTATAAATTAAGGTTATTGAAAGAACTTCATTATTTTATTTCAGTATGTTGATTATTAATCGTTTAATCAATACTTCGGGATTAAGCCAAAGAGGAATAAAAGGTAATTATCGTATTGAATAGATTGTTTTCACTTAATTTCTTTTCAATATTGGCTCGATGATTTTTTACGGTATTTGAGCTGATATTTAGTTCCTTGGCTATTGTTCCAGTGTCATATCCGCGTATTATTAATAAGGAAATTTCTTCTTCGCGTTTAGTCAATTTCGGAGGATGATGACGGAGTATCCGTTTTTTGAGGAAATCGTAGGTGTAATATTCCGTTCTATCTTTTACCGTATAAACCACATTGCCGGCTTTTTTACGGGATGAATGACTCACTATGCAAATAACCAACCATGGATTGCCTTCTTTTGTCAGGCAAAGAGGTGCAAATTTGTGATTAATCAATGTTTTCGTACCGTTTTTATGCTTAAGATAAATATCGTATGACATAAGAACGGTGCATCTATCCTCAGGAGCAGCTTCATAACAGAATTGCCAGCCGGATTTGCATACTTCCGTCATCATTTCCCAATTTTCCGGAGTAATCACTTTTTCATAGTAATCAAATCCCATTTTCATGACTTCTTCGGCTGTATATCCGCATAAAAACAACGGATGAGGCGATACATATATGAGTTCCTGCTTTGAGTAGTCAAGAATATAAATACTTTGGTTACACATACGGGACATTACATCGCATGATTTTTTTAATATTTCAATTTTATCGTATTCGGATTGTGTTACTGTCAAAGGTCTTGCATTTGCTAAAAGCTTGTTTTTTATCGTGCTCATTGCTGTTTTTTATTTTAATCGGTAAATATATACGAAAATATAGTCCAAAAAGACTATTGATGAGCATATTTTTCCCCATTATTTTTGTAAAGTATTTTTATAATCAATTTAAACCCTAACTTCATAAATAGATTATGTAGTTGTAAAAAGCCAATAAATAGCCATGTTTGTTGGTTTTTTTGTCTGGTTTGTACTTCTCGAATCATATTGTTTATGTGATTGGCAGCCGTTCCGGCATCATTTCCCAATTTTTCGGCTTGTTAGTAAAATTTCCTCAAATTGTAATGTCGAGTTTGCAAAATCAATATTTTTTTCTACTTTTGCACTATATCGAATCAAGAACAGATAAAAATTGGAAGCTTTTTTCAGAACGCATAAATATTTGGTTGAGCATACTCAAAGTGCTGTTCATCGTATATTGATGGATGAAATCGATTGGAATCAACGCCTGATTGGTATCAAAGGTAGCCGAGGAGTGGGAAAAACCACTTTTTTGTTGGAGTATGCGAAAAGAAATTTCGGAACCGACCGTTCTTGCTTGTATATAAATCTGAATAATTTCTATTTTACCGACCGGACATTAATTGATTTTGCAGACGAATTTCATAAAAAAGGTGGAAAAACGCTTTTGATAGACCAGATTTTCAAATATCCGGAATGGAGCAAAGAACTACGTTATTGTTACGATCATTTTCCGGATTTGAAAATTGTGTTTACAGGTTCTTCCGTGATGCGGTTAAAAGAAGAGAATCCGGATCTTGGCGGACGTGTGGCTTCGTATATTCTGCGAGGTTTTTCGTTTCGTGAATTTGTTAATTTAATGGCAGGAACCAAGATACCTCCTATTTCATTGGATGATATTATTGAACATCACGAGGAAATTGCCACTGAAATTACTTCACAGATACGACCTTTTGAATATTTTCAGGATTATTTGCATCACGGCTATTATCCATTTTTTTTGGAGAAGAGAAATTACTCTGAAAATCTGGTGAAGACAATTAATATGACATTGGAGATTGATATTTTGCTGCTTAAACAGATCGAACTGCGTTATTTGTCCAAGATAAGGAAACTAATTTATCTTTTGGCGAGTAACGAACCGAATGCTCCGAATGTAAGCCAGTTGAGTGTCGATATTCAAACGTCCCGTGCTACGGTAATGAACTATATCAAATACCTGAAAGATGCGCGGTTGTTGAATATACTTTATCCGGTAAATGAAGGTTTTCCTAAAAAACCAGACAAAATCTATTTGCAAAATACCAACCTGATGTATGCTTTCTGGCCGGTAAAAGTGGACGATCAGGCATTGCGGGAAACGTTTTTTTACAATACGGTTATCCGTGACCATAAGGTGAACAAAGGGATGAAAAATGCTCAATTTCTGGTTGATGAACAGTTGAATTTCCGTATTCAGAATAAAGGTGATAAGGTGAAGTCTAGTTCCGATTATTATTACGCTGTTGATATGATAGAAAAAGGATGCGGAAGGGAAATTCCACTTTGGTTATTCGGTTTTTTATATTGATTTTTATCTAATGATAGTTTGCAATATTTGTTCTATGAATGCCGTTTGAACATCTTCCATTTCGGATTTATCATAGATGAAAAGTAAAATTATTTTGTCTTCCATGACCTCAAAATAAAAAATAATTCTTCCACCACCTCTTTTGCCTTTACCTTTGCTTTTTATTGCAATACGGGCTTTACGGCAATTCGGAAAAATTTCATCTCCCATAGTAGGATTTTGTTCCAATTCAGACAAAAAAGTAAGATAATCTAACTTTAAGGACGGATATTTCTTGCTCAACTTTTTTAATGCTTTCTCAAAATCAGGAACTACCTCAAAGTTCATAAGCCAATTCGTAAGCAGACTTCAATGTACATTTACCTGCACGAGCCTTTTTTGCGCTATCAAGCCCACGTTTAATATGTTTTGCGATTTTATCGGCTTCTTTGTATGCTAAAAATTTTTTGTATTCCCTTGCCGACATTTCTACAGTTATTTTTTTCATAAGAATAGTTTTTATGAATATATTTACAAAAGTAGTATTTTTTTTCGGAAACAAAAGAGAGTTATGCAATAAGATATTGTACTATTACTTAGCTTTTCGGTTATAAATCCTTCATTTTTGCTTTATCTGGAATTTGCAATGTCGAGTTTGCAAAAACAAATACTTTTTTCTAATTTTGTGCTTTCTTAAAATCAAGAATCAAAAAATAGAAAGTTATTCATAAATCTTCAATTCATTATGGCTAAAGAAAAAAAGTTCATCACTTGTGATGGAAACCAGGCTGCTGCGCATATCTCGTATATGTTTTCGGAAGTAGCGGCTATTTATCCTATTACGCCTTCGTCTACTATGGCAGAGTATGTGGACGAATGGGCTGCAAAAGGTCGTAAAAATATTTTTGGTGAAACTGTATTGGTTCAGGAAATGCAATCCGAAGGAGGAGCCGCAGGTGCACTTCACGGATCACTTCAGGCCGGTGCATTAACCACTACTTATACCGCATCACAGGGATTATTGCTGATGATCCCGAATATGTACAAGATTGCAGGAGAATTTTTACCATGCGTATTCCATGTTTCGGCACGTACCTTGGCTTCTCATGCATTGTGTATCTTCGGAGACCACCAAGACGTTATGTCTTGTCGCCAGACAGGTTTTGCCATGTTGGCCGAAGGTTCCGTACAGGAAGTAATGGATCTTGCCGGTGTGGCGCACTTGGCAACTATCAAATCAAGAGTTCCGTTTGTGAACTTCTTCGACGGTTTCCGTACTTCTCATGAAATCCAGAAAATCGAGATGTTGGAAAACGAAGACCTTGCTCCGCTTGTTGACCAACAAGCATTGGCAGAGTTCCGTCAACGCGCATTGACTCCGAAAGCTCCGGTTGCCCGTGGTATGGCTGAGAATCCGGATGTATTCTTCCAACACAGGGAATCTTGCAATAACTATTACGAAGCAGTTCCTGCCATCGTTGAGGAATACATGAATAAAGTATCCGAAATTACCGGACGCAAATACGGCTTGTTCGATTATTACGGAGCAGCTGATGCAGAACGCGTTATCATCGCTATGGGTTCTGTAACCGAAGCAATCCGCGAAGCAATTGATTATATGAATGCTAAAGGAGAAAAAGTTGGTTTGGTTGCCGTGCACCTGTACCGTCCTTTCTCTGCTAAACATTTCCTTGCCGCTGTTCCTAAAACAGCAAAACGCATTGCTGTCCTAGACCGTACAAAAGAACCGGGTTCGACCGGGGAACCTTTGTATCTGGACGTAAAAGATTGTTTCTACAATACTCCGAATGCTCCGGTTATCGTAGGCGGACGCTACGGATTAGGTTCAAAAGATACTACTCCTACTCAAATTATTTCAGTATTCGAAAATCTTGCATTGGCACAGCCTAAAAACGGCTTTACAATCGGAATCGTGGACGATGTTACCTTTACTTCCCTTCCTCAAAAAGAAGAAATAGCATTGGGTGGAGAAGGAATGTACGAAGCAAAATTCTACGGTCTTGGCGCTGACGGTACAGTAGGTGCAAATAAGAATTCGGTAAAAATTATCGGTGACAATACTAATAAACATTGTCAGGCATATTTCTCTTACGACTCTAAAAAGTCCGGAGGTTTTACCTGTTCTCACCTTCGTTTCGGCGACTCTCCTATCCGCTCTACATATTTGGTAAATACGCCGAATTTTGTTGCTTGCCACGTACAGGCTTATCTTCGCATGTATGATGTAACACGCGGTCTTCGCAAAAACGGAACTTTCCTTTTGAATACAATCTGGGAAGGTGAAGAGTTGGCAAAAAATCTTCCAAACAAGGTAAAAGCATATTTTGCTAAGAATAATATCTCCGTTTATTATATCAATGCAACTCAGATTGCTCAGGAAATCGGTTTGGGTAACCGTACCAATACAATCCTTCAATCGGCATTCTTCCGTATCACTCAAGTGATTCCGGTAGACCTTGCTATTGAGCAAATGAAGAAGTTTATCCTTAAATCTTACGGAAATAAGGGTGAAGATATCGTAAATAAGAACTACGCGGCTGTTGACCGTGGAGGCGAATACAAACAGTTGGCTGTAGATCCGGCTTGGGCTACTTTGGCTGATGACGAAGTTACTGCAAACAACGATCCGGCATTTATCAACGAAGTAGTTCGTCCGATCAATGCTCAGGATGGCGATTTGCTTCCGGTTTCTTCTTTCAAAGGTATTGAAGACGGAACTTGGGCGCAAGGAACTTCCAAATATGAAAAACGTGGAGTTGCTGCATTTGTTCCGGAATGGAAACCTGAAAATTGTATCCAATGTAACCAATGTGCTTACGTTTGTCCTCACGCTTGTATCCGTCCGTTTGTGTTGGATGCAGAGGAAATGAAAGGCGCTTCTTTCGACACACTTGAGATGAAAGCTCCTGCCGCAATGAAAGGAATGAATTTCCGTATTCAGGTAGGTGTATTGGATTGTTTAGGTTGCGGTAACTGTGCCGATGTATGTCCGGGTAATCCGAAAGCAGGTGGAAAAGCCCTTGAGATGAAACCTTTGGAAACACAAGTGAAAGAAGCCCAGAATTGGGAATATTGCACTAAAAATGTAAAAACAAAACAATCGCTTGTTGATATCCAGAATAATGTGAAGAATTCACAATTTGCAACTCCGTTGTTTGAGTTCTCCGGCGCTTGCTCCGGTTGTGGAGAGACTCCTTATGTAAAACTGATTTCTCAATTATATGGCGACCGCCAGATGATTGCCAATGCTACCGGATGTTCTTCTATTTATTCAGGTTCAGTGCCTTCAACTCCTTACACTACTAACGAAAACGGAGAAGGTCCGGCTTGGGCAAACTCATTGTTTGAAGACTTCTGTGAATTTGGTTTCGGTATGGAACTTGCCAATAAGAAAATGGTTGAACGTGTCAAAGCAGCTATGGTAAAAGGCCAATCATGCACTTGCTGTTCGGACGAGTTGAAAGGACTGTTCCGCGAATGGCTTGATACAATGAATGCAGCTAAGATAGACGCTGAAAAAACCAAAGAACTGGCAGCTAAAATTATTCCGTTTGTAGAATCATGCGATTGCGATGTTTGCAAGGAAATCAATTCGTTGAAACACTTCCTTGTAAAACGTTCACAATGGATTATTGGTGGTGACGGAGCTTCTTACGATATTGGTTACGGCGGTCTTGACCACGTGATTGCTTCGGGTGAAGATATAAATATCTTTGTTCTTGATACTGAAGTATATTCAAATACCGGAGGCCAATCGTCCAAAGCAACACCGCTTGGAGCAATTGCTAAATTTGCCGCTGCTGGTAAGAGAGTTCGCAAAAAAGACCTTGGTCTGATTGCAACTACTTACGGTTATGTTTATGTAGCTCAAATCGCTATGGGGGCTAATCAAGCTCAAACATTAAAAGCAATCCGCGAAGCAGAAGCATATCCGGGACCATCTTTGATTATTGCATACGCACCATGTATCAACCACGGTTTGAAAAACGGTATGGGCAAAGCTCAGGCAGAACAGGAAAATGCCGTTAAATGCGGTTACTGGCACTTGTGGCGTTTCAATCCGGAATTGGAAGCAGAAGGTAAGAATCCGTTCATTCTGGATAGCAAAGAACCTGAATGGAGCGAATTCCAAAACTTCCTGAAAGGTGAAGTACGTTACTCTTCCGTTGCAAAACAATATCCGGCAGAATCAGCCGAACTGTTTGCCGCTGCCGAAGAGATGGCCAAGAAACGTTACGCTTCATACCTTCGTATGGCTAACATGAATTGGAACAGCGAAAAATAATCTTAACATTTAAGGTGTGACTTCAAGTTACACCTTAAATCACAAATATTTAAAAGGCGGAATATCATTGAGGTATTCCGTCTTTTTTATTTATGATTACTTTTCTTTAGTGTAAATTTGGTTATTTATTTTCGGAATACGCTTGTTTGCAGAAAGTTATCTATAATCGTTTTCTTAACCGTTTTGTCCTTTGTTTTTCCGTTAAAATTTTCTCAAAGTTCACTATTCATCGTTTTTTTGGTTAGATGTTGAAAATCAGTTGAAAAGATTGTTGAAAAAAAAGAAGTCCCTTGTTCAACTTTAATATATAAGAAATTGTTAATAAACCAGTTATGAACTAAATTTACGTGTTTATGGAAGTATTGAAGGTTGATGAATACAAAGTGTTGTTGGAATCGTATGAGGAGTGTTTCGGAAGATTTATCTCACAAGTACATTTAAATTGCGCAAAGGGACAGTTTGAAATAAACGGGCAGGAACTGCATTATGAAAATATTACCGGAATGTCCGTTACCAGAACTCATTTTATCATCGAAATGGAGAATTATTATTATATCTGTTTGCCCATTTCCGAGAATGCCGGTTATTACATAGGAAAGGTAAATTTCTTTCCGTTGTTTGATTTGTGGAGTACGGATGTAATCAGTTGAATATTATTTTGTTACAGATATCCTTAACATGAAATATTATCAGCTTATCTAGACCTGACCAGATTTATGTCCCCTTGTTTTTTGATTAACTTTCCGTCGTTTCCTTTGGCTTCAATGATGTAGAAATATGTGCCGATAGAAGCATGTGTTCCGCCTATGGTTCCATCCCACCCTTTGGAGATATCGGTAGAATCGTAGACTTTCCTACCCCATTGGTTGTAAATGCGGCAGCGGTATGACAATATGGATTTATAGGCTACTTTGAATTCATCGTTCATACCGTCACCATTGGGTGTAAAGACGTTTGGAATTAATATTTCGGAATCTGAAATATTGAGGCAGGCATAAGTTGTATAGTCGCAAAGTATAGCAGAAGAGATGCTATCTTTGCTCTGTACAACTAATTTAATGTAGTAAACTCCGGCTTCTGTAAAAGGAAAACTGTTCAAATCCTTTTCGTAGTATGTGAAATCAGTTGTAAAATTCTCGTCTCTTGAGAAATGCCATTCATACCTTTGGGTCATCGGGCTGGCATTGCTTACAAAGTCGACATATAACGGTGCGGAAGTCCTGAATTTGGTTACAGATTCGGAATTAAGTGTTTCGGAAAAATATACGATAACATTACCTAAGTCATCTGTTTCCCAATTTTCGTCGGGATCCAGTTCGTTTTTTTCTTTATTTGTCACACTCATCGAAGGAAATGCTATTACGGCGGAAGTTTTGAATGTGTCCGTAACATATACATATACAGCCGAATCCAATCCTAATTTTTCCCCGAATTTGTCGGTTATTGTAAAGTTTGTATTTATGCAAGGAATTGTGTCAATGTTCAGTACGGTACTCGCCTCTTGGTCGTCCGAAATTTCGTATACATCTGCTATGTGGTTTTCTTCCTTAAATGTATAATAAACAATATTTAATTCCCTCTGGATAAGCCCTGTACTTTTATATCCGGCATTATCTGCAAGTATATATTCCATAGAAGGGCTAATCTGCAATTGAAGATTATTGCAGATCAGGTTTGTCGTATCCCATTTTACAGAATCTATGGCCGCATAGGCTGTAGTCCACATGAATTTCTTTTTTGCGCAGGTATTGGTTGTCTCACACTCTCCTTGTTCTTCATATTCAACATAATAGCCATAGTTGCCCTTTATGTTGTTCAATATAGATGATTTATTGTCCGTAGCAACCACATAATCTGTATTTTCGGTTAATTTGACAGCATTTGCCGGATCTATATTGTATTCATACCAGGCGAAACCGGTAGGGTCTTCGACCGAAAATTCAATAGAGACGTCGTCCATATTTCCCGAAAAAATGAAAACGTCACCGTTTTGACCAGGGCTACTAAATGACTTATATAAAAAACCGTTTCCGCTTTTTATGGAAAATTCGGCAGCATAGGAGATGCTTAAACCAAATATGAGTAAAGAAATCAGACCGGAATATCGCTTCATTGTATGTCTTTTTACAGGTTTTTCCTGGATTTTATTCTTATTGCAAAGCATTTTCAAGAAATTAATTTTATGGATTCCTTTGAATCGGATAAATATTAAATAACAAAGTTGTAAACTTGCGAAGTATATATGTTGTTTGTTTAATGGTTTGTATTCGTGTTTAGTCTCCGTGCTTTAAATCTGCATTTTACGGATTAAACCCCTTATAATCCCTTTCGACTTGCAATATTACAAAAACATATTTTAAATGGTAATAGTTTTTCAATACTTTATAAATTTTATTTTTAAAATTCTCTCAAATGAACACAGATAACATTGATAAGGCAGGTTTTCGCGGGTAATAATTAAGCTATTTCTTAAAAGTGCCTTCATTTTTCTCATTTTGGTAAAATTGTGAAATAACAACGCTCTTAATAGCTACTTTTTTTTTAAATTCGCAAGATTTTGGATACATTGGAATTTTTTGTCCATAATCCCGCAGAAAGTATTTGTAACAGGCAGGAAACCCTATATGAAGTTTGTAAAAGGCATAATTCAAAATAGAGATAATCTGGCGAAGAGGTTCCTGTAATTTGGCATTCAAGAAAAACGTATTGAATATGAAGAAGAGTATTTATAGCATTTTATTTTCCATTTCTTTATTTTGTTTTGCAGGCTATATAGCAGCCCAAGACCTTAATTACCCCAAGAAAGTCATAGAAGGTAAAGAGTATTACGAATATCCTGTACAGAAGAGCGAAGGCTTCTACTCTATTTCCAAAAGATTCAACGTTACGCAGGAAGAGATAAAACAGGTTAATCCGGGTACGGAAAAGGGACTTATAGATGGTGCGGTTTTACTTATTCCTGTAAAAATAGAAGATTATATCTCACATAAGGTGGAAAAAAAGGAGACGTTGTTTTCGCTTACCCAGAAATACAATATAACATATGATGAGTTGTATGCCCTCAATCCACAGTTGAAAAAAGAGGGATTGAAATCCGGTACGGAAGTAAAAATACCGAAAAAAGGAATTTCAGCTCATTCAATGACCATAAATGACTCCTTGCCTAAAGTTGAAAAGAAGAATAAACCCGGATTTATCTCTCATGAGGTAAAAAAAGGAGAAACGCTATACAGCATCAGCAAAACATACGAAACCACCACTGAAGAGATTGTACGCCTGAATCCGGAGGCAAAAAACGGTGTAAAGATAGGAAAGATGCTCATTATTCCGCCGGTGGTTTCTTCTACTATGTCCGGTACAAATAACGTAAGCATAGCTTCTACTGCTTCTGCTCCTAAAGTAGCATCGCAACCCCAAGCGGCAGCTCCGAAAAATAAAGATTTTGTATTTCATGAAGTTAAAAAAGAGGAAACCCTTTATAGCATCAGTAAGAAATATGGAATTTCGCAAGATGAAATAATCAGTTTGAATCCGGATGTAAAAGAGGAATTGAAAATTGGAAAAATCCTGATTATTCCTCCCGTGCACGCCAATACGGCTTTAAAAGAGAGTAATAATAGTGTTAAACCGCAGGAAACAGCTCTCTCCTCTCCGGCTGATACGTCTGTTGTTAAGCCTGATATGGGAGCTTTATTTGTCCGTTCTACAGATCCGAAAAGCACCATAAACATAGCCTTGGCGTTGCCTTTCCAAATGGATAAAGTCACGGAAAATAGCAAGATAGACGGAAATACGGATAAGTTTCTGGAATTTTACCAAGGAATGCTATTGGCTGTAGATAGTTTGAAAAAGCAAGGGCTCTCTTTCAATTTATATGTATACGACTCCGGTAAGAGTGAAATGGAGATAAAAACAATGCTTCTTAATCCGGAATTAAAAAACATGGATATCCTGATCGGGCCGGCTTATACGGTGCAAATCAAACCGATGTCGGATTTTGCCCTGTTGAACAATGTAAAACTTATAATTCCGTTCTCATCCAAATCGGAAGAGACGAAGTCCAATCCGAACATATTCCAGATAAATACCCCTCAGGCTTTGATGAATAAACTGATAGCCGATCAGTTTATATCTCATTTTGCTTATAAAAATATAATCTTGTTGCGCTTTAAAACCGCTGCTTATGATGACAAAGCTGCGTTTGCCGATGAGCTGGAAGTTGCTTTGAAAGCTGCCAATGTAAAATATACAACCGTTTGGTATGATACTATGGAGAATATACGTAAAGAACTTTCGGATATGAAAGAAAACGTTATTGTGACCCTAACTACCAATCAGGTTGCATTAAGCCAAGCCCTTCCCGTACTCAATATGTTGGGAGATAAAAAGAGTATTTCTCTTTTCGGATTTCCCGAATGGCAGACTTACCAAAGTATCAGTAAGGAGTTGTTTCGCCTGAATACTTATATTCCTTCATCATTTTTTGTTGATTACAAAGATCAGAACGTAAAAAATTATCTGAAAAAATACAGGTATTTTTATAATGCCGAGCCTGCTAATATTGTTCCGCAATATGGGTTGCTCGGATATGATATTGTTATGTATTTCTCGGAAGCGATATCCAAATATGGACATGATTTTGAAAAAGAGTTAGACCAGTTTAACCCGAAACTTTTGCAAATGGATTTCAAATTCAAGCAAATAAACCAAAGCGGCGGATATTATAACAGCAATGTTTATTTGACAAACCACAATGATGTTACCGGTTTGACAAATAAGAGCGAATAATTTATTTTTATACGAATACATGTATTAATGCGTAGAATAGTTGTTATCTCCTTTTTTTCTTTTCTGTTTTTTTCGTTGCATGCCCAGCAGAACCGTTTTTTGCAGGAGATTGCTGTCGGAATAAACGGAGGAGTAAATTTATCGACAGTTAGTTTTCTCTATAATGATCCTGCTATGGGATCTGAATTGGGCGATGTTGGATGGCGTACCGGAGCAAAGGGTGGAATTTCGGTTCGTTATATTTCCATGAAGCATTTTGGTGTGCAATTGGAAGTCAACTTTGCACAAGGAGGTTGGAGTGAAGAATTCAAAGACGGAGATTATATTAAAGGAGTCAAAGTAGATTCTGCTGGAGTAAAGATTTCCCGGCGGTTGAACTATATTGAAATACCTCTGCTTGCACATATTTATTTCGGAAGAAAGATGCGCTTTTTTGTCAATCTGGGACCTAAGTTAGGAATTATGGCATCGTATGGAGACCTGAAAGCCGAACATATGGCTGTTTTTGGCGAGAATGACCCGCGTATTTATGACAACGGTCATAATAGTATTGACTATGGACTTTCAGTCGGAGGCGGTATAGATGTACAAATCGGACGTATACACACAATAATCGAAGTCAGATATACTTTCGGCTTTGGAGATGTTTACAGTAACTCCAAAAGTGACGTTTACCAGCATTCCAATAACCAAAATTTTGCTATTACAGCCGCATTCTTACTGCCTGTAAAAACTTTTTATGGTAATTAGCAATGTTTTGTTTTGAATATTTTATGTGCTTTTAAATAAAAAATCAGAAGGGTTAAAGCTTCTAATGTAATAGTAATATTTGTGCCTGTTTTTGACATTCTTGTCTTGATAATGTCTCAATTTTCCAATTTTAAAAATAGCATTGAAGGTAATTTTGTCCTAAAAATTCAATGTCTAATTTAAAACAAGGAAAAATGAAAAAGTTAATAGAATGGGTAGAAATCCCGACAACTGATTTTAAACGGGCTTTAAACTTTTACAACGAAGTTTTCAATATTTCAATGGCGGAAATTGATTGCGGAACCGAAAAAATGGCATGTTTTCCGACGGGCGAAGGTGCTATTTTTTATCAACCTGACTACAAGCCTTCCGGAAGAGGTGTAATTGTAAGCCTGAATGTTCCTGAAAGCATTGAACAAACGGCTGTTTGTATCGAAAAAAACGGTGGGAAAATGATTATTCCCAAAACGAAAATTGAAGCCGAAGGAAGAGGTTATTTTGCTTTATTCGTTGACACGGAAGGAAATAGAATCGGGTTGTACGAAAAATTGTAAACCAATTAGAAAAATGGTGTTTGCTTGTCCGGACACCGTTCTTCTTTCCAGATTATGAACTATTATACTGCACAGCCATCCGAAAAGTTGAAACCCTATATCAAACAGTATTGGGGATTGGAGAATGCATTGAAAGCAGGTGAACAATATAGGCAACGCATTATACCAAGCTGCTTGCCCGAACTTATCATATATTTAGACCATAAACCAAAAGCGTATACAAAAAACAGGTCTTTGGAAGATAATTTTCTTCTGAATGGACAGCAAAACGATTACTACGACATCCTTATTTCCGAAAATTTATCGATTTTTTCTATCTTGTTTCATCCTCAAGGAGTGAGCCAATTTTTTCATCTTCCTATTATCGAACTCTTAAATAACTCTGTTCCTTTAAGATACATCAACAAAAAACTGTATGATGAATTGGAGTCCAAATTATCGGTACAAAATTCTTTTTATGCAAAAGTCAGTTTGGTAGAAGAGTGCCTATGCAAATTATTAAATGACAACAAAAGAGAATTTGAGTTTCGGAGAATCAGCGATACGATTGAACATATCCGCAAAGCAAAAGGAAATATCGACATTGACACATTGGCTTATCACGCCTGTTTGAGCAGGAAACAGTTTGAAAGAACATTTATTGAATACATCGGGATTTCGCCCAAACAATATTTAAAAACAATCCGGTTGCAGGCAACCATTTATTTCAAATCGAAAAACGAAGATACATCATTGGCAGAATTGGCTTATGAGAACGGGTATTATGACCAATCACACTTCATCAACGATTTTAAATCAATGACAGGTTTGACACCCAAACAGTTTTTTAATGAATGCGAGTCACTTTCTGACTTTTTTGAATAAAATATCCCCCTACTCTAGCCCATGTTGTACGTCAAACGCGCATGGACAATTAAATTCAATAATTAACGTTAAGAGTAAAAACAGTAATTATGCGGACAAGTAAACTCGTTATTTTTATTTTGACAATAATTTGTTGTAATAGCGTTTTAGCACAACAGAATTTTTTATCACAACAGAAGCAATATGCCCGTGTGAGAACTGCACTTACGGACAAAGAACAAAACCTTATTGAAAATCTGCGCAAAAATGGACTTGCTACCAATGATGTAAACATTTTGATTGCGGCTTACAAGGCTGAAGAACAGTTGGAAGTTTATGCTAAAAAGAAAAATGAGACGGTTTACAAATTAATTGCTGTTTACGATGTTTGCGCATCTTCGGGCACACTTGGCCCGAAACGAAAGTCGGGAGACAGACAAGTTCCGGAAGGTTTTTATAAAATAGACCGTTTTAATCCTATAAGCAATTTTTATTTGTCGTTAGGTATAAATTATCCCAATCAGTCGGACAGGAAAAAGAGTAATGCCTCAAATTCGGGTGGAGATATTTTTATTCACGGTTCGTGTGTAACAATTGGTTGCCTTCCGATGACTGATGATAAAATCAAAGAAATCTACCTTTATGCTGTTTTTGCCCATAATAATGGACAAAATAATATTCCTGTTTATATTTTTCCTTTCCGGATGACAGATGCCAATTTTCAAGAATATAAAAATAATAATATTCAAAATCAGGAACTTATTAATTTCTGGGCGAATTTGAAAACAGGTTACGATAAGTTTGTTTCGGAGAAAAAAGTGTTGAATGAAAAAGTTGATAAGTCAGGAAATTATCAGTTTTAAATATAGAAAACCAATGTATTATTTTTCTTTTAAGTATTTATTGTTATGTTTTTAGTAAACAAGTAGATAAGTAAACGAGTAGACAAGAATAAGAATGACTTGTTTACTTATCTAAATATATCATTGAGTCTTATCAATTACTTAATATAAAATATAGAGAAATCATTTAACAGAACGTCTGCTTTTAAGCTTGTAATAGAGAGTATTACGGGAAAATCAAACAAATTTTGAAAATTAAATAAAATATCTGATATTTTGCGGCTTTTTATAAAAAAATATCTTATTGTTGTTTGAGTATTAATAACTTAAACAATAAAATAAAATTTAACATACTAATAAGGGTTACAATCTATTGTTTTTTTTCAGACCTTTGCGCCCGGATAGGGTTACATAGCCCAACGTTATAAATGAAAAAGTATTTTAAAGAATCACATCTGCATCTTCCCGGTATTATAGTCCATCGTATTTCATTATTTCATCAATGGGGTATGTCCAATTCGGATTAGTCGCCCGTTAGCCGTTTTTTCCAATCTTTTTGTTTACAAATAACATTATAATGAATAGAACAATTTTATTCATAGTGTCGCTATGTGCGTCATTATGTCCTATGGGTATGTATGCCCAAGAAACCGCCTGGCAAATGGTATCCATTGATGAAATGTTTTCGCTTGCCGACCAAAACAGTAAATCCTTACGGCCTTTCCTCACAGGGGTAAATGAAGCGCAGGAATCGGTAAAGACAGCTAAAAATGCCCGATTGCCGGAGATAGGCGTTTCTTTTTCTTTCAGTTATCTAGGAGATGCTTATCTGCTTGACCGCGATTTTTCGAATGGAACAACTGCACCTATGCCCCATTTCGGTAATAATTTTATGGTGGAAGCATCGCAGGTGATTTATGCCGGAGGCGCCATTTCCAATAGTATTGAAATAGCTAAACTGCAAAAAGAAAGTGCAGAGTTGGGACTGGAAACAGCCCGTACCAATGTCCGTTTCTTGTTAGTTGGTTATTATCTGGAACTGTTTAAACAGCGGAATATGCTTCGTGTGTATGAAAAAAATATCGAGCAAACCAAGCAAGTATTGAAAGATATCCGGGCAAAAGGAAATGAAGGTATCGTATTGAAAAACGATATTACGAGATATGATTTATTACTGGCAAACCTGGAACTTGCCTGCATTCAAATCCGGAATACGCTTTTTATCTTAAACAATAATCTGGTCATTACATTGGGACTTTCGCCCGACGTAAGGATAGAGCCTGATACGACTATTCTTTCGAAGGTTTTGCCAACAGACAGCGAAGGGTATTGGGCGGACAACGCTTTTGAGAATTCGCCTGAACTGAAACAATCTTCTTTGAGCATACAAATAGTTGAACGTCAGGATAAAATAGTTAAATCGGACTGGTTACCTAAGGTTGCCCTGTTTGCCGGAAATTATTTGGATGGTCCGATAACATTTGAGGTTCCTCCTATCGATAAAAATATTAATTACTGGTGTGCCGGAGTTAATCTGAGCTATAATATCTCTTCATTGTATAAAACAAAGCAGTCTGCCAACCGGAGCAAATTGACTATTCAGCGCACAAGAGAACAGTATGATGAGGTTAGGGAAAAGACCGGGTTGGCGATAAAGGCTGATTATGTGAGGTATCTGGAAGCATATGAGCAGTTGAAAACTCAACAGAAAAGCGTAGAGCTCGCTAACCAGAACTATACGGTCATTAGTAACCGCTATAAGAACGATATGGCGCTTATTACCGATATGCTCGACGCGAGTAGTTCGCAATTGAATGCTGAATTGCAACTGGCAAATGCCCGTATAAATATCATTTTCAACTATTATAAACTGAAACATACAAGTGGAAATTTATAACATAAGACAACTTGTAACTCAAACTCGTAATTAAAAAATATGAAAACTAAAAAGCTGATTTTTAATATTGTAGTAGGAATACTGATTGTGCTCGGAATTATTTGGGTTTTTTCCCGCTTTGTTCATTTGGGAAGAGTCGAATATACGGATAATGCCCAGATTAAGCAGTTGATTGTGCCTGTAAATTCCCGCGTACAGGGATTTGTGTCTAAAATTTATTTTGATGAATATGCAACTGTTCATAAGGGTGATACATTGGCGCTTATTGAAGATACCGAATTCCGTTTTCGTCTGGCACAAGCCGAGGCGGATTACCAGAATGCTCTATCGGGCAAATCGGCAATGGCTACGACCATCAATACCACAGAAAGCAATATTGCTGTATCCGATGCTGGTATCGAGGAGGCAAAAATCCGCATGGATAATGCTGAGCGAGAATATATCCGCTATAAAAACCTATATGAACAGGAAGCCGTAACAAAGCAACAGTATGATGCGATGAAGACCAATTTTGATGCATCAAAAGCGCGCTATGAGCAACTTGTCCGCCAGAAACAATCGACTACTCTCGTAAAACAGGAGCAGTCGCAACGTCTGGACCAGACTGTGGCGGGAATTAAACTCGCTGCGGCAGCTTTGGACTTGGCTAAATTGAATTTGTCGTATACCGTCATTATTGCTCCTTGCGACGGCGCTACCGGACGTAAAAATATCCAAGAGGGGCAGTTGATACAACCCGGACAAACAATCGTCGACATTGTAGATGCAAATGATATGTGGATTATTGCCAATTATAAGGAGACACAGACGGCAAATATCCGGGAAGGACAAACAGCCGATATCATAGTAGATGCTGTTCCGGATGTGGTTTTTAAGGGTGTTGTGAAATCGTTGTCGGGAGCTACGGGAGCTAGTTTCTCGCTGATTCCCCAGGATAATTCTGCCGGAAATTTTGTAAAAGTAGAACAACGTATTCCCGTCCGGATTGAATTTACCGGAGAAAACAGCTGGGAAAATATGGAACGGTTGCGTATGGGGATGAATGTGGAATGTGAAGTTAAATATTAGTTGAAAGTTGAAAAGTGAGAGTTGAAAGTGATGAATTTTTGGGAAATAGTTTTAAAATATAAATAAGTTATGCATGCTATAGGACCTTTCTCTATTCCGGCTATTCGCGATTTTGTTCCTGAAAAAGTAAAGCCTTGGATTGTAATTGCTTTTGTAATTGTTTTTCAGTTGTCCGGAGGCGTATATCTGGCGGCTGTGAGCGAAATGGTCGGTTCCTTGGCTTTGATGCAGGAAGATATCCTGATGGCAGGATACGCCTCGCTGGTTGGTCTTGCATTGACTTTTACCATTATGTTCAGGCTCAAATTCCGGTTTGCCTCTAAAACAGCTCTCCTGACATGTGCCGGAGCCCTTATTCTTTGCAACTTGATTTGCATGCACACAACCAGTGTTCCTGTTCTTATTTTTGTCTGTTTTATAGCCGGGGTTTTCAGGATGTGGGCGACATTTGAGTGTAATTCGACCATTCAGTTATGGCTTACTCCCAAACGGGATTTGTCGGTATTCTTTTGTTTTATCAACTTACTGGTGCAAGGAAGTATTCAGCTATCGGGAGTAATTACTATCTATACCGCATTTTTCTCCAAATGGGAATATATGCATTGGCTTGTCATAGGCTTGCTGGGCATAGTAATGCTTACAACACAAATCATTTACCGACATCACCGTTCGATGAGGAAATTGCCGCTTTACGGCATTGATTGGCTTGGCGCTGTTTTATGGGGCTTGACGCTGCTATGTATCATTTTTGTGTGTAATTACGGCGAATATTACGATTGGTTTGAATCCGTATATATCCGTACGGCAACTATTGCAGGAGCGGTAATGCTGGTTTTGAATTTATGGAGGGCTTCTTTTATCCGCCATCCGTTTATTGATAATAAAACATGGAGGTTCAGGGCAGTTTACTCTACTTTTCTGTTATACATTATCATTGACCTTCTGCTGGCTCCCTCCCACTTGCTTGAGCATATTTATATTGAATCTATTCTCGGATATGATTCTCTGAATACCGTTTCTCTCAATTGGATTGTTTTATTGGGGATTGTTGTAGCCAGTTTTTTCTCATATAAAACCTTTGCACAGCGGAAGTGGCAATATAAAACGATGACAACTATCGGATTTTTATCTATTATTGCCTATTTGATGATGTTCTATTTTACTATTGACTACCGCTTGCCTAAAGAATATCTGATGCTTCCTTTGTTCCTGCGGGGTTTCGGTTACGTAACGATTGCGATTTGTTTCCTGACCATATTATCGCGCGTTCCTTTTGCCTATTTCTTCCAGTCGTTATCTGTCCAGTCTTTTGTAAGCGCCTGTTTTGGAGGTGTATTGGGAACAGCGGTGCTGGGTCAGGCACTCAAAATAATGATGAAGCAAAATACGATTCTCTTGTCCGCCAATTTGGATAAGACCAATCCTTTGGTAAATCGTATTCCGTTAAACGAGCTTTATGGTATAGTACAACAACAGTCACTAATGGTTTCGATGAAGGAGTTATACGGATGGCTTGTTCTTCTGGGTATTTTTTGTTTACTTATATATTTGATAAAAGAGAGCGATATTCGTCCTAAGTACACATTAATTCCGACATTTAAGGCTATGCGTAGACTGACGAAGAGAGAGTTGAAGGATGAGAAGTGAAAGGTGAAAGTTATTTCAAGAAAGAAGATAGTTGTGCGGATAGATGTTTGATTGCATCTATGGGATGGTGTAATAACATGCGGGGACCTGAGAAACGCATAACTTCCCTGGTTTTTTCCTTGTACTCAGTTTTGTAGCAGTGGATACGGCACTTTTTGCAAACAGGCTTATTCTCTCCGAATGGGCAATTTTCAAGCCTTTTATGAGCATAATCCTCCAATTTCAGACAATCCAGACAGAGTATATCCAATTGCTCGTGCTTTGAACGGCAGTAAATACGAATCATTTTGGAAACCGTACTCTTTTCCTTATCATTCATTGATAAACATGTTTAATTTTTCTATAAAAAACAGCTCCGTAAAAGTAAACTTTTAAACCAAATGACTTCCTGTTTGTTCCTACTAAAAAGCCATCATGTCGTTTTTTATAACTTGTAACTGATAACTTGTAACTATAAAAAATTCATTATGAGTAGTTTGAAAGGAAAAATTGCTATTGTAACCGGAGCAGGTTCCGGTATGGGCGAAGCGATTGCAAAGCTGTTTGCCGAAAAAGGAATAAAAGTTGTGCTTGCCGACTTCAATGAAGAGTCGTTGAAACGCGTTACGTCAGAGATTGAAAAAAAAGGTTCTCAGGCACTTGCCGTTCTTGCCGATGTATCGAAAAAGGAAGACTTGGAAAATCTGGTGGAAAAAACCGTTTCAACATTCGGAACCGTAGATTTTTTAATTAACAATGCCGGAATTATGGATAATTTCATGTCGGTTGATGAACTAGACCTTCAGCTTTGGCAAAAAGTGATGGATATTAATGTGAAAGGACCTACCATACTCTCGCAACTGGTTATCCGCCACTGGTTGGAAAATAAGAAACCGGGGGTTATTGTGAATACGGCTTCTGTCGGAGGCATGTTTGGAGCAAGAGGCGGTGTCAGTTACGTATCAAGCAAACATGCAGTTATTGGTCTGACCAAAAATATAGCCTCCGTATATCGTGAAGATAATATCAGGGCTGTGGCTATTGCTCCCGGCAGTGTTCACACAAATATAGGCGACACATTAAAAAATCCCGACAAAAAAGGACTAAGTGCCCTGACGCATTATGTGGCAACCGGACCTATGGGCGAAGCTATTGATGTGGCAAATGTCATTGCATTTCTGGTTAGCGATGAAGCGAAATTTGTGAACGGAACCGTTGTTACAGTGGACGGAGGTTGGACGGGAGCCTGAAAAATCTGCTGAAGAAAGCTAAGGAATTTATAAATTGCGCCTCAAAAGAACTTACTGTTTTTTGAGGCGTTTTTATAGCAGATATTATGCGAATATAATATATTTTATTTAAAAATAAAATAATTCGCAGCGCATGGTTTTTGTATTTAATATATTTATAATCAATATATTAATATGTTTATATCTTCTTGAGAACTGAAAAGTAAGCGTCCGTAACAATTTCTACTTCAAATCTGTAAATTTAGCCTATACATAAATCATTTTCTTGGTCATTCCGCCATCAATAACAATGTTTTCGGCATTAATAAAATCATTCTCTTCCTGGCATAAAAAGAGACAGGCTCTTGCAATATCTTCCGGGCGTCCTACCCGTCGCGAAGGGTGTTGCAAATGGTCGGCTTCCGTCAATGATTCGTAATTGGAATTTTGAATCCATCCCGGGCTGATACTGTTTACTATTATATGCAATGGACTAAGAGATAATGCAAGCGCATGCGTAAGGGAGAAGATACCTCCTTTTGATGCTGCATATCCTTCGCTTCCCGGTTCGCTCATCAAATAACGTGTCGAACATATATTGATAATACGCCCATATAAATTCGGATTGGCCGTTTGCTTGCTTCGGTGAATTGCAAGGAATCGGGAGGTTATAAATGCCGGGCGCAGGTTGGTTGCCAGAATATGGTCGAATTCATCCACGGAAGTCTCTGTGATGGGTGAAAATTCACTTATTCCCGCATTATTGATAATAATATCAATATCCCCCCATTGTTCAAATAGCTTCTGCATGCAATCTTCCAAATGGCTTACTGAAGAAACGTCTGCCCAAAAGAAAAGAGAATTTGTTTTCCGGGCGAGCTCCTCTCCTTTCGGTTGATTGATATCGCAGAAAGCGACCTTGTTTCCTTCGTTGGAAAAAGCCTTTACGATAGCTTCCCCGATTCCTGAAGCGCCTCCAGTAATGAAAATACGTTTGTTCATTATAGTTACAAGTTATTAGTTACAATTAAATAGGTGGCAGTTCAAAATCTGATTTTTTGAAACTGACTATTTAAAAAAACAAAGCAGATATAGGTTTAGTTCTATATCTGCTCGGTTTTTTGATTTTGAATATGTTATTTTTTCTCTATTTCTATTTTCAAATTTAACTCTTTAAGTTGAACCTCTGAAATTAACGACGGAGCGTCAATCATCACATCACGTCCCGAATTATTCTTAGGGAATGCTATGCAGTCGCGAATACTGTCTAATCCGGCAAACAGGGATACAAAACGGTCTAATCCGAAAGCCAGACCTCCGTGAGGAGGCGCTCCATATTTGAACGCGTTCATCAAGAATCCGAATTGATATTCGGCTTGTTCCTGTGTAAATCCAAGCAGTTTGAACATTTTTCCCTGCAATTCGCTATTGAAAATACGAATGGACCCCCCACCTAACTCTACACCGTTTACCACCATGTCGTACGCATTGGCGCGGACTTTTCCCGGGTCGGTATCTAACAAAGGGATGTCTTCGGGCTTTGGCGACGTAAACGGATGGTGCATGGCAAAGAACCGTTGTTCTTCTTCGCCCCATTCAAACAGAGGAAAGTCAACCACCCAGAGCGGAGCAAAAACGTTTTTATCGCGGAGTCCAAGCCTTTCGCCGACTTCCAACCGTAATTCGCAAAGTTGTTTTCTTGTTTTTGTCGTTTCACCGCAAAGAATCAGCAGTAAATCGCCCGGTTTGGCATTGAATTTTTCCGCCCATACTTTTAAATCTTCCTGTGAGTAAAATTTATCCACACTCGATTTAAAGGAGCCGTCAATCTCACAACGCACATATACAAGACCTTTGGCTCCGATTTGTGGACGTTTGACAAAGTCTGTCAGTTCGTCCAGTTGCTTGCGGGTATAAGACGCAAGCCCTTGGGCACAGATTCCCGCTATATATTTGGTACTGTCAAATACTACAAAGTTTTTTCCGCGGGTATGCTCTGTTATCTCTACGAACTTCATATCGAAACGGATATCCGGCTTGTCCGAACCATAATATTTCATGGCATCTGCATACGTCATACGCAAGAAAGGCTCTTTTAAGTCCAGATTTTTGATGTATTTGAACAGGTGCTTTGTCATCCCTTCAAAAACTTGTAAAACATCTTCCTGCTCAACAAACGACATTTCACAGTCAATCTGCGTGAATTCAGGTTGCCTGTCCGCACGTAAATCTTCATCGCGGAAACATTTTACAATCTGGAAATAACGGTCGAATCCCGAAACCATCAGCAATTGCTTGAATGTTTGCGGAGACTGTGGCAAAGCATAAAATTCTCCCGGATTCATACGCGAAGGAACAACAAAGTCGCGGGCTCCTTCAGGAGTCGATTTAATCAATACCGGAGTTTCTACCTCCATAAAATTTTGCTCGTCCAAATAGCGGCGGACTTCAAAAGCCATTTTATGGCGGAGTTCCAGATTTTTTCGGACAGATGAACGCCTCAAGTCCAGATAACGGTATTGCATGCGTATATCATCGCCTCCGTCGGTATTATCTTCGATTGTAAACGGAGGAGTTTCCGAGTAGTTTAATATATTTAAATCCTGTACGATTATCTCTATCTCCCCGGTAGGTATATTCATGTTTTTGTTGCTTCTTTCGGCAACGGTTCCGGTAACCTGAATCACCCATTCCCGTCCTATTTTAGTCGCTTTTTCGCATAGAGCCGCATTTTTAGCTTCATCAAAAACCAATTGTGTAATTCCGTAACGGTCGCGAACATCAATGAAAGTCATTCCTCCCATTTTGCGGGATTTTTGTACCCATCCTGCCAATGTTACTGTTTCTCCTGCATTCGACAGGCGGAGTTCGCCACAAGTATTTGTTCTATACATAAATTAATATCTAATTTTCAAATTAATTTTTACATCGGATTTCCCCCGCAAAGGTAGAAATTTGAAATATAATTTTAGAAATAAAGGTAAATAAGTTCTATTGAATCCCGGTTTATTTTTCTTGCGGGATGCTTTGTTTGTTTTGGAGAATCTCCGAAGTTATTTTAAGGCCTTCGGTTCTGGAAACCAATATTTTTTCTTTAGGATGATATATGCCGATTTCGCATTCTGCATAACTGATTGATTCGGCAAAAGAAATTATTTCTTTGAATGTAAAACTGTTGGTATCCAGAGCAATATATTTTATCTTTTCTGATTTGATAATTGATTTGATATTGGAAATTCCTTCGTTGGAGGGAATCTCGACAGAGAAGTCAAACAGATGTTTCAGCTCCGCAGTGTTTCCGATTAGTCCGGCCTTACTGATTACCTTTTTCTTTTTAGGCAAAACGAAAGCAATTATCCGGCTTAATGCGGCTAAAGCAGCCCTGAAAAAAATAGCAAATTTGATTGATATAGTAAACAAGAAGCCCGATTTGTGGTAATATTTTTTGAAAAATATAAGTATCGATTCGTAAAATATCTTGACATATTTGAGCGTGTCCTTATGTGTGCTTTCGCCTTTATAGTGGATGATTCTTTCCGGCAGATAATAGTTTTTGTATCCGGCAAGAGTGATGCGGTATGACATATCGATATCTTCTCCGTACATAAAGAATTTTTCATCCAAAAATCCGATTTTTTTCAAAATATTGGAACGCATAAGCATAAAAGCGCCTGCTAGAATATCTACTGCATGAGTTTTATTTTCAGAGAGATAACGTACATGATATTTTCCGAATAAGTGCGATTTTGGGAAGAGCTTTGAAAGTCCGAAAATTTTGCAAAAAGCGGCAAAAGGCGATGGAAATCCACGTTTGGATTCGGGAAGAAAATTACCGTATCCGTCCAACATTTTCACGCCCAAACTTCCGGCGTCCGGATTTTCATCCATAAAGCGGCATACATTTTCAAAAGTATCTTCACAAACAACCGTATCCGGATTGAGTAATAACACATATTCGCCCTTAGATAAGGCAAGTGCCTGATTGTTTGCCTTTGCAAATCCGGCATTGAATTTATTTTCGATAAGTTTTACTTCGGGAAACTTATCTTTTACCATTTGGCATGAATTGTCAGGAGAATTATTATCTACGACAAAAACCTCAAAATCAATATTTTTCGATTGAAAAACAGAGAGTAGGCATTGTTGAAGATACAACTCTACATTATAATTAACAATGACAACGGATAACTTCATTTATGCGTATTCTAATGAATTTTTATTAATATTTCCCGCTTTAAATGTTTTTCGTAAAAAGACAATTTTAAAAAATAAAGAACTTATAGGCGTAATTGATTTACTCTATTTTTTATTAAAAATCGGAAATATTAAACCGGATTTTGTTTTTCTATAAAAATTGCGCCGCATTTTTTGGAAATGCAGCGCCAAAGATAACAAATTAAAATAACAATTCCTGTTACTCTTCCTTATTTAATAGCATATTGTATTCTTCAAAAGTATTGTCGGAATAGTAGATTATAATTTTTTTGACAATCCTTTTCGGTAAGGTTACTTTTGTTTCCGCTGCTCCGCTTTGTTTGTTGTTCTCCTGATTTTTGTTGTCGGCTGTGACCGCTCTTGCCGGAAAGCTTTCGGAAGTAGCCGAAGCAAATTGATTTTGCGAAGGAGCCGAATTTTGGATTACGGAGGTTGTTGTTAACTCATTTTCTTTACGATATTCCGTGTCATTCCCCGGTTCATCAGAAAATAACGAAGGCATTTGAGGTTTATTTGGCGTTATTTTAATCTCAACTGATTGTTTTTTAGATGTTTCACCCGTTTCTCTGTACATCGCTCCAACACCCAAAATAAGCCAGTCGGAGTTAATTGTGCGGAAAGTATTCAATATTTTTTGGATAACTTCCATACTTGGATTATTTCTACCTGATAATATGTGAGAAATAGCGGAAGGTTGTATTCCTATCAGATTTGCAAATCTCGATGATGTCAGTTTTTCTTTTTCTATTATTTCTGCAATCCTGTTTTTCATGGAAAATAGTATTAAAATGAGAAAATAGAGCTCAAATTGTATGTTTACCAATGTAAATAAATTGATATCTACAAATGTAAATAATATTTACTAAAAAACAAAATTACATTTGTATTAGCATTATTTACAAATGCATATTAATATACAAAAGTAAACAATATTATCGGAATCCATTTGTGTATACTTGTAACATAATAGGTGTAAATTAAAATAAACACGACTCGCTTATGAATATTCTTATTTTGTACAATTAAATATTTGATTATAAGTTTATTTATTAATGATATTAATCAAATAGTAGACCTTTTTTTTCCGAAAGAAATGCTAGTTTATTAGCGTAAATATGGAGGTATTATGTGCTTTCATTTTGAGTTAAACTAATGTTTTATAAATTAATATTTAAAATATTGATTATTAATTATATGATTTAATATTTTATTTCATTTTTAACCAAATCATTCAATATTATTACAATTGTGCATTTAATATAAAGAATTACTTTTATTTTTACTTATTAAAGTATTGATTATTATGATTTTAATTTTAAATATTTATATGTAAATAATAAGATAAAAATACTGATACACTCACGTTTCATATATTTACAACAATAAATGCACATTTGTAAATAGAATGATTGTGGATAAATTCCAGATGTATATTATTTACAAATGTATTATAATTACAAATGTAATCCGATGTTTTTGTGTTTACTTTTGTAATAAATATTCCTCTATTTTAAAGCCATATTTCTTGAATATGCATTATCTCGTTTTCCTTGCCTTATTTTAGTCTATTTAAAGAGGATTATACGAATATTGAAATCTAAAGATGTCTATTTGTATTGAAAATCTTCTGTATCCCCTATTTTCAGGAGCTTTTTTCGTTTAATAGCATTGTTGGCAAATCTGCCTAATCAGGAATATTGCTTAAAAAATTCAGAATGTTAGCTTCTCTGTTTCTATCTATATTGGATTTTTATAAATATTGCCGGAAACCGTTTTCAAATTCTTTACAAAAGAATTTGAAACCCTCAAGTTGGATGGTTACTTTTTTCAGCTGTTGGAATTAGTTCAGTTCTAAAGGAAAAATGATATATACTACTCTCCCCTTATCAAAAAAGGCTTATCTGATAAATGCGTAGGTGAACTATTTGAAAATGAATATTGCAGGTTGTTTTGTTGAAAAAATGAGGTAGAAATGAGGTTTTAATTCCTTTGTTTTTCTGTTTTGACACAGGCTATAATATAAGATTCATCCGAAAAAACTACCCATTTCTTGGATAAACCTTAAAAAATAAGTGATTAGCAAGTATCACTAATCACTAATCACTAACCATTTATCACTAATTACAGATTTTATTCACTTTTATCTCTTTTTTGTCTATATAGTTGACAAATTTGAAACTCGGCAAGGCTAATGCCATTCCGGCATGAATAGTGCCGTCAATGCCTAATAGCTTGTTTATCCGTTGCTTTTTATCCAGTTTAATAGCCATGCAGAGAAATCCTGTATAAAACTGGCTTACATTCAGGCTTTCCGCCATTAGCGACCCGTTTTGATATGCCAGATTGGAGTCTTGACAACCGAAGCGGCTCTTTTCAGGTGTATGAATCAAAAGCAGAGCCGTTGCTTTCCTCAAAATCGGGTCTTCTCCTCTATTATGCTCTTCTTCTAACAGTTTAAAGCGTGGCAAAACTTTATATGCTTCCGGCATTGCTATTTTGATAATCGGTTTTAATAGAATATTTTCTATTTTTTTGAACATTGAATGGAAAATACCCATTGTGACAGCAGTAATTTCCTGCAATTTGAGCGGATTTGTAATCAACGTGAATTCTACTTGCTGCATATTGCTGGCTGTTGGTGCGCGGTGTGCCGCTTCCAATATTTGCTCTAGCATATCCATAGGTATCGGCCTCGAAGAAAATGCCCTGTTGGAGCGACGGGCTTTGCATATCAACATCATCTGTTCCGGAGTTGGTAGCAGGTTACGGTCAATAGCGTGTACTTTTTCAGGAGGAAATTCGGAGTGAATAACAGATGCAGTCGGGCAGATTCCTACACAATGACCACATTTAATGCAATTTTCAATATGTTCCAAGGCAATTCCGCTGTCAGCGCTCTCCTGCTCGAAAATCCCCGCCGGGCATATCCGCACGCACTTACCACACCGGATACAAGTCGCAGTATCAATATTTAATGTTATTTTCATTATAGTTATGAGTTATTAGTTACAAGAACCAGGAAAATCAAATCTTCATCTTTCAATTTTTTTCAATTTTCTCCTTTCAATTTTCAATTTGATAAAAAACATATCCTCCCGACGAAATTGTCGAGATTATCCCTATAGCCGGAAAAGCAATGTGCATGCCGGCAATCAGGTTATTATTGCGCGATACGAAGTCCAATATATTCTTTCGGGAAATAATAGCTTGCTTGAAATCAATGTCGTAAGTTACCGCTACCGAAGGATAAGGTATTTGGATTGCCATGGCATGTGTAATGTCGCCCCAAATCATTATCTGGTCATCATCCGATTCTACCAAATATACAGTATGCCCCGGCGTATGGCCATACGCTGCAATTGCAGAAATACCGGGCAACAGAGAGTATAACTGCTTATTAATCATATTGGGTTGAAACAGGCTGATACTGTCTTTATAGGCCGCTATTATTTTGCGGGCATTTAAGAATCCTCCCTGTTTACTTTCCGGAAGTTCCAGCATTGCCTTGTCGTCCATCCAATAGTCATATTCCGGCTGTGGAATATAAATTTTTGATTTCGGAAACATTACCTTATTGTTTTGAAGCAAACCTCCGATATGGTCGCCATGCATGTGTGTAATTAAAATTATGTCAATCTGTTCCGGACTGATTCCTAGTGATTTCAGATTAGAAAAAAGTTTGGTACCATAACCGGTATCAACCAAAATATTGCTATCGGGAGTTTTTATGAGGAAAGCATTTGTAGCATTTGGAAAAGAGCCGGAAGGTATGCATTCATAAAGCATTTGAGGGGTTGCCCCAATTAGGATGTCGCTGCTTCCTGTGCGCTGTCCTTCGGAAAGAAGGATTATTTCAAACTTTCCGAGCTTATGACTGAAGGTATCCGGAGTTTGTTCCTGTGCAAATGCTGAGTTTGTCGTAATTATAAGAGTAATAATAAGTAACGTAAAAATTTTATTCATACGAATATGTGTTAAATTATTAGTATTAATACCACTTCTTAATAGTTTTAATGAAATCAGTGATATTATATATAACAAATATTTAAACCAAAAGTAAAAAATAAATCATGAAATTTTTTTTAATATTCTATTGTTTAAAGAAGGCAGTTCAGAGTAACTAAGATAAAAATTAGCCGTTCTCACTATCTTTTTTATATATTTGTACTTCATGTAAAACATACAGATTATGAGTGAAGTTATAGCCAAAATAGATATTTCTACTCCTACCGGTCGTCGAATTGTTAGGGATTTAGAAAAACATAAAAAAACAGTTAAGTTAGAATATCCTTTGCCTCCGGAAATTGCAGGACAGAAAACATATACTTTAGATGAAGTGTTTTCACTGGCAGAAAAAATATTAAATGATCATTATGGTACCAACTATAAAATATGAATAAATATCGTATTGTTGTAATTATAAAAGAAGTTATTGATGATTTGTCCAATCTTTCGAATGTAATTACCTATGATTATAGTTATTCTCTAAATCTTTCAAAATCGTATATCGGGGATTTCTTGCAATGATTATTTTTTCCTTTATTTTTTTGAAAAAAACGCTTTGAAAAAATCCCAGATTACAATTCCGGTTGTAACGGATACATTGAGGGAGTGTTTGGTTCCGTATTGGGGAATTTCGATGCATGCATCGCAGATGTTTATTACTTCCTGCTGAACTCCTTTTACTTCATTTCCCAGAACGACAGCATATTTTTTTGTGGTATCCAAATGCAACTCGGGTAGCATAATACTTCCTTCTACTTGTTCTACGGCATAAACAAAATAACCGTTTTTTTTCAGGTTCTCAACAACGCTTTGGGTAGACTCTGCATATTCCCAATCCATAGAAAACTCAGCGCCAAGCGCTGTTTTATGAATTTCTGCATTGGGAGGTACGGAAGTGATTCCGCATAGGTAAATTTTTTCGACAAGAAAAGCATCCGAAGTGCGAAAGACAGAGCCCACATTGTGCAAGCTGCGGACATTATCCAAAATAACAACCAAAGGCATTTTTTCAGCCTGTTTGAATTCTTCTTCCGAAATACGGTTCAGTTCAGTTATTTTCAGTTTTCGCATGAATTCAGATATTCAGATATTCAGACAAGCAGATATTCGGATTTTCAGATGAACTAATTTTTCAATATCTGAAAATCTGAATATCTATCCATCCGAAAATCTATTTATTAAACGTATTTTCAATCATACCCACAAGAAAAGCCAGAGGGGCATTCCAATTGATGGCTATTTCGTTGGTCGAATAGCTGCATACATCATCCAAGTAGCATCTTGCCGGAAGTCTGGATATGTAACTGGAACTTCCGCAATCTGCTATATCATTCGGATTGGCTCCCCCCACAAGGTATCCGGGAAGAGGTTCTTTTATTTTATTGCTCTGGTTTCGCCTGTCGTGGATGTTTTTCGGATAT
Source organism: Paludibacteraceae bacterium (assembly GCA_031553005.1). GTDB lineage: Bacteria > Bacteroidota > Bacteroidia > Bacteroidales > Paludibacteraceae > RGIG9379. Next base: position 60,345 of record JAVBMA010000066.1, on the reverse strand, counting down.
TTGCTTCCGAAACGGGTGACAAAACAATATCCTGTAGGATTTGTACCAAGCAGATAATTGAGGCTTGAGAGCATTCCCGAAAGGTATTTGTCATCGTTGAGTTGGTAATATGCTACTCCCAAAATCACTCCGTTTGTAGCAATCACACTATTACTTCCCCATTCGAATTTCTTGATTGGAACAAGACTTGCGGAATATTTATATTGATTGTAAATATTTTCGGCAAGGCCTTTGAATTTACGGCTTATTGATTCTTTATCTACAAATTCGGGTAGCTCTTTCAGATGGATTTGAAGAGAAATCAAACCGAGGCTGTTGACAAATCTCCATGCCGGAGTCTCGAATTTTTGAAAGAAATCCAAATTATCATAATATTTTTTGTTTCCGGTAGTAATGAGCAACTCGGATGCCGCCCAGAAAAACTCATCATTAAACTCAGAATCCCCATATGCACCGGTTTTTACATCCGAAGGATTTTTGAATGCTATTTTATTGTTTATCAATGCCCAGTTCCATGCTTTTTCGGCGGCAACAAGGGCTTTATCCGAAAATCCGGGAAAAGTGTCTTCGTATACTTTATATACCCGTGCAGCCATTGCCATCATGGCGGCAAAGTCCAAAGCGGCGGTAGTCGATTTTCCTACTACATATCGTTCGGCAATATCTTGGTCGGGCGAAACCATTCCGCAAAATCTCAATGTAGTGAGTTTGTTATAAACGCCTCCGTCATAAGGATCCTGCATTTCCATCAGCCAGTCAAATTCCCACTTCAATTCGTTCAGGATGTCGGGGATATTGTTTCCGCTTTCAGGGATATGAAGATTTAGCTTTTGGTAGTAACCGGGAAACATTTCGTATGCCGTTATAAGCGAGTGTACGGTTATCCCGGCATTAATGACGTATTTGTTGTAATCTCCCGCATCGTACCAGCCTTTGGGAGCCGATATGGTTGTTGCTGCCGGTCGTTTTTTGTTGGCAACTTCCGGGTGAATATAAACCGTATCGTCCGGATGCCCCGATTTGCGTGCATAGTTCTCTTTTCCAAAAACGGCATATTCGGTTTTTATTTCGGTAGATGACCTCCACAGATAGAATGCTTTCAAACTCCAAACCGAAAGGGAATCAAACAGATGGTTTTCTTTTATTTCAAAAGGATAGGATTCTTCTACTCCACTTCGTATAAAATATTTTCCGGGTTTTTTAAAGTCTGAAAAATCAGCTATTTGGATCGTTTCTCCGGATTGGTTCCAGAACTTTCCTGCCGATAGTTTTCCTTCATAAACTTCTTCTTCGCTGTTTACTTTACGGATTTCAAACTTCTCGGCATCCATATTGGCGAATATGGCCGTTTTGGGCGATGCGGCATAATATCCGATTTGGTTTACGCGGATAAATTCCTGAGCAATAGTAGTATTGAAAAGGAATAAAAAGAAGAAAAGCAATTTCAAGCCTTTTCGGATGTAACTGATTGAAAGCATATTCGTTATTATTTTATTTATATTTACTATGTAAAACTTATTTTGTTCACATTTATTATATAATACTTATTTTATTTAAAACCGTATGCTTTTAGGTCTCTTTTTCGTAGGGTTTTAGCGGGGGTTAATCCAGTTTCAATACTTCAAGGAATGCTTTTTGAGGCACTTCGACCGTTCCGATTTGCTTCATACGTTTTTTCCCTTTCTTCTGTTTTTCGAGCAATTTTCTTTTACGGGAAATATCACCTCCGTAACATTTGGCGGTAACGTCTTTGCGGACGGCTTTTATAGTCTCGCGCGAAATGATTTTCGAACCGATTGCAGCCTGAATCGCAATGTCGAATTGTTGGCGCGGAATCAGTTCTTTTAATTTTTCGCACATCCGTTTGCCAAGTGTATAAGCATTATCAAAGTGCGTCAGTGTGGACAACGCATCTACAGGCTCGGCATTTAGAAGAACGTCTAGCTTGATCAGCTTTGATTCGCGCATTCCGTTCGGGTGGTAGTCGAAAGAAGCGTAACCTTTGGAAATACTTTTCAGTCGGTCGTAGAAGTCGAATACGATTTCTCCCAACGGCATGTCGTAAATCAGTTCCACGCGGTTACCCGAAATATATTCCTGCTTAACCAGTTCGCCCCTTTTGCCAAGGCAAAGTGACATGATAGCACCGATAAAGTCGGTGGTTGTGATAACGGATGCTCGGATATAAGGCTCTTCGATTTTCTCTATCAAAGTCTGGTCGGGCAGTCCGGAAGGATTATGAACTTCTATTACCTCACCTTTTTTAGTATAAACTTTATACTTAACGTTCGGGACGGTAGTTATCACGTCCATATTGAACTCCCTGTCCAACCGCTCCTGAATGATTTCCATGTGGAGCATGCCGAGAAATCCGCAACGAAATCCGAATCCCAGTGCAAGGGATGATTCCGGTTGGAAAGTCAGTGAAGCATCGTTTAGTTGTAATTTTTCCATCGAAGCTCTCAGGTCTTCAAAGTCTTCCGTTTCAATCGGGTATACGCCGGCAAAAACCATTGGCTTTACCTCTTCAAATCCTTCGATTGCTTTTTGGCTTGGATTTTTGACGTGTGTGATCGTATCACCCACTTTTACCTCTTTGGAAGTTTTTATACCTGAAATAATATACCCTACATTACCAGCCGAAAGGGAGTCGCGTGATTCCATGTCTAGTTTCAGGATTCCGATTTCATCAGCAATATATTCTTTACCGGTAGCCATAAACTTTACAAAGTCGCCTTTACGGATAGTTCCGTTCACAATTTTAAAATAGGCAATGATTCCGCGGAAAGAATTAAATACAGAGTCGAAAATAAGGCATTGCAACGGAGCTTCGGGATCACCCACCGGAGGTTTGATCCGTTCAACGATAGCTTCCAGTATTAAATCGACACCCTCTCCTGTTTTTCCGCTGGCACGGATAATCTCCTCAGCCTTGCATCCAAGCAGTTCTATGATTTGATCTTCCACCTCTTCGGGCATAGCGCCCGGAAGGTCTATCTTATTTATCACCGGAATTATTTCGAGATCATGTTCCAGCGCCATATAAAGGTTGGATATTGTCTGAGCCTGAATTCCCTGCGAAGCGTCAACAATCAGTAAAGCGCCTTCGCAAGCAGCTATCGAACGTGAGACTTCATAAGAAAAATCCACGTGTCCCGGAGTATCAATGAGGTTGAATGTGTATTTTTCATTTTTATATTGGTAATCCATTTGAATTGCATGGCTTTTGATTGTGATGCCACGCTCCCGCTCCAAATCCATATTGTCGAGCACTTGTGCCTGTAGGTCTTTTCCTGTGATGGTTTTAGTTATTTCCAGTAAACGGTCTGCCAACGTGCTCTTTCCGTGGTCAATATGAGCAATAATACAAAAATTGCGGATATTCTTCATTTATCGATTATATTTCTTTTATACTGACATAATGTCTGAATTTCTGAAAACCAACTGTCAGTACCAAAATTTAAAAATAGGTGCTATTTTTTGATTTTCATTTCAGACTTTAAATCTGAAATTTTAATTATTCTATTACTTGAATTTGCTGCGAATATACGGAATGTCACGCAATTCTGCAACGCTGATTTTTCTTTTATTATATTTGTGTGGTTGTATATTTACGAACCCGGAAAGCACTGAAAGTGTTTTAAGTTTAATGGAAACTTTTCAGGTATGGCAACATATTTGTTCTTCTTTTCTTTTAGCGATTCCGGACTAATAAATTTTGAAAAAGTGAGATTATGACATATAAGGAGATAGAACTTTTGCACCAGAAAATCTGCGATAATATATTATCACGGCATTTAAAGGTGGCTTTCGACAGGTTAGGCAGATTGATTAACCTTTTGCAATCGGGCGAGTGGATGGACAAAAAAAGAGAGATGGAGACCACTTATCAATATATGTTGCAATATATGATTGAAGGAATAAATGATCCCGAACAGGCTAAAATCTATAATCGGCTTCGTGTTTCGGCTTTGGAAACGGCCGATCTGGTAAAAGAGCAATTGATATTGCGCGAACCCTCCAGTCCTCTTTATATGCGCGAAAAATTGATTTTTTCCAATTCTGAAATAGTATCGGAATTGGCAAGTCATAATGCGAATGTCTCTTTAGCCGGATTACTGGAAGAGAGTTTGAATACATCCGGAAAGTCGGTAGAATTCTCCCGGAACCATGAAAAAATGCTCAATTCTGTTTTCAACTATTTTTGGATGGCTGAAAAATATAAAGAGAAAGAGGCCGAATTAGCCCGTTTGATTTTTGAAAATAAGGAGATCGAATTTTCAGACAAATGTGTGATCGTTTCAGCCATTACCCTTAGCTTAATGCGCACTTTTGACGAGAAAAAGTTTGAAATTTTGCTCGATGTTTATAATGATCCGGACGAACAGGTCAAACAACGTGCTTTTATCGGATTTGTCTTATGTTCATACATTTATAATAAACGAATACAATTATATGATACAATAATAAACCGTATTCGCTTGTTGATATCCGACAAAAGTTTTGTGCAAAACTTACAAGTGGTTATGTTGCAGTTTGTACGCAGTAAAGAGACCGAAAAAATAACCAAAAAGATAACCGAAGACTTCATTCCGGAGATGGCAAAGATCAGTCCTTTTATTCAAGAGAAAATGAATTTGAAGGATTTGATGAAAGATGAAAATTCGTTGTCGGATAAGAATCCCGAATGGCAGGAAATTTTGGATAAAGCCGGTATAACCGACAAGGTGCAGCAATTTGCAGAGTTGCAGATGGAAGGCGCCGATGTTTTTATGAGTACCTTTTCTTCTATGAAGAATTTTCCGTTTTTCAGCGAAATCAGTAATTGGTTTCTGCCCTTTACCAATCACTCCTCTGTTGCCGAGATCTTTAATAAAGAGAAGCAGCCGGGACTTCCCGAAGCTGTAATGAAGAGTTATTTTTTGTGTAATTCAGATAAATATTCATTGGTATTCAGCATATTGCAAATGCCTCGTAATATCAGGGACACGATGGTTCAGTCATTGAAGATGGAATCGGAACAGATGGAAGAAGTCAAGAAGGACGAGGAACTTCTGGCACAGTCGGCTAAAGGCGAAAATATCAGTAACCAATACATCCAGGATATATACCGTTTTTTCAAATTATACCGCAGAAGAGGCGATTTTCAGGATCTGTTTAATACTAAACTGGATTTATATAATTTGTTTTTTATCAAAGAGATAGAAAATTCGGATAAATTATTGAGGACAGTTGCCGAAGTTTATTTTAGCAAGGATTTTTATGATGATGCCGTAGAGATTTTTGAAAAACTGCTTCAGAAAGATAACCTGAATATGGAACTTTACCAGAAAATCGGTTATTGCTATCAGAAAAAGGGAGATTACGAGAAGGCCCTCTCCTTTTACAAGAAAGCAGATATGATAAAACCGGACAGTTTATGGAATCTGAAAAAAATAGCTTTCTGCTACCGTAGCCTCAAGGATTTAGAATCGGCGTTAAACTATTATTTACAGGTAGAAAAACAATCGCCGGACGATTTGGGCGTACAGTTAAGCATCGGGCATTGTTATCTCGAACAAAAACTGTATAACGAAGCCTTACAGGTATTTTTCAAAATAGAATATCTAGCTCCCGACAACCGGAAGGTATGGCGTCCTATTGCCTGGTGCTCATTTATTACGGGAAAATTGGAACAGGCAGATAAATATTACAGCAAGATAGGTGAAAAAGACCGCAACCATCATGACTGGATTAATCTGGGACATGTAGCTTGGTGTTTTAAAGATAGAAAAAATGCTCTCCTTTTTTATGCGAAAGGACTTGAACTGATGAATAATGATATGAACTCTTTTTTGCACATCTTGAAGGAAGATATTCCTTTTTTGGTGGAAAACGGAATAAACAAAGATGAAATTCCGATTTTTCTGGATAAATTCAGGTATGAAGAGAGTAAATAAGTTGAAAAGTGAGAGTTGAAAATTGAAAGTTAATTGAATATTGATATATCTTTTTTTGTTTATCAATATTTAATCAATTTCTCGCCTGTCCATTTAAAGAGTTCAGTTTTATATTTCCATTTCTCATAATCGTAAGGATGTTCATTGTTTTCCGGTTGAATACCCTCTTCGCTTACCTTTAACAAAAGATCTGAGATTCTTTTATTGCTTTGTGTCGGGATATATAAGCTCTCTTTATTTGCTTCGAATGAACTTGTTTTTGGCAATTTCACCAGTTTTTTCTTTTCATCAAGCCATGCAAAATAATATTCATCTTCGCCAATGCTATTACAACCATATGTAGACATGGTAAAACACAACACATATTTTACATTTTTTAGGCAAACACTGTCTATGATAGCTACATTATCCAATCCTATTTCGAAATAAACTTCAATTTTTTTCCTATCAATAATATCCTTCTTTTCAATGGCTTTGATAGAGAACTCACATTTATCTTCGTTTGTGTTTTCTATACCAAATACAAATTTGGTATCCCCTCGCTGTAATTGGCCGCAACTTAATGTTCCTGACCAAATCCAACCTTTACGGCATCTCTGATCTGTTGTTTTTATAAAAAGCCAGAATCCATTAATTCCATCAATTTCAACAGATTCTTCTTTATAGGATATTAGTATAACTTCGTGTCCTGCTGTCAATTTGAAGTTTATGTCGGAATATATATCCGGTGAGGTACGGACATTTGCGACATCAGAATACACGTAATATTTCTTGCCGGTGTCGTAACCATCACAACGATAAAAACAATTGGATTGTGCTGAAAGATAGTTTAAAGAGAATACTAAAACTACCAGTATGCTTAGAATACTTTTTTTTATTCTCATTTTACTACTTACCATTTTTTCCTTTCAGAAAAAATTATTCGGCTCTGTAATTGATTCCGTTTTGTTCAAGGATAGAAATTAATTTTCCAATTTCACGGTCTTTTTCGGATGCTTCCTTTTTACACTCCTGTATGCTTTCATTCAGGAAAGAAATCCTGTTATTCAATTTACCAATCTCTTTCTCTTTTGCAACACAATCTTTGCATTTTCCATACCTTTCAAGCGGTTCTTCTATGCTATCTACGTCGTTGGCGTAGTATTTGAGCATTGGCTCTTCTCCATACAACAACCATTTTTCGTTTATATCAGGATAAGATTTTAATATTTTTTCAACTGTTTTATTTGATAAATCTTTTCCCTCTTTCCGAGATTTTCCCAATGTGCCAACAGCAAGCCTTGCATCCCGGGTAACTTTATTATCATTCAGTTTCTTGTGTTCCATATATTTATCGAACCGATCAATTTTTCTTTCCATATTTGTTGATAAAAATTCTATATTGTTTGATTTTTTGTAGAAAAAATTTCTATATTTGTCATAGAAAATATGACAAAAGATATAAAAAACATGTTATATACAAAGTAAAACAACAAATATAAATAAAAAAATGAACGAAGAAAGTAAACGAAAGGAGAAATTAGGAAAAGGATATATAGAAGAAGCCTGCACCCAATGCCAATGTAACCGAGGTGTATACTACAATGCCATACGGAATAGAAAAGACGGAAAACCACTCACTTTTATTCAATTGGAAGTACTCACGAAGTATAATGAATTAATAGAAGAAGCTCAGAAAAAAATGGAAAAATTAAGATGAATTTTTAAGAAATGCTGTAATAACTGCATAAAATAAAATTGAAATGTTTGAAAAAATCGAAAAAATATAATTTAACTCAGCCTGAATATTCCTCTCTTTTTTTCTGATTACGATATAAAATGGAGAAAATATAGATATTTATGTCTATTCCAGATTAATTACAATTTCTATTTGTAGGTATTGATTTATAGCTTATTTTTCAATAAAGTCAAAATTTAAACATAGAATTTACTATCCGGTTTTTATAACAATACAAATTGAAATTTAAAAGCAAAGTGAACAATGCAAGCCCCTGTATTGTATAATACTATATCGTGAGTAAAATAGAGAAACCGGAAAAACTCCATTTTAAAACACATATGTTAAAATAATTAAAAACAAAAAAATATTTTGAACATAAGCGTCAAACAAATGTTTATCATTTCAAAAGGAAAGGTGAAATATAAAAATCCTTTTGTTTGGCCTAAATATATCATATTTAATGGAAAAAATTGACATCCTTGAAATAGAAGAAAAAAATCAGGAAATTATAAAAAATGATTTTTTCGTCGTTAAGTATTTATATTTTGATGCGGGTAAAGGAGCCCCTACCAAAAAGGAACAAGCAATGGCAACTATACAGGTGGTAGAAGGACGAGTAACATTTGTTTACGGAAAAGAGGAAAACGCCTATATGATGCCAAAAGATACGATCCTTGAGTTTGATGGAAGAGAATCGTACTCAATGATTGCACATGAAAATTCGAAAGTTTTAATAACAATTGTGCCGATTAAATAATTTCAGTTCGTTTTATGTGATTAATTTTTAACAAGCATCCCTGTGTGAACAATGATGCTTGTGTTTTTAAGATTTTAAAAGCCGTTTTAGTACGGTAATAAATATAACATATTGAAAAACAGATATAAAAATTTCATTTATTCTGTTTCCTTATGTACAAAAAAATAATTTCAGTTCGTTTTATGTGATTAATTTTTACAAGCACCCTTATGTGAATAACGGTGCTTGTCTCGTTTTATTTCTCTCCCGTTTAATAAAAGAAATCCAATAGCATTTTAATATAAAATGGAGATTTGAGAAGATAATCAAGAAGAAAAATCATTTAGGTCTATATACAATCTGTTATTTCATATCTTTAATGCTACACCCGCTCTCTTTCTGTTATTCTGAACACTCATTTATGTTGTTAAATTCAAATGTGATATTTCCTATATAAAGATCTACCACATTGACAGTTGGCACTATAAAGCGGTTAAAAAGAGTTCCTTCCGTTTTTGCATGTAATGCACCACGCAAAGTCCCTATCGAAAGCATCAGTAGGTGATCTGTAAATTCTTTTGGAAATACAATTGACTTTTTATCCGGCATTAAATAGCTATTCCAAGACGATTCTTCGATAGAAAAGCTACATGCAATTTTAATTTTGATAAATGGCTTATTCTTCTGAAGGAAGCTGATTTCCGGAGAACATACAATAACCGGTTCCTCTAAGGATTTTATTCCAAATTCGGTATTAATGCTCAATGAAATATTTTTATTTTCGGAGTAAAACTCTTTTATAACGGCAAATTCAACAGTCTGTATTCCGGCCAATACAAAAGAAATATGCTTTCGATCTTTCATGACACTGTAACTTTTAGGTTACTTGGAGAATACTTTGAACATTCTTTTTGATAATCAGCTTGGTAAGAAAAAGCCTGCACTTTATACCCATTCTCTTCTCTTAATTTATTTGCCGATGTAAGTATTGCTATCTGCAAAATATTCTGCAATTTAGTTATTGTATCAAGTGTCAGGTTCTCTTTTCCTTTCACAAGCTTATTTATATATTGGGGAGATACACCCATTTTTTCCGCTAACTCTTTTTGAGTCATATTTTGCTCTTTTAAAGCCAGTAAAACTTTTACGGCAATACGTTTCGATTCCCGTAACCATGATTTGTTCTTTTGGTGCAAAAGAATATCTTTCTCTGTTTCAGAGTTTTGTCTTGAAACGAGTTTTAGGAAATTTTCTTTATTAGTCATAGTCATTCAGTAATTAGTTCAAAAAAAGAATCATTGTCGAAAACACTATTATTCTGCAAATAGTTTTTGCATCGCTCTAATTTTATTAATTCGATATTAGTATCCGGATGTTCCTGCATTGTTCGAGTTAATTTTATTGCCCCACCCGTTATAACAAAACAATTATCATCAATTTTTATAGCATATAGTCTTAGATATTTATATTTTTTCTTTTGTAATGATAATATTTTATGCCTGAATTCTGTATTGTGTAATGGCTGAAAACATATATTAAACGTTTGAAAATTTCCTTTCGAATGAAATAAAAACATTTCTTCCAAATTCTCAGCTTCTTCCATTATCTCTTCAATAAAATCCTCGATTGACAAATGTGTAGGAAGATATGAACTGTTTTTTTCTGCATATTCAACCAAGTATTCCGGATTATTCCATGTATTTATCAGGCGTGTATATTCATCTTTTGTTTCTTCCGGATATTGGAATGCGAATAATTTTGCCACAAATATACTAATTATTTTCATATAATAAACTTATAGGTTGATTTTTTCTATTTTTTTCTCCAAACCAGATTCAAATTCGATGTTCCGATTAAAAATCTATTATGGTTCTAATACTTAAACTAAAAGTATAGTATTTAGTAAAAACCTGAAACTGTATTTTTATTCTGATTAGTTGATTCTTTAATAGATTTCTTACTTAGGCAATGTTGCAAATTTTCCATACAAGTATTCCAGTTTTTTTAATTTATTTTAGCAGGCTAACTATTAGCATTTACTCCATCTTATCATATCGTAAAGCCATATTAACCTTCGTAGATTATTTTCGCGTCAAATATAAACTATTATTTGTACTTCAAAAAATTCCCGTGTCAAAAATACACCATACACGGTTTTTTGCCCACATGACTTTAAAGCTTCATTATCCATTTGTAGCAAATAAAAAACAAGCTATAAAGCTTTTATTATCCAATAGAATATTAAAATGCAACAGAGAAAAAACTATTGTTGACTTGATATATCCGTAATTTATTATTTTTGCCAATATTGAAAATAACAAGGAAATATTTACATCAAAAAATAGAATTATATTATGGAAAATGAAGTTTTGGGTATTGGTTCGCGAGTAAAACATAAGGAATATGGAGCCGGTGTTGTAATACAGGTTAAGTCAAACAGCTATATAATCACTTTTATAGACTATGGAAACCGGGAGATAGCAAGAAGTTATGACGGATTGGAAATCATTGACCTGTTGGAACCTGCTGATGATTTGGTGAGTTTTGAAATGATTGAACTTACTTTGATAAAAATATTACGCAATTTTTCCGATATCCAAGAAGTTGTTTCCATTGGTGAGAAATGGTCGGGAGGCACATTGATACTGAAACCTTCCAATCCGGAACTGAAACCTTATGAAATGCCGATATCAACATTCTTCAATAAGATTATAATGATCCGAGACAGGCTCCGTGTGATGGAACAAAAAATAAATACGAGTAACCTTAGTGACGAAGAAAAGATTGTATTGCAGCAATATATCACAAAATCATATGGCAGCTTGACTTCTTTTAATATTTTATTTAAAAATAAATCACAAGGTTTTGTTGGGGAAGCATCTAAAGAGAAGTAAGTGAACGTTTTTTTGCGGCTGCAATAGGACTTCCAGAATATAAAATACTAATACAATAATCATATTTAAAACTTTTATAAACAAAAAAATGCAAAAGCGGCATTTTTTTGTTTATAAAAGTTTTATCATTTTTTTTACTAAGTCAGCTAATGCAACCGATTTTGTATAGGCAGATGGGAAATGAATTAGGTTAAATTTTATTTTTTATCCGTTCAAATCCAAACACTTTGTATCTCTTGTCTTCTTTTCCCAAAATACTATTGCATATCATTTGAGCTGCATTCATGCTAAAGGTGATTCCATTACCGCCATATCCAAGTGCGAAAAACATTCCTTGCTTTCCGGGCCATTCGCCGATATAAGGTAATCCATCTTCGGTGGAGCTGAATGTACCACACCAAGCCATATCCGTTTTGAAAGGAATATGTGGAAACAATTTGAGGAATTTCTTTTCCAGCCGCGAAGTTTTTGCCCTTAACAGTTCGTCTCTTTTCTCGGGGTCTTGAAATTCTTCGTCTTCACCTCCCACAATAATACGGTTGTTTTTTGTGGTACGGATATAAATATATGGATTTTTTGTTTCCCATATCAGGCTCCGGCCTTTCCAGAGTTGCCTGGGATCAACTGGCTCAAATATGATGGCATAAGTGGAGGTAAGTTTCATTACTTTTTCGGGCAAGAACTGTCCGGCTTCAAATCCGGCTGCAATTACTACTTGTTTGCAGGTTATTTTATGTCCCTTGTCCGTTAAAAGTTCATAGTTTGCACTTCTCTTTTTGCATGCCGTTACTTTGGAGTGGGTATATACTTTCAGCCCATGTTTTTGCATGTGATAATCCAACAGTGTTGTAGCAGCAAGGTAAGTATCTATTTGGGCTGCCCTTTCGTTCATTAGGGCACAAGGGGCTTCAAAACCGTATGTCTTTTTTATTTCTTTGCCTGTAAGAAAGGTTACGGGTAAGTTGTGTTTTTTTCTTATTTCATATTCTTTCTCGATTAGCGCCTGCCCTTCTTTATTACTGGCATAAAAAACGCTGGGTACCCGTTGAAAATCAGGATTAAACCCAATTCCCTTAAATACCTTTTCTATATCTGTAATGGCTTTCAGGCAACATTGATACGCCAGCAGGGCATTTTGCTCTCCAATTTTCCGTGCCATCTTGTATAATGGCTCGTCTATTTCATATTGCAAAAGTGCAGTACTGGCAGAAGAACTTCCTGTGGAAAGTGTCCGTTTGTCTACAATACAGCATTTTATACCTGCCTTGCATAATTCGTGAGCAACGAGCGTACCTGTAATTCCGGAGCCAATGATTGCTACATCGGCAGAATCATTTTTTTCTAATGGATTGAAATAATCGTATAAGGGATTCTTGACAATCCAATAGGGTAACCCTGAATGTAAGTCCATGATTTTGTATTGCTAGCTTTTTTTACTTTTTCCGAACAGGAGTGACACTATCCACAAAAGTAGTATGGCACCAACAACTGCTGAAATGAGGCTTCCGAACAAACCGAGGGTGGTAATACCCAGTAAGCCGAAAATCCAACCACCTAACACACCTCCGATAATACCAATTATCAAGTTGACTACCAAACCGAACCCATGACCTTTTGTTATTTGTCCGGCAATAAATCCGGCTGCTATACCGATGAGAATAAACCAAAAAAAATTCATAACGTTTTCCATTTTAAATCCAAATAAAATTGGATAATTATTTTAATTAACTTTCATTTTATATCTTTGTATCAAGGTGTTAAGAGGAAGCAGGCTCTGCTGAGGAGCAACCTGTCAGCAATACACACCCGGACGGTATGCAGTAATGCAATTTTAGGAGGTGGATGTTCTACCTCCTTTCCGTATTACTGACATCGTCTTTATGGCTAAGAAAACCTAATGTAAATCCTATGGCAAACAGCCTTTCCATAGCAGACTACCCGTTTCCGAGAGCTGCAAGTTCCTATATCAGTTTACCTAAGGCGAGAGTCACAGTCTATTTTAAGCAGACTTCAAAGCTGCAACATTATGATAGTGGTGTCTCTCGAAAAAGCTGTCTACCGGATAGGATTGTATCTTACTTGACAATACAGGGTACATATTCTTTTCTGCGTTTGAGTACGAAATAGATTCTGTTTACTAACTTTCGTGCAATCTTGACAATGGATTTTTGCGCATTCATCCTCTTTCGATATTCTTCGTAACACATCGTTATGGCAGGATCTTTCCTTATCGCTATCCAGGCTGCTTCGATCAGGTAACACCTTAACGTGGCATGCTTGCGAATCGTAATATCACCGACTCCTTCTTTTTCTCCGCTCGAATGACACATTGGGATTAGCCCAACATAAGCAGCCAGCTGGTCTGCACTCTTGAACCGGTTGATGTCATCCAGTTCCACCAACAAGGATATTGAGGTAATGATCCCGATTCCGGGAACAGAAGTAAGTAATCGTATAGGTTCGTTGAATGCTTCACTCCGGGAGATGGCACGGATTGCCCTGGTTTCCTGTAGTAGCATCCCTCGTAAACGGACAAACTGCTCAATGTGCAAATCCAATGTTTTTCGTCCGTACACAGTGGATAGTTGAACTTCTCGAAGCCATCCGATAAAACGTTTGGACCAATTACCAATGCTATGACGGGTGAATTGGATGGGAATCTCTATCCCGTGAAAACGCAATAGGGACTTAATCCTGTTCTTTTCCCTTGTACTGTCTTTTACAATTGAGGTTCTTAACCTTATCAAAGAGCGCATTTCCAGAATTTCCACACCCGGAACATAAATTCCTTTCAATGTTCCCGAGCGTAGTTCCCGGCCTAATTTACCACTATCGACCGCATCGGTCTTTCGTAGCTTTTCTTTACCCATGGTCGGTACATCCGCAGGATTAACTACAATGTTGTTAATACCTAACTTTACCAGTTTCTCGTGTATCCAGAATCCGCTAAACCCCGCTTCATAAACCGAATGATAGTTCGCTCCCGGATAATTAGAATCTAAAAACTTGTGCAATGCTGCGGCATCCGGGTCCTGTCGAAACTTCTTCAGAACCGAATGTTCTGATATACCACTACCGACCAACTCTTCAAATGGACATCAATTCCTACGTAAATGTTTTGTCCTTTGAAATCTAATTTGTTCCTTTGTACTGTTTTCATGAGCTATATCATTTATAGTGAACTTGTTTGTTGATAAAACAAAGTTAACTAAAATGGTATAGCTTTTTTATTTCGCTACCTTAGCTGGAATTTCCATTTACAAACATAGGATCTATTTTTTATAGTTAATAATTTAAAGAATCATTATATTTCAATATAAAATATAAAACATCTGTAATGCATCAATTGTTTTTATTTTTTTTCTATCTCCTTATACTTTTTCTTCTCGCAAATCTTTTTTGTCAAATCGAAAAGCATTTCCACTTTAGGAATTAGTATATCAATGATGAATGAAATAAAAAAGTCACTATATAATAGCGACTTAAGTAATTAATGAGTATTAATTGTTGATTATCAACTTCTACTTTCCGATGCAAAAGTTCTTAAAGATATTCCCCAATACCTCATCCGTAGAAATTTCCCCTGTTATTTCTCCAAGATAGTGCATGCATTCCCGGATATCCTGTGAAATGAAATCGTTTGAAATACCCGATTCTAGTCCGTTAATAACACGTTGGACGGAGTCAAGAGCCTTCTGTAGCGCCTCATAATGCCGGATATTGCTTACAACCACATCTCCGGTTTGTAGTTCTGGTATTTGGGCAGCTTTGACAAGGGCGTTCTGCAATTCGAGTGTATTGATTTTGTTTTTGGCGGAGATATAGATTCGTTCTCCGTCGAAACATTCGAAAAGTTCGTTTAACACTTCCCGCTCCTCTTCGGCTATTTTGTCTATTTTATTGAAAACCAATATAACCTTCTTACCCTGTGCACGTTTTGTAATTGACTCGGTCAGCCATTCAATGCGTTCGCTGAATTCAGTACAGTCAATCAGCCAAAGGACGATACTTGCCTGTTCAATTTTCTGGAAAGTGCGGTCGATACCCAATTTTTCAATTTTATCTTTTGTATCACGTATACCCGCAGTATCAATAAACCGGAATGTGATACCTTCGATATTCACAAGGTCTTCAATCACATCGCGCGTAGTCCCGTGAATATCCGAAACAATCGCCCTGTCTTCGTTCAACAGGACATTGAGAAGAGTTGATTTTCCAACGTTTGTTTCGCCGACAAGAGCTACGGGAATACCATTTTTAAGCACATTTCCCAAACGGAAAGAATTGGATAGTTCCGCAATGGTTTTTTCTATGCTTTCGGCCAGTTCCTTCAGTTCGGTACGGCTGACAAACTCAACATCCTCTTCATTAAAATCAAGCTCAAGTTCTACCAATGAGACGAATTTCAATAGCTTTTCCCGCAATTTTGTCAATTCATTTGAAAAGTTTCCCTTCATCTGGTTTAATGCCATACGGTGCGATGCAGCCGAATTAGCGGCTATAAGGTCAGCAACAGCTTCGGCTTGAGATAAGTCCAGTTTACCGTTCAGGAAAGCCCGTTGGGTAAATTCGCCGGGTAATCCCAGGCGACATCCGTTCTCAAGGAGTAATTGCAAAATCTGCTGTTGGATATATTGCGAGCCGTGGCAGGCAATCTCTACGGAATCTTCTCCGGTAAAAGAGTGTGGATTTACGAATATTGTGACCAATACCTCGTCTATCAGCTCTTCGCTTTTATTTACAATATAACCGAAATGAGCACGGTGAGATTTGGAGGAAGCCAGATTTCTGTTGCTTTTTGGCGAACGAAAAATTTTATCCGAAATAGTAATCGCTTCTTTCCCTGAAATCCGGATAACCGAAATAGCTCCGGTTCCCGCAGGTGTAGAAATAGCACATATAGTGTCAGTTTTCATCGTAATCATATTTTTTACAAAAATAGGAAGTTGAAACGGACAAAAAAAGTGTTTCCATTTAAATAGAAATTTTCAAATATTCTTTTTTAAATCCTAATTTTTCAAAATACCCCGTTTTTCTACCTCTAAAATAGGGCGTATTTTGTTATAATATGAAAAACATGCAAAAAAAATAAGAAAAAATTGTTTTTTTATAAGATTAAAAATTGATATTTGGATTGATTTATAATGATTTATATAAAAAAAGAAAACTTTTTATCTGGCGGATGTTTGCTGTTTTATGATATGCTGAATAAAGAATTTTGTACATTATAAACTTTGTATTTATGAATAAAATTGAAATTGGACATGCAGCCGGAGAAGTTTGGCGTTTGTTGGATGGAGAAGGAGACCTTTCCATTATAGACATTCGTGAGAAATTAAGTTTATCCGAACCATTATTGTATCTTGCCATAGGTTGGTTGTGCAGGGAAGATAAGATACATTGTTATGAAAAGGAAGGAAAATACGTCTGCTCAAAAAGAATCCCGAGCGCTTTTTTCGGGTAAGTGATTAATAACCATAAGTGCTCTGTCAAAATTAGTATTCGTTACTTCGAAAGTAATTGATTGATAATTAATTACACCGAAGGTAAATTACAATTAATTACGCATAATAATATGAACTAATTCTGAACACTTACTTAACAGAGTAGAATACACTTTGTTGTGTCCGGTTATTGTCTATTTTGGCGAAATGTGAATTAATGTAAATGTTATTAATTGGAATGCAATCAATTACGATTAATGACAGTTAGTTGCGGGTAATTACAGAATATCATTTTGCTAAATTTTATCGTAGGACGTTGTCCTACGCTGGTGTATATTGCCCTTTCAGGGCTTAACTAAACGACATTGTTTTTAGATACTTATGTCTTGTTAACGAATTATTAGCTAATTACTTACAGTTTATCACTAACCACTAATCACTAATACTTTATCTCCTGTTTGTCTGTAATTGCCAACTAATTCTTATCTTTGCAGGGTAGAATCCTTAAGGGCGTGTACTTGATAACCACGTAAAAAACAAGAATTGTTCAACATAGAGCGACATTTATCATTTTTTTGAATTACTCTTGTCCTAACTACTTAGTTATCATACTCTCCTTTTCTACATTTAATTTATAATTCCTATTTATTTTCGATTGTCATGGAAAGTTCGGCAATAGTTTTATTATCAGGAGGACAAGACTCTACTACTTGTCTATATTGGGCAAAGACGCAGTTTGAAAAAGTATATGCTTTGGGATTCCGTTATGGGCAAAGGCATGAACATGAAGTTGAAATCGCAAGGGAAATTGCCCGTCAGGCGGAAGTTCCGTTTATGGTTTACGACATTGATACATTAAAAAACCTTACACACAACTCTCTGACCGATAATACGATAATAATGGATGAAGAGAAACCTGATAACTCTCCTCCCAATACATTTGTTCCCGGACGGAATATGATTTTTTTGACCTATGCGGCTGTTTATGCCTATTCCCTTCAGGTGCGCAATCTTGTTATTGGCGTTTCCCAAGCTGATTACAGCGGTTATCCTGATTGCCGGGACACATTTATAAAATCAATAAATGCATCTCTCAATCTGGCTATGGATTCTGAATTCCAGATTCATACACCATTGATGTGGAGGGATAAAGAGGCGGTTTGGCAACTATCTCACGAACTCGGAGTTTTTGATATTGTCCGTACACAAACACTTACCTGTTATAATGGAATTATGGCAGAAGGTTGCGGAAAATGCCCGGCATGCAAATTGCGTGCGAAAGGATTGAATGAATGGAGAAAAAAATATAATAAATAGTTACAAGTTATGGGACTGTCCAAAAAGCCAATATTCTTTACCACAAAGTACACAAAGAAAATCCACAAAGATCACAACATTTTGATAACCAACCAATATTCTTTGTGTCCTATAGTGTAAAACTTTGTGACCTTTGTGGTTAAAGGACTTTTAGGACAGCCTCTTTATCTTTCTTGTAACTCGTAATTAAAAAAAATGAAAAATAAACTGAATTTATTAGGAGGAAAAACGGAGTATCCATCCGAATATTGTCCCGGGGTTTTGGAAACGTTTGACAATAAACATCCTGAAAATGATTATTGGGTGAAATTTAATTGTCCTGAATTTACCAGTTTGTGCCCGATTACCGGACAGCCCGATTTTGCCGCTATTTATATCAGCTATATTCCCGACATCCGTATGGTGGAGAGTAAAAGTTTAAAGATTTATTTATTCGGTTACCGCAATCATGGCGATTTTCATGAAGATTGTGTCAATACGATTATGAAAGACCTTATCCGACTGATGGAACCGAAATATATTGAAGTGTGGGGAAAGTTTACTCCGCGCGGAGGAATCAGCATTGACCCTTACTGTAATTACGGGAAACCCGGAACAAAATATGAGAAAATGGCTGAATACCGTACAATGAACCATGATATGTATCCTGAAAAGATAGATAACAGGTAGTTACGAGTAAACGAGTAAACAAGTTGACGAATAGACAAGTTATTCTTGTTTACTCGTCAACTCGTTTACTTGTCTACTAAAAACAAAAACTTAATATTATTTCAGGTATTAACGTTTTCGACTTTTTGAAATTTAGTTTTGTAGCTTACTAAATAATTGAAATAATGATAAAAAAATTATAATTTATAAAATAGGTGTCTCTCAACTTCTTTTTTGAAGTAGAATAAATGTTTTTTATTTAATATTATTCGTAAATTTGTACTCACTTCCGGAAAAGGAACTACTAATATGATTTATATTTTTGCCCGGTGGCAAAATATGCTTTAGGTTTATGAGCAAAGACAAGCAAGAATCGCAACATCCCGTATACTCCAAGAATGCAGTTGAATTCATAACAGTTGCCGCAGAGTATTGTTCTTTCTTAGAAAATTCCGGTCAGCAAAATGCAAAATCATTTGTTGATAAAACGACGAAAATACTCCCTTTACTATATCTAAAAGCCTCACTTCTACCCTCTTTTGAATCAGAGTTGGAAGAAGTTATTGAGCAATTTGTTTCTGAAGAAGAATATGAATTTGTTCGTCAGCAGATTATAAATATCATTGGCCAATATGATGAGTATCTGGAGGTTTTTCATCCCGACATGCAATATAGCGATAGCCCGGTTTTGGCAAGCATTTCGGAAGATTTAACGGATATATATCAGGATTTAAAAGATATGATAGCCAATTTTCAATCGGCAGATTTACGCATAATGAATGATGCTTTGGCGAACTGTCAGGAAAATTTTCGGAATTTCTGGGGACAAAAATCAGTAAATGCACTTCGGGCACTGCATAATCTTTTATATTCGGGTGTTGATTTGGAAGACTCGGAAGAGAAAGACGAAGATTTTACTTTTGGGTTTTCCGGAAAAAGTATGGAGGATGAATTTTTAGAATGAGTATTTACAGACCCACTATATCAAAAGAGGAAATAGCCAATCTTCCGTTAGCTGATTTCGATGGCAGGATACATGTAATTCAGCGGTTGGAAGAGGTTGAAAAAGCTGTATCTTTCCTCAAGACATATCCCGTACTCGGGTTCGATACCGAATCCCGGCCATCTTTTAAAAAAGGAAAAACGAACGAAGTTGCTCTTATACAATTGAGCACAGACTCTTCTTGCTTTCTATTCAGAATTAACCTGACCGGTATTCCTAAGTCGCTTGCCGATTTATTGGCCGACCCTTCTGTCAAAAAAATAGGCTTATCCATAAAAGACGATTTTCATGCACTAAATCAAATGGCAACTATTCAACAGGTAAATTTCGTTGATTTACAGCATTATGTAAAGAAATTTCAGATTGAGGACAACAGCCTGATGAAGATTTATGCTATCATGTTTGAGAAAAGGATTTCGAAATCGCAACGCCTCACCAATTGGGAAGCTGATACACTAACAGAAAAACAAAAGAAATATGCAGCCTTGGATGCTTGGGCTACAAGGGAAATATATATGAAATTGGAATCACTTAATGGTTCCTTCGATAAAGAGACTTTGTAAATAAAAGTCTTTTTTATTTTGAAAAACAATTAATTAAGTTTTATAAAAAATTTAATGTTGTGGTTTAAAAAAGCGGACAAGTAAACGAGTCTTCTTATTCTTGTTTACTCGTAAACTCGTTTACTTGTCTACTTTTTTAATACTTACTTAATTGAAATAACAGAAACAAACTTAAAACAAATAATATGGGTGGTTTTTTTGGTACAATTTCTAATAAAGCATGTACATCCGAACTCTTTTATGGTACGGACTATAATTCCCACTTAGGAACCAAGCGCGGGGGAATGGCTATGTATGATAGTGAAGCCGGTTTTTCCCGTAGTATTCATAACTTGGAGAACTCCTATTTCAGGACAAAATTTGAACCCAATCTGCCTAAGTTTTCCGGAAATGCCGGAATTGGCGTTATCAGCGATACGGATGCTCAACCGATAGTGATTAATTCTCATTTAGGACGTTTTGCTCTTGTTACAATCGCATGCATCAACAATATCGAGGAGTTAGCCGAAGAGTTGTTGGCAAAGAATAAGCATTTTTCCGAATTGAGTTCAGGAAAAATTAACCAGACAGAGTTAGTTGCTCTTCTTATTACCGAAGGTAAAACAATTACCGAAGGAATCGAAAACGTATATAATAAGATAAAAGGCTCCTGCTCATTACTGATGTTGACCGAAAAGGAGATTGTCGCAGCTCGTGATAAGTTGGGGCGCATTCCGATGGTTCTTGCTCAGAAAGAGGGAGCTTATGCCGTTTCTACCGAATCATGTAGTTTTCATAATCTTGGTTTTGAGCCGGTTTACAATGTCGGTCCGGGAGAAATTCTTTCGATTAAAGCCGATGGTTATGAACAATTGCGTGCTCCAAATAAAAAAATGCAAATATGCTCTTTCCTTTGGGTATATTACGGCTATCCGGTATCTTCTTACGAAGATATAAATGTAGATTATGTACGCTACAGAGGCGGATGCCTGATGGGTAAAAAGGATGAGTGCGAAGCCGATTTTGTGGCCGGAATTCCGGATTCAGGAGTGGGATTTGCATTGGGCTATTCTTTAGGTAAAAATATACCTTACAAAAGAGCGCTGATTAAATATACTCCTACTTGGCCGCGTAGCTTTACTCCTGCCAATCAGGAGATTCGCAAACTGGTTGCTAAAATGAAACTGATACCTAACAAGCAATTGCTGAAAGATAAACGGGTGATTTTTTGCGATGACTCTATTGTGCGCGGAACTCAACTGCAAGACAATGTACAAGCATTATACGGTTATGGAGCTAAGGAAATACACATGAGAATCTCATGCCCGCCTTTGATTTATCCGTGCAAATTTTTGAATTTTGCTTCCAGAAACAGTGACCTCGACCTTATCACAAGGCGTATTATTCAGGAATTTGAGGGTGCACATGATAAGAATCTGGATAAGTACAAAACCACTAATTCGCCCGAATATAACCAAATGGTAGAAAAAATACGTACTTCTTTCAATCTCGACTCTTTAAAGTTCGGATCAATTGAAGATCTAATAGAAGCAATAGGCTTGTCCAAAGAACAGGTTTGTACACATTGTTTCGATGGTTCCAGTTATTATTGATGAAAAGGTACTTATGAAATAAAAAAAGTTAAAAATGAAAGAGAGTAGTTCTAAAGCTACTCTTTTTTTGTTTACTACATGGAGAAATTCATACGATATATTTTTCTTTTTGTTTTATTTCAAAAGTTAAAAATAAAATAACATAAAAATATTGTATGTTTGGAACAAAATATTGATATTCCGCGATAAAAAATTTTACATAGAACTTCTCTTATCGGGAGAATTTAAAAGTTTATTTTATAGAATAATATGGAAAAAAAAGACAAGATTATAATTTACCAGGTACTTCCGAGACTATTTGGAAATAAAACGAAAAAGCTTGTTCCGCACGGGACAATTGAAAAAAATGGTTGTGGAAAGTTCAATGACTTTACACCTAAAGCATTAGAAGAGATAAAAAATCTGGGAACAACCCATATATGGTATACCGGAATTCTGGAACATGCTACGCAAACTGATTATACCAAATACGGCATAGAAAAAGATCATCCGGCAATTGTAAAAGGAAAAGCCGGTTCTCCGTACGCTGTAAAGGATTTTTACGATGTAGATCCGGATCTGGCAGAAGATGTTCCTAACCGCATGAAAGAGTTTCAGGATCTGGTGACACGTACTCACAAAGCCGGACTGAAAGTGATTATTGATTTTGTTCCCAACCATGTGGCAAGACAATATAAGTCGGATGCAAAACCCAAAAAAGTAAAGGATCTTGGCGAAAGTGACATAAAAGATGTTTTTTTCAGCCATGATAACAACTTTTACTATTTGCCGGGAGAAGAGTTTTCCGGCCGTTTTGATTTGTATGGCGATGCCAAAGAACCATACTCTGAGTTTCCTGCAAAAGCAACCGGAAATGATTATTTCCGTAATGATCCTTCTATGTATGACTGGTATGAAACAATCAAGCTCAATTATGGTGTGGATTACCATAATTATAGATATCAGGACTTTTCTCCTATTCCCGATACATGGAATAAGATGCGGGATATCCTTATCTACTGGACAAAGAAAAAAGTAGACGGATTCCGTTGCGACATGGCAGAGATGGTTCCGATTGAATTCTGGGCTTGGGTAATTCCTCAGATCAAGGAAGTTAATCCTGAAATTTTATTTATTGCCGAGACTTACGACAAAAGCCAATATAACAACTTTGTTGTCAATGGAAAGTTTGATTACCTGTATGACAAAGTCGGATTATATGAAGTGCTCCGTTGCGTTATAAACGGCCATCTTCCGGCTGCTAATATCACTTATAGCTGGCAAAGCCTCAACGGAATAGAAGACAAAATGCTGAATTTCCTTGAAAACCACGACGAACAACGTATTGCATCTGTTTTTTTTGCAGATGATGCCCGGAGAGGAATACCCGGAATGATTGTTTCGGCTTGCATGAGCGATGGCCCGGCAATGATCTATTCCGGACAGGAATTCGGGGAGAAAGCAATGGAAAGTGAAGGATTTAGCGGTCCCGACGGAAAAACAACCA
This sequence comes from Paludibacteraceae bacterium, assembly GCA_031553005.1. GTDB lineage: Bacteria > Bacteroidota > Bacteroidia > Bacteroidales > Paludibacteraceae > RGIG9379. The sequence goes on along the minus strand of JAVBMA010000066.1, from coordinate 37,003 downwards.
TATTTGACTATTGGGCTGTCGATTCTGTTCAAAGATGGATGAATAACGGAGCTTTTGATGGAAAAAAATTGACTAAGGACGAGAAAAACATTTACACATTTTATACTAAGTTGCTGAATGCCTGCCGGACAGAAAAAGCGATTGCCGGAGGTCTCTTTTTTGACTTAATGTACGTCAATTTCAATAATCCCGGATTCAATACAAACAAACAATACGTATTTTTCCGGAAATTGGATAACGAACTGCTATTGATTGTTGCCAATTTTGATGAAATAGATGTCTCTCTTGGGATTAATATTCCGCAACATGCATTCGATTACCTCAATATTCCTTATGATGAGAATAAAGAATACGCTTGTGTTGATTTGTTGAGCGGTAAAAAGTATGAAAAGAGATTGACTCCGGATGAACAGTTATTTATCAATATAGAAAAATATTCAGGGGTAATTTTGAAATTCAAGTTGAATTAGGTGAAAGGTGAAAGGTGAGAGTTGAAAGTTCAGGAAAACGTTCGGAATTTTCACAGTTTATAAATATAGCCCGAAAATATATAAAGCGTCAAAAGACAATGGATTTTAGTATCTTTGTCTTTTGGCGTTTTTGCGTTTAACTATTGCTCATGAAACAGATACAATTGACTGATTTTCTTCCTACTACAAAAAAGGAACTGGAGTTACGGAGTTGGGACGAAGTAGATGTCATCCTTTTTTCCGGTGATGCGTATGTTGACCATCCTTCTTTTGGTGGGGCTGTTGTCGGACGGATACTGGAACGGGAAGGACTACGCGTTGCGCTGGTTCCGCAACCGAATTGGAGAGACGATTTGCGTGATTTCAAAAAATTGGGCAAACCCCGTATGTTTTTTGCGATTTCTGCCGGCTGTATGGACTCAATGGTCAATCACTATACGGCAAATAAACGTTTGCGCTCCGACGATGCCTATTCGCCCGAAGGTAAGGCGGGCTTTCGTCCCGACAAGACAACTGTGGTTTACTCAAAAATACTGAAAGATCTTTTTCCGGACGTTCCGGTAGTAATAGGCGGAATTGAGGCGTCTCTTCGCCGTTTTTCCCATTATGACTATTGGTCGGATACGCTGATGCCGTCAATCCTGAAAGACTCCGGAGCTGACCTGCTGATATACGGTATGGGAGAATTGCCTATCAAAGAACTTGTTTCGCGTCTGAAAAACGGAGAAAAAATACCGGATATAAAAGACCTCTCCCAGACAGCTTATATTGTTCCTAAAGGAGATGTTCCCGTTTATGAAAAAGCGGAAACATTTACCCTTTTTAGTCATGAGGAGTGCCTTAAAGAAAAGATAAAACAGGCAAAAAATTTTCGTATTATCGAAGAAGAGTCTAATAAGATAATGGCAAACCGCTTGATCCAGAATATTGATAACCGGAATACCTTAGTTGTAAATCCCGCTTATCCTGTTATGGAGTCCAAGGAACTGGATGCTTCTTTTGAGTTGCCTTATACCCGGTTGCCTCACCCAAAATACAAAGGGAAGAGAATACCGGCTTATGATATGATTAAATTTTCCGTAAACATCCACAGGGGATGTTTCGGAGGATGTTCGTTCTGTACTATTTCGGCGCATCAGGGAAAACATATTGTTTCCCGCTCGCAGGAATCTGTTCTCAAGGAGGTAGAGATATTGACCGGGCATCCTGAATTCAAGGGTTATCTGACCGATCTCGGAGGCCCTTCCGCCAATATGTATTGCATGAGTGGAAGAGACAAAGAGTTGTGCCTCAAATGCAAACGTTATTCCTGCATATCACCCAATATTTGTAAAAACATAAATACAGATCATACCCCTTTATTGAATTTGTACAAAAAGGTAGATCAGTTGCGGGGCATAAAAAAATCTTTTATCGGAAGCGGTATTCGTTATGATTTATTGTTGTCCGATGAAAAAAATCCGGAAGTAAGAAAAAGCCATCAAAAATATATAGAAGAAGTTGTCGAAAAACACGTTTCGGGACGATTAAAGGTTGCTCCGGAACATACTTCGGAAAGAGTATTGAAAATAATGAGGAAACCGCCGTTTTCCTTATTCGAACAGTTTAAAAAGCAATTTGACCAAATCAATCTTACATATGGATTGAATCAGCAGATTATTCCCTATTTCATATCAAGCCATCCCGGTTGTACACCGGAGGATATGGCTGAACTTGCCTGTAAGACAAAGTCGATGGATTTCAAGCTGGAGCAGGTACAGGACTTTACTCCCACTCCTATGACACTTTCGAGTGAGATTTATTATTCGGGCTTTCATCCTTATACGTTGGAAAAAGTCTGGACACCCAGAGGTTCAAAGGAAAAACAAGAGCAACAGAAGTTCTTTTTCTGGTATAAGAAGGAGTACCGGACTCTGATTTTGAATGACCTTAGGAGAATGAACCGGCCGGATTTGGTGAAGAGGTTGTTTGGGTGATGCTCTTTGTAGTCTCCCCCGATTGTATCGGGGGATATTCAGATAAAACTCCTTCGGAGTTTGAAAAAAGAAACGAGAAACAATTTTTGAATTGTTTCTCGTTTCTTTTGATATTTAATGAATGAATTAGTCGTTCATGGATGCTAGGAATTCTTCGTTGCTTGAGGTCTTTTCCAATCTTTCTTTCAGGAACTCCATTGCTTCGATAGAAGTCATGTCTGATAAGTAACGGCGGAGAATCCACATCCGGCGTATCATTTCCTGACCTTGTAACAGGTCATCGCGACGGGTACTGGATGCCATAATATCAACTGCCGGATAAATACGTTTATTAGATAATTTTCTATCCAATTGTAATTCCATATTACCGGTTCCTTTGAACTCTTCAAAAATAACATCGTCCATTTTTGATCCGGTTTCGGTAAGTGCAGTAGCTATAATTGTGAGGCTTCCTCCGTTTTCAATATTACGGGCAGCTCCGAAGAAACGTTTTGGTTTGTGAAGCGCGTTGGCGTCAACCCCTCCTGAAAGGACTTTACCGGAAGCTGGCGAAACCGTGTTGTAGGCTCTAGCCAGGCGAGTGATTGAATCCAACAGGATAACAACATCGTGTCCGCACTCTACCATACGTTTGGCTTTTTCCAATACAATGCTTGCAATCTTTACATGGCGTTCGGCAGGTTCGTCGAAAGTAGAAGAGATAACTTCTGCATTTACGCTGCGCGCCATATCGGTTACTTCTTCCGGACGTTCGTCGATCAGTAATATAATCATATATACTTCCGGATGATTTTCGGCTATGGCATTAGCTATATCTTTTAATAATACCGTTTTACCTGTTTTTGGTTGGGCTACAATCAATCCGCGTTGCCCCTTTCCTATAGGACAGAAAAGATCGACTGTACGGACGGAAGTATTGGATGATTTTCCTCTTGTCAGGTTAAACTTTTCGTCAGGAAATAGTGGAGTCAAATGGTCGAAAGGCACACGGTCGCGGATGTATTCGGGCGAACGGGCGTTTATCTTTTCTACACGTACGAGAGGAAAATATTTTTCTCCTTCTTTCGGCGGACGGATAGCTCCCTGAATCACATCTCCGGTTTTTAATCCGAACAATTTTATTTGTGATTGTGAAACATAGATATCATCCGGCGAATTGAGGTAATTATAATCGGCTGAGCGAAGGAAGCCATATCCGTCGGGCATGATTTCCAATACACCGTTTCCGGTAATAATACCTTCGAACTCATAAACTTTTGGTTTTGCCGGAGGTTGCGGAGGATTATATTTGTTTACCGGTTGTTGTCTGTCGAAACGTATTCTTTCTTCTTGAAAATCCATCGCTTCCGGAGTGTTTTCTTCTTTATAATAAGTAGCGGGAGCATCCGGATAGTAGTTTGAATCGGCAGAAGGATTTATTTCGTCAGAGTTGTCGGTATATTCAATTTCGGGTAAAATTGCTTTTCCTTTATTTTTTTTGTCCAGAATCATCCTTGCGATGGCTGCTGCGGGATTACCTGCAGACATCGTCTCTAAACCTCCCCTTCCTGTTTTTCCCGGATTTATACGGTTTTGAACATCTCTTCTTGGAATTGGTCGGGGTTTGGGTTTTGAGTCAAAATTGGATTCCGGTTCGGTTGATGGTGCAGAGAATTGTTCTTGTTGAGGTTTTGAAAGTGAAATTTCAGATTTTGCAGTTTTAGTTTGTTCTTCCTGTTGAGTTTTTTCAGTTTCAACATCCGGACTTTTTTTAGATACAGGCTTTTTTTCTTTTTTCTCGGTTTCGGTTGGTGCTGTATCTTTTGTTTCTGTCGCCGATTCGTTGATAGCCTGTTGGTCAAGAATTTTATATATTAGTTCTTCTTTTCGGTAAGAATCTACTTTTTTTATTCCCAACTGTTTAGCTAATACTTTTAAATCGACAAGTGTTTTTTCTTGTAATTGAAGAATGTTATACATATAGTTATTAAAATTGTGATATGCTAAAGAAATATCCGACACACACAATGATAGCATTGTAATGCTATTATCGGTTTAAAACATGAATAGTGATTATTTTCTTTTTTCCGTGCTACACTTAGAGATAATGTAGTGGTTAGGGGTAATAATACGATGCAAAGATAGTGGTAAATTTAATATCTCCAATATTTTTCTATTTTTTTATCTCCAAAATCATAATTTTTTTTGTTATCCGATTTATTTTAAAACGATCGTCGCTTCTTTCTCCTACGATCCAGGCAATCTCCCCTCCCGAAAGCAATAACCATGTTTGCTCTTTTTCAAGGATTGAAAACTGTTGGTCTATAAAAAAATCACTCACCTTTTTCCTATTCTTCATTCCGAAAGGAACAAATGAATCCCCTTTTTCCCATTTTTTGATTTCTAACGGAAAAATGAGTTTATCAGCATCCAGATAACAGAAACGTTTGTTTTTGATAATCATGAAATCAGGCTTATTTTCTTCATACGTTATAGTCATTTTGATTGGATCATTAATGTCTGTATCCGTATCTCTTATATTATATATTATTGGATTTTCCGTTCTTTTTTCCGAAAGGATCAACCATTCCCTGTTTTTCAATATCCTGTATTTTTCAGACAAATACTGTTTTCCCGATATTCCGTCCAGCCCGCAATAAATATCATTTATTACAGACGCCTGAAATCCATATGGATGCAGTAGTTCATACAAGATAAATATCGGCGAGTTTTCCTGTTTCAACTTCTCAATAGAAATGTAATACGCATTCTCTTTTTCTACAAAAAGCTCTTTTTTTATTGCACTCAATTGATCCGCTATAAAAGTTTCGGCTTGTTGTAAATGTCCTATATTTTGTAGTATGGACTCACAAAATGAAGGATTTATTGTTTGCAAAAGAGGAATAACCTGATTCCGGAACTTATTGCGTGTATATATACTCTCTTTATTCGTTGAATCTTCAACAAAAGGAATATTTTTTTCCTGTAAATATCCCATTATTTCCTCTCTTGAAAGAGCCAGCAACGGCCGGACGATATCCTCTTTTTTCGGTTTGATTCCCGTTAATCCGTGAATTCCTGTGCCTCTGGTCATATTGATAAGAAAAGTCTCTACCACATCGTCCGAATGATGGGCAATAGCGATGTAAGCAGCGCCTTCTTTCTCTTTCAGCCCGGCAAACCAACGGTAGCGCAGTTCCCTAGCAGCCATTTCAATCGATATTTTCTGTTCCGAAGCATACTTTTCCGTTTCAAAATCAATAATATGAAGCGGAAAGTTCAATTTTTCAGCCAATGATTTTACGAAAAAAGCATCCCTGTCCGATTCTTCATTCCTCAAATGGAAATTACAATGGGCAATAATACAATCATATCCCAATTGATGCAACGCATGAATCAGGAAAACCGAATCGGCACCCCCACTCACACCTACAATTAGTTTTTGATTGTGAGTAAAAAGATTTTGCTGTTCAATAAATTGTTGTACCCTTTCGATTATTTTTTCCATTTCCGTAATACCAAGTTGTAAATATCAATTATCTCTTTCGCTATAAAACAGTTGTCCCAAATTCCGGTTTTCTCTCTCCCTTTTGTTCGTCCGTAAGTCAATGCCAATTGTATTTTTGCTGCAATATCTTCAGGTGTCCGGTTGGCAATAAAACAACCCTCTACTCCTGCAATCATATTAGGAACATCCCCTACTTCAACCGAAACAACAGGACAATTGCAAGCCATAGCTTCTTTCACAACCTGAGGCGATCCTTCTGTTTTTGAAGTCATTAAAAGCGCATCACAAGCATTCATCAAAAGTGCAATTTCATCTTTAGAATAGCCTTTCAATTCCAATAAAATCAATCCGTTACAAATATTTATAGCCTGTTTCGCCAAAGGGTAATTTTTTACGGCATTGTTAAAAGCTCCGGAAAAAAGTATATAAGAAGCGTTGTTCTCTAATCCGAGTTTTTCTCTGGCTTCCGTTTTTTCCGTTAGGTTGAATCTGTCTATAAATATTCCACAAGGAAGCACTTTACTGTTTTTATGAAAAGAGGCAATAGAAAGCAGTTGTTGTGAAACAAAAATATTATAAGCAGATAAACGCATCGAGATTTTGGATAAAGGCAAAATATTTTTTTTATTGATGTCGCTGCCGTGGTAAGTCGTTACTACGGGAACTTTGCGTTGTAAGTTCGATAATAATCCCGAAAGCCCATAATGGGCATGGATTATATCGGGATGATATGTTTTTATTTTTTGCAGTAATGATTTCCTGTTTTTTAAATATCCCTTTACTCCTTTTCCTTGTACCGGAAAAAAATCGACTTCTATTCCTTCCTGTCGAAGAGCTTCCGCTTGCTCAAGGATAAAAGGAGCTGCATGCCTCGGCAATTTTTCTTTGTAGCTACAAACGAATAAAGTTTTCATCTGTTTATAATTTATTTTTTATATTAATGCCAGATGGAACACCCATATAATCACAGGCTCGTGTGTCAATTTTTTGACGTGGGTGTTTCATTTTTGAAAAACCGTTTTTGTAATTAAAATGCAGCGTAAGATTGACTTACATTTTACATTCTAAATTATACATTCTAAATTCTAAAAAATCCTGTTCAGCACTATCTCGATCAATTTTTCCATTGAACCTTTGTACTCTGTGTTCATATTTTTGTCTACCCTTCCGGCAATGATACAACAGACGGTCATTGCTTTATGGCCTAAAAGAAGGGCTAATCCTGCCAATGCGGAGCTTTCCATTTCGAAATTAGTAATCTTCTCGCCATGATAGTCGAACGAAATAATTTTCCTATTCAAATCCGGATCGGCTAAAGGAATGCGGACATAACGCCCCTGAGGACCATAAAATCCGGGAGCCGAAATGGTGATACCCTTTATCATATCGTGTCCTATACGGTTTACCAACTCTTCGTTCGCATTGACCACATAGGGAGCAGCCAGCCGGGGCAGCCAGTTTACATATTCGCAGAAAGCCTTTTCAAAATCCAGGTTTAAAAATCTATCCGGAACAGCATAATAGTTCAACAATCCGTCAAAACCGATTGAACGGTTAGCAATGACGTAACTACCGACCGGGCAGAAATTCTGTAAACCTCCGGAGGTTCCGATCCGGACGAGTGTCAGTTCGGTAAGCTCCTTGCGGACTGTACGGGTTTCAAAATCAATATTCTTCAATGCGTCCAGTTCGGTTAAGACAATATCGATATTATCCGTACCAATACCGTGCGAAACACATGAGATACGTTTTCCATTATATTTGCCTGTGATTGTATGAAATTCACGGCTTTGAACGTCACATTCTATCGAATTTTTGTCGAAATACCGGGCTACCATGGAAACCCTTTCCGGATCGCCGACCAAAATTACCGTGTCAGCCAGTTGTTCCGGTTTCAAATGTAAATGAAAGATAGAACCGTCGGCGTTGATTATTAATTCGGATGGAGGAATTACTCTCATATTTTAAAAGCTGTTTGAAAATTTACTTAGAGACCGTTTAAAATTCTTATTACAAAAAAATTAGATGCCCTCAAGCCGGACAAGCTCTTACTTTTTTATTCGTAACGAGTTTATTTTTAAAGGAACTCATGATTACGCCGCTAATTCCAGCCGCAGAAAAAAGTAAGCAAAAAAAGTCGCCGCTGTGGATTCTTCGCTAAAAATCTTCTGCATTGCACTAATGACAACGTCAATAATTTTATAAACACGAAGGCGCAAAGGACACGAAGTTTTATTTATTTTCTTTGTGTACTTCGTTCCTTTATGTTTATTATTTTTTATTAGTAGTAATATTGCAGATAAGCATAATATATTTTAAATCAAGGTATTCATGATTTCCACTTCGCTACAATTTCTTAACGCTACACCTCCAAGGAGGATGGAGCAGTAGCTCTTTTGGTAAGACCTTCTTATGTCGAATTCAAGTCAATCTGGATCTTAAACATTTAAGCTAATACAGCGATAAAGTTAGAAAAAAATCCTTTGAGGGAGTCGTTATGGCAGAAAAACTTTGGGTCGTGCAAGTAAGAGGAATCAAGAACCATGAATCAGGATGAAAGACTCTGGGACGGAGTGGACGAAACTACAAGTTTTACTTTTGATACAAATCAAAGAATATAAATTTTTCCTATTTTTGCCTGTAAAAATAAATTAAAATGAGACTCTCCGTTGGATTAATTACTTACAATGAGGAAAAGGATCTTTCCAGAACATTGGATGCGGTGAAAGATATTGCAGATGAAATAGTGATCGTTGACAGCGGAAGCAGTGACAGGACTATCGAAATTGCCGGATCTTTTGGAGCGCGTGTATATAGTGAAGAGTGGAAAGGTTTTGGCGAACAGAAAAATTCGGTTATAGATAAATGTAAAGGCAAATGGATTTTGCTGATAGATGCGGATGAAGAGATTAGTGTTTCATTAAAAGAGGAAATACGAAAAATTATTTCAACCGAATCTCCTACTACCGAAGTATATAAAATACGGTTTAAAACGATCTGTTTCGGCAAAAAGATAAATCACGGAGGATGGAGTAATTTTTACAGAACCCGCCTTTTTCTTAACGGATCAGGCAGATATGATAACAAACAAGTTCACGAGACTTTTATAACAGACAAACCGATCGGATTTATCCGGGAAGATATTAATCATTATACTTACAGGAATTTGGAAGAGTACTTTAGTAAATTTAATGACTATACGTCCAAGTTGGCTGTTCAGTATAATCAAAAAGGGAAAAGCAAGTCCGTTTTGAATATATATATCAGCACAAAATTCAAATTCTTCAAGACATATATATTAAAATTGGGATTTCTGGATGGTTATGAGGGGTATTTATTGGCAAAAATCAGCGCTATGTATGTTTTGGTAAAATATTCGAAACTGAGGGAAATAAAGCGACCCACAGCCTTCTAAGCTGTGGGCTGTTTTACGGAAATATAATGATAAAGGCTGCGATTTGCAGCCTTTGTTGGTTGTATTGATATTGCTTTTATTACAATTTTCACTACTTCTGATTTAGCATGAGTTCGATTCTTGTTATCAATGCTGAAGGTATTGCATATTTGTAGAAAAAGATGTTAAGCTGATTTGTACGACTCCATTCGGAGTCGAATGTCAAGGATAATGATTTATTGCTATAAATGTATAAATCCTTCCGATTTAATTTAACCGGAAATCGGAATGATTGGCGTTTACAATGTGAGAGAGAAGAATTTTTTGATTAATAATAGGTAATGATACAAATAATATTATATTGGTATTCGATTTCTATTTAATCTCAGTTAAATTTTTAGAAACTCTTTTTAATAGCAAAATTTTATTTGTAGATATATTTTCTAAAATTTTCATCTGCCGTTTTTCTCTTAATCCCAATTCAGGTTATATTTAGGATAAGACAATTATAACAAAAAATAAGCCACCTAAAATTAGGTGGCTTATTTTATTTTGTTGTCTCGTTAGGATTCGAACCCAAACAAACAGTGCCAGAAACTGATGTGCTACCATTACACCACGAGACAATCGATAATTCGGACGCGAAAATATAAAAATATCTTTTAGTAAGAAAGAAAAGAGAAGAAAAAAATCAAATTAAAGATGGTTCCGGTTTATTTGATTACTTTTTCTACATTTTTTATCTTTTCGTAATACACGCAGAGAGAAGAGAGTCCGCATTCCGGGCATTTCGGATTGCGTGCCGTGCATACATACCTGCCATGCAGTAATATCCAGTGATGAGCTTTTCCCAATAGTTCTGCTGGAATATTTTTAGTTAGCTCCTTTTCTGTTTCAAGAGGTGTTTTTGAATTATTGGTAAGCCCGATTCGATTGGAAACCCGAAAGACATGTGTATCTACCGGCATTGCCGATTTATTGAAAACAACAGCAGCCACTACATTGGCGGTCTTCCGTCCTACTCCGGGTAACTTTTGCATTTCATCTATATCATCGGGAATTATTCCGGCGAAGTCTTGTATCAGCATACGCGACATATTGTACAGATGTTTTGCTTTGTTGTTCGGATATGAAACGCTCTTTATATATTCCAGAATTTCTTCCGGAGAACTTTCAGACATGGATGTTGCATCCGGAAAACGATTAAAAAGAGCCGGAGTTACCATATTGACGCGCTTGTCGGTACATTGAGCTGAAAGGATAACGGCAACCAGCAACTGAAAGGGATTCTCATAATCTAGTTCACTTTCAGCCACCGGCATATTTTGCTGAAACCAGTCGATAACTCTTTTATATCTCTCTTTTTTTGTCATTGGATATGAATAAAGTAGGTAATCATATATAGCATGATACCTTGTTTATTTAAAAAGGAAGATCGCTCAGAGAGTCTCCGCTTTCGGCAGGCATGTCCTGAACTGTGAATGGCGGTGGAACATTGGTTCCGGCAAATGAAGGGACATCGGCAGTCATTGCGGCATGTTGTTCAACCACTTTCCATGCCCGTATGTCGTTATACCAACGGCCTTGGTATTCGCGGCAATCTATATCAAAGCTGACAGCCAGGTTTTGTCCTTCCTTTATGTTAAATTGGTCAATTTTATCTCCCCAAAGGTTAAAACATACTTTTTTAGAATATTGAGAATCGGAATTATATTCCAACACATATTCCTGTTTTTTCCACTCTCCGTTTTTCCCTTGTCCGCTTTGCATTGGGAGTACGGCTATAATTCTTCCACTTAATTCCATATTTAAATATTGTTTTTTCGGTGTGTAAAGATAGAAAAAAAGAACAATAAAGGAAAGATTCGCGATGCAGATGACGTAACTTTTCTCAAATGGATGATAGTCATTCTTTGGGAAAAATTGACATGTTTTTAATAAAAATTCAGTCAAAATGACATTAAAACGTATTTGGCATTTTTTTTGGTCGGTTAGCCAAATAAGTATCGGATTGTCATAATTTAGCTTTTTAAAGATTTATCCTGATGTCTGAATGTCTGCCGGATAAGTTCAAAAAGACAACCGAACATAAGTATTAATAAATTGTTTTACCATATAAAAATAAGTTTTTATCAATTATGCAAAAAGGAAATATCGGGGTTACAACGGATAATATCTTCCCCATTATCAAAAAGTTTCTTTATAGTGATCACGAGATATTTATTCGTGAATTGGTTTCGAATGCGGTTGATGCAACCCAGAAGCTGAAAACACTGGCTTCGGTAGGCGAATTTAAGGGAGAACTTGGAGACCTTACCGTTCATGTTAAGATTGACAAGAAAAAGGGAACATTGACCATTTCGGATCATGGAATCGGGATGACCGCAGAAGAGATTGATAAATATATTAATCAAATTGCTTTTTCCGGCGCAGAAGAATTTCTTACAAAGTATAAGAATGATGCTAATGCTATTATCGGACATTTCGGTTTAGGTTTTTATTCCTCTTTTATGGTTTCCAAGAAGGTTGAGATTATTACCAAATCTTTCAAAGATGAAGCAAAAGCGATGAAATGGAGTTGCACCGGAACACCGGAGTACACCATGGAAGAAGTAGAGAAAGCTGAAAGAGGTACGGATATTGTTCTTTATATTGATGATGAGAATAAGGATTTTCTGGAAGAAAACAGGGTAAAAGAGTTGCTTAATAAATATTGCAAATTCCTTGCTATTCCGGTCGCTTTCGGAAAAGTAAAAGAGTGGAAAGACGGCAAAGAGGTTGAAACGGACAAAGACAATATTATTAATAATACACAACCTGCATGGACCCGCAAGCCTGCTGACCTGACAGACGAAGATTATAAGAAATTTTACAAGGAATTATATCCGTTCAGCGAAGATCCGTTGTTTTATATTCATTTGAATGTAGACTATCCGTTTAACTTGACAGGAGTTCTCTATTTTCCTAAAATAAAAAGCAATTTTGAGATACAGAAAAATAAGATCCAGTTGTATTACAATCAGGTATATGTGACCGACTCGGTAGAAGGGATTGTTCCTGAATTCTTGACTCTGATGCATGGTGTGATCGATTCTCCGGATATTCCGTTGAATGTTTCTCGAAGCTATTTGCAGAGCGATAGCAATGTGAAAAAGATTTCTAATCATATTACCAAAAAGGTTGCAGACCGTTTGCAGGAGATTTTCAATAAGGAACGGAGCAACTTCGAGAGCAAATGGGACGATTTGAAGATATTTATCGAATATGGAATGCTTACGGACGAAAAGTTTGCCGAACGTGCCGAAAAGTTTGTACTTCTGAAAAATACCGATAAAAAATACTTCACTCTGGAAGAGTATAAAACGTTTGTCGGGGAAAATCACAAAGACAAGGATGGCAATATTATATATCTGTATACTACCAATCCGGTAGATCAGCATACTTATATTGATGCTGCAACAGAGAAAGGATATGATGTATTGCTTATGGACGGGCAGTTGGATGTGCATTTTATCAGCCAGTTGGAACAAAAATCGGAAGGAAAAATCCGTTTTACGAGAGTTGATTCCGATGTAATTGATAAATTGATTTCCAAGGGAGACACTAAAGCCATATCATTGGAGCCGGAGCAACAAGATGCTTTGACAGCAATTTTCAGTGCACAACTTCCGCAGGATGACAAAATGAACTTTATTGTCACATTTGAAAATCTGGAAGGGAATAATCAGCCGGTATATATTACCCAGAATGAATTTATGCGCCGGATGAAGGAAATGTCGGCAGGTCAAGGCGGCGGAATGATGAGTTTTTATGGCGATATGCCCGATTCTTTCAATCTTGTAGTCAATACGGCACACCCTCTAATTAATAGGATATTAACAAGCGAAGAAGAGTCTTGTAAAAATAAAATAACACCATTCGCTTCTGAAATTTCCGATTTGGAGAAAAAACGTTCTGAATTGAAAGGAGATAAGAACGATTCGGATCTGGATCAGGCAGTAAAGGATGAAATCAGCGGTATTGAAACAAAAATTTCGGATGCCCGCTCAAAAGAGAAGGAAATTTATGAGGAATTTTCAAGAAGCAATAACGAAGTTCGTCAACTGGTCGATTTGGCATTATTGGCAAATAACCTCTTAAAAGGAGAATCGTTAAGTTCATTTATCAAAAGAAGCATTAATCTCTTGTAATAAATAAGTTGAACAACAAGCAGACGGGGACATAAAATAAAAACTTTGTGTCCCCGTTGTTTTATAAGCTTTAAAAAATCGTATTTTTGTGATTCGGCTAAATCATTCTAATAAAAATTTATTTTCGTACTTTATTATAATATGCAAAAATTTTCCGGTGCTTTCATCTTGATATTCATAGTGCTTCTCTCCTATTCCACTTTGAGTGCACAGAAGGTAGGTCTGGTGCTTAGCGGCGGCGGAGCAAAAGGATGCGCCCATATCGGAGTGATCAGGGCATTGGAAGAGGAAGGCGTACCGATTGATTATATTGCCGGAACCTCAATGGGAGCTATTATCGGTTCGTTGTATGCAATGGGGTATTCGCCCGACGAAATGGAAACTCTTATACAATCGGACGAATTTCTTTCTTGGCAAAAGGGGACGATTGATGAAAACTCTACTTATTATTTCAAAAAGAATGACCCTACTCCGGAATTTGTAAATGTAAAGGTAAGTGTTACCGACTCGTTGACATTCAAAGCTCACTTTTTACCTTCGAGCTTTATCTCTCCTGTCCAGATGAATTTTGCATTCCTGAAACTGTTTTCCCAAGCCACGGCCGTATGTAAAAATAATTTTGATAATTTGTTCGTTCCCTTCAGGTGTGTTGCTTCCGATATATATCAGAAAGAGCCTGTTGTACTTGCTGACGGAGACCTTGGCGATGCCATCCGTACTTCTATGACATTTCCGATTGTATTTAAACCGATAATGATAAATGGCAGGTTGTTATTTGATGGCGGAATTTATAATAATTTTCCGGTGAATGTAATGGAATCCGATTTTAATCCGGATTATATTATTGGAAGTTCGGTTGCTTCCAATCCTTTAGAGCCAAATGAATCGGATATTGCGCTTCAGTTGGAAAATATGATTATGAACAAGACCGACTACTCTATTCCGGAAGGAAAAGGTATATTGCTTAATTTCAAATTTCATGATATCGGATTATTAGATTTTGATAAGGTTCTAAATTTGAGCAAAATAGGGTATGATTCGACCATGAACAGGATGAGTGAGATAAAAGCATCCGTACCGAGGTTTGTTAGTCCTGAAAATGTTGAATTAAGAAGAAGGAATTTCCGTTCTACCCTACCTAATCTTGAATTTAAAGATATTCATATTCAAGGTGTTGACCCTAGTCAAAAGGCTTATATCTCAAAAACATTTCACCATAAGAATGAATATTTTGATCTGGAAAGTTTCAAACAAAACTATTTCAAGTTATTATCCGATAAGAAATTTTCGGAAATAGTCCCTCATGCGGTTTTTAATAAGGAGACAAATGCATTTGACTTGGTGTTGGATGTGAAGATCGAGGATAATATTCTGATCGGAGTTGGTGGTAATATATCGTCGTCTACCTCCAATGAGCTTTATTTTGGATTGGAATATCAGGGAATATATTATTTTGCCTACGATTTACTCCTGAACGGGCAGATCGGCTTTTTTTATAATAACCTTTTTTTCCAGACACGTATCGACTTGCCTACTTTCCTGCCCATGTACCTGAAATTTATTGGGAATATGCATATTTTTTCATACTATAAAAGTCAACAGCCTTTTTACGAAACGGATATTTCGTCCGAAGCGTCAACGTATGAAATTTTCAGTAAAATAAAATGGGGATTTCCTTTTTTAATGAGTGGAAAAATGGAGATTGGAGGTGGATATGGGCGAATAAATGACGAATATTACGGACCGTATACGAAAATGGAAAACAAGGATAAGACGGTTTATAAACTGGGAGTATTGTCGGCTAAATTCGACCAAAGCTCTTTTGTGCAAAAACAATACCCGACCGCAGGGAAAGCCGCTTCCATGACGTTCCAGTATGTCTTGGGAAAGGAATATTATGATGAGTATTCTTTGGATTCAAATGGAGAATTAAATGTTGATGATCAGGAAAATAAATGCTCATGGGTGCAGCTTTCTGCTACATACGACCAATATTTTAATCTTTCTAAAAGATTTGTTCTGGGAACATATGCCGAAGGAGTCAATTCCAGTAAGCGGTTGGGAAATAATTATACGGAGACGATGTTGCAAACTCCGGCATTTACTCCTACTAATCATTCGAAAACAGTCTATAATCCCGCTTTCAGGGCAAATATATATGCGGCTGTCGGAGTAAAACCCATATTCCGTATTAATAACCAGTTGCATTTAAGGTTGGAAAGTTATCTTTTTCTTCCTATGCGCCCGATATATCCGAATAGTCAATTTGAACCTGTTTATGGGGATTTCTTGGAAAAAACGGAATATATTAATGAGTTATCGTTGGTTGCTCAATTTAATATACTGTCAATCAGTGCATACGTCAATAATTACAGTTTTCCCAAAGGCAATTGGAACTTAGGGATAAACATTGGGTTTTTGCTATTTAATAATAAATTGATAGAAAAATAATATTTTTTCATGTTCATGCTTGCAGAATAGAAAAAAAAAGAGTACTTTTGCATCACGATTGAAAAACGACAAGATGGCCCCGTAGCTCAACTGAATAGAGTATTTGACTACGGATCAAAAGGTTACAGGTTTGAATCCTGTCGGGGTCACAAAAAATTTTGAGAAAAGTAGTACAAAGTCTTGATTTCCAAAGAAGTCAGGACTTTTGTTTTTTATCTATCTTATTGTTTTAGTATTATCTTTGTATTTATAATTTTGAAAAAATTGAAACAATATGATTTTAAAAACGGAAAGGCTTGTTTTGCGTCCGTGGAAGGAAACGGATGCGGAAAGTTTATATAAATATGCCAAAGATGAACGGGTTGGCCCTGTTGCCGGATGGCCGCCTCACAAGAGTATTGAAGAAAGCGCTGAAATTATCCGTACTATTTTTGCACAGGAAGGAGTATTTGCTGTTACTTTGAAAGATGAGGATATAGCTGTTGGTTGCATCGGATTGCATAGAGGCCCGGCAAGCAACTTTCCGATAGGAAAAGATGAAGGCGAAATTGGGTATTGGATTGGTGTTCCTTATTGGGGAAAAGGATTAATACCCGAAGCAACACGTGAAATCATGCGTTATGGTTTCGAAAATTTAAAACTGACTACATTATGGTGTGGGTATTTTGCCGGAAATGAAAAATCGAAACGAGTACAGGAAAAATGTGGTTTCCGTTACCATCATACGGAGACAGACAAGCCTTGGCCCTTGTTGAATGATATTCGTACGGAACATATCAGCCGTATTACTAAAAAAGAGTGGAAAGAGTATTTAGCACGCAGATGACATGGATTTTATAGATTTACACAGATTCTATATTGTAAAAGTCTGTGTATTATGAATCTTTCTGCGTTAATCTATAAAATCTGTGTCATCTGCGTGCTTTTAATATATGTCTTTACTAGGGGAAAGAAAGTATTATGATTTTTTCAAAAAGCATGTTTTTAGTACGATGCTGCTACCTTCTATTTTGCAATCCACTTCATCGGGATTTTCTGTCAGGCGAATGCTTTTAACTTTTGTTCCTTGTTTAATCACCATAGAAGAGCCTCTTACCGGAAGGTCTTTAATAACGGTCACCGAATCGCCATTCTCTAAAATATTGCCGTTGGAATCTTTTGATTGGGTTTCGTCCAAACCTTCTTGTTCTTCGCCTTCTACCCATTCATGACCGCAATCGGGACAAATACATAATGCTCCGTCGAAATAAGTATTATCCATTTTGCATAACGGACAGTTTGAAATTTCACTCATAAATATATTGTTTTAATTCGGTGCAAAAGTAAGGATTTATTCTAAACAACTTCATTTCCTAAAACATAATCCCGATAAAGCAGATTCAATCAGAAAAATCAGGAGCATTCAGGAATAAAAAAACGGACTTTCTGATGGTGTAAAATCCATTCAAAAAGTCCGGCAATAAAATATTAATATCTTACATTTTCCAGTATTGTCAACTCAAAAGAAACGGGGAACCATTTTCTTTATATGTTCCAGTATTTTAAGGCGTTCTTCGTAAGTTGAAAAAGTAATACCTTCTATGAATTTATGTTTTATGACCTCCATTCCGCAATATTCGAAAACCGAATTATCTTCTATTATTTTGATTGCTTCGAGTATGCCGTGCTGTTCGCTGTAAGGTTTGGTATTTCCCATTGTACTTAGGATAAAAACCTTTTTATCGGTAAGCAATCCCATTGAACCGTTTTCGGTAATTCGGTAGGCAAATCCCTCGCAAAATACACGTTCAATGTATCCTTTCAAGATGGCTGGCATTCCCGACCACCACATGGGGTAAATGAAGTTAACAACATCAGCCCACTCTATGTATTCTTGTTCCTGCCTGACATCGGGGCCGATAATCCCTTTTTCCAAATCGAGCAGTTCGGCGCTATCCAGAACAGGATCAAATTCGATAGCATATAAGTTTCTTATTTTCACCTGATGGAGGTTTGCTATCAGGCTTTCTTCATAGGCTTGCATAACGGCATTGCAGAAACTACCTTCAAACGGGTGAGCATAAATAATTAAATGTTTCATAATTGTTGTATTAGGTTTCTAAAATATATCTTGGCACAGATTTTTTCTCAGAAATCAACCAGACGAGTAAAAAAGTTGGAGAATGAATCCGGTATAAATATTGCTGTAAATATCACTCCGAAAATAGCGCCCAGAAAATGTGCATCATGCCCTATCCCATCGTTCTCTTTTTTAGACATTGCATATGAGTACCACAAATAGAGTCCTCCAAAAACAATGCCGGGAATAGGCAGGGCAAAAAACAGGTATAGTTTGCGCCAAGGGTCCAGAAAAACAAAGGAAAAGATAACCGCATTAACTGCTCCGGATGCTCCTACGGCGTTGTATGCCGGATTGTCTTTATATTTTTTTAGTGATAAAAGCGAAGATGCCGGAATTGTCAGGAGATAAAGGGCAAGATAAGCGGCGCTTCCTCCTATTGCATATTTAGTATAATAAGTTTCGACTGCTCCTCCGAAGGAAAAAAAGACCAGCATATTAATTAGCAGATGAGTCCAGTTGCCATGAACAAAGCCATGGGAAAGCAACCGGTAATATTGCTTTTTCCTGACAATCTGGTACGCATTAAATTGTAACCTGTTAAACCATTTCCTGTTTTTGAAACAAATAATGGAAATTAAGCAGGTAATAATCAATATAACGAGGGTAATAGTGTTATTCATTTGTCATATAAACCTTAAAAACAGAAAAAATGTTCAACTCCTACCTTTCACTTTTCAACTTTCACCTTCTTCCAGTGTAAGTCTCTTTCTTTATAAATGCGTTCGATAATATCAATCACTTTGAGACCTTCGAGTACATTGGTCGAAATGCTTCCTTTCTCTTGCAGTTTTTCCACTACGTTCTGTATAACATAGTGATGATTTTGCGCCGAACCTTTATAGGCGCCATAATCGTTAGGCGGGTTGGATGGAGCCAATTCGGGCATTTGATAATCTTTGATATGACAATATTCGACTTCGTTCATATATTGTCCGGCAATTTTAACAGTCCCTTTTTCTCCGATAATAGTAATACTGCTTTCCAGATTGGTATCCCATACGGATGTGGAGTAATTTAACGAACCCATTCCTCCGTTTATGAAATCAAAAGATACAATACCGCTGTCTTCAAAATCGGTCAGGTTTTTATGGGAAAAGTCATGAAAATTTCCGCGAATATTAGTGATGTCCCCGAACAACCAATACATAATATCTATGAAATGTGAAAACTGAGTAAACAGCGTTCCACCATCTAATTTTGCATCGCCGTGCCAGTTTCCGGGTTTGTAATAACGCTCGTCCCTGTTCCAGTAACAGTTCAGTTGCACCATATATATATTACCCAGTTTTTTGTTGTCGATTATCTCCTTTAGCCATACGGACGGAGGGGAATAGCGGTTTTGCATTACGCAAAATACATGGCGCGAAACTTCCAGAGATTTAAAGATAATTTTTTCGGCATCGGCTGTTGTAAGTGCAATCGGCTTTTCCAATACTACATGATGTTTTTTTGAAAGCGCTTTGATTGCATATTCGGCATGAAAACCGTTAGGAGTGCATATACAGACCACATCAATAGGGAGATTTGCATCCAAGAGCGCATCTATATCATTGAAAAACGGTTCTTTTATCTCCTCCTGCCCTAATTTTTCTTTTGGAAGGATATCACAGACTGCAACTAATTCCGAGTCAGGATTCCTGCGAACCATTTCTGCATGTCGTTTTCCTATGTGGCCTTGTCCTATGACTGCGAATTTTATCATTTTTAGTTAATTGAAAAGTGAAAGTTAAATAGACTCGTTACGAATAAAAGGTTATCCGGTTTTGAGCTCATTATATTATTTTTTCCACAAAAGAATTATCCTTTAGCCTATATTTTTGGTTTGTTTCGGGACAGACTGCAATTCCTTCGTTATCGAACAACAGGTGGTGTCCGTTTTCACTCACCCATCCTATCTGTTTGGCCGGATTTCCGACCATAAGCGCATAGGGCTTTACCTCTTTTATAATTACAGCTCCGGCTCCTATCATGGCATACTCTCCTATTTCATTGCCGCACACAATAGTTGCGTTGGCTCCGATTGATGCCCCTTTACGGACAATTGTTTTACGAAACTCATCTTTCCTGTTTATGTGGCTGCGCGGATTTATCACGTTGGTAAATACCATTGAGGGACCCAGAAAAACATCATCTTCGCATATTACTCCGGTATAAACGGAAACGTTGTTTTGTATTTTTACATTTCTTCCTAAAACGACTTCAGGAGAAATTACGACATTCTGACCGATACTACAATCTTCTCCGATAATGCTATCGGGCATAATATGGGAAAAATGCCAGATTTTAGTTCCTTTTCCAATCCGTGAACCTTCGTCTATAACAGCGGTTTCGTGTGCAAAATAATTCATTTATATGCCGGTTTGTTTATTTTAGGATGATATGATTTGTTTGATTGTTGATTTGTTTGTTATTGCATTCAATATCGGTGCAAAGCGACCAGTTCAATAACCGATTCGGTGATATACTTCAATTGTTCTTCATCCAGTTCGGTATGCATAGGCAAAGATAATACAGATGTGCATAATTTTTCGGCAATGGGGAAATCTCCTTCTTTATATGTGCCGTTTTTATATGCTTTTTGCATGTGTAGAGGTATGGGATAATAGACCATTGAGGGGATTTCTTTTTCTTCCAATGCTTTTTGTAGGGCACTTCTGTTTATTCCGTTCAATTTGATGGTATATTGGTGAAAGACATGGGTCGAATCCGGATTTCTTGCCGGAATGGTTATAGCCGGATGATTGGAAAATGCTTTATCGTAATAATCGGCAGCTTTCCGGCGTGCGCTGGTATAACTATCCAGATATTTCAACTTAACATCCAAAACGGCTGCCTGAATAGTGTCCAGACGGGAATTTACTCCTATCATATCGTGGTGGTAGCGTACTTCCATTCCATGATTGGCAATAGCGCGTATTTTTTTTGCAAGTTCATCATTATTTGTAAAAACGGCTCCGCCATCGCCATAACAACCCAGATTTTTCGAAGGAAAAAAAGAAGTACAGCCAATATCGCCCATGCAGCCCGATTGTTTTTTCTGTCCGTCGGCAAAAGTATAAACGGAACCAATGGATTGGCAAGCATCTTCTATGATATAAAGATTGTGTTTTTTTGCCAGTTTTGTCAATTCTCCCATATTGGCATTCTGACCGAAAAGGTGAACAGGAACTATAGCTTTTGTTTTCGGAGTGATTGCTTTTTTTACGGATTCTATGGAAATGTTGAACGTATCAAAATCGACATCGGCCAGAACCGGAGTGAGTCCTAACAATGCCACAACCTCGGCGGTAGCAATAAATGTAAAAGTGGGCGTAATAACTTCATCTCCGGGTTTCAATCCGAGCGCCATAAGAGATATTTGAAGGGCATCTGTTCCGTTTCCAACCGGAATAACATGTTTTACCCCCAAATAATTCTCCAGATTTTTCTGAAATACGCTTACCTGCTTTCCTTTTATGAAAGCTGTGGAGTCTAATACTTCCTGAATTCCGGTATTTATTTCGTTCCTAATTTTTTCGTATTGGCTTTTTAAATCAACCATTTGAATTTTCTTCATACAAAAAACTTATTCGAGTATAAAATAAGAGTCTAATAAAAAGCATGTAACAGCCAAACGAAGAGAACTGTTTGATAATGTGCGGACAGAATTCTCTGTTTGGCTGGTCTTTCGTGGCAATCAAAATCACCGATAGACAAAGTTAAAATAAAGTTCGGTTACCTTATTATTCAGGTAGTAAAATATGCAATTTAATGTGACAGAACGCAGATAACACGGATTTTCGCTGATAATAGATGAATATAGGTTTGATATATTTCTAATTATCAGAAATATAAAATCAGCGAAAATCGGTGTTATCTGCGTTATCAGCGTTCAAAAAGAATTTTGAGACAGCTTCATTATAAACTTTTTCTAACTACAACTTATAAAATTTCGTATTTAGAAATAGTAGTTAACGCCAAAATTGAATGTTGTATTTCTACCTTGATAAAAGGCCGGGGTAAATTTGTTTAAATATTGTTTCCCGGTCATTCGTATTTCATCGTATTCTACCGGAGAGTCAATGTCGTAACCTCTTATGTCGCTGTATTCTATTCCCATAGATATTTGCAGGTTAGTCAGGAATAAATAACGGGCTTGCAGCGACAATGTCAGGTTAGACCATGTTTTATCTTGCAGAATAGGTGTTGCAACAGCACTCTTGCCATCTTTATAGGCATATTCGTTGCCATGAACGGCATTGGTATAAGAAGCCTTGACTTGTAATGTAGAATAAGGCTTGCATGTCAAAGCCAAATATATTTCCCTTGAGTTATCGCGTAAATAATGCCCGAGGTTATAACCGTTGGATTCAAAAGTCGTATTCAATACCTTATGTTTATAGGTAAGAGGGTCGGAATAGGTGAACTCTCCTGTCAATGAAATATTTTGTATAGGCCAGTTTGAGAGAGTTGCCCCTCCTTTGTAGCTTATAAAATTGTGGTATTCATTAAAAAAACGCTCGACACTTAACTCGTCAATAAAAATGGATGCATATAGATGCAGGTGCCGGATATTCCGCGAACTGATATTCAGGTACATCTGTGAGTTTTGATTTTCCGAACCCATTGTAGAGGAGTGGTCAATAGATTTATAGAACATAATCGGGATAAGATATCCTACTTTTACGGTTCTTTCTGCGTAAATAACAGAGTTTCCCAATCCGATATTAAGGTGCTTTATAGGAGTAAAAGTCAGCATATTGGCTGCCAGATATTTATTTCTATACCGGTATTCCTTTTTATTATCCGGCCCAATATAATAATCCGTAGAGTCTATTACATTGGATGTCAGGAATCCGTGGAAGTAGTTTAATTCGAACCAATCTGCCGGTTTCATATTAAAAATAATCATCGGAAATGACGGTGCATTTCCTGAAAATATATTTGAACCGTGATAGTTATCTCCCCAAGCCACGTAGTCTTTTATCAACCCTGTGTTACCCCATTTCCAAGAGTAAGTAATTCCTCCCGTCATTTCGCTGAAATCGGCGCTTTTTCCATCGTCCGAACGTTTGTATGCACCACCCGTGCCGAGTGTCAGGTAAGGTGGTTCGACCAGAATTTCGTTTTTCAGGTTATTATCACGTAAACTTCCGTATATTGCAAATCCTTTCCCGACCATCCCTTCAAAGTTTGCTCCCCAATAACGTTGGTAGAGTGTCCCGTTTTTATTTGCTTGAACAGTTACTCCGAGTACGGGGTTTATTTTTACACGGAATAAAGAGTCTTTATAGTAAAAAGCCGGAGGCAATACGGCGAGGGAGACGGATTCGTTTTTTACAAGGTTCAGGTAAGTGCCAGTTGGCAATTCGTTTCGTTCGAGGCAATAGTTTTGCATATGAAACAACAGCATTTTCCGTTGGCGTTTATTCAGGTTTTCCTGTTTTTCTTTTAATTCCAGTAACTTTCCTGAAATAAACATTTTACTATAAGGTTTTATAGCGGAGTTGATTTCAATAAATTTCTCGTTTGCCATCTCGTCGAGGAATTCGTAAATAGCTTCGTCGGCAATATCTTCCGAAATATATTGGTATTGGGCATATAAGGGTAAAACAAAAGATATCAGAGAGATAAATAAGAAAACTATCTTCTTCATATTTTATGTATTAATTCAGAGACCATTTAAAATTTTTATCACAAAGTAATTAGATTATAAACTAACTTTCACCTTTCAATTCTCACCTTTCACCTTATTTATTATATTCAGCAAAAACTTTATTTTATTCTTGAAATTTTGAACCAGGTATTCGGTAATCCATTTCAGGCGGTTGTCATTCCATCTTTGAGGATGAGTTGTAATCATGATTTGTATGTTTTTATTTGTCTTGTAAAGTTTTGACAAATAATGTATTAAATCATCCGTAGAATGAACTTTGAGATGTTTTCGGACGGAAGAAATTTTATCGCGGATATTGTAACGTTCTCCATCCCAACATCTTCCTGTATCCGTAAAATAATATTTATTGTCTCCTTCCTGGCAGAAGTCAAAATAAGGTTCTCCGTTGATTCCTAACTCTTTGTAAGAAAACTCTTTCCATAACTCCCTGTTGTCGTATAAAGAAAGAGGGCTTCCATGCATGGAAATTGTCCGGACAGGATAATATTGCCGGAAATACTCCAATTGCTTTTTAAAAGAATCCCATGTTTTCTCTTTATTTCCCCGGTTCAAAGATAAATCTTCGTAATGATATCCGATTTCATGTCCCAATCCCGCTATCTCCTTTATAATACCAACAGTGTTGTTCTTATTTGTTATCCGGAAATAATAGGAAGATTGTATGCCCAGTTGGTGTTCTATTCGGGCAACGGATAAAGAATTCTCCGGATTTTTATCTACATCATGCCGTAGTATAATGACATTACCGAATGGTGTTCCCTCTTTTATTTCGGAAAGATATTTTTCAAAAGTAAAAAAATGATACCCTGCCTTCTGCAAAGAACGTAGTAAACTGCAATATTTCCCCAACGTAAAATCCATCCCACCTTTCACCTTTCAATTTTCAGCTTTCAACTAATTTTACGATTCTTTCCGCCGTTTTTCCATCCCAATACTCCGGAACTGAGCCATGCTTTCCTTTTCCGCTTAAAATTAAATCTATTTCCGGCAAAATATCTTCAATCCTGATTAGTTTATTGCTTCCCTCCCACACTGTTACGGGGCGTTCGGTGTTGGGACGAACCGTCAGGCATGGAATATTGAGATAAGTGGTCTCTTCCTGGATTCCTCCCGAATCAGTCAACACAAATTGAGCTTGTTGTACCAAATTAATAAATTGAAGATATCCCAACGGCTCAATAAAAAACAGATTTTCAAAAGAATCGATTTTTTCTTGCAGCCCAAACTTTTCAATATTATGATATGTGCGCGGATGTACGGGAAATATCAGAGGTACTTTCCGTGAGGCATTTCCCCATATCTCAACCAGAGCGGTTAAACTCTCTTTTTCGTCCACGTTTCCCGGCCGGTGAAATGTCATTACACCATAAGAACCGGGTAAAAAGTCAACGTTCAGCTCTATGTTGCGTTTCCGGTTTAATAAAGGAAAGTCCTGTTTTGTCTCTTTTGCCTTATCCAAGTTGGCTACCAACGAATCAATCATCAGGTTTCCAAGCATGTGTATTTTCTCTGTGGGAATATTTTCTTTTTTCAGATTCTCATCCGCATCCCTGCTGGTAGTAATAAAAATATCGCAAATAGCGTCCGTGACCAACCGGTTAATCTCTTCCGGCATTGTCCGGTCATAACTTCTCAATCCGGCTTCGTAGTGTATTATTTTTATTCCCAGTTTAGCCGCAACCAATGCACAGGCGGCGGTACTGTTAACATCTCCTACCAACAGAACAAAATCCGGTTTTTCGTCCAGGCAAACCTGTTCGAATCCTGTCATAATGCGCGCAGTCTGTACGGCATGGCTTGCGGAGCCTACTTCCAGGTTTATATCCGGTGCGGGAATATTCAATTCTTCGAAAAATTGCCCCGACATTTTTACATCATAATGTTGCCCGGTATGTACTAATACGGGTTTTATCAATGTATTACCTTTTAACGCATGCATTAAAGGAGCTATTTTCATGAAATTCGGACGCGCTCCCGCCACTAAAATGATTTTTTTCATATACGCTAATTATTATCACAGGGCGTTGCCCAGTGCTGGATTATATCTCCCTTTCAGGGAGGGTTGAGAATCAGGAACCAAGAACCAGGATTTTCCTCGTCTACTTGTCTACTCTCTTTCACCTTTCACTTTTCAACTTATTTACTCCTCGCCTTTTTAACAAATATATTATAACAGGCTTTAAAGAAATAATTGAAATCGGTGATAAGCGGAGATTTGAAATAGGCATCGAGATAGCGGTTTTCAGATTCGAAGAGTTCATCCTGTGTTTTTGGCATATCTGCATAAAAAGGAGGAATCAGCCCCGGTTTTATTTTCGTTCTTTTTTCTTGCAATTCAATCGGGTAAGTATCGAATTTGGTTTTACTTAAAGGGCGGACTCCAACTATCTTTACTTCTCTTTTTGCCAAATTGATAAGCATCGGCAATTCATCCAACCAGATTTTACGGAAAAAATGTCCCCAGCTTGTAATCCTGAAGTCGTTTTCCGCTTTATCTCCGTTAGCAGTTCCTTGCAAGTCATAGACATATTTTTGTATGTATTCCGAATAAGGATACATGGTTCTCAATTTATAGATATTTACTATCTTTTTATTTTTTCCTATTCTTCGTAAAGCGACAAAAGGCCCGTAAGTCGGGTTGTTGTCGTAAATGGGATTTTTTATTTTCCGGACACAAAACAAAAAACGGTTATTAATAAACGTACTGTCTATCAGTTCGAATCCGCATGAATATAGCCTGCCTAATACTTCGGCTTTGGATAAAACCCTGTTTTCTCCTTTGGTATAGGAAAAATAAAGCTCCCGCGTGAGTTTCATTTTCGGAAGCATACGATTGATAATAAAATCAAATAGCAATGCTGCATAATTAAAAGGAAATATTATTTTTTTTAGAATCAATGCATTACGGTATTCAATTGTGTCTGCTAATCCGACGAACACCCCATTTTGAGGGAGCTTCTCATTTATATATTCAAAGAAAAGATTAATCTGGGGAACATCGTTTAATCTCAGCAGGTTGATTATTGTATCACTTGAATAGCGGGGAAGCAATTGTATTGATAAATTGGATGGTGTGGAATAAATGGATGTCTTGCTACTTTCAATGTCTACCCGTTTGTTTATCCAATTAAATATTCTTTTGTCGATAAAGTTTTGTACAATTTCACCTTTTGTTTGTGATACAGGTTCATAATTTCTTTCAGACTCTTTCCTGTGTTCTTCAATTTCTTCAAAAGAGTCGGTTTCAATTGTTCCGGAACGTATAACCGCATAATAGATATAAACAAAAAATATCTCTAATGAGGTATCCAGAAGGACAAACCAAAATAGAAACCAGGGCCCGTAAAATCCAACCTCGTCGAGGACTATGAATTTAATTATCAACAAAACAGCCAAATTGAGAATGGCTGATATATATATTCTGTTATTGACCGTTCGCTTACTGGTTGCTTTAGGTTGAAAGAAATATTTACGAGTAACAAATCCCCAGAAGGCAGTTGTACCTAATAAAATATAAAAATCGGTGTTCAGGTAATTGTAAAGCGTTATTTGAGGGTATAATGCCTTAACTACTATCAGAAACAAGAACGAGATAATAAACGCAACAGCAAATAAAACTAATGCCGTAAAATTAAAATGTATTTTGGATGTACTCATAACTTTCACCTTTCACTTTTCAACTCTTCCTGAGTGAATGTTTCTAATAACCGGACGAAAAAAGACTTTACATTTATTTTTTCACTCAGCATTTTTTCCCGTCTCTCAATTTGTTTTTTATACAAATCTTCATCATTCAAATAATCGGAAACGGCGTTGTAAAGTTCATCTATATTTGTCGGAGCTACTCCTTTTCCCAGATGGTATACATTTTCAATTTCTTCCAGATATCCTATCTTGCCGACAAAGTCGTTGAAACGAATATACGGAATGCCTAGCACTCCTGCTTCGGCAGCCATTGTCTGGCTATCTCCTATCAGCATTTTCGAATATGCCATTACATGATGTATATCCAGCGGATTTATAGCTAAACGGTATTTTTCAAACTCTTTTTCAAGAGGTCTTTCCGAGGTTATATAAATTTTTCCGTGAGGTTGCAGCATTGAAATAATACGGGATGCTATCTTTGTATTTATTCCTTTTATTCCGGCATCATGATGTGCTGTTAAACTCACAAAGCGCATAATGAAATAGGGTTCATCGGGATTGAAATATTTTCGTACTACTTCTTTGGAGGGAGTAAAGACATCGGGATGCAAATAGGCTAATTCGTGATAACCGTTGTATTTTATACTTTTCTTATCCCATTTCCCATTGTTACAAACAGTGGGTGTTAATATCACGGTAGAGAAAGGATAACTGAATTTTGCATGCAAGGGTATCACTGCGGCATCATCTTCTTCTACATTGATAGACGGGATTCCTAACAGGGTTCCTACATGCGAGATTTCAACAGAAGTCCCAATCAGGATATTCGGTTTGTTTTTGAGGCAAAACCTGAACATCCGCCAGTCGCGTTTTATCATACCCCATATCAGATTGAACTTCGAGTTCTTTTTCCCTTCGGGCAGGATATTGATGTAGTCAAAGCCCGACTCGATAAGCAGCTCTTCGAGTATATCTTTCTTTTTTATCAGTATAAAACAAGTGTACCCTTTTTCTTTTAATTCAAGAATGATATTCTTAAACAATTGAAAATGCGCGGGATGCCCGATATGGAATAATATTTTTTTCATTTATATTTTATTAAAATTTTCAACTCTCAACTTCTCAACTTTTGATATATTTTCAATCCGGTTTTTCCTATGCTCATAAAGAAAGGTTTATGAATGGATTCATATCGTCCGAAATTGACAACCTCGCCTCCGAATTTTAATTTGTAATCCCTGACTCCGTAAGGAACCCCGGGGTTTCCTGCTCCTCCGAAATCAAATAGCGTATATCCCTCTTTTTTCATTTGCAGAAAAGTTTTCCAAGGAAGTATGTCGTTCGGGCAAAAATGATTACAGGAGGCAAAACTACCTGCATACCAATCATATAATATCCCCTTATATGCAAGTAATATCATCACTCCTATCAATTTATTTTCTTTATAAGCGCCCATCAACCTTATCATATTTGTGGAGCCCGGAGAGAGTATTCTGACGGCATTTTCGAGCAACTTTTTGTTCATTAACGGGAGTTTTGCCCGTGAATAAACTTCTTGCAGAATGGAATAGGCCGATTCTATATCTTCTTTAGTTGAAAATTCCCTTACCACCAATCCTGCTTTTTCTGCTTTTCTTATCTCATTCCGGCGTTTTGTATGAATATCCTTCCATAACTGTTCTTCGGATTTAGTCAAATCAACCAGGATGTTCAAATGTTCCTCGTATGTATAACCACACTTCGTAAAGACCGGACGGCAAAATGACATGTCGGAAATATTCCGGAATTGTGAATAGATAGCTAATGGTGAAATCAACCGGTTATACTCTTTCAATAATTCTTCTATTATTCCGCAATCGTTATTTAATGCGATGGGGCCGCCTGTTACGATTGAGCGGGCTGTTAGTTTACCTAAGAAATCTTTGTATTGCCTGTGAATTACGGCACATAGGCAGCCTGTAAGGTTACAGGCTTTGTCTGAAGTAAACAATACAATGGGAGTATACAGAGGTGTTTCTTCATATACCTGATACATTTCGGGTGTATGAAATATATTTCCGTCGGGATGATTGTATACAAAGTCAGACCATTGTTTTTTGCTTACGCTTTTAATCGAAATCAACATTTTAATAAGTTGGAAGGTGAAAAGTGAGAGTTGAAAGATATTTTTTAATAGCTCAACTTTCAATTCTTTTTATCTTTGCAAAAATTATCATTTAAGTAATTGTAAATACCTAATGACGTTTTATAAAAAGTAGACAAGGAAACGAGTTGAAGAGTAAGCAAGAACAAGAAAAAGTTGTTTCCCGGTTTACTTGCTTACTAAAAACATGACAATAAATTCTTTATAAAACTCAATAGACTGGTAACTTGTAACTAATAACTTGTAACTACTTATTTATGGCGTATCGTTATTTTATCCATTTTTCTTATAAAGGCACTCATTATCATGGTTGGCAAATTCAGCCCAATGGTAATTCCATACAAGCAGAACTAACAAATTCACTGGAAGTAATACTACGTCAAAAGGTTAACCTGACCGGAGCAGGCAGAACGGATGCGGGGGTTCATGCCAAACGTATGACTGCTCATTTTGATATTGAAAATCCTATTGTTGACTCCGAAAATTTTATAGCGCGATTGAACAGTTTGCTTCCTCATGATATTGCCGTGTATGGTTTGGAAAGTGTTGAGCCGGATATGCATGCCCGTTTCAGTGCAGTATCGCGAACTTATGAGTATTATTTGACTACCAGAAAAGACCCTTTTTTAAAGGAATTTGCCATGCGGATGACTCGTCCGTTGGATTTTGACGCAATGAACCGCGCTGCTGCTGTTTTGTTCGAATATACCGATTTTACCAGTTTTAGCAAACTTCATACGGATACGAAAACAAACAATTGTAAAATCATGCAGGCTTATTGGAAAAAAGAGGATAACATTTGGATATTTACCATTCAGGCCGACCGTTTTTTACGTAATATGGTGCGTGCTGTCGTAGGAACCTTGCTTGAAGTGGGTAAAAAGAATTTATCTATTGATGATTTCCGTGAAATTATTGAGAAAAAAGACCGCTGCGCCGCA
Organism: Paludibacteraceae bacterium; assembly: GCA_031553005.1. Lineage (GTDB taxonomy): Bacteria > Bacteroidota > Bacteroidia > Bacteroidales > Paludibacteraceae > RGIG9379. The sequence continues at coordinate 6,528 of JAVBMA010000066.1, read as the reverse complement.
GGAATCTCCGTCCCCCCTCAAGGATTATTCCTCATAAATGTAGAATACTAATACTAACCCTTTCACCTTTTAATTTTTAACTCTTCATTCTCGTAGGGCGTTGCCCCACGCTGGTTTATACAGCCCTTTCAGGGCAGGTGTTCGCGAATTTGTTCAACCGATTCAAGAGCCAAGAATTGAGATTTTCCTTGTCTACTTGTTTTAACGATAAGCGGCAAGTGCTTATCCTACTTTTTACCTTTCAACTCTCACCTTTCATCTTTCACCTACTTAAGTCAATCCCCTTCCTGCCAGTTTAAACCAGTTCCAGGCAATAAAGGCAATTCCGATAAAAACCAAATACGGTATATAATATTGCTTATTTGTATTATTCATTTTGGTAATACCAAAAGCTGCGAATATCAACAAGAACGGAAGAATCGGTAAATGAAAGCGTTCCGACTGGGCAAATGCACTGAATGCAAGTATTATCAGATATCCTATGGTAAAAGATTCTATCAACGTATAATCGCGCCATTTTTTCTTTTTGATAATCCAATATGCTGCAATCAAAACAAAAAAGACCATGACATTTTTGTCAAAATTTCCGCCATGTATTAATTGCTGATTCTTTTGATTCCCTATATCTACGGTAGTTGGAAATGGAATAGCAATAATCATTGGAGCAAAAACAGCTCCGTTCATATACTTCGAAAATTTATTTCCTCCTTTCCGCTCAGCCCTCCACTCCATACTGGTCGATTGGTTTACATTTCTCATTTGCCAATGTGCTGCTACTTCGTTTGCTATTTTCCCTCCGACAAGAAAGAAAAGAGTTACGATTACCCAAACTCCGATTAAGAGCTTTTTTTTCCACCCTAGCAGGTGGCTCGATGAAAAAACGATGGCTGTTATAAATGCAATCAATCCGGCAGTTCCCAATACCGTCCGAAAGAAAAAGAGTACCCCTGCCAATAACAGAACAGAAAGAATATTCCAAAATGAATACTGTTTGGAGCGCAATAAATAGTCGGCACGCTCTATGTACCAAACTGTTAATAAAATCATTTCAGTCTCTTTCAGGTGCAGACCGCAATAAAAAATCAGGTTTGGAAACAACATAACCAGAATACCCGCTATCCGTCCTGCTTCTTCCCCGAAATTGCGTTTTGCCAGTTTGTATACCAATACACAAGTAAAAGCGCCGTAAAGAACTTTCAATAAACGGGCAATGATAATAGAATTATTGGTCACTGTATATTGAATCCCCAAGTAAAATGGATATCCTAAATCAGAGTATCTTCCTCCTATATATGTCCAATATGGCTCCAATCCTTCTCCTGAAATCATTTGATGTATCCAGACGGCTTCCCCATGATAACCAATGGCATCAGCCGAATGAAACTCGAATGGGTTACCGAGTATATATTGAAAGAAGAAATAGCTGAATATTATCCATATAAAACGAAGAAGAAAAGCTATTGTGAATAGCCGCCTGATATATGTTTTTTCAGGTAAGAATGCCCATTGTTTTGTTAATAGGCTTGAAAAGTAAAAAAATCCGCATACTTCTATTATTCCGAACAAGTAAAAGTACCACTCCATAGGAGATGAAAAGAATAGAAAGAATACAATAATTAATGCTACAAAATATAAGGCGATAGCCTTATTTGTGAAAAAAGAAGAGAAATAATTCAGCATACGTTTATTTGATTGAAATATATATTTTTATTATTTCTTCCGAAATCGTTTTCCAATTATATTTTATTGATTCTAAATTATTTATATGTTCAATTTTACCTCGTTCCAATTTATTTTCCAGTAAATACATTATATTTTCCGCAAATGCGCTTGTATCTTCAAAATTGCACAATAATCCATTTTTTTTGTGTTTGATAACCCAAGGTACTCCTCCTACATTTGTTGCAACAACAGCTTTACCGGCAGCCATTGCTTCACAAAAAACAATGCCTTGTGATTCTTCCTGGCTATGAAGAACAAACATGGTTGTTTGGGAATAATAAGTTAATAATTCAGTAAAAGAAATATCCGGTTTCAAGAAAACCACATTATCCAATTGTTTTGCTTTTATTTTTTCGCAAAGTTTATAATAGTATTTTTCATCATTTTTTACCCCTACAATATATAATTTAATTTCAGGATTATTTTTGTGTATAATCGACATTGCTTCAATCAAGTATAAATGCCCTTTCCTTTCATTAATAGCGCCGACACTTAATAAAGAAACTTCCGGTGTTTCATTTTTTCCTATTTGAAAATAGCTATCGTTTATACCTTGAGGTATAATGACGCATTCAGGTACTTTCCGGATTTTCCGTTGCTTTCGATATTTCTCTATTTCTGTCTTAACATATTCTGTATCAACAATAATTTTGCTTGAAAAATTCAGCAACAAAAACTCGCAGATGCTAAAATATAAATATTTAAAAAAGAAACGAATAGAACGATTATTTTTCCATTGATTCTTTTTTTCAATGTGAGATAATCCATGAATTGTGATAACAGATTTTATTTTATTATGTCTTAATGCCAATAATAAAACAAAAGAAAAAGGATTACTCCCATGTATATGGCAAATTTCCGGGTTTATTTCCTTTATTTCTTTTACAATTGAAAAAATTCGTAATAAAGCCCCGTTATTTGCGGCTTTATTATTAGCATAACGGAAAATTTCAATGTTATTTATTATTTCTTTTTTGTCTTCTGCTATATCTTGTCTGGGAATATCAAAAATATATATTTGATGGCTTTTAGCCTGTTCTTGTGCCAATCCAAATACAGAAGCCTCAACCCCTCCTTTAATCAGAGAGGAATTCAGCGGATAACTTCCTATTTGTACTATTTTCATATATATATTTCCGTTTTATAAAGAATTTATTGTCATGTTTTTATTTTTAGTAGACGAGTTATTCTTATTCTTGTTTACTCGTCAACTCGTTTACTTGTCTACTTTTCTACTTTTCTAAATATGCCATTAAATCTTATCAATTACTTGGAATTATTTAATTACCGTATATTTTAAAAATTCGATTTTTTATTTTGGAGCCACATATTTTTATAAAACGTTCGATTTTCAAAAAAGAAATTGGAATCATATAATATCTTTTATATTTGGAATAAGATTGCTTGCTCCAGTCAACTTTGTCCAACTCTTTTCTTGCTGATTCCCGGTATTTATTACTAAGAAAATAAGGATATAGGCTGTATACCCGTAAGTTATCCAATAGTTGTTTTAATACGGGCTCCGATTTAGCTTTTTCTTCGAAATAACCGAGATTCCAGAGCATGTGCGTATCCGGATTGTGAAGTTTGCCTATGGCGCGGTTTACTAATGCAACATCCTGATTGTAGTTTGCTAACGGTTTATTTAAGAAAGCAACCTTGTGGTTCAAAGCTATGCGTGCCCATAAATCAAAGTCTTCTCCCAGTTTCAGTAAAGGGTTAAAGCCTTGCTCTTTATCGAAAATTTCTTTCCGGACAATAACGGCGCTTGTCCAGAGTGGCATGTATAGTTTTTTTACGTAGACGGAAAAATAATCAATATATCCCTTTTCAAAGAATTCTTCAAATCCCAATTGTAAAGTGTTTTTACGTTTGTTTTTAACCCAATAATAGCTGCAACCATAAATGCCTGCATCGGGATATTCAAATATTATTTTTCTCATCTCTTCCAGAAATGTAGGTTCCCACCAGTCGTCGGCATCCAAGAATGCGATAAATTCATGCTTCGCTAGTTTGACTCCGTTATTGCGGGCTGCCGAAACGCCTTGGTTTGACTGGTTTATGATCGTTATTGGAATTTCTGTTTCTCCTTTTATTTTTTCTATTATTTCCAATCCATTATCCGTCGATCCGTCGTTTACGATAATTAGTTCAAACCCGCGGAATGTTTGGGCTAATACCGATTGTACCGCTTTCTCAATGTAAAGGGCTTTATTGTATAATGGGATTATAATTGAAAACATCTGTTAATAGCCTGCTTTTTTTATTGCCTTATCTATTAGTTTTACAAGAAAAAATGTCTTTTGGGCTTGAGTTTTATCCAGATAAAAGTGAATAAATTTATCTATAATATTCCTAGGGTCTTTTAGTCCGTACTCCCTGATAAAAGCTTTATCCCACAAATCAATTTTTTTCAATTTTGCTTTCGGATAGTTCCCTAACCGTTTTGACACATAATCATCAAACCAAAATTTTGTAGAAGTCAAATCTATTTCATCATATAGGTTAAACTGATATTCCGGTTTTTTATAGATAAAATTACCGGGAAGAGTATTTATGCTGAATTCGTTCTTGGTTTGGGCGTAATTTCTGCTCAGGAAAATAATGTTACGTTTATTTAATTCCCAATCTATGAATTTATAAAAGCGCCTTTTGGCATTAACACGGTATCTATTCAGATAAGCCAGATGCAGAACTTTAAAACCATTAACGTAGTACATCTGCTTTTCTTCTATCGGATAGGGAATGCGCATACTGTGCATGTTACGGACATAATTGCCGTGAGGTTCTATTCCGTCATCGTGAAATGCCCACGGATAATAGCGGTCTTGCTCCCAATACTCTTTTTGATTCGGGCATATCTCTGCCCATTTAAACCAAAAAACATCTCCCGGTTTTGAGTTTATTATTTTTTGCCAATCTTCTGTTTCTTTGAAATTAGCAGAGAATATTTCGTCGGCATCCAAACCGAATAATATTTTGTCCCCTTCTATTTCCCTCGCTTTATCGATGAGTAATTTTTGCCGTTCCGCTTCGTTGAAGTCCGGATTTTGGTTGTCAATAAGTATCACTTTGGGATATTGCATTGCAATTTCCCTGCTTCCGTCGGTCGACATTTGGTCGGCAATAATAATATAGTCCGCCCATAAAGAGGTTGCTTTCAGGAATGCATGTAATATCCATGCTTCGTTACGGACGGGAGTCATGACTATCAACAGGGGGCAATTTACCTGCATATTTTATCTTTTAGATACAATAATGTATACTTTACTAATTTCCGATAGTACTTGAAAGGCAAAAAAGGAGTTTTTTTTATTCGCTCAAAAACCAAATGAAACCCTTTTTCATATTCTTTTTTCTCTAACAATGTTAGTTCTGATGTCCAGGATTTATTCCATAAATGTACACCAACTGTATTTCTGGTGCAAAATTTATCTACTTCGTGCAATTCAAATTCTTGTGTATAATGAATCGGATAAAAATATTCAGTTGGATACAAAACTATGCCATTCGTTAATTCTTGGTAAATATCTTCTTCTTTAAATCCGTTTTCAGCCAATAATTTAGTAACAATGTGGGTAATAATGGGGGGATTGACCATGTTGAATTTTATAGAATCGTAGTAATCAAGGCAAGTTTTATTGAATGAGTGTCCTTTATCACAACCAATAATTCCTAATGCGATACTCCATTTATCTTGTAAACCTGTGAAAAACGGATGAGTCAGGAATTTATCTATGGGTTTAATTAACAACATATCAGTATCCATATATATGCCACCTTCATTATACAAAGCATAAAACCGCACATAGTCTGCTACGAAAGCATATTTTTGATGTTTATAAGCATTCTTTATCCAAGGGATATCCATTGGGGTATTATCTTCGTTCCAACATTTTATTTCAAAACCGGGACAATACTTTTTCCAAGAAGCGAGGCATAATTGTATTTCGGAGGAATATTCTCCCTTGCCATACCAGCAATAATGGATAATTTTAGGTATCATAAAATCTTACTTTTTATTTTTTTTATTGGCATTAAAAAAAAATGTAAAATATCCATCAAAAATCTATTTGTCAAAGCCATTTTCGTTTTCTTGTCACATAAGGAAAATAAAACAGGTAAATCGTCAATCAATTTTAGTTTTTGGTAAAATTGGTTTCTGTCCTTTGTGGGCAAATATAAGATGGGCTTAAATAGTGAATTAGTATAAAACTGGACAATTGATAAAAACACTCCGTTCTTCAAATTTTCATCATCAACCTTTAATGCTATTTTGTAAAACTCAACAGTACATTTGGTTCGTCCGGCAAGAGAGTCCCATTTTTTTTCAATAGCAAGGCTTGATGCCGAATGTTGGCGATAAAAATAGAACACTTCAGGCTTAAATTGTATTTTATCTGCATATAAAAAACATTGTACTCCGAAAGATTCATCTTCATGAAAAAAGTTTTCATAAAAGAATAGATTATTTTCTATAAACAGATTCCTACGTACAATTCTTGCCCAACAATAGTTGAGATTTTTCCACCATTCGATTTCATTGCTAAATATATCTTTACTTTTACAAATTTGATTGGTAAATTTCAAATCATTTTTTTCTAAAAAAAAGCCTTTTTCATCTACTTTTTCAAAATCAAAAAACAAAATATCCAATTCATTTCTTTCAATTTGTATCAATAATTCTTTTAAGCAATTTTTCTTTATATAATCATCAGGGTCAATAAACCAAATATATTCTCCTTTTGCTGCGTTCAATCCAGTATTCCGTGCTCCTCCTTGTTTTTTGTTTACTTTGTGTTATAT